>NZ_JAVDWR010000001.1:0-1051940 GCF_031457405.1 Rheinheimera soli | reverse complement strand
ATCAACTGGATGTTTGATGTGGATGGAGCCCGGCGAAAATTGAACCGGGCGTATGGCAATTTAATCAGTCAGAATTAAGTGGAAAGAGCACTAGTACATCAGAGCCGAGGCTGCTGATCCTGTCTAATCAGGTAACTGAGATTCAATCACCAAAGTGACATCTCCTTTGTATAAATCGCCTCTGTAGCTACTGAGCATCTCTGTTAACGCAGTTTGCTGTACTTCAAAATGCAGCTCTCCTGCACCGTTCAGTACAGTGGAATTGGCTTTAAACAGCAGTTGATTGGCCTGGCCTTGTCGTAACTGGATCCTATTGACTGCAGCGCCATTTTGTTGTGCCAGTTGTCTTGGCAAACTTAAGCTGGATTTCACTGGCACCAGATGGTTTTGCCTGGTGTTTTTCAGCGCACAATCTGAGCCGCTTTGGTACTCACAGTGCAGATAAACAGCAATAGGCACTGAGTTCCATAACCGAAAAGGGATGTCCTGATAAACACGGTCCGGCACGCGGCCTGTGGTTAAATACTGAGTCCAGCCTGCGGCAGGTTGAAGCACTGCCTGTTCGCTGCCCGCCGGAAAACGAAATAAGGATTGATGGCCGACGCTGAGTTCAAAGTTAATCACCACTTCGTTTTCATCGTAGCTGCCATCACCAAAATCAAAATCGCCATTGGGTCCTACACTAAACACCAGTTTGCCTCTGTAAATGCCGTTATCCATTTTTAGCGGATCCGGTGTATTTAGACGGTATTTAAAAATTAAATGCCGTTGTGTAATGCCATAACTGCCTGAGTATTGGCTTCGTAGCGCTCTGGTGCATTGGCCGCCGCTTTGTTGTGCTGCAGCATTAATGCTCCACAAAAAGGCAGTGTCTGTGACCCCTGTGACAGCATTAAATGCACTTCTGCGACAGGATGAGCTGCTATCCGGAAAATTTAAATCTTCACTGAGCTGAAACAGGTGAGGTTGATTGTTAGAGTTGCGCCGGTAAATACCTCCTATGTCGGTTAAGGTAAAAGTTAAATTGGCTGAACTGCCATTTTCCTGCTGCACAGTCACGTTTCGGCTGCCCGGAAAACGCAGATACACTTGCTCTCTTGGGTTAGCACTGCGGCGCACAGTGCGGTCGATAAAAGTATTCAACTGCAGAATTTTATCTCTGCCCCAATGGATACACCAATAACCACGACATTCGGTAATGTCCGTAAAATCAATGTTTTGCTGACCATTGGCGCCGGGTTTGTATTCGGCATGAATAGTAGTTTCATAAGCTTGTGCCGGCAAAATGCAAAGCGCTGCGAACAGCGCACAACGAAATATGAAAGCTGTAAAATTCATAGTAGACCTCATTCAGGTGAAACAATCTGTGGTTCTGGTTGGGGTGCCGGTTGTGTAGACTGCTCTGCCATCTGACCTTGATCTGGCTGGCATAACAAATCGCCCACAAACCATAAGTCCTGCTGTTGTTGCCCTGTGTCGGATGGCAGTTCAAAATGACAAAGCGGTTCGCCTTGTTGCAGCACATCCAGTGTTGGCGCGGATTGACGCATGGCTAAGGTAAAAAATCCGCTGTTTTCTGTGACAGTGCGACTGGAGTGATTCAGCACATGGTGCCCGCCCAGAGCTTTACCTTCTGAGTCGAGCAGACGGCCTATCACCGTCAGCGTTTTGTAAGCCGACAGCTTCAGATAATCCACGCCACCTTTATTCAGGTGATACCGCTGCACGGACTGCGACAGGCTGACATAAGCTGAGTCTGAGTTGGCAAAGTCGAAGCTGACAGTACCTGGCGTATAAGCAGCAACTGGCACCACATTAGAGCCAGGTTTTAGCACTACAGTTTGACCAGCTGAGTCATGCGCCATCAGCTCCAAATCATCCTGATCCGACTCTAAATCAACAATCAGGCTGGCACCCTGATAGGTATTTGCGCTGCTGGCAGCCAATCCATTGGCATTCGCTACCACAGTACTGGTCAGGTTTAAGCCTGAACTGAATTTGCCGTCAAAAGAGGATCTGGACATATAGAGATCGCTGTTCAGGTATTGGTTTTGTAGGGTCGCATAGCTGTTTAAACCCACACCATAGCTGTCAAAGTTGGAACTTAAGCCAATGCTTTTAATGCTGCTATTTTCAATTTGCTTACGCCAGCCTAATTCTGCGGTGCTCTCTTTGCTGCCGTCCCGTGAGGTTCTGTTGCCCAAAGCGCCATAAAACTGCGAAGACTGCTGACCAAAGTTGATGTTCAGGCTGAGTTCTATACCGGTGTTGCGTTTTTGCGTCTGATCCGAAAGCGCAGGCCTGTTAAAGGCACTGACACGCCAGGTGCTGTCGGTATCCATAAACTTATGGTTGTACTGCCAGCTGATGTCTGCTCCTGTACCTCTGTGTGCCTGGTGTGACAGCCTGAGCGAAGCACTTTGGCTGGCGCTGATTCTTTGCTGCCAGCTCAGAGCCGTACTTTGTTGCGAAACTGCTATTTTGTTTTGGGTGTTTTTGCTGTACTGCTGGCTGAGCACCAGATTACCGCTGTCAAAACCATAGATAAACTGGGCATCCAGGCCATAACCCTTGCCCTGGCTGTGATAATAATTCGCCAGCAGTTTGCTGCGATCCGACAGGCTGTGATCAACAGAGCCACCAAGCTGAATTGCCTTATCTATATACTGTGTGCCCAGGCCAACAACAGTGGATGCATTGAGCAGGTAATTCAGCGTGGCACCCGCTGTTAAATCCCCTTCAAAAGCCGATTCTGTGCTGTTAAACAGCTGAGTCTGGCGGCCGACAAACAGGTTGTAGCGAAGCGGCTCTGAACTGTCCCCCCAGTTGCTGGCTTTATAAATCATGGCCTGGGATTCAGAGATCAGCTGCCCATCCTGTACTACCCGCAATTGCACTTCATAAATTCCTCCGGGTAAAACTTTAGTGTCTATCGCCTGCAAACCTGCCTGCACTTGCTGGCTATTGATCAGAAAACCATTACGATAAATTTCCACTATAGCGGGCCTGTCGGCTGTAACGTACACAGGCACTGTGCTGGGGTACTGTTGGTCTGTGACCAGGGTGTCGGAGGAACTCAGCATCAGCCCCAGCATATTTTCGCCGCCTGAACCGCGGCCAGGTCGCAAGCTTAAGCCCTGAGGATCATTGGCAAAGTATCCGGCACGAACAGAATGACCTTGTAGTTCACGCTGGCTGTAAAGCTGGCTTACACCGTAGTAGGTGTTGTTGCCTGCAACGCCGCTTTTTGAGATTTGAGCTCCGCTGTGATGAGTCCAGTTGCCTGTACTGGCAACGGCCTCAAGATGGTAATAGCTGGAGGATGCAGAGTTTTCCACATTCATCAGATTCAGCTGATTTTGAATAATAAGGCCACTGCTGCCGCCTTCAGGCAAGGATTGATATTTTTGCGCTGTGTTTTGCTGTTCGACATCAGTAGTCAGAATAGACAAGCGGGAGTCGGACAAGCTGTAATCCAGTGCCAGCCACTGCTTTTTGCAGCCAGTGCAAGGGCCTAAAGCCACTTTGTCGCTGAGTTCCTGTTGCCAGAAACTCCGTTCTGAATCGTCATAAGGACTGTTGTAGGCATCGGTAAAACTCAGCAACTGCACTTTGTCGTCTTCTGTTAACACCAACAGGGCATCACCCAGATAATTGCTGTTCAGCTCGACTCTGACCGCCAGCGGCACATTAAATAAATGCGAAGCAAAATCAGCCGGTAGTTGTTCGGCTTGTTGTAACACAGGAATAGCAGACTGTACCGTCTGGCCAGAAGCTGAAGTTGCCAGCAGGGTGCAGGTTATGCAGATAGCAATGTGGTTGAGTGAAAACGCTGGCAATCACAGTTCCCCCCTGTTAGTTGAGTGCTGTGTATGCTAAGCAGGCAAAGGCAGTCAGACTATCGGACTAATCTGAGTTTTACCTTGGGTTGTGGATAATGTGCCTGAGTGGTTTGGTTGTCGGCTTAAAGCGAATGGCATCAGCTCTATGGCATTGAGGTTTCAAAGAGTAAATTCACCACCCCCTGATAAGTACCGGCTCTGTAGCGACCGCTTGAAGGGGGTAGTGCCATAATCAGCATATCCAGTTGCTGGCCTGCACTGGCTTGTTGGGCATTTAATACAATTTGAGCTGTAGTACTTAACAGACTGTTGTTCAGTTGTACTTTGAGTGGAATTTGCTCTGAGCCATAACTTAATAAAGGCGGTGCTAACAAACGGGCTGAAACAGCGCCTAAACGGCTCTGGATATAGAGCTGTTTTTGTATCGGCAACAGTTGTTGCTGATAACTGTCCCATTGCATCCGTTGGGTTTGATTCAACCAGGGATCGGACTCCGGCGTATTGATCTGAAAATCCGGATTCGGCAGTTGCAAGGAGACTGTCACTTTGTGCTCAAAGCGCTCTGTGGCAAAAAGCAGAGGACAGACAAAAAGCATCAGTAGCAGAACGGTACGCATATCAAAACTCCTGCATCTTTTTCTTTTCACCTTCCTGCAACTCAAAACGGTAATGGCGGCCAGCGTCTTTGTGCAATGTTTTGGTTTTGCCCGGCAGAATATGCTCCAGTATGGGTTTGTCGCAGTGGGTGTTGCCGGCATCACACTGAGCCAGTTTATCCAGCTTAATGGTGGTATTGCCGTTATTACGGATCATGATTTTGTTGTTGTAGGCTGTAATTTGAGTATCGAAGATTTCTTGCGCCGGGTGCACAAAAACGATGGTGCCATAACCTGCCAACAGGTTAAAACCAGCCTGCAATGAGCTGTTGTAGTTGGCACTTTCTTCGGCGCTTAAGTTAAAGTTGTCATTGACGTCCGGTAGTACGGGAATATAACGCACTCGAAAGTAGCGCTCTTTATCGCGAGGGCCTACAAACAATAAACGGGCCGACTGAATGCCTGAAGCCGGAATAATCAAACGGGCAGGGCTGACAATTAAGGTGTCAGCGTTTTGGCTGTCCCCTAAAATTTCGCCAGCTTCTACTTCTTTAGCGACACCTTGTTCGTCATAAACAATCTCATGCACAGTCACCCGCACAAAAGCTGTGGCGTCCCCAGCGTTATAAATACGTTTGAGTTCAGTGCTTTGTTTACCACTGATATAGTCGTGCAAAGTGCCGACGTTAATATTAGGGGCTGCGGCGTAACTAAACAGACTCGCGAGACCTGCTAACACTGTTAAGTATTTCATCAAAGTGAAGACTTTGTTTTGCATCGTCAGTTTGCTCCTTTGTTGTATTTAACCCGTTCAGACTACAAAAATGTGATCTGGGGTAAGGCGCGTTAATGTAGGTATTCATGTAAGGCATGTGGATCGGATTTGTCTGATTTGTAAAAATACCGCTGCAATAAGCTGATTGAAAGTATGTGAAAATTCGGGCAATCTTGCGACTGAATCTATCCATGGAACCAAGGAAATACCCCGATGAAACTCATTCTTGTATTGGCCTCTGTTTTTTCTTTTGCAGCCCCTGCTGCAGTTGCTCAGGATTGTGGCGGCTCCTGTAATGGCTCTAACGCTTCAGCCCTGATGTCTGAAGGTGTTGGTCTGGTACTGGCAGGTTCTTTATCTGCAGTTGCAGCTTCTGGCCAACTGGTGGTCGAAGGTATTGAAAAAACTGCAGAAGGTATGGTGGTTGTGATCAAAGGCTCAGGCAAAGCAGCCAGCGCTACAGTGAAGCTTTCAGGCAAAGCGGTAAAAGGATTAAGTATCGCTGTGGGCGAAGCTGTAGAGCTGACGGCGTTAAGCACGGGTTATACCTTGTATTACAGCGGCAAAGCCATTGCCTTTATTCCTACTGAAGTTGGCAAAGCGCTGATTGAACATGCCAAAGCAAAATAAATTGAAAACTCTTGCAGTTGCCTTATTGCTGTCTTTGTCTGGCTTGGTTCAGGCCGGACAAGGTTGTTCGGATTCAGAAACTGAGCCGTTGGAATTGATGAACGCGCTGGAGCTTGCTTTAAAAACTCAGACGACATTACAGCAGGCTCAGGCAGAAACGGCCATCATAGCCAGGGTTGGCCAGGACCTATCAAAATATGGCTTGCGATACAGCCATCTTGGATTGGTGCAAAAAGAAGCCGATGGCCGATACACTGTTTTGCATGAGTTAAATGAATGTGGCTCGGATCGATCTGATCTTTATGTGGAAGGGTTGGGTAACTTTTTCCTCGACGACGTGTTGGCTTTTGAAGTGCTTATTTTATTGCCGCCTGTTGCTGTTCAGCAAAAACTGGCCGACCTGATGCGAGGACCTTTAGCCCGTCAAATGCATCATAAGAAGTACAATATGTTGGCTTACGTTTTTGACACTGAGTATCAGAACTCTAACCAATGGGGTTTGGAGTTACTGGCGCACGCGCTAAGTGAAAGCCCTTTAACGGATAGAAAGTCTGTACAACATTGGTTAAAGCAACAGAGTTTTCAGCCCGGAGTCATTGAAGTGGGGCCGGTAACACGGCTGGGGGCTTCTGTATTTAAGGCCAACGTTAGTTTTGATGATCATCCACTGAAACAACGCCTGAAAGGAAAGTATCAGGTAGTGACAGTCGAGTCTGTCGAACAGTTTTTATTAAAACTGCAGCCTGATACCCAGCGTATAGTGCTGACGCATTAAGCTTAACCTGCCGTTATTCTGCAAAAAATAACGGCCATTTATAAATTCCCACTTGTCGTCCAGTTGATATGCAGGTAAAAAGTCGACCCGATTTTTTAGAATGACACGCGACAAGTCGTAACAAAACGCGACAGGACAAATCATGAAAGAGCGTATTGGCTTTATTAACCAGCCGGGCAGTGCTGTAACTGTGGAATTACCAGACTGGGTAGCCACTTTTGTCGACTGGCAAAAAACCTATCACAATGACGATGAAAAAATGGCCCTGGCCATTGAATTGTCAAAACAAAATGTAGAGCGTGGCACGGGCGGCCCTTTTGGTACTGCTATTTTTGACCGGGTTTCAGGCCAGCTGTTAGGGGTAGGGGTCAACCGTGTGGTGCCTTTAACCAATTCCACCTTACACGGCGAAACTGTGGCTATTATGATGGCCGAAAAAGCTTTGGGTTCTTTTACTCTGGCAACAGACAGTGGCCGTGAGCTGTTTACCTCTTGTGAGCCTTGCGCCATGTGTATGGGGGCTGTGCTCTGGAGTGGCGTCAATCGCATGGTCTGTGCTGGTGCTGCTGAAGATGCCAGAGCTATTGGTTTTGACGAAGGCCCGGTATTTGAGCAGTCGTATCAGTATTTAGCAAATGCCGGTATGGAAGTGGTGCGTCAGTTTAAGCGTGCAGATGCCAAAGCGGTGCTGGATTATTACAAAAACTCTGGTGGTCGGATTTATAACGGCAGGGATTAAACTAACTGCAAAGGCAGGAGCTGTCATCTTGCTGTTGCCTTTTACGTTATTTGCTTTGTGGCCAGAGCAGAGGCGTTTTTTTGAAGGAATCTGAAGTGTTATTTGTCGTGATGTTAGGTGGCAAACACCCCAAAGCAAAAATTGAAGTCCATGATGTGGCTTTTGTCAGTGGTCAGAGCATTGAAGACTGTTATCCGCAGTTACGCGAGCAGTGGTTTGGCACTATGGCGGGTATGCATATCGATTCCTGGATGCAGGTTGACGGAATAGAAGGCTATCAGCTGCGGTTTTCTGAACAAGCACCTGCTGCAGATGAATTGCGGTTGTTTTTCATTAATTTAGGCGGCTACTTACCTGGTGCTTTTGGTGAAGATCATCATTACCTGCTGGTCACCGCCAAAGACAAAGCTGAAGCTAAACAAAAGGGTAAAGCATACCTGCCCAAAGGCTGGGATAAACCCCATACCGATGCTGTAGTGGATGTAGATGACTGCATTGCTATTGATCAGGTAGGAGGCCGTTATGTACGACTGGTTCTGGCTGAGCACAAAGACATAGTTTATCAGTCGGACTATATTATTTTGGGTTAATAACAAAGGTCAGAGCTAAAGCTCTGACCTTTTACAACTGCACCGAAGACAAGCCTGGCTGGGTTTTCTTTAAAGTGGTGACGTATTTTTCAAAACGTTCTTGCTCAGATTTATCCAGCTGATTTTGCCGCAGTACCCTAGCTGCATTGCGGGCGTAGTTGATGGCTTCGCCTGTGACTCCTGCGCTTTTACTCATCGCCTGCAGTAAATTCAGCGCTATCACCGGATTGGTGGGCATAAAGTCGAAGGTTTCACAAAACAGCGACACGGCACGGCCATATTGGCCCATACGGTAGGCGTCTGAGGCTTCGGTATTAATTTGTTTGATCTGCTGTTTTAAGCTTTCGTGTTTGTCCTGTTCCAGTTGCAACATAATGCGCTGAGTTTCGGTCAGGAAATCATCGTCATACAACATGGTTTTTAAGCGGTCGATACAAAGCTGGCTGGAATATAAATCACCCAATTCAAAAAAAGCTTTGGCTGCATCCATACAACTGTCGATGGTCAGGTCATCCAGGGGTAAATCCTGAATTTGCTGCATTAATTCGCGGCCTTCTTTGATGGCTCCACGGCAACTGCTCATGCGGCTGCGTAAGATCACGGTTTCCCGCTTAAGCGCATCTAGGTTAAAGCGTTTATGCAAAGCGTCCAGCAACTTGCCTGCATTTTGCAGAATAACAGCTTTATCCAACACAGATGCGCCTTTGGCCTGGTCGACCAAAGCGCGGGCATGGTTCAGATAATTATCAGCTGTATCATCTATAGAATGGCGGGCACCCTGAACTATTTTGCCGGCAATACGGGCTGCTATATCGGTATGGCCCAAAATGGCACATAAATTACTTAAGGTTTTTTGCCTGCTGACATTTTTGGGGGACAATGTGGCGGCCTTTGTTAAGGTTTCAAAAGCCAGCTGATAACGACCATGGCGCACGTATAAACGGGATAACCAATCCAAAGCTTCCACTTTGGTATCACCAAACTGTGTCAAATCAGCCAGTTCCAGTTCGGTATCTTCCCAGCGTTCCAGATAAAAACAGCTTAAGGCATGGCCCAGACGCGCCCAGCTATAGGCTTTTTGTTGCAGCACTTTTTGGTAAAACACTTCAGCTTTGTCGTAGTCGCCTAATTTCAGCAACAATTCGCCTTTCAGTCGCATGGCTTGCAATGCATAGTCTGGTTTGGTACGCATCACCAGATCACATTCACGCGAGGCTTCGGCATAGTCCTGCTCAAATAAGCGGAAAAATACTTTCCGTAATTCAATACGGTGCCTGATGGCTCTGTTGATCCGTTCTTCCAACGCCGGGGCGCTAAAAGGTTTCAGCAGATAGTCATCAGGTTGCAGTTCAATCACACCATGCACTATCTGGCTTTGGCCTTCGGCGCTAATGACGATAAAACAGCAGAGCGGGGCCAGCAGTTGTTGTTTTTTTAAGGCTTCAAATAACTGATAACCGTCTTTGCAGTCACCGAGGTTAAAGTCACACAAAATAAAATCGAAGGGCATATCTATACATTTCTGCATAGCTTCGCCTGCGTCTTTGGCCAGATGAATAGCCTCAAACCCCATTTGTTGTAACATTCCTTTTACGGTGGCCCGGACGGGCGCACAGTCATCAATGACCAAGACTTTTTTACAACGAAAAAATGACTGGTCCATAACGGTTTAACTCTTATATTTTGCGTTTAACTGCTGATTTGTAGCGACGAAATTATCGGGCGCATACTAAATAGCCAAGTTGATTTTGTAAAGTATGTTTTTTATATGTTAACCATGATTAATTGCTGCTATCACTCTAAAGATAGCAGAAAGATCCTATAACTCATCACCTTAGCCTGAACCTCCTCAGCGTGAATTATTTTTTACAAAAAGGAAGATGAACCAGGATTAGCGCTGCAGTGTGTTTTATCGGAACTTAAATGTCTGATTTGCTCTGTTCGTACTTGTGGCATAATAAAACCGTTCTGTAGGCAGTTTAAGGTTGTACCTCTTTGTTTAAATTCATGTTTTCTTTTGCATTTTTTGTTGTTTGGACAGTGGCTGCAGCGCCTGCCAATTTTGATTCCGCCAAAAAACTAGCCAGTCGTATTTATGCCCCTGAAAAACAAGAGTTTTATTGTGGATGCGATATTCGTTGGCAAGCAGGCAAAGGCATTCCGGATCTGAAGGCCTGTGGTTATCAAATTCGGAAAAATGGCCCCAGAGCCAGCCGGATTGAATGGGAGCATGTGATGCCTGCCCAGCAATTTGGCTCCCCTTTGTCCTGCTGGAGAAATGGCGGGCGCGAGCAATGCGGCAAAACAGATAGCTTGTTTAAACAAATGGAAGCTGATTTATTTAATCTCAAACCTGCGATAGGCGAAGTGAACGGTGACAGAGCGCATTACCGTTTTGCACTCTTGCCACCCCAAACACCACAATATGGTTCCTGTGAAGTGAAAGTAGACTTTAAAAGCCGGCAGGTTGAACCAAGGCCACAAATTCGTGGCGATATAGCCCGTATTCATTTTTACATGGCCGACAAATACAACATTCATTTATCAAAAGCCCAGCAACAGCTTTTTATGGCCTGGCATCAGCAGGACCCTGTCGATGACACTGAGCTGAAGCTGCAGCAACGTATTGCTCAGCATATGGGCCATGGCAATGACTTTGTCACAGGGAAAAAAGTCTGGCAGCTGGATTACAAAGCCTCGGCTTTTGGTCTGAATAAACAACCTCAGGCAAGTCAAATTGTCGCTGTAGCACCAGTTCAGACCGGGCAAGCCTCAGGTCAGGTGCTCGGCAATAAGCGCAGCAAGTTGTATCACCTGAGTCATTGCAGTGGTTATCGTCAGGTGTCAGAGCGCAATCAACAATGGTTTGATACAGAACAACAAGCACTGAATGCAGGCTTTAAAAGAGCAGGTAATTGCAGTGCAGAAACCTCCATAGGCGCTGAAGACTAAACCCTTATTCTGGCAAAACTAACGCAGAGTAACTTGCGCCTGTGAGGTAGTTCGCGGTACAACCTTGAGCAATACATTTATTGATCAGGGATTTCTTTATGCGTCGCTCCATCAGCTTTTTAGCCTTCTGCTGTTTTTCCGCTTTAGTTTCGGCTAATGAGGCCACAACTCCAATCGCCATAGTGATCCACGGTGGCGCCGGTACCATCAACAAAAGCCAGATGACAGAAGCGCAGGAGCAGGCCTACCACGCCACCTTAAAACATGCAGTAGAAACAGGTTATGCCGTGCTTGAAAAAGGTGGCAGTAGTGTGGATGCAGTCACAGCTGCGGTGCTGATTATGGAAGACTCGCCGCTGTTTAACGCTGGTAAAGGTTCGGTTTATACCTATGACGAAGGTCATGAACTGGATGCATCCATTATGCGGGGTGATAACCTGATGGCTGGTGCTGTTTCGGGAGTCACTGTGGTGAAAAATCCTGTATTGCTGGCCCGCGCTGTGATGGAAAAATCCGAACATGTGATGCTCTCCGGTGCTGGTGCTGAGCAATTTGCCAAAGAGCAGGGGCTGGAGCTGGTTGAAAACTCCTATTTTGATACCGAATTTCGTTATGACGCTTTAAAAAAAGCCAAACAAAGTATGCAAAAAGTGCCACATCAGGCACAAAATTACCGCTTAAAAACACCATGGCAAGCACAATGGAATATGGGCACTGTAGGCGCTGTGGCTATGGACCGCAGTGGTTTACTCACAGCTGCAACCTCCACTGGTGGCATGACAGCCAAACGTTATGGCCGTATTGGTGATGCGCCTATTATTGGTGCAGGTAACTTTGCAGACAATAGCAGTTGTGCTGTGTCGGCCACTGGTCATGGTGAGTTTTTTATCCGCTACCGTGTGGCTTCTGATATCTGTGCCAGAGTGAAATATCAGGGCGTCAGTGCTGATAAAGCGGCCGACCAGGTGATACAACAGGAATTAGCCAAAGTCGGTGGTACTGGTGGTGTGATCCTGATTGATCACAAAGGCAAAATAGGCTGGAGTTTTAATACCGAAGGCATGTACAGGGCGAAAAAAGCCGAAGGCGAAGCCACAATAAGTGAAATTTTTAAAGAGAGTTCAGCCAAGTAGTCTGAGCTGGTCTAAGCTTAAGGTGTTGTGAAAATACGACGTTTTTGAGGGGCTTATGGACTTATTAAAAATTTCCGATCATATGAATCGTCACCCTGTGACCTTTACCGAAGAGATGTCAGTGGAAGAGGCGGTAAATAAACTTATCCTCGCTGAACAATTGGGTGGACCTGTGATCAACAAAGAAAAAAAAGTGATTGGTTTTGTCTCTGAGCAGGATTGCCTGTCCAGAATGTTATCCGGTACTTATCATTTGCAGCAGGCTGCTTCAGTCAAAGATGTGATGCGAAGAGAAGTGCTGACGGTGAAGTCTTACCACGGCATAGTAGATTTAGCGCAAACCATGCTGATGTCCAAACCTAAGGTGTACCCTGTGGTGGATGATGATGGTTATCTGCTGGGTGTAATTAGCAGAACAGATGTATTGCGTGCCATCGATCTGGAATTGCACTCCCATTACAAAGCAGTTAGTTAGGGTATTAATATTAAATGTGCAGTAAAAGCACCGTTTTAAGCGGTGCTTTTACTGGATCTCAAGCCCCTGAACTTGGTAGCATGTCGCCCCTATCTTTTGAGGGCCTTGTGTTGACCGACTCTACTGTTAAACCTGCTATTGCTGCCAATGACGCTGAAATTTCTGTTGCCGCGCTTGCTAAAGCCATTCCCAATTCATTATCCAAAGATCAGCACCGTTTTCGCCAGTCGTTGCAGGGCATAAAAAAACAGCAGGACCAAGCTAAACAGCAGCAGTTAATGCTGCAGCTGTCGGCAAAAATCACCGCTTCTATGCAATTGCGCGCTCAGCGATTTGCAGCAATGCCGACTATTGAATACCCGGCTGAATTGCCTGTCGTAGGTAAAAAAGACGATATTAAAGCCGCCATTGCCAAACATCAGGTAGTGATTATTGCCGGTGAAACAGGCTCAGGTAAAACCACCCAAATTCCAAAAATTTGTTTAGAGTTAGGTCGTGGTGTGGCTGGCATGATAGGTCATACCCAGCCACGACGTTTAGCGGCACGCAGTGTATCTGCACGTTTAGCCGAAGAGCTGAAATGCCCTGTCGGGCAGCAGGTGGGTTATAAAATCCGTTTTGGCGATCACACAGCGCCAACGACCTTAGTCAAACTGATGACTGACGGTGTGTTGCTGGCTGAAATTCAGCAGGACAGATTTTTAAATCAATACGACACCATCATCATCGATGAAGCGCACGAACGCAGTTTAAATATCGACTTTTTATTGGGCTATTTAAAACAGCTGTTACCACGCCGCCCTGATTTAAAAGTCATTATTACCTCCGCCACCATAGATCCAGAGCGTTTTTCCAAGCACTTTTTTGATGCGCCTATTATCGAAGTTTCAGGCCGTACTTATCCTGTGGAAACCCGTTACCGGCCTTTGGCAGAAAACGACGATAAAGATGCCGATCAGCTGCAATCTATCTTTGATGCTGTCGAAGAGTTATACCGCGAGCCACCTGGCGATATTCTGATTTTCTTAAACGGCGAGCGTGAAATTCGTGACACAGCAGATGCGCTGGAAAAATTAAAGCTGCCTCATACCGAAGTGTTGCCGCTGTACGCTCGTTTAAGTGCGGCTGAACAAAACCTGATTTTCCAGAACCATGTTGGCCGTCGCATCGTTTTGTCGACTAACGTGGCTGAAACCTCGTTAACAGTGCCTGGTATTCGTTATGTGATAGACCCAGGCACAGTGCGTATTTCGCGTTACAGCTACAGATCCAAGGTGCAACAGCTGCCGATTGAAGCTGTCAGTCAGGCGAGCGCCAATCAGCGTAAAGGCCGTTGTGGTCGTGTGGCAGCCGGTATCTGTATTCGCTTATACAGCGAAGAAGATTTTAATGGCAGACCAGAATTTACCGATCCGGAAATTCTGCGTACCAATTTAGCCTCTGTTATTTTGCAGATGTTGGCTTTGGGGTTAGGCGATATTCAGGCGTTCCCGTTTTTAGAGCGTCCGGATAGCCGTTTTATTAACGACGGTATTAAGCTGTTGGAAGAGCTGGGCGCAGTCAAGCCTCAGTCCAATAGCCATAGTTTACAAATGACAGACTTAGGCCGACAAATCAGCCGTTTACCTGTCGACCCTCGTTTAGCCCGTATGGTCTTTGCAGCGACAGAACACAGCTGTTTGCAGGAAGTGCTGGTGATTGTCTCGGCCTTGTCTATTCAGGACCCACGCGAACGGCCTTTGGATAAACAGCAAAAAGCCGACGAATTGCATGGCCGTTTTGCCGATCCGGATTCAGATTTCAGCGCCTGGCTAAAACTCTGGGCTTATTTGCAAGAGAAGCAGGACGAGCTGACCAATAACCAGTTCCGCCGTTTATGTAAACAAGAGCTGCTCAATTACCTGCGGGTGCGCGAATGGCAGGATTTATTTGGCCAGCTCAGCCAAATTTGTAGTGAGCAGCAGTGGAGCCTGAATTCGCAGGTTGCATCCTACGAGCAAATTCACAGTGCTTTACTGACAGGTTTATTAGGCCAGATTGGTAGCCGCGACAGCGACGCTGATTATATGGGCCCACGCCAAAGCCGCTTTTTTGTCTTTCCTGGCAGCAGCTTATTTAAACGTAAACCTAAATGGGTCATGGCAGCAGAGCTGGTTGAAACCTCAAAGCTTTATGCCCGCGCAGTAGCTAAAATAGAACCTGAATGGGTTGAACCTGCGGCTATGCATTTAGTTACCCGCAGTTACAGCGAGCCGCATTGGGAAAAGAAAAAAGGCGCAGTAGTGGCTTATGAGCAGGTCTGTTTGTATGGCCTGATCATCGTCGGCAAACGCCCTGTGCTGTACAGCAAAATAGACCCTGCCACTTGTCACAACATTTTTATCCGCAGTGCTTTGGTTGAACAGGATTTAGGCTTAAACGAAAGCTTTTTAGCCCATAACCAAAAGCTGATTGAGCAAGTGACAGAGCTTGAAGAAAAAGCCCGCCGTCGCGATATTCTGGTGGATGAAGAGACCTTAGCGGCCTTTTACGCAGAAAAAATTCCGCTTTGGGCCAATAACAGAGTTGATTTTGCCAAATGGTGGAAAGAGGCCAAAGCCAAAGATGCCAAATTACTGCATCTGGATTTAGAGCAGCTGTATAAGCGTGATGCCTCAGAAGTTACAGCCGATAAATTCCCCGAATTCTGGCGTCAGGGCAATTTAACTTTGCCGTTGGATTATCACTTTTCACCGGGCGCGCCGGACGATGGTGTCAGTCTTGTTGTGCCTTTGTCCTTGTTAAACCAACTGGAAGAGCAGGGGTTTGACTGGCTCATTCCGGGCCTGCGGCATGATTTGCTGGTGGCGCTGATTAAATGTTTGCCGAAACAATACAGACGCAACTTTGTACCTGCACCAAATTACGCCGATGCCTTATTACAAAGCATTAACCCCGAAGACGGGCCTTTGCTGGATGTGGTCAGCAACAGATTAAAGCGGATGTCGGGCGTGACTATTCCGGATGACGCCTGGGAGCTGTCCGGCATTGAAACCCATCTGAAGTTTAACTTTAAGATAGTGGATGACAAAGGTAACACCTTAAAACAAGGTCGCTCTTTAGCGCTGTTAAAACAAGAGCTGCAAGGCAAGGTGCAACAAAACTTAAGTCAGGTGGCGGAGCGGGGCATAGAGCAGGACAAGCTCACCCAGTGGTCTTTTGGCCAGTTGCCGCGTGAATACATCAAAATGCAGGCTGGGTATCAAATCAAAGCTTATCCGGCCTTGGTGGATAACAAAGATTCGGTATCTATTAAGTTATTGGATAACGCCGAACAAGCGGCTGAACAAAGCAAACTGGGTTTGCGCCGCTTAGTGCTGTTAAACGTGCCATCGCCAGTCAAATACCTGCAGGAATCCTTGCCGAACAAAGCCAAGCTGGGTTTGTACTTTAATCCTTTTGGCAAAGTGCTGGAGCTGATAGACGACTGTATTGCCGCTGGTGTCGATCAATTGATCAGTGAGCAGCCCTGGCCTGAAACAGAAGCTGATTTCACCTCAGTGAAGGAAAAAATTCGCGCAGAACTCGGTGAAACAGTGCTTCGTATTGCATTGAAAGTAGAGCAGATTTTAACCCTGGGCCACGAAATTCAGAAAAAACTTAAAGGTAAAGTTGAGTTAAAACATGTGCAAGGCCAGGGGGAAATCAAGCAACATCTGGATTCCTTATTGTTTAAAGGTTTCGTCAGCACTCATGGTGCGGCACGTCTGGATGCTATTTTGCGTTATTTACAGGCACTGCAAAAACGTCAGGAAAAACTGCCTGTGGATCCAAACCGCGACCGATTAATGTCACACGAATATCAAAAGGCAGCAGATGCTTATCAGAATTTACTGGGGAAGTTTGCCGGCCGCAGTATTCCGGAGCCGGTGCTGGCTATTCGCTGGATGCTGGAGGAACTTAAAGTGTCGTTACATGCTCAGACTTTAGGCACACCTTATCCTGTGTCGGTAAAACGTATCTTGCAGGCCGTTGCAGAGTTAAAGTAAAGTAAATTTTTTAGAAAAAAATGTGGCTGTTTTTTGGCAAATCGCTAAATAAGCCATACACTTAGTTCAGGCGCATCGATGCGTTGGAATGGAGACACAAGGATGCAGACAATGGAACTGAAGCAAAAAAAGGTCATGATAGTGGACGACGAAGACTTTATGTTTCGCCTGCTTGAACTGGCTTTGTCGCCTTTTTACCAACTGTGTTATGCCAAAAGTGGAGTGGAAGCTTTACAACTGGTGTTGCAACAACAACCGGATCTGGTAATGATGGATATCTGTATGCCGGGCTTAGATGGGTTGGACACCTGCCGCTTATTGAAAAACGCCCCTGAAACCGGTCATATCCCCATTCTGATAATGTCGGGCCTGGATACTCCACGCGATGAAATGATAGCGCTGGATGCCGGAGCCGACGCTTTTGTCAGTAAGCCTATCAGTGCCAAGCATATTCAGATGCTGGTGGATGATTTACTCTGCAGCCATATGCATAAGTAAGCTGAATAAAAGCCTTTACACTGGCCTGTTGCCGATCTATAAAAGATATCAATTCAAAACATTAGACCCAAAGTAACTGGAATTGCAGCAAAACAGCTGTGGCTTCGGCTACGAAGGGGAGGCAGTAAAAGTTTATGTTAGGCCACAGTGATAAACGCAACTACTACCGAATGATGGTGAATGCTCAGGTGCAGTTAATGATTAACGATCCTGAATCTGGCCGGGTGATTAACGCCATTTGCCGCGATTTAAGCTCCACTGGTATGTCGCTGGAAATAGACGAACCGCTGGAAATGGGCATTTTGCTCTACATCAAAATGGAAAGTTCCAACCCCAGTTTCCCCCCTTTATCCGCCCACGCTAAAGTGATGCGCTGCGCTCAGGAGCAGGAAGATTGCTATCAGTTGGGTGTGCAGATTATAGAACTGAATTAATAGGGCCGATGTTTTTTAGTAGTATTTGCAGCTGAAACCTATAAACATTACTGCTGCTATTGTAAACTCCTCTCAATGTTAAACTTGATTGTAGAAGGATGGAATATGTTTGATCTTCAGACTTCGTTGGACGAAAGACTGGCTGATTTAAAGTTCAAGAGCAAAAAAAAAGAACTCACCCCAGAGGCACGGGAAAAAATTAAGCAGTCGTTGAAACGGTCAGGAATACTTAACGCTAGCGGAAAAGTAATCAACAGAGTCATCTCATAAATGTATATTTCTCCTGGCTTAGTTGTCGGCTTTCATGGCTGCGATAAGTCAGTTTTTGACGGTGTTGTCAAAAATGGAGAAGTCCTGGGTAGTAGTGAAAACGCCTATGACTGGCTCGGGCATGGTATCTATTTTTGGGAAGGGAGCTATGAACGTGCACTTGAATGGGCAAAGGACAGTAACAAAGTTAAAACTCCCGCTGTTATTGGAGCTTTTATAAAGCTAGGATATTGTATTGATCTTCTTGATTCCGCCGATGTCGCAAAAGTCAAAAAAGCTTATGAAATTCTGAAGTTGGAACTGCAAACTATAAATAAAACGCTCCCCGTGAATCAAATTGTCCAAGACGGTATAAATATGGTCAGAGAACTTGATTGCAAGGTTATGATGCATCTCCAGCAAATCAATAATGAAGCTATCGCCAAGGAGCTTGGTCTTGCAGATACCTCAGGAACAAACATTCGAAAAATAAGAAATCATCAAAGCTTCATTGATTCTGTCCGTGGAATGTTTCCTGAGGGGAAGGATCTTTATCCAAATGCCGGATTCCGGGAAAAAAATCACATTCAACTTTGTATAGTGAATCCCAATTGTATCTTGGGTTATTTTGACCCCAGACAACGCAATGTGAATTATAAAAAAATCGTTTGATGATCAGCTTCTACATTTGAGGCGAGGATAAAACAGCCACCAAACGGTGGCTGTTTCACAAATCAAACTAAACCAAAAACCTACTTCACCAATACCAGACTAAAAGTAGTGGGTACCATGGGGCTGATGCTGTTCAGGCCTGCCAGTTCACGTAGTTTTTCTACACCGGCGTTTAATTTGAATTTATTTACGTCCAGCATAATTGGCGCAACAGTTGTGACTACCAATTGGCTGTCTGACACTTTGGTCACTTTTACTTTGGCCATCAGGCTTTGGCTTTGAGTGAGTAAGGTCAAATCTAACGATTGATCCACAACAACGCTGTCACCGGTTTTTAAGCCAGCTAACACTTTATTGTCTACTTTGCCTTTGGCATTGATAGTTGCGTATTGTTTGGCCGCTAACACATGCTCCAGAATACGTTCGTTACGAATTGGAATGATGGTGTCTATGCTCATGACCGGGATCGCCACTGAAAATTCACCTGCTGACGTCAGCTTGCCTGTGAGTTCTTTAAAACTGTGGGTTTCGGCTACTACTTCATTTTTCACAGACACAAAAGTCAGGCTGGATTGCTCGCTATTGACAGACCAGTCGGCCGCAGCGGAAAAACTTAAGGCCGCAGCCACTACTAAAGCTAATTTTTTTATCGTCATCGAACACTCCTTAGTTGATGGACTGGGGCAAAAGCCCCAATCAGAATACTTTTTAAATACCATTCAAAGTACGGTTCAAAATACCTTGCAGACTAAACCTTTCAGATAGCGACCTTCAGGGTAGAAGCTGGCAATAGGGTGGTCGCTGGACTGACTGAGTTTCTCGATAAACAAACAATCTTTGTTCGCATCCAGTGCTGCGTCGGCCACTATTTTTTGAAACAGCATTTCTTCCATTAAGCCTGAGCAGCTGAAGGTCAGCAACAAACCACCTGGTTTCACCAACTGCATAGCCACACGGTTGATGTCTTTGTAACCACGGGCAGCTTGCATCAGTTGGGCTTTGCTGTCGGCAAATTTTGGTGGGTCTAAAATCACCATATCAAACAACTTGCCTTGCTCTTTGTATTCGCGCAGCAGTTTAAACACGTCCTGTTTGACGTTGCTGGTTTTATCCAGTTCCATATCATTAAGGGCTAAGTTGCGTTCTGCCGTTTTTAAGGCTAAATCCGACATATCGACGTTAGTCACATGCTCTGCACCACCTTTTAAGCAGGATAAAGCAAAAGTGCCGGTGTAGCTGAAGCAGTTCAGTACGGTTTTGCCTTTAGCCAGACGGCCAGCAGCAGCGCGTGAATCGCGTTGATCCAGATAAAAACCTGTTTTGTGGCCGTTGATCACATCCACCAGAATCTTCATGCCGTTTTCCAGAATGACCACTTCGCCGCTTTCACGAGGTAAATGCAACCAGCCTGTGACAGGTTTTAAGCCTTCTTTTTTCCGTACATCCACATCTGAACGCTCGTAAATGCTGACATCAGGGAAAGTTTGTTTTAATGCTTCTACTATTAATTCACGGTTTGCATCGGCACCAGCGGATAACAGCTGACAGACCAGCACATCAGCGTATAAATCGACAGTGACACCTGGTAAACCGTCAGATTCAGCAGCTACTATACGTAAACCGTTGGTTTGCGTTAGGTCGTACATATCCTGGCGCACAGACCAGGCGCGCTGAATACGGCGGGTGAAAAAGGCCTGATCGATCTGTTCTTTTTCGTTAAAGGTCCAGGCGCGTACCCGAATTTGCGAGTCGGCTGAATAAGCACCGCGGCATAACCATTTGCCATCGTGGGTGAGTACATCTACAGTTTCGCCCGAATCTGGTTTACCTTTGACCTGCAATACCGCTTTAGAAAATACCCAAGGGTGGCGGCGTCTTAAGGATTTTTCGCGTTCGGGTTGTAAAATGATACTGTGAGACATAGGTCAACTCTGTAGATGGGCAAGGGGCGCTATTTTAGTGAAGAGCGCGCAAAAGCTAAAGCAAAACTATGAAAAGGACTCACTAAATTGATACAAAACCATGTTGTACCCAGTCAGATGATGGCTATTGAGGTGATTAACCCCGGTTCTCAAAGCCAGTTACAGCAGGTAACGGTGGCTGTTCCTCAGGTAAAAGCAGGGCAAGTGCTGGTCAAAGTGGCCGCTGCTGGTATCAACAGGGCTGATTTGTTGCAGCGCACTGGCTTATATCCGCCGCCACCAGGTGAATCCGATACCTTGGGTTTGGAAGTCGCGGGCACTGTAGTAGCTGTGGCTGATGATGTTTCAAAAGACTGGCTGGGTGAGGCTGTATTTGGCTTAGTGCCTGGCGGTGGTTATGCCCAGTATGTGGCAATGCACTCTGAGCATTTAATTAAAAAACCAGCAACTTTAGGTATGGCCGAAGCTGCAGCCTGCGCCGAAGTGTTTTTAACTGCCTTTCAGGCCATGCGTGTTGTCGGGCATTTGCCGGATCAAGGCGCGTTATTAGTGCATGCAGGTGGTAGCGGTGTCGGAACTGCAGCTATACAGTTGGGCAAAGCTTCAGGTTGTTTTGTGGCTGTCACTGTAGGTTCAGATGAAAAAGCCAAAGCCTGTTTAGCCTTAGGGGCGGATTTTGCTGTGAACTATAAAACCCATGATTTTGCTGTGGAGTTAAAAGCAGCACGGCCACAAGGTTTTGATTTGATAATCGATCCTGTCGCAGGCGATTACATAGTTGAAGATATTCAGCTGTTGGCACTGGATGGTCAGATCATTGTACTTTCTATGCTCGGTGGCCGTATGACCCCGGAGCTGGATTTAGGCCTGATGCTGAAAAAGCGTGGTCAGCTGCTGTGTTCAACACTTAGAAACCGGACTGATGGCTACAAAGCTGCATTGATCAGCGATTTTAATCAGCAGTTTGGTAAGGCTTTGGCTGAAGGTAAAATTAAGCCTGTACTGGCGCAAAGTATGGACTGGTCGGAAGCAGACAAAGCGCATCAGTTGTTGGCGTCCAATGCCGTAGTAGGCAAACTGGTACTGACACTGTTTTAACCCCTTCGTACTTGAAGCTGCAGCTTTGTTACCTGCGCGCCTTCGCCCCAGTCACATAGGTAAACTATGCTCCTGGGGTCTCAAGCACTTGTCGCCTAACTGCAACTCCAATTACTTTGGGTTTACTTTAGGTAAAGCAAGACTACTTATGCCGGTTTGTTTTTATCTGGCTCAGCTTCGGCTACTGCTTCCACTTCAACAGTTTCAGTGTCTGCAACAACTTCACTTTCACTCTCCATACTGCTCAATTCCTGATCCGCAGTTGGTAAGTCGGCTTCATGCAGATGAGGTTGTACCATCTGTTCCTGCACCATTTGCTCGTCAACCCGGGGATCTAAGGCTGCAGCTAAAGGAGAGGACATTAAGTCACCGGACGCCATGACATAATCTTGTGGCACTTCTTTATTCTGTTGTTTCTGCTGATAATTGACATGAGTTAAACGTAAAAACAGCAGCAGGGTACAAAGTGCCATAAAACCATACAACATGCTGTTACCCACCAGTTGCATAAAGCTGGACGCTATTAAAGGCCCTATACAAGCGCCCATACCAAAGGTCAGCAAGATAGTGGCGGACAAAGCGACCCTATGTTCCTGCTCCACATTCTGATTGGCCAAAGCTGTTGCCAGTGGGTACAAGGTAAAGGCCAGAATACCAAAGGCAAAAGTGAAGATAAGCTGCAAAATACCGCTTAACGGCAATATGGCAATACAAAGCACAACTATGCCTAACAACACTGTATTAGTGCGGATTAAACGGCTGCGTTTGATTTTGTCTGACAACCGGCCCATAGGCCACTGCGCCACTAAACCTGCAACCACAGTAGTGGCCATATAAGCTGCCACTTGTTCTGTACTGGCACCGCTATGGGCTATATAAGCCGGAGCCAAACCATAAAAGGAGCCAACAATAACGCCAGCCATCGCAATAGTGGTGAGCGACTGCGGTACTTTTTGCCAGAATAGTTTTATTTTCAGCGGCGCTGGCTGTAAAGGGGCAGGGTGAATACGGCGTGTTAAGGCCAAAGGCACAATACAAAGCGCAAAACACATAGCCACTATCAGCAAAGGTTTTAGTGTCAGTTCCGGGTTTAAGCTAATGGCCAGTTGGCCCAGCACTAAACCTAAATAAGAGACAATCATATAACTGGCAAAGACTGTGCCGCGGTTTTTGCTGTCGGCTTGCTCGTTCAGCCAGCTTTCCAGCACCATATACATGCACATCATGCCCATGCCGACCATCAGGCGCAGCACCAGCCAAATAGCTAAATCGTCTATCAGGGCATGGCCAAGCGCGCTTGCTGTGGTAATACCGGCGCTGGCAACAAAAGCACGGATATGACCAACACGGGCTATTAAACGGTGACCAATTTTAGAACCTGCGACCAAACCCAGATAGTAAGCCGACATCATGCCGCCTATCCAGATTTGGGCAGCCGAGTCTGCGGCAAGGCGTAAGCCTAAATAAGTGGTCAGTACCCCAGAGGCGAGTACCATCAATAAAGTGGCAAAATACAACGAAGAAAACGAACGCAGAATGTTAGACATGCTTTTCCTTGTCACAAAAAAGGCGGGCGATTTACATCTGACCCGCCCGTATTTTCTACTTAACGCGCATACCTGGTGTTGCGCCATCATCTGGAGTTAACAGGAAAATATCACTGCCACCAGGGCCAGCGGCCATCACCATGCCTTCAGACAGACCAAAACGCATTTTACGTGGCGCCAGGTTGGCAACCATGACTGTCAGACGGCCTATTAACTGCTCTGGCTGGTAAGCCGATTTAATACCTGCAAACACCTGACGTTGCTCGTTGCCTAAATCCAGTTGCAGTTTCACCAGTTTGTCAGCGCCTTCCACATGTTCAGCGTTGATAATGCGGGCAACACGTAAATCCAGCTTGGCAAAGTCGTCAATATTAATGGTTTCGCCTATAGGTTCGATAGCGCCATCTGCCGGAGCAACAGCAGCTGCTTTGCATTCTGCCACAACAGCCTTAGCGACCGGAGCCGCAGCTGTTTGCTGCAGGTTTTCTTTCGAGCTTTCGACCATAGCTTCTACCTTTGTCATATCTACACGTTGCATCAATGGCTTAAACACATTGATGCTGTGATTAGTTAATGCGGTCTGATAAGTCGACCAGCTTAATTCGTCATTTAAAAACAGTTCCACTTCTTTCGCCATAGCTGGCAGTACTGGTTTTAAGTAATGCATTAAAACGCGGAACAGGTTAATGCCCATGGAACAGACCAAATGCGCTTCGGTTAAGGTCGCTTCATTTTTTGCCAGCACCCAGGGCGCTTTGGCGTCTATATACTGGTTGGCTTTATCAGCCAGCGCCATAATTTCACGGATAGCACGGGCAAATTCACGTTTTTCAAAACTGTCGGCAATGGTTTCGCCAGCAACTGTGAACTCGGCCAATAAAGCGGGTTCTGCAATCTCGGCTGTTAACTTGCCATCGAATTTTTTGCTGATAAAGCTGGCGCAGCGACTGGCGATATTCACCACTTTACCTACTAAATCTGCATTCACTTTTTGCGCAAAGTCTTCCAGATTTAAATCCAGGTCGGTGATATTGCTGGTGAGCTTGGATGCAAAGTAATAACGCAGATACTCCGGGTTTAAATGCTCAAGATAAGTGCGGGCTTTGATAAAAGTCCCCTTAGACTTAGACATTTTTGCACCGTTGACTGTGACAAAGCCATGAGCATAAACAGAGGTCGGTTTACGGTAACCTGCACCCTCTAACATAGCCGGCCAGAACAGGCTGTGGAAATAGATAATGTCTTTACCGATAAAGTGGTAAATCTCAGCCTCTGAGTCTTTTTGCCAGAACTGGTCAAAGTTCACGCCTGTTTTATCACAGTAGTTTTTAAAGCTGGCTAAATAACCGATAGGAGCATCCAGCCAGACATAAAAAAACTTGCCTGGAGCGCCTGGAATTTCAAAACCAAAATAAGGCGCGTCTCGGCTGATATCCCATTGTTGCAGGCCTTCAGTAAACCATTCCTGCAGTTTATTCGCCATTTCGTCCTGCAATGAACCACTGCGGGTCCAGTCTTTTAGCATTTGCTCAAAAGCAGGCAAGTCGAAGAAATAGTGTTCGCTGTCTTTTAATACCGGAGTGGCACCTGAAACCACTGAACGTGGGTTTTTAAGTTCCACCGGGCTGTAGGTTGCGCCACAGGAATCACAGCTGTCGCCGTTTTGATCCAAAGCACCACATTTAGGGCAGTCGCCTTTAACAAAACGGTCCGGCAGGAACATTTGTTTTTCCGGGTCAAACAACTGGCTGATGGTTTTGCGTTTGATATAACCACCCTGGTCCAGCTTGGTATAGATATCGCTGGCAAACTGGCGGTTTTCTTCGCTGTGGGTGCTGTGATAGTTATCAAAACCTATTAAAAAGTCCGCGAAGTCGGCCTGATGCTCTTGTGAGGTTTGGGCAATCATCTGCTCAGGGGTAATACCCAGCTGTTGAGCCTTGAGCATAATAGGGGTGCCATGAGCATCATCGGCACAAACAAAATAACACTGATGACCACGGGCTTTTTGGAAACGAGACCAGATGTCAGTCTGAATATGTTCCAGCATATGACCTAAGTGAATGGGGCCATTGGCATAAGGTAAAGCACTGGTGATAAGAATTTTGCGTTGTGTCATCGATAACTCATAGATATATCACTGAAAAAAGTGGCTTAATGATACAATAGCGCGCGTTAAAGCGCACCAGTTCAAAAGCAGCAAAGCGCTGGATCGGTAGCAAAAAACAGAGTTTTTACTCTGTACAGCAGATTGAGTGACACGATGTGGTTTAAATGGTTTAAAAAATCAGCAGAACAGCAACCGTCCAGTGATGGTATGCCGCAAATTTTAGCTAAAACTTTGGCGGAATTTCAAAGCAGCGAATTTCCTATGCCGCTGGATAGTTTAATTCAGCAGGCACTTTTTAATGCTAAACAGAATAGCCTGAGTTTAACGCTGAAATTCCCATGGGCTTCTTTGGCTGATGAATTATTACCTGAGCTGCAGCAGGTGCAGCCGGGTGTTACGCTGGAACTTCAGCATCAAAACACCGCAGAGCCAGCGTATCGCAACATCAAGCAAGTGATTTTGGTGGCATCGGGCAAAGGTGGGGTAGGTAAAAGCACTACTGCCGTCAATCTTGCTGTGGCTTTAGGTTTAGAAGGTGCAAAAACAGGGCTGCTGGACGCCGATATTTATGGTCCTTCTATTCCCACTATGTTGGGTTTAAAAGACGCCAAAGCTGAATCACCTGATGATAAGCATTTATTGCCTAAAGAAGCCGCTGGTATTTATCTGCAGTCGATAGGCTTTTTGGTTGACCCGGAAAATGCCTCGGTCTGGCGTGGCCCTATGGCCAGTCAGGCGTTGTTGCAGCTATTAAACGAAACCTTGTGGCCTGACTTAGATTATTTAATTGTCGATATGCCACCAGGCACAGGCGATATTCAGCTGACCATGTCACAAAAATTGCCGGTGACAGGGGCTTTAATAGTCACTACGCCGCAGGATGTGGCCTTGGCCGATGCACAAAAAGCCATTGCTATGTTTCGCAGCGTGAATATTCCGGTGCTCGGATTGGTAGAAAACATGAGTTTTTACCAGTGCAGTCACTGCGGTGAAATCGATGATATTTTTGGTACCAACGGTGGCTTAGAGTTAGCAGAACGCTATCAGGTGCCTGTACTGGGTCAGCTACCCTTACAAAAACAAATACGCCAGTCTTGTGATGCCGGAACGCCAATTGTGCTGAACCCAGCCGAAAGCGGTACTGGTTTTTACCGGGCTATAGCACGACAACTGAGCTTTGCTTTATATTGGAACTCCCAGCATCAGCAAGCAAAGCAACCCGAAATTATTTTTACGGATGATTAACCATGAGATTGTGTGACCGCGACATTGAAGCCTATTTAGATGAAGGCAAGATCCAAATTACGCCACGGCCAACACCAGATATGATCAGCGGTGTCAGTGTGGATATTCGTTTAGGCCATAAATTCCGCACTTTCCGTGCTTATGCCGCTGCATTTATTGATTTAAGTGGTCCACGCGAAGAAGTGGATCATGCGTTAAATTCAGTAATGAGTGATGAAATTGTATTAACAGATGACGAAGCTTTTTTCCTGCACCCGGGCGAACTGGCTTTGGCTATTACGCTGGAATCCGTCACTTTGCCAGCGGACATAGTCGGTTGGTTAGATGGCCGTTCTTCATTGGCACGTTTGGGTTTAATGGTGCATGTGACTGCGCACCGTATCGATCCGGGCTGGTCTGGCAATATAGTGCTGGAATTCTATAACAGTGGTCGTTTACCGCTGGCGCTTAGACCCAATATGAAAATTGGTGCTCTGAATTTTGAAACTATGACAGGCGAAGCTGCCCGTCCTTACAACAAAAGACTGGATGCGAAGTATCAACAGCAGACAGGTGCTGTGGCCAGCAGAATAAGCCAGGACGATCAGAGTTAGTAGTTAATCTGGCCCAGAAATGAAAAAGCCCATACAAAAGTGGTATGGGCTGAAGCAATAAAGCAAAAATGAAGCGGGGTAATTATGCAGTATATCTGCATAGCTTCGCAACCCGGCTTTTTTAGATTTTTTCATCTTTTTGCGTTTTAACTGCATATTTAAGTAAAAAATCAAAAAAATTTTCAATTCAAAGTTCAGCAGCCCATGATTTACAGGAGTTTTTAATGCAGCCTGCCAGTTTTATTCGTCTGTTCAGTTTGGCCGCTATTTGGGGTTCCTCGTTTTTATTTATGCGTATTGCAGTCGGAACTTTAGGACCTGCGGCTTTGATGACGGGCAGGGTGTTATTTGCTGCTGTGTTTTTAGCAGGAATGGGCTGGTTACTGAAAAAGCATCAACTGGATCTAAAAAACAACTGGAAGCATTTTTTTATTCTGGGCTTTTTTAACTCGGCATTGCCATTTTTACTTTTTGCTTATGCCGCTCAAACCTTAACTGCTTCTGTGTTGTCTGTGCTCAATGCCACAGCTCCTATCTGGGGCGCTTTGATTGGTATTCTGGTCTTCAGGCAAGGTCTGAATTTACGTATTCTGCTCGGATTGGTATTGGGTATTAGTGGTGTCGCTATTTTGGTAGGTTTTGATCCTGTAGTGTTGGAACCAGGTGCTTTAGTGGCAGTATTTTGTGCTGCAGCTGCGGCTTTTTGTTATGGCATAGCCACTCATTACACCCGACTGGCAAAAACTGTCGCACCTTATACCAATGCACATGGCAGTATGTGGACCTCCACTTTAATGTTGGCGCCTGTAATGCTGTTGTTTCCTGTGCAAGCGGATATCAGCGTCAATGTGGCTTTTGCTGTGCTGGCGCTTGGCGTGATTTGTACCGGTGTGGCTTATTTATTGTATTTCCGCTTAGTACAGGATGAAGGTGCTACTCCGGCTTTAACCGTCACCTTTTTAATTCCGGTATTTGGCGTATTCTGGGGTCATGTGTTTTTAGATGAAGCCTTAGGCTGGCATACTTTTGTAGGAGTGGCTGTGGTGATCACCGGCACCTCTCTGGTGACAGGCTTTAAACCTTCAGCACTTTTCAGAGTCAAAGCTTCATAACCTGATAGTCAGTACAAGTCCGGTCTAAGTTTTACATGCTTCGCCTGCATATAAAGAGGCAAAGCTCATTCAGAAGCTGTTCAGGCATTTATTGCTATAACCTCAGGCAAGCTGGTGATAAAAGCATCAGGCTAAAACGAGTTTTTAGAGTGTGGCGTCGGATCTCGCGACACTTTTATCCGTAGATCCGAATTGTGGTGGCCATGGCTATAACGTGGCAGGAGCGTACTATGCATGCCTTGATGAAATGCTTACCTTTGCTTTCAGTGGCTTTATTCCCAGCCTTGTTGGTTGCTCCTGTTGCAGCACAACAAACCGCCAGTGCAGGCAGCACAGTGCAAAGTTTTAGCCAGGCTGAGCTGGACGCTATGCTTGCTCCTGTGGCTTTGTATCCGGACACAGTGTTGTCGCATGTGTTAATAGCGTCAACCTATCCACTGGAAGTGATTAAAGCCCATCGTTGGGTGGAAGAACACCCTGGTTACAGTGCTGAAAAAGCACTGGACGAAGTGGAAGATATGGACTGGGATCCAAGTGTAAAAGCTTTGGTACCTTTCCCACAATTGCTGCAACGTATGAGTGATGACATTGACTGGACTCAACGTTTAGGTGATGCTTTTTTAAGTCAGGAAGCGCAAGTGATGACCAGCATCCAGACGTTACGTACCAAAGCCTATGCTTCAGGTAATCTGGATAAGCAGCAACATATTAAAGTGGTGAGGGAAGAAAAAACCATCATCATTGAATCTGCTTCACCAAAAGTAGTGTACCTGCCTTATTACGATCCACAAATTGTCTACGGACCATGGTGGTGGCATAGCTACCCACCTGTCTATTGGCATGTGCCTGCAGGTTATGCTGTGCATCGTGGGTTTTCCTGGGGTGTGGGTATTCATATTACTCCGGGATTCTACTTCAGTAGTTTTCACTGGCCGCGCCGGCAAATCGTTGTGATCGATCATCGTCATCATTGGCGTGATCCTTATTACTATCGTAGTCATCAGATTGTGCATCATAAAAAGTCACATCACTGGCGCCATAACCCGCATCACAGACGCGGTGTCAGCTACCATGCAGGCTATCAGCCAACCCGTGAGTTCAGCGGCAACCGTAGCTATCAAAACAGAGAGCAGCAACGTGAATGGGCGGCTCAAACCCGTGAAAATAAAGGTTATGCACCGGATCGCAAGTTTAATAGTGAAAAAGCTCAGCGCTTTGATGACAAAGAACGCAAGTTTGCGTCTGAACGCCCGGCAGACAGGTCGGTAATAAAGGATAGAAATGGAACTCAGTCACTGGATCATGAACAGCGCAGACGTATGGAGTTAACCCGGGATAAAGCTGGCGCCCCGGTTTTTAATGCTGACCAGAGAGCACAAAGACAAGAAGTGCAGGCCCGGGTTGACAGACCCTACAGCGGGGATGTTAAACAACGACCAGATTCTGCAGTGGTAAGGGAAAGGATTAAAGAACAACATTCGCAGCCTGTTGCAGTGAAGGCAGAGAGGAACTATCAGACACCTCGTGCCGAGGAGCAGCCCAGAGCTGAGCGCAGCTACCAGGCACCCCGGGTTGAACAGCCTCGTATCGAGCAACCCAGAGTTGAACGCAGTTACCAGGCTCCCCGTGTTGAACAGCCGCGGAGCGAGCAGCCCAGAGTTGAGCGCAGCCACCAGGCACCTCGTGTTGAACAGCCTCGTGCAGAGCAACCCAGAGCTCAGGTTCGGGAGATGCGCAGTTCGGAAGGCCGCAGGCAAATTGAATAATTAGTCATGGTCAGAATAAGAGGGCAGCTGCGGCTGCCTTTTCTATAATCAATAGAAAGTATAATAAGGATAGCCCTATGAACTTAATAGCAAAACCGGTTTTGAAGGTCACAGCTGTGTTGGTCCTGACGCTGAGTTCATTTGTTGTTTCTGCACAATCCCCTTTGTTAAAAGAGCAAATTGAAACCATAGTGACAGGCAAAAAGGCCACAGTAGGGGTTGCGGTGTGGGGGCCTGATGATCTGGAGCCTTTGCTGGTGAATCCTTTTGAAAAGTTTCCGATGCAAAGTGTATTTAAGCTGCATTTAGCATTGCTGGTGTTACATCAGGTGGATCAAGGCAAACTGGAATTGAGCCAGTCAGTGGCAGTAAAACGTGCAGAGGTATTACAAAATACCTGGGCTCCTATGATGAAAGATTATCAGGGCGACGAATTTACCGTCACCATTGAGCAACTGCTGCAGTATTCAGTGTCGCACAGCGATAATGTGGCCTGTGATCTGTTGTTTGAACTCATTGGTGGGCCTGCGGCTCTGCATGCATATATTCAGTCTTTGGGGATCGCAGAAACTGAAGTTGTGGCCAATGAAGCACAAATGCATGCTGACGATCAGGTTCAATATCAGAACTGGACATCAATGAAAGCTGCCGCCCGGATCTTAAAAAAGTTTCAACAAAAAAAGCTGTTGTCTGAAACCTCTCAGGCCTTATTGTGGAAATGGATGGTTGAAACCACCACAGGGCCAGCGCGATTAAAAGGCTTGTTGCCTGCAGATGCAGTAGTAGCGCATAAAACCGGTACTTCAGGTGTCAGAGTTGGAAAAACAGCAGCAACCAATGATATGGGGGTCATTATGCTGCCCGATGGCCGGGCTTTGCTGGTCGCTGTTTTTGTGAAAGATTCAGCCGAATCAAACAAAATTAATGAAGCTATTATCGCGCAGGTAGCCCAAGCCGCCTATCAGTTTGAACTGAAAAAGCTCTCTGCAGTGAGTCCAAATTAAGCCTGGATCAGGGCTATCGAAGCCGGTTGCTAAGGTTGTACACTAAAGCCCTGATCTGAAAATGGAGTAGGTTATGCAGTTATTAGGTTCTGTGGCTTCGCCTTTTGTGCGTCGGTTACGTTTAGTGCTGGCTGGTCAGCCTTATCAGTTTGTCGCCTTAAATATTTTTGAATCGGAAGGACGTTCTGTACTGGTGAAACATAATCCGGCCCGTAAAGTGCCGGTGTTGGTTGACGGTGAGCAGGTGATTTTCGATTCAGCTGTGATCTATCGTTATTTAGCGCAAAAGTTAAATTTCAAACCATTAAGCTGGGATCAGGAAAACAGCCTGACCACTATTAACGCTTGTACAGATTCGTTGGTTGAGCTGTTGCTTTGCACGCGTTCAGGTTTTGATGTGAATGAAGACAAACTGTTTTTTAATTTGCAGCACGAGCGTATTCAGGCCACGCTGGAAGCGCTGGAGCAGCAGATCAAAGCAGGGCAGTTTGGACAGTGGGACTACACAGCTATTAGCTTGTATACCCTGGTCGACTGGATATTATTCCGGGATTTAGTAGATTTAAAACCTTTCCCGGTGTTACTGCAGTTCAGAAGTGAACACTTAAAGCAGCCTATGGTGGCCGAAACCGATCCACGCTTAAGCTAATAAAAATGGGGTCATATCACATTGTTAACTGTTAACAATGTGATATGACCCCATTTTTATTCCACTCCAATAAAACCGCCGGTTTGGTGCGCCCATAACTGAGCGTAAATTCCACCTTGGGCTATCAGTTCCTGATGGCTGCCTTGTTCAACTATACGGCCCTGATCCAGCACTATCAGTCTGTCCATCGCTGCAATAGTAGATAAACGGTGCGCTATAGCTATTACAGTTTTACCTATCATAAGCTGGGTTAAACTTTGCTGAATAGCCGCTTCTACTTCAGAATCCAGCGCTGAAGTGGCTTCATCCAGAATAAGAATAGGGGCGTTTTTCAGTAACACCCTGGCTATAGCAATACGCTGACGTTGACCGCCAGACAATTTAACGCCACGTTCACCCACCTGAGCATCATAACCACTGTTGCCTTTCAGATCGGTCAGTTCCTGAATAAAAGTATCAGCTTCAGCTAAACGCGCGGCTTCCATCATTTCTGCTTCAGTAGCACCAGGGCGACCATACAGAATGTTTTCCCGCACTGTGCGATGTAATAAAGAAGTGTCCTGAGTGACCATGGCAATATGAGCGCGTAAACTTTCCTGTGATACGGTTTTAATGTCCTGGCCATCTATTAAAATCTGGCCTGAGTTGACATCGTAAAAACGCAGCAGCAAGTTCACCAGCGTGGATTTTCCGGCACCGGAACGGCCAACCAAACCAACTTTTTCGCCAGGTTTAATAGATAATTCCAGGCCATCAATCACAGGACCCTGTTCGCCGGCTACTTTGCCGTAATTAAAGTTCAGCTGTTTAAATTCAATCTGGCCTTGTGCCACCTGAATAGGCTTGGCATCAGCTGTATCGACTATTTGCTGAGGTTGCGAAAATGTGGCAATACCATCAGCCACAGTGCCAATGTTTTCAAACAAGGCACTGACTTCCCACATGATCCACTGTGACATACCGTTCAAACGCAAAGCCAGACTGACGGCTATCGCAATAGAACCTACAGTGACAGCGTTTACAGTCCAGAGCCAAATGGCCAGAGCTGCAATAGAAAACACCAGCAAGTAATTCAGGCACTGCACACTGACATTCAGCCAGGTCGCTAAACGCATTTGCTTATAAACAGGCACCAGAAACAGCTGCATACTGTCGCGGGCATACTCTGACTCGCGGCTGGTATGAGAAAACAGTTTAATGGTGCTGATATTGGTGTAGCTGTCGACAATACGGCCTGTCATTTCTGAACGGGCGTCGGCCTGTTCTGTAGCCACCTGCTTCAGGCGGGGCACAAAATAAAATTGCAGGCCAGTGTAGAGCACTAACCAGGCCAGCATAGGCAAGACCAGACGCCAATCTGAATCTGCGATCAGATACACCATAGCGCCAAAATACACCACCACATACACCATCACATCTAAAAGCTTGGTAGCAGTTTCACGCACGGCCAAAGCGGTTTGCATCACCTTGGTTGCAATACGGCCGGCAAATTCATTCTGATAAAAACCCAGGCTTTGTTTCAGTAAATAGCGGTGCGCCAGCCAGCGAATGGACATAGGGTAGTTGCCCAAAATGGTCTGGTGAATAAGTGCCGAGTGTACAAACACTAAAACAGGCAAAACCACCAACATCACTACTGCCATAGTGATCAGGGTATCTTTTTCTTCCTGCCAGAAGGTTTCAGGATTTTTATTCACCAGCCAGTCCACCAACTGCCCCATATAACCAAATAAGGACACTTCCAGCGCTGCCAGTAAAGCGGTCGCTATAGACATCAGGATCAGAGGCAGCACCATACCTTTGCTGTAATGCAGGCAAAATGCAAACAAGCCCGTAGGAGGTTGTGTGGGTTCGTCATCAGGGAAGGGTTTGGTTAATCGTTCAAAAAAGCCCAGCATAAAAATCCTCGGAGGCGACGAAAAAGGCGGCTATTGTACGTGAAAGTATAAGCAACAGATGTAACTATTTGATGAAAGCCTGTTTTACCGCGATGGCTTTATTCAGGCAAATTCAATGCTGTTCCTTTTTTGTTTTCATCACGGGCCTTGAGTTTCTAAAATATATACAAAAAAAATATGAAAAAACCAAAAGTATGGATCGCTCAGTAACTCAGCAGCTTATATTTTAAATTGAACCTGTAATGGGTAAATATCTGAAAATTTATAACTTAACCCTTGTTTTACTGGCTTGCAAAGACGAATAAGCTTCCTACACTCAACCTAAAGAGTACCTGATGAAAGGTGTTGTCTCGTACCAAAGGAGTGTTGAAATGGATGCCAAAGAAATACTGTTGCATGTAAAGCAAGCGGAATTGCAATGTGAACTGATTGTCGAGGCTGGTCAGGAACTGGACAGAGCCATCAAACAATTACAGGATTGGTCTGAAGACTGGGACTGCCAGCGTCGTGCCTGCGAAGACATGTACGATGCGGTGCATTTAATCCTGATCCACAGCTATCAGTTATCCAGAATTTTCTGGCCAGCGAAATGTTGTGGAGAATTAGGTCTGGATTTGTGCCACAGAGCCATGACGTTACGTAGTGAAATCAACCTACCTGATCTTCGTCATCCTTTGCGTAATGAGATGTTATGGCGTCATGCCGCTGAACTGGACCATTCGGTACGGGATACGGGGGCGATGCGTCGTTACAACGCTCATCACTTAACCAGCTTTAATCAGGTGATCACCTGGATGGACAATGAAGCCATGTTTTGCTGGCTTGAACCAGGCAGTAAAACTTTTGTTTTCCACACCGAAGAATTTGCTCTGTCAGAACTGCTGGATGCGGTACTGCAACTGCAACAGGATATTCAACACTACATAAAGAAGCAGCATCAGCCAAACCTAAGTCTGGCAAAACCTGCGTTTTATCAGTATGAAAAACAGTGGGCCAACTAACATCAGGCAATTACAAAGAAGTGACTAAATAGCGTTCAGAGAAGGCTATTTAGTCAGCCTTATAAAACCATAACTTTGAATATCCCGCACTTTATTCTGTTGCAGGCTTTCAGCCACTTCAGCCTGAAAGTCTTCAACATACAGATGCAAGTCGTCCTGAAACTGCTCCTCAAGCTTATTGCGTTCATCCATTTGACGGGTTCTTTGCACATAAAAAGCCTGCATACAAAGCTTATGAGCTCTTTGATCCATTTGCTGCGAAACTATTTGTTCTATTTCACTGACGGTCAAGTTACGACAGGTCTTCCTGTAAAAGAAAATACCGCAGGCCAGCAATACAGTGAGAGTTATCAGCGATACAATCTCAATCATAAGACGATTCCTTTTCTGATTGCCGCTATTTCCTTTGCTAACCAAAGTGCGGTCATGGGTACTACAGAGATATTGATGGCAACTATCCCATATTTATACATGGCAGAAAGCAAGTCGGTTTCAAAAACTATCCTGTCTGCAAAACGGAGCAACTGCATTGAACATAAGGCTAAAAAACAGATCATAATGTAGCGGGTTAACTTGCTGGCTGGGATCTCATGCACAGCGTGGACTTTATAGATACCCCACACACATAATATCTCAATGGTTCCCCATGTAAGATACCAAAAGGAAGAGCCTAGTATTACGTGATTGGTCGATACAGCCATCACAAAAGGTTGAATCAGGTCCATAAACAAATTGCCTACAACCCACACTGTTAAGGCAATCCGTGAAGACATATCCAGCTTGTAAAATACAGAGACAATCAGCAGTAAAAAAGTGCCTACCCAGAATAGTTTGTCTACAGTGTATGCAAAATCCCCCACTGTTATTGCACCTGGTCTTTACCTTTGTCGCCTATAGGTGGTTCATTACCAGAACCGCTGCCAAAAGTGCTGATAGGAGGCTCGTTACCAGAACCGCTGCCAAAAGTGCTGATAGGAGGCTCGTTGCCAGAACCGCTGCCAAATGTTCTGATAGGGGGTTCATTACCTGAACCACTACCTAAAGTCCCGAATTCAAGCTCCGCTGCAAGTTTAGCTTTCGCTTCTGCGGACAAGGTGACGGTATCTGCTGCAGAAGGGGTTGTAGCAGTTGTCGTTTTGGCTGGAGCAACTGGAGCCACTGGCGAGGCTATTGATGTTCCTGCTGCAGTTGGGGTATTCAAATTGACTTGCATAACGGTTCCTTACTGTTGTCACTAAATCAAGTACGAATGTACACGAACTATTTATTAAAAATCCAATATTTTTTTACAATTGAACAGAATTCAGATCCGAATATAGCCGAAAGCTGAAATGCTACGGACCTTATGCTCTTTTCATCACAGAGCCAGCTCCGCCTGATAGTCCTCAACCTATAGATTCACGTTACCCACCATTTGCTGGAGAGGTGTCTGGAGTTTTGGAATAGGGGTGATTGTGGTACTCGTTAGCGTGAGGAATGCAGAACCTATTGGGCCTGATTTACCGTTTCGCGTACATAGCTCCAGCAACATGCAAACCAATAAGCCACCAAAATACTGAAATAAAAAACAGATGAATTTCAAGTAGCTGACTGTATTGTTTAATATTTTTATGGTCTGGCGAAGAAAGCTCCACACCCAACAAATGTAGTGAAAGTTCACTTTCGCCTGCCATCATCACTCCCGAGACGGCTAATGCAAATACGACTGCATAAAGCAGAAACTGGATGGCTGAGATAAAGCTGTTATGGAGCTTATTCTGTATTAAATTCCTGGGGATCTGAGCTTTGAATAGTGTGGCCCAAACAATTCTGAATACCAGCACAAGCAGCAGTATAGCTCCAACCAAGGCATGCACTTCAATCGCATCTTGCCTGTGCTCCATTTGGCCTTTGACACGATAATCCAAAAGATGGATCTGAGACCCCATATTCAAAAGCATAAACAGGATCAACAAGGATGATATCCAGTGAAGCGCTCTGTCTACGATATAAGCTTTTGTCATTGTTCGTCCCTGGTGTTTTTTGTGTTTTGGTTTTGGCCTATGTCATGACCTTTCCAGCAACGCTTTAATCTATTACTCGATCAATGGTCAGTTGTGGGTATCATCAAATTTTTCGGGATAACCAAAGCATAATATTTAATAAAAACGCTAAGATTTTCAAAGCACATCCTTGTTTTGGAAAAATATGCCACTCGTTATGCATCGCTATTTACAACCCAACAGCAATGCTTTGACGGTGTTACTTGCGTCACAATTTAAGTTTTTTTGTTTTTGAATTCAACAACGTTTGAGAAATTACTTCAGAAAGTGAAAAACTATGCAGAGACTTTGGAGTGTCATTTGAAAAAGTTGCTCACACAGAACAAAGTTACAATTCTACATAGAGCAAGGCCTCATGGCCCAAGCGTTTAGGGAAAGTCAAATGTCACTATCGAAAGTCAATCAACAACATTTCAAAGCAGTGGAGATATTCAATGAACGATACAGAGTTTAAAAACACATATAACTCATCGAATGAAAGGGGAATTTAATGGTCGGTACGAGAGGATTTGAACCTCCGACCCCTTCACCCCCAGCGAAGTGCGCTACCAAGCTGCGCTACGTACCGACGTTGGGCCTTATAGTACTGCTTTAACCCATAAATGCAATGCCCCTTGGTGTGACTGCGTTTTTTTTGTTCGCTTTACAGCACCTTAGGTTAATTTCCAACCGCCAATTCCACCCAATGCTGGTACACAGGGATAGCCAAAAGTACATTGACAGGGAAAGTGATGCCTAAGGACGCCATCATCGCCAGACCTATATTGGCGTCAGGTATACTGGCCCGCACTGCGGCTGGTGCTGCTATATAAGAAGCACTGGCGGCTAAAGTGGTCAGAACCAACAAAGTGCCCTGAGGTAAATCCAGTAGTAAGCCAAAAGCTAAACCTAAAGCTCCTAAAGCAAAAGGGGCCAGTGCTGCAAACAACATTAAGCGCCAATGTTGCAGCGGTAGCGGGTTACAGACTTTGGCAGTGCACAGGCCCATTTCCAGTAAAAACAGCGCCAGCATGGTTTTAAAACCACCAATAAGGGCAGGAGCTATAGGCTCTAAACCTTCAGGCCCGTACAAATAACCAATCAATACGCCACCACCGAGCAGTAATACGCCACGGCTGGTTAAGGCTTCGCGCCAGATCTGAGCTTGTTTACCCTGACCTTTTAAAGCGCCGTATAGCCCTAACATAATGACAATGGCCGGTAATTCCAGCATCACCAGATATAAAGTGGTTTCAGGTAATAATGGCATGCCGGATTTTTCTGCCAGAGCCAACACCACAGCAAAAGTACCGGCGCTGACAGAGCCGTAATGGGCGGCAATACTGACGGAGTCGGAATTATTCAGTTGCACCAGGTAACGTAACAGCGGGTAACACAAAAGCGGAATAATTAAACCTAAAGCACCCACAGCCAACAGATCAGGCAGCATACCGCTATGGGCCTGACCATGCAGTGCCATACCTCCTTTAAGGCCCAGCACCAGCATCAGCAAAATAGATAAGGTTTCGTAAATAGACTGAGGAACCTTTAAATCTGACTTTAATAAGCCCGCAACAAGGCCAAAGGCGAAAAACGCAATCACAATATCCGGCATAACCCAACTCCGTAGCTGTTATTGGCTGGCGATTGTGCCTGCCTTTGGGTATATTGTATAATTAATTGTTTACTAGTTTGGTATTGATGATTATCTATGGATGTGCGGCATTTAAGTTTCAGATTACTGCAGGTTTATGTGCAGGTGGTGCGTCTGGCGTCTGTGTCGGCGGCCGCGCGTTTATTGCATTTAACCCAGCCTACTGTCTCCTTACAGCTTAAAAAGCTGGCCGATGAAGTAGGGCAACCTTTGCTGGAATACCGGGAAGGAAAAGTGCATACCACTTATATTGGGGATGCGTTGTTTCAGGCGGCATCCGATGTATTAAGCCGCTTTGATGACTTTTCCTCTTTGTTGGAGGAGGCCAAAGGCGGGCGTAGTGGCACTTTGAGTTTAGGCATAGTGACCACAGCCAAATATGTCATGCCCATTATTCTGGGTGCTTTTGATAAAACCAACCCCAAAATTGAAGTGACCTTAAACGTAGGCAACAGGGCTCATATTCTGAACCGATTTGGCCATCAGGATGATGATTTATATCTGTTTAGCCAACCGCCAAGCGGTGAGCTGGTGCAGGCATGCCGTATTATTAAGAACCCGCTGCAACTGATAGCGCCTGCGGATCACTGGGCATCCCGTTATTGTGAAGAAGGCGGTGAGCTTGATTTTGCAGAACTAAAAAACGAGCGGTTTTTAATGCGTGAACCAGGCTCTGCCACCCGTATGCAATTTGAGTCCTGGTTGAGCAGTCAGGGTGTTGAGTTGTCTAAAACCATGCAGATTGAAAGCAACGAAGCCATACGACTCAGTGTCGCCAGCGGTTTAGGCCTTGCGGTGTTATCTGCCTATACTTTAGGCCAAAGCAATGAGCAGTTTAAGGTGTTGAAGGTGAGGGGTTTTCCGCTGAATAGCCATTGGTATCTGGTGGCGCGCAAAGACAAAAGACTGAGCGCTTCAGCACGGCGTCTGATCCAGTTTATGGCAGCACATCTGACCGACTGCATTGAAACGCAGTGGGTGGTTGAAGATATCGCTTTGCTAGATGAGCATTTCAGCTAAAACAGCGGGTAAAAGCTTTGCCTTCATTCTCTGAACAAGGCATCATTTTGTTTTACTGATTTTTGGAAGTCTGCATGTCTTTATGGATCTTTTTTACGCTGCTGGCTGCTTTTATGCAGGCAATGCGTAACGCCTTACAAAAACAACTGAGTAAAGACGTACCAGTGATGGGCGTAACTTTAGCGCGGTTTATTTATGCCGGGCCTTTAGCGCTGCTGTATTTAATTGGGCTTTACCAGTGGCAGGACTATGCCATACCAAACTTTAGTGTCTGGTTTGTGTTTTATGTGCTGGCAGCGTCGACCATGCAAATTCTGGCAACAGCCTTGATGGTGGTGCTGTTCCGGCTAAAAAACTATGCCATAGGGGTAGGACTTGCCAAAAGCGAGGCTATTTTGGCTGCTATTGTTGGGGTGATGTTTTTTGGTACCTACATCAGTCCTTTAGGTTGGGTCGGCGTTTTTATTGGTGGTGTCGCAGTGTTTTTGCTGACCGGAGCTACCAGCATTCATTCTTTATCTGCTAAAACTCTGGCCCTGGGTTTGGGCAGTGGTTTAGCCTTTGCGCTGACCTCTTTGTGGGTGCGTGAAGCCAGTCTCACCCTTGGTTTGCCATTTTTGCCAGCAGCTGCCTGGGTACTGTTTTTTGTGATCACAACCCAAACCATAGTTTTATTGCTTTATCTGGCTCTGAACGACAAAACCACCTTAGTCAAACTATGGCAAAGGCCACAACTGACGTTGGCCACCAGTTTTACCAGCTGTTTAGGTTCCTTAGGCTGGTTTACTGCGATGAGTCTGCAGGCTGTGGCTTACGTGAAAACACTGGGGCAGGTTGAAATACTATTTACATTGCTGATTTCGGTGCTGGTGTTAAAAGAAAAATTAAAACGTCAGGATCTGCTGGGCCTGGCGTTCATTGTGCTGGCTGCTGTGCTGGTGATGTGGGCTTAGTGCTCTAATGATCAAAAAGTAAACATTTTGTGTTGAATTTAAGCAATTTGTCATATACCTGAGCTAGTCTTGTTTGTGCTCTGACGGAGAAGCAGAGCCTTTTTGGGGGCAGGAAGCATAACCTCACACCATAACAAGAACTTACAGGATCACTCATGAAACAGATCACAACCTTGTCACTGCTTGCTGCAGCCTTTTATTGCAGCAGCAGTTTTGCCAGTTTGCTTATCACCGAAGTACTGTACGATGCCCCCAACAATGACGCTACTGAAGAGTTTGTTGAGCTTTATAACAACAGCTGCACAGCCATTAACCTGCAAGGCTATAGTTTGCAGGACAATGGTGGCAGCTTTAATTTATCCGGCACTGTAGCGCCACGCAGCTATTTTCTTGTGGCGAAAAATACTGCGGCTATGCAGGCCTTGTACGGGGTCACACCGCATTTATCCGGTTTGACCCTGGCATTTGGTAATAATGGCGATTATGTCAGACTGAAAAACGGCAGTACCGAAATTGATGCTGTGGGCTGGGAAAATGGCTTACCCGGCTGGTCGATCAATGCCGTGGATAAATCTATTAGCCGCAATAAAACCACAGATAATAATCTTGTGTCTGATTGGGTTGTGTCTTCCAATTATGGCAATCCTGGAACAGGAGTCTTTACTGCAACTTGTAGTGGCGGTGGCACAGGCCCTGTGATCAATCAGCCTACCTATTATGCTGCTGCTGCGGGGAAAACCGGCAGCGAACTAAAAACCGCACTGAACTCTATTTTACGTGGGCATCTGCGTTTAACTTATAGTCAGGTGTGGGATGCGTTGTCTTATACAGACGAAGATCCAAACAATACCAACAATGTGATTTTGTTGTATGCAGGTCGCTCTCAGGCTAAAAGCTTCCGTGCTGGCTTAAGTAATTCACAAGATGCCTGGAATCGTGAGCATGTCTGGCCAAAAAGTCATGGTTTCCCAAGCGAAAGCCAATATGCTTACACTGATATTCATCATTTGCGGCCTGCTGATGTGTCTATTAACTCCAGCCGTGGCAATAAAGACTTTGATTTAGGTGGTACGCCACTGACTGAAGCCCCGGAAAATAAAACCGACAGCGACAGCTTTGAACCCCGTAATGCGGTCAAAGGTGATGTGGCCCGTATGATGTTTTATATGGATGTACGTTACGAAGGGGGTGACGAAACGGGCACTCCCAACCTGATTTTACGCAACTATATTCCAGCCAGCAGTGCCACCACTGAAATGGGAAAACTTTGTGTATTGCTGCAATGGCATATTCAGGATCCGGTCGATAGTTTTGAAAGCCGTCGTAATAACCGTATTTACGAATGGCAACAAAACCGCAACCCCTTTATCGATAACCCACACTGGGCTCAATCAATTTATGGCGCCAGCTGTGGTTTATAACAACAGGCTGTAAGTCCGGACAAAGCTGCTTTGTGATAAAAAGCAGCTTTGTTTTTCTGGTCTGCTTTTGGCCTGCATTGCTTTGGGTATAGAATAGGGCGCATTAAAAAACAAAGCGTTTAAGCGCTAGCCTATGGAGCATCTATGAAGCCTGAAGAGTTGCAGCAGCAATTGCAGCACCACCCTGATTTTTTAAAACTCACCTTAGCCCATCCCAATTTTTTACCTTTTGCCCGCTACCAGCTAAAAAACGGCACAGATATTCAAATCTGGGATACAGGTGTGATCTATTGCCAGCCTAAGCAGTTCGGCCAGCAGGATATAGTGCTTTCAAGCGGTGTGCACGGCAATGAAACCGCACCGGTGGAGCTTTGCTCTGAATTGCTCAATAACGTATTGACGGGGCAGTTGCAACTAACAGAACGTGTGTTGTTTTTATTTGGCAACCCACCGGCTATGAATGCGGGGGTGCGTGAAATTCAGGATAATTTAAACCGCTTGTTTTCAGGTCATCACAGCAAAGAACCTGGTGTACAAAGCGCTGAGCGCGAGCGAGCGAAAAAGTTAGAGACCTATGTGCTGAAGTTTTTTGAAGATGCGCCAGAAGGTTTACGCGAACGTAAACTTTATGATCTACATACGGCCATTCGCGGTTCACGTTTTGAAAAGTTTGTGGTCTATCCGTTTTTGCATGGTGAAAACTGGAGCAAAAACCAGTTTGAGTTTTTAAAAGCCTGTGGTGCCAACACAGTGCTTTTAATGCAAACACCGGCCAGCACCTTTAGTTATTTCGCCGCCCAAAGCTGTAAGGCGCATGGTTTTACCATCGAGCTGGGTAAAGCCAGGCCTTTTGGTGAAAATGATATGAGCCGTTTTGCTGAAGCAGCGGCGGCTCTAAGAGCTCTTATTTCCGGCGGAAAGCTTGCCACCACTGAGTTTAACGAAGCGGACTTTAATCTGTACGAAGTACGTCGTTCTATCAATAAAACCACTGAAGCCTTTAAGTTGCATTTTGCCGACAATATTGAAAACTTCACCAGTTTTGATGTCGGCACTGTGCTCGCCAGTGACCAGGACGTGGAATACAAAGTGGAAGTGGAAGGCGAAGCCGTTATTTTCCCTAACCCAAAAGTAGCCATTGGTCAGCGCGCTATACTGATGGTTAAACCTGTTTCTGTGGCAGGAAAAGTGAGTTGAGGCTTCGTCAGAAAGGGCTTTAGAGTAAAAAATGGCTGACAGCTGGTGCATCTTCACTACATAGACCAGCTGTTTTTATTTGTGCCTCTGGTTGCAATGCAGTTTACGTAAAGGTAAAGTTGCGGCCGAAAAATAGAAGAAAATAGCGATACTGATTAAAACACGTAAAACAAAAAATAATGGTCAGGGCAAACGGGGAAACGCAATTCAGTTACCACGAGTGGTCACCAAGCCACCAGGCGTTTAAACCTTTGTCACAGTCTGACGGATACAACCAAAAGAGACACCTATGACTAACCCCAATAACGCAACCATCTCTACAGTGCACACAGCTGAGTTTACCAGCGGTCACGCGTTACAAATTCCTACGCTGCGTATCCTGCAGGATGACGGCTCTATCTACCCTGGTGCAGAAGTACCGCAGCTCGACCAAGCCACAGCCCTTAAAATGTACGACAGTATGCAGTTTATCCGCATATTGGACGAACGTATGCTGGCTGCACAGCGTCAGGGCCGTATCAGTTTTTATATGCAGTGTTTAGGCGAAGAAGCCGCTACTGTCGGCAGCGCAGCCGCATTGGATGATAAAGACATGATCATGGCGCAGTACCGTGAACAAGGTGCCTTGCGTTATCGTGGTTTTAGTCTGGAACAGTTTATGAATCAGCTGTTTTCCAATGAAAAAGATTTAGGTAAAGGCCGTCAGATGCCAGTGCATTACGGCAGCCAGGACATTTATTACATGACGATTTCATCACCACTGGGCACACAAATTCCTCAGGCCAGTGGTTACGCTTACGCGCAAAAGTTACGCGGACTGAAAAACACTACCATTTGTTATTTTGGTGAAGGTGCAGCTTCTGAAGGTGACTTCCATGCCGGTTTAAATATGGCAGCAGTGCATAAAGCGCCAGTGATCTTCTTCTGCCGTAACAACGGTTATGCCATTTCAACGCCTGCCAACGAGCAATTTAAAGGCGATGGTATTGCCTGTCGTGGTGTGGGTTATGGCATGAAAGCTATTCGTGTCGACGGTGCAGATATTCTGGCGGTATACAAAGCCACGCAAATGGCACGCGACTATGCCTTAGAGCACGAAGAGCCGATTTTAATTGAATCTATCGCTTACCGTTTAGGTGCGCACTCCTCTTCAGATGACCCAAGTGGCTATCGCTCCAAAGAAGAAGAAGAGCTGTGGCGTAAAAACGATCCGATTTCCCGTTACCGTTTATGGCTGGTCAAACAAGGCTGGCTGAATGAAGACGAAGATAAAGCCAAGTCGGATGCTTTGCGTCAGGAAATTTTGGATGCGTTAAAAGTGGCAGAAAAAGTGGCAAAGCCTGGTATTGAACATTTGATGTCAGACGTGTACGAAACACCTATACCACTTTTGAACGAGCAATTAGAAGAGCTAAAAGCACATATCAGAAAGTACCCGGATGCCTATCCGGTGACGGCGGGGAGATTTGAATAATGGCTAAAATGAATATGTTGCAGGCGATCAATAACGCCTTAGATTTAGCCATGGCCAAAGACGATGGTGTTGTTTGTTTTGGTGAAGACGTCGGCCACTTTGGTGGTGTATTCCGTGCCACCAGCAAATTGCAGGAAAAGTACGGCAAAGCTCGTTGTTTCAATACGCCTTTAACTGAGCAAGGTATCGCTGGTTTTGCCAACGGTATGGCAGCTCAGGGTATGAAACCTGTGGCTGAAATTCAGTTTGCTGATTATATCTTCCCGGCCTTTGACCAGATTGTGAATGAAACAGCCAAGTTCCGTTACCGCTCAGGCAATGAGTTTAATGTGGGTGGTTTAGTATTCCGCACACCATACGGTGGTGGTATTGCCGGTGGTCATTACCATAGCCAGTCGCCAGAAGCTTATTTCGCTCATACACCAGGTTTAAAAATTGTAGTACCACGCGATCCTGCTCAGGCCAAAGGTTTGCTGTTAGCTTCTATTAACTGCCCGGATCCGGTGATTTTCTTTGAACCTAAGAAACTGTACCGCGCCTCTGTAGGCGAAGTATCGGAAGAGTATTATGAAATTCCATTAGGCAAAGCCGAAGTGTTGCAACAAGGCAAAGACGTTACAGTGTTAGCCTGGGGCGCGCAGATGGAAACTATTCAAAAAGCTGTGGATATGGCTCAGGCCGAAGGCATTTCCTGTGAAGTGATTGACCTTCGTAGCATTCAGCCATGGGATGTCGACACTGTGGCAGAGTCGGTAATGAAAACCGGCCGTTTAGTCATTAACCATGAAGCGCCATTAACGGGCGGTTTTGCCGCTGAAATCGCATCTACTATCCAGAAAAAATGCTTTCTGCATCTGGAAAGCCCGATTGAACGGGTTTGTGGCTTAGACATTCCGTACCCGCTGGCACTGGAAAAAGAATATGTGCCCGATCATCTGAAAACTTACGAAGCGATAAAACGCTCGGTTAATTTCTAAGGATAGCCAGATGAAAAAAGATTTTATTCTGCCGGATATTGGCGAAGGTATAGTCGAGTGTGAAATCGTGGAATGGCTGGTGAAAGAAGGTGATCGTATCAGTGAGGATCAGCCTGTTTGTGATGTGATGACCGACAAAGCTTTAGTACAAATTCCTGCTGTGTACGACGGTGTGGTCACCAAACTCTATTACGCCAAAGGCGATATCGCCAAAGTGCATGCGCCTTTGTTTGAAATGGACACAGAGGGTGCAGCTCCAGCTGCTACGCCTGCTTCAGCTCCGGCTCAAACTCCTGCTGCTGTAGCTACTGGCAAACAGCTGGAAGACTTTATTCTGCCTGATATAGGTGAAGGTATTGTTGAGTGCGAAATTGTGGAGTGGCTGATCAAAGAAGGCGATGTGTTGGCTGAAGATCAACCAGTCTGCGACGTCATGACTGATAAAGCCTTGGTGCAAATACCTGCCAAATACGCTGGTAAAGTAGTCAAGCTGCATTACGCCAAGGGTGAAATTGCCAAAGTACATAGCCCGCTGTTTCAGCAGGAAATTGCCGGTACTTCCACTTCTGCTCCGGCAGTTGTTGCAACGCCAGTCTCTGCACCTCTGTGCGCTGCAAAAGCAGCCTCTGTTGCAGCCGCGTCAACATCAGCTCCGGCAGGCAATGGCAAAGCTTTAGCCAGCCCTGCAGTGCGTCGTTTAGCCCGTGAATTAAGCATAGATCTATCCTTAGTGCCAGGTTCTGGCGACAAAGGCCGGGTTTATAAAGACGATGTCAAAGCTTATGCCAATGGTGGAGCTGCGTCTGGTGTAGCCAAAACCGCTGCAACTCCAGTTAAAGCCACTGTGGCTGCAACTGTTGCCACCAGCACTGGCGGCAGTCGTGTTGAGCCTATCAAAGGCATTAAAGCGGCTATGGCGCGCCAGATGCAGGATTCGGTATCAACCATTCCGCATTTTACCTACTGTGAAGAAATTGATTTAACAGAGCTGATTGCACTTCGGGGTCAGCTAAAAGATCAATATGCCAAGCAGGGTATTAAACTGACTTTGATGCCGTTTTTTATGAAAGCTATGTCGCTGGCCATTAAGCAGTTCCCTATTATGAACAGTCAGGTGAATAGCGATTGTTCAGAGCTGACCTATTTTGACGATCACAATATTGGTATAGCGGTCGACTCCAAAGTGGGTTTACTGGTGCCGAATATCAAAGGCTGTCAGAACAAGTCGATCGTGCAAATTGCTCAGGAGCTGACGAAATTAACAGACGCAGCCCGTGAGGGCCGTGTTAGTCCGGCAGAGCTCAAAGGTGGCACTATCACCATCTCTAACATTGGCGCTATTGGCGGCACTGTGGCCACTCCTATTATCAATAAGCCAGAAGTGGCGATAGTAGCCCTGGGCAAAACCCAGTTGTTGCCACGTTTTAATGCCAAAGGCGAAGTCGAAGGCCGCTCTTTGATGCAAATCAGCTGGTCTGGTGATCACCGCGTGATAGATGGTGGCACCATAGCCCGTTTCACTAACCTGTGGAAAAGCTATCTGGAACAACCGTCATCTATGTTGCTGTCTATGGTCTAAGCCATTGACGAAGCGCTGGTAATTGGTCTTGTTCTTTGCTACAAAACCCGAATGATCGTACGATCTTTCGGGTTTTTCGTTTTAAGGGTATTTGTCTAAGGCCATATGGATAAACATCAGCTTCGCAACTTCTATATTCCCGAAGAGCAGTCGGTTTACCTGCTCAACGCCAACGATGCAAAAAAACTCAAAGACTGGGTGGCGCTTTGTATCTCTGAATTGGAAAAACTGGGCTATCGCCAAATTGAGCTGGTGGGCAAGGGCGCTTATGGTTTTGTCTTTGCTGGCCTGGATCAAAAACAACAGGACGTAGTCTTTAAGTTTTCCCGTATCAACTTACCACCTCATATTCAGGAGCGTCTGGCCGACGAAGGTTATATGTTGTCGCAGGCAGCGCATCCAAACGTACCGCCGTTTTTTACCTATCAGTTGGTAAAAAAGCAGGGCATTTTAATGATGGGCCGGGCTAAAGGTATGGATTTGGAGCAATACAGCCTGAAACACGGCCGTTTGCCGGTGCGGTTACTGCTCGATATAGCCACTCAGCTTGCAAGTTTATTACTGGCATTACGGCAACATAAAAAAGACGGCGAAATAGCGCCCATAGTGCATGGCGATATTAAACCTTCGAATATTGTTTATGACGAAAGCACTAATCAGATCAGTCTGGTGGATTGGGGCTCTTCAGTGTTTGCTCAGCTCGACAGTGAAGGCCATTATATTGGCAACAATGTGATGCAGCTGATGTCGTCGGATTTACAAACATCCAATGCCCGTTTAGGTGATGTGTATTTTATTGGCCCGGAGCAGCGCACTGGTGCTTTATCCAGCCCACGTTTTGATGAGCAGGGCGTCGCCAGTACTTTGTATGCGTTGGCATCCGGTCAGTCCTGCCGTTTTGGCCGCAAAGCTATACCTGCACGAAGCCTGGCTTTACCTATGGAATTCGCCACTATGCTCGACAGCATGCTGGCGGATGATTTGTTGTTGCGTCAGCAGGCGGGTGATTATTTCTTAAAATCTATGCCCAGGTTACATCATCTGGTGACACCTGACTTGCCGCTGTTAAGTACAGATCCGGTATTGCCGGTCTGGACCAGTGAAAAAGCACAGGAGCTTGATACTGTGGTCTATTCATCGCGTAAATCCTTTTTACGGGAGCACAGCGATGAAGAAGGCATTCAGTATATAGATGACGTGCAGCTGGAACGTTATTACAAAAACTACCTTGAGGGCATGGGCGAAACTGAAAAAGCTTTTGTGGCTGCAGTCAGTCGGTTAGGCCGTTATCCTGTGGTCGGTGGTATTGCCATCCATTGGCAAAGCAGTGGTGTTTATATCGACTCCAGCCTGAATTTGTTTGACGAGCGCCTGCAAAAAGCCTTTGCGGTGGCGGTGAATAATGTAGTGCAACTGGCACGTTGTATCGCCAAAGTGGGTATTTTTAAAGCCTGTTTATTTGATGCCCGCCAGACTATTCACATAGCGCGTGACAGCACAGAGCTGCCTTTTGTGGTGCCTCAAGGCACAAAGCTAAAATATGAGTTGGGTCAAAATCAGCTGGATGATCGCAGCGCTCAGCACAGTTACTTTGAAGATGGTAAAGATCCTGACGAGCAACTGGTGTTGCCAGACAGCATTATGGATGACTTAGCTTCACTGAATTTAATTCGTCATACCGGCTGTATCATTTTTGAAGTCACGCCTTTGTATATGAAAATACATAACTATTACCGCTTGCTGGAACCTGCTGCCGAAGCACAATTTGCTGCTTTACTGCAAAGCATTCTGACAAAAGTACCTTTGATTAGTGGCGAAGGCGTGGGTGGTTTTATGAAGCTGCCCCACAAAGATACCAGGCATTTCCGCCACCAGAGCCAGCAGGAACTTTGTTATTATCCTGCCAATCCTATGAATTACAGTAAGAATTAGTGTCGGAGAAAAAAATGCGTGTTGTGATGCTGTTGCTGGTTTTATGTTGCGCCAGGGTTCAGGCTGCCGATCCTCATAGTTTCAGCAACTTTGCTTTCGTCAGCCACCCGGAGCTGACACTGGATTTAACGGCCGATTTTGACAAGCAGCAACTTCATGGTTTTGTCGAGCTGAAACTGGACTGGCACCATCCGGATACAAGGCAACTGGTGCTGGATAGCCGTGATCTGAGCATTGAAAAAGTACTGGGTCAATCTGCAGAAGGACGTTGGGTGACGCTTAGCCACAGCTTTGGCGAGAAATCATCTACTCACGGCCAGGCACTGCGAATTGAATTTCCGGCTCAATTCGCTAAGGTGCGTATTTATTACCACACCAGCCCGCAAGCGTCCGGCTTGCAGTGGCTGAGCAAAGAGCAAAGCAGCGAAAAACAACAGCCTTTTATGTACAGCCAGTCGCAGTCTGTGCATGCCCGCAGCTGGATCCCTTTGCAGGACACACCTGCAGTACGGTTGAATTATCAGGCTCGCATTCGTACACCCAAAGAGCTGCTGGCTGTGATGGGGGCGGATAACAGCGCCAATAGTGACAAAGACGGCGATTATTTTTTCCGTATGCCTCAGGCTATTCCTACTTATCTGATTGCTCTGGCAATAGGGGACCTGGAATTTAAAGCCATGTCCGATCGCACAGGCGTTTACGCCGAAAAAGCCTGGCTGGATAAAGCTGTGGCTGAGTTTTCTGATACGGAACAGATGATGCAGGTCGCCACCGCCCTCTATGGCGACTATCCATGGGGACGGTATGATTTACTGATTTTGCCAGCCAGTTTTCCTTTTGGCGGCATGGAGAATCCACGTTTATCTTTTATAACCCCTACAGTAATAGCCGGTGATAAAAGTCTGGTCAGTTTAATAGCGCATGAGCTGGCGCATTCCTGGTCTGGTAATTTAGTCACAAACGACAGCTGGCACGAGCTCTGGCTCAACGAAGGTTTTACCAACTATGTTGAAAACCGCATTATGGAACAAGTTTTTGGGCCAGAACGTGCTCTATTGGAACGTCAGTTGTCGGTGCAGGATCTGGAAAATGATTTGCTGCAGCTGGATGCCAAAGATACCTTGCTGATCACCGATTACACAGGCCGGGATCCGGATGAAGCCTTTACCCAGGTGCCTTACATCAAAGGTATGTTGTTTCTGCAGTTTTTAGAACAACGTTTTGGCCGTACCGTATTTGACCCTTTCCTGAAAAACTATTTTCAGACCTTTGCTTTTCAAAGCATGAATACTGAAAAATTCCTGCGTTATATGCGTAAAACCTTGCTGAATGACCCGGATATTGTCTCTATGGGTGAAGTACTGGAGTGGTTGTATCAGCCTGGCCTGGCCAGTACTTTTGTTGCGCCTGCCTCTGATGCCTTTAAACAAGTGGATCAGCAGCTGGCCTTATGGCAAAAAACCGGCAATCTGACTGAATTACAGACAAACAGCTGGAGCATTCACCATTGGTTACATTTTATCGGTCAGTTGGCTGCTACTGTCGACAGTGCTCAACTGAAGCAACTGGATGAGGCTTTTCATTTAAGCCAAAGTCAGAACGCTGAAGTGGCAACAGCCTGGTTTAAAGTAGCCTTGGCAAAAAACTATCAGCCAGCATTGCCTGCACTGGAACAGTTTTTAATGCAGGTAGGGCGGCGTAAATTTGTGGTGCCTTTGTATCAGCTGCTTAGCCAAAAGCCGGAACATCTGGAGCGGGCTAAACATCTGTATCAGAAAGCAAGGCCGGGTTATCACCCTTTAACTCAGTCTGCTGTTGATAAGGTATTGAAGATTAATTGAATTTTAAGTAACGGTTCAGCTTGGCCGGGTAATCTGTGCTGAACAGATAGTGTTTAACAGGATTAAAAAATGAAAACAAAATTAGTAGCTCTTATGGTCTGTTGTCTGAGTTGTGTTGCTTTGGCTGATACAAAAGCAGTAAAAACTGTCACCGTATCAGGTTCAGCCATCATGCAGGCTAAACCTGACGCTGTGCGTTTAACCATGCAAATTCAGCAAAGCTCTGAGAAGGTTAGTGATGCCAAACAAAAAGTCGATGATCAGGTGGCAGCTTTAACCAAAGCTTTGCGTAAACTGGGTGTAAAGGATGATCAACTGAACAATGCACCTTTGCGCATTCAACAGGATTACCAACACGACCCAGAGCGTAAATTACCCCAACGTTATCAGGTCAGCCGTGACATCGTGGTGTCGTTAAATGATTTATCACTCTATGGCACTGTACTGCAACAGGCTGCAGATTTGGGTGTGACTCAGATGAATCAGGCCGAGTTTCTGGTCAGTGGCTCGGATGAGTTGTATCAAAAAGCGCTGCAACAGGCTTTTACTCATGCCAAAACCAAAGCCTCTTTATTAGCTCAGGCCAATGGCTTAAAGCTGGGGTCAGCCCAAAAAATTAATGAACAAGGTTATGCTCCTGCCCCTGTGATGAAGATGGCCAGAGCCATGGCAGACAGCGCTGAAGTCAGCTTTGGACAGACCGATATCAGAGCAGAAGTGTCAGTTGAGTTTGAAATGAACAGCCATTGATTATTTATTAAACAAAAGCGGCTAAATCTTTTTGTAGCAGAGGTTTAAATTTAGCGACAAAACAAGTAATGTAGGGACCTTCGTAGTAATGGTAGAACCTATATTTCATGCGTGAGCAAAAATCAGAATTTTATCAGCTGCTGCAACAGCAAGCTCAGTCTCTGATCGAAGACGAAACAGACCTGATTGCTAACATGGCAAATCTGAGTGCGTTGCTCTTTAATGAAATGCCTGATCTGAATTGGTCAGGCTTTTATATTTTAAGGGATGACGTTTTAGTGCTGGGGCCTTTTCAGGGCAAAGTGGCTTGTGTGCGTATACCGGTAGGCAAGGGCGTCTGTGGCACAGCTGTGGCAACAGGTGACATCCAACTGGTTAAAGATGTGCACGAGTTCCCCGGTCATATCGCCTGTGATGCCGCCAGTAACTCTGAAATTGTGTTACCAGTGCGCCATAGTGGCAAGATTATCGCTGTTTTGGATATCGACAGTCCAAGTCTGGCCCGCTTTGATTCAGACGACCAGCAAGGTTTAGCTGGATTGGTCCAATTGTTTGAACAGCATCTGGCCCGGACTTTATGAAAGACTTAGTCAATATTCAGGATTATTTATTCCAGGTCACTGATGTAGGTGATTGGGAAGGTGAAGAAGAGATCATCGCTGATCGCATCAACGCCATTTACCACGCAGTCTGGCGCCGTTTTCCAGATGATATTTTACCAGCCGAAATAGACCATTTACTCAATGCGATTTGGAATGAACTACGAGGTAGTTTTGTTTTATTAGAAGCAGATGAAGATGAATTGGTCGACTGGGCTATCTGTTACGTCAATAACCAATTAGAAGAAGGCATTAAGTTAGACGATGCCGCTGATGAAGAAGAGTAATTTTGCATGACAACCCCAACTGAACAAATTCAAGCTCAACCCGCAGGCAAAGATGTGAAACAAATCCTCGCCGAACTTAGCGAAAAGTTTCCTCTGTGTTTTAGCCAAAGCGGTGAAGCTAAACCTCTGAAAATAGGTATTTTTCAGGACTTAGCCCAGCGGTTGTCTGAAGAAGATGGCATCAGCAAAACGCAAATTCGTCATGCCTTACGTTTGTATACCTCCAGCTGGCGTTATCTTGCCGGCGTCAAAGTGGGCGTTGCCCGTGTTGACCTGGACGGTCAGGACGGTGATCTGATCGACGAACAGCAAGCAGCTCACGCCGCTGAAACCTTAGAGCAAAGCAAAGCCAAAGCGGCTGAAGTGCGCAAAGCGAAAGCAGCGGCAGAACGTGCTAAGCACAAAGAGCAGCAAAAGGACCAGCCAAAAAATCCGGCTTCAGACAAAGCTGCTTACAAAAAATCTCAGCCAAATAAGGCCACAGTGGCAGCAAAAGCAGCCAAACTTCACTCTAAGCCTCAGGCCACAGAAAAAGTGGTTCCAGAGCAAGCAGTTGAACTTATTGCATTAAATACAGCCACATTAAAAGTTGGCAGTGCTGTGCAGTTAAAAGTTGGCTTAAAACCTGTGCCTGCAACTGTGCTTGAAGTAGTTAAAAATGATGTTGTGGTACAGCTTGCCTCAGGTATGGTGATTAAGACCCAAGGGGATAAGCTGTTCCAGGCTTAACAGAGATGAGTGTTCAATGAAAAAAATTTCCAGCTTAGCGGCGTTTTTTCTGGTGATCGGCAGCAGTGTGGCTGCGCCGGTTATTTCTCCTGTGCCAAATCTGGTGCAGGAACCACAACATGCAACGGCCAGTAAACGAATTACCAATTACTTTACCCGGGAGCATTATTTAGGCTTACGCATTGACGATGAGTTATCGTCCAAAGTCTTCGACCGCTACCTGAAAAGTCTGGATTTTTTCCGTAACGTTTTGCTCAAGTCTGACGTGGACGGCTTTGAGAAGTACCGTACCGAATTTGATAACGGTTTAGCGAAAGGCCAGTTTGATTTTGCTTTTCAGATGTTTAATTTAAGTCTGACCCGCCGTTTAGAGCGTTATGACTACGCCATCAGCCTGCTGGACAAGCCTTTTGATTTCACTCAAAAAGACAGCTATGAGTTTGAGCGTGAAGACGCCCCCTGGGCTGCCGATGTAGCTCAGTTGAATGAGCTGTGGCGTCAAAAGGTGAAGTTTGATGCGCTGAATCTGAAGTTAGCCGGTAAAACAGCAGAAGAAACGACAAAACTGTTAAAAAAACGCTACGAGAACGCGAAAAAACGTTTGTTGCAAACTGAAAGCGAAGATGTGTTTCAGATCGTAATGAACTCATACGCCCGCAGCATTGAAGCTCATACCTCCTATTTATCACCACGTAACGCTGAACGTTTCCAGCAGGAAATGAACCTGTCGCTGGAAGGCATAGGGGCTGTACTGCAAAGTGATGATGACTTTACTGTCATTATGAGTCTGGTGCCTGGTGGCCCTGCTGATATGACAAAAAAAATCAAACCTAAAGATAAAATCATTGGTGTGGCGCAGGGTGAAGAAGAGTTTGTGGATGTGGTCGGCTGGCGTTTGGATGACGTAGTGGATCTGATCAAAGGCCCGAAAGGCTCCACTGTGCGTTTACAGGTGCTAGTGGGCGGGGATGCGTCCAAAGGCGTTCCTACCCAGATTTCTATAGTGCGGGATAAAATCCGTTTGGAAGACAGAGCAGCAAAAGCTGAAGTGCTGGAGCCTAAATTAAGCCCGCTGGGTAAAAAGATTGGTGTGATTAATATCCCTAGCTTTTATAACAACCTGACCGAAGATGTGAAAAAAGAAATTGCCAGCTTAAAGCAGCAAAATGTGGACGGTATTATTGTCGACTTGCGTGGCAACGGCGGTGGTTCTTTACCTGAAGCAGTGTCCTTAACTGGTTTGTTTATAGAAAAAGGCCCTGTGGTACAAATTCGCGAAGCAGGCAATCGTATTGGCATCAGTCAGGATCAGGACGCCAGTATATTTTATGACGGCCCTTTAACTGTAATGGTGGACAGATACAGTGCTTCGGCTTCTGAAATTTTCGCTGCAGCTTTGCAGGATTATGGTCGCGCTTTGATTGTCGGTGAACATACCTTTGGTAAAGGGACTGTGCAGCAGCACCGTGGTTTAGGCCGTGTCTATGATATGTTTGAAGAGTCCTTAGGTTCTGTGCAATTTACTATTGCCAAGTTTTATCGTATCGACGGTGGCAGTACACAGCACAAAGGCGTGACTCCGGATATTTTGTTCCCTTCACCTATAGAACCAGGCGAGTGGGGAGAAAGCAAAGAAGAAAACGCTTTGCCATGGGACAGTATTCCGGCTGCTAAATACAGTGCGTCAGATGAGATTAAAAAGGCGTTGCCTCTGTTACAGCAAAAACATCAGGAACGATTCAGCAAAGAAACTGAATACAAATACCTGATGGACGATATAGCGCTCTATACCAAAGAAAAAGATGAAAAAACCATCTCGTTAAACGAGCAGGAGCGTCTGAAGAAAAAAGACGAAAACACAGCCCGTGATTTACAACGAGTGAATGAACGTTTGACCCGACTGAAGTTACCAGTGGTAAAAAGTCTGGATGACTTGCCTGAAGTGCTGGAAAAGCTGGACCCATTACTGGAAGAAACTGCTCAGATCACTGCAGACATGTTAAGTCTGGGTCATCTGGCAAAACGCGCTCACTAACATAAAAACGAAGGGGTCAGAGTGATTGGTTGCACGCAACCCATGACTCTGGCCCTTTGCTCATTACAACAGAAACTGGCTGAAGCCAGTCGTGAAGAGAAGCCCCATGGAACAAAAATCTGCACCACGCCTTATTAAAGCCCCCAGTTTTTTAGATGCCAGCATACCTTTAGTGGTACTGGTGGTTTTACTCAGCCTGTCGGTTTACCTCTATGGCAGTGATTCGTCTTATGGCGCCAACCAGATAGCTCTGTTTGTGGCTGCTTTTGTTGGCGTGATTATAGGTTTGAAAAATGGTTATGGCTGGGCTGATATTGAACAAGCCATGGTCAAAGGCATCGCCTTGTCTTTAGGTGCCTTGTTAATACTGTTTTCTGTAGGTGCTTTAATTGGTACCTGGTTGTTGGCCGGTACTGTGCCTACATTGATTTATTATGGTTTGCAACTGCTGGACCCGTCCTGGTTTTATGCTGCAAGTTGTATCTTGTGTGCCATTGTTGCCATCAGTATCGGCAGTAGCTGGACTACAGCTGCCACTATAGGTGTGGCTTTGATAGGTGTAGCTGCAGGCTTGGGGATGTCGCCTGCAATCACAGCTGGCGCTATAGTTTCAGGCGCTTATTTTGGTGACAAAATGTCACCTGTCAGTGAAACCACAAACTTAGCTCCAGCAGTTGCTGGTTCAAACTTATTTGACCACATTCGCCATATGACCTGGACCACTGTACCCAGCCTGATCCTGGCTTTGATTATTTTTGCTGTGATGGGATTTAACGCCGACGCAGCTGCGGATGACACACAAATTCGTGCTATCAGTGAATCTTTGCAGCAACATTTTAATATCAGCCCTGTAATGTTGGTGCCCTTGTTGGTCTTGATGGCAATGGCTGTGAAAAAAGTACCGGCTTTCCCGACCGTATTTATCGGCGCTTTATTAGGTGGCCTCTGGGCTGTGTTATTCCAGCCAGAGTTGGTGGCCAAAATGGCTGATCCGGCGCTCAATGGTTTTCTTGCCACCTTAAAAGTAGTCTGGAGTACTTTGCACGGAGGTTTTGTTATCGAAACCCAGAATGCTCAGTTGGATAAGCTGCTAAATGGCGGTGGTATGGTGAAAATGCTCAACACCTGTTGGCTGATTTTTTCGGCCATGATGTTTGGCGCTGTGCTTGAGCATATAGGTTTATTACGTAAGTTTGTTGAAGCGATTTTGCATAAAGCGCACAGTACAGGCTCATTAATTGCCAGCACTATTGCCACTTGTATTGCGACTAATATTTTAACAGCCGATCAGTATATGGCCATTGTGATGCCAGGCCGGATGTTTAAAGAAGAGTACGAGCGTCGGGGTTTAGCGCCGGTGAATTTATCCCGTACTTTAGAAGATGGCGGTACTATTACCAGCCCGTTGATCCCATGGAATACCTGTGGCGCTTATATGCACGGTGTATTGAACGTGAATCCGCTGGATTACGCCATGTATGCATTTTTTAACCTGATTAATCCGGTTCTGGCCGTGATCTATGCGTATATGGGCATTAAGGTACTAAAACTGACACCACCAGATACGCCAATCACAGCGGCCGTACAAGGTAAATAACAGAAAAGGCCAGTTGAAGAACTGGCCTTATTTTTGATGATTAAAAAGCCAGAGTTAAAAGAGAGAGTTTGTGATGAGCCAGGTATCGAGCCGTCAGGCAAAAAAGCTTAGTGACTATAAAGCACCAGAATTTACTATTACCGACGTTGAGCTGAGTTTTGAGCTGAACCCACAAGCGACAAAGTTAACTGCGGTATACCAGTTGAAGTCAGCCAGTGGTAAAGCAGGCACTTTGATACTGGATGGACAAGAACTGAAGTTGTTGTCTGTGTCATTAGATGGACAGTTGTTAAATGCTGATTGTTATCAGGTCACTGCTGAGCAGTTGATCCTGCCCGGTATGCCAGCCAAAGCACAACTTGAACTGAACATAGAGCTCAATCCTCAGGCTAATACGGCGCTCGAAGGTTTGTATTTATCCAATGGCGCTTATTGCACTCAGTGTGAAGCCGAAGGTTTTCGCCGCATCAGTTATTACCTCGACAGACCTGACGTCTTAGCCCGTTTTACCACTCATATTATTGCTGACGATACAGCTTATCCGGCGTTATTAAGCAACGGTAATCTGGTCAGCTCCACACTGTTGCCTGATGGCCGTCGCCATGTCACCTGGGTGGATCCATTCCCAAAACCAAGCTATTTATTTGCCTTGGTAGCAGGGGACTTTGATTGCTTAAAAGGTAGCTACACCACAGGATCTGGCCGCGAAGTAGCACTGGAATTTTATGTCGATAAAGGCAATAAAAACCGTGCTCAGTTTGCTCTGGAATCACTGCAACGCGCCATGTTGTGGGATGAACAAAGATTCGGTCTGGAATACGATCTTGATATCTATATGGTGGTGGCTGTCGATTTTTTTAATATGGGTGCTATGGAAAATAAAGGCTTAAACGTCTTTAACAGCAAGTATGTGCTGGCCGATCAGCAGTCCGCTACAGACACAGACTTTTTTAATATCGAATCTATTATTGGCCACGAGTATTTCCACAACTGGACAGGCAACAGAGTCACCTGTCGTGATTGGTTTCAGCTGAGTTTAAAAGAAGGTTTAACAGTATTTCGCGACCAGCAATTCAGCGCTGATATGGGGTCCGCTACCTTAAATCGTATTGATGCGGTGAAAACTATTCGTACAGCGCAGTTTGCTGAGGATGCCGGCCCTATGGCGCATCCGATCCGGCCACAACAAGTGCTGGAAATGAATAACTTTTACACAGTCACAGTCTACGACAAAGGCGCTGAAGTCATTCGTATGCTGCACACCTTACTGGGTCAGGACGGTTTCAGAAAAGGTATGGATCTGTATTTCAAACGCCATGACGGTCAGGCCGTGACCTGTGATGATTTTGTCAACGCGATGCAGGATGCCAATGGCCGTGATTTAACACTGTTCAGCCGCTGGTATCAGCAATCAGGCACTCCAGAACTGAAAGTTCACAGCCAGTTTGATGCAAAAAAACGTGAATTTAAACTTTTGATGCAACAGCACACGCCTGCCACTGCCGATCAGGCCGATAAAGAGCCTCTGTTACTGCCTGTACGCGTTGAATTGCTGGCGGAAGGGGCAAGCCTGCCTTATCTGCTGGAAATGACGGAAACGCAGCAGGAGTTTAGTTTTGCTGTCAGTCAAAAACCTGTGCCTGTACTTTTGGCTGATTTCTCAGCACCAGTAAAATTACAGTATCAGTACAGCATGGATGAGTTGTTGCAGATTGCCCGTGATGCCAAAGATGGGGTTGCGCGTTGGGATGCCATACAGCAGCTATGGCAAATTCAGGTGAAAGCCGCTATTGAAGCAAATAGCTCAGGAGCTGAGTATCAACTGCCAGCTGCTTTGTTTGAGTTTTACCGGCAACTGTTAGTCAAACCTTTGGACGATTTAGCCTTTACTGCAGAACTATTAACAGTCCCTGCATACGATATGGTGGCAGAACAGTTCGACGAAATACCAGTTCAGACTCTGGTTGTAGCTTTGCAAAGCTTTCAGCAGCAATTGGCCACTCAGCTGGCAGAGCAGTGGCAGCTCTGTTACCAGTCGTTGCAAGCAGAAGCTTATCAGTATCAGCAGCAACAGGTTGCTAAACGTGCTTTGCGTTCAGTCTGTTTGCATTATCTGGCTTTTGTTGCTGGTAAGGATGAATTATTACGTCAGCAATACAACAGCTCAGACAATATGACCGATCAGTTGGCTGTGCTGCGAGCCTGCCGCAGTGCCTCGCATCCGCTATTTGCTGAACTAATGAGTGCCTTTGAGCAGCGTTGGAATAAAGATGTATTGGTGCTGGATAAATGGTTTAGTTTGTCGGCTTCTTATCCGCAGCCTCCGGTATTTAATACCTTGGAGCAGCTGACAGCACATCCACAATTTAGCTGGCAAAACCCGAACAGGGTACGGGCTGTATTTGGTGCTTTTTATCAGCAAAATCCGGCTATGTTTCACTCTGAAGATGGTAAAGGCTATCAGCAGCTTGCCGATGTTGTGCTGAAAATGGATGCTATTAATCCCCAGGTCGCATCCCGTTTAGTGACCCCTCTGTTGTCGTGGAAAAGGTATCAGAGTGCACGACAGCAGCAATTAAAAGCGGTATTACAGGCTATGCTGACAAGGGATCTGAGTAATGACTTGTATGAAAAAGTGAGTAAGAGCTTAAGCTGATATGCGAAAGTACAAATTCAGACTGGTGCTGGATGTTGATCAATGTCTGGCTTTTTATCAGGGCTTGTACACCGACGTGGTGGTGCAGGCCGATAATGGCCAGACAGTACAGCTGCCGCTGCGGTATTTCCGGCCTTACATCAGCCATGCCGGAGTGAATGCGCGCTTTGTATTAACCTTAACCGATCAGGGCAAGTTCAGCAGTTTAGAAAAAATAAATTAGAGTTATTACTTAAAACGCTAACTTAAAACAAAACAGGCAAAATCTGCCACTTTAGCTATTATTTTCATTCAGTTAGATGATCTTCACTCAACTGGTCAAACCGGATTGAGTGGCAGTAGGGTACTTTAAGCAGGGCAAAGGGAAAAAACTGAATAAAAATCAACAGATTTGACTGTTCGCAAGCCTTGCGCCACGATCAAAATGATGTAATGATTTCTTCGATACAAGCTGACCTCCGAGCAGTTGGTTGGCTCAAAATAAAAAATAACAAAATACCTGCAGGGACAGGGGGGGAGATAACGAATGAATACTAAGCCAGGTGCCTTCGTCAGAAGTACTTTAGCTCTGGGTGTTGCTTCTGCACTATTGGCCTTGTCGGCCACCAGTGCTCAGGCTGCCACCTTTGATTTTGATGATGTGAAAGTTGTATTTGACTCTACGTTTGCATACGGCGCCAGCTGGCGTGCTGAGGATCGAGACTGGGACACCATCAGTAAGGTGAACCACCCACGATTCAACTGGACAAATTACAGTGCTTTTAGCAATCCTATTTACACAGGTGCACAAATTTGGGCTCAACCTGGCGCTTATTCCAGTAATGGTGATGCCGGCAACCTGAATTACGACCGCGGCGATATGTTCTCAGAAGTGTTCCGTGGTACTCATGAATTATCTATAGCCAAAGATGATTTTGGCTTTTTTGGTCGTTTTACTTACTTCTACGATTCTGCCTTAATGGACAAAGATGGGGCTTATACCAACCCTATTTCAGGCAACAGAGTAGACCCTTGTGCTGATGACGATGCAAAAGCTTTGGCGTGTCGTGATCTACGTTTATTAGATGCCTATGTCTATGGCAACTTTGCCTTAAACGATGGCGCAAATCCGTTATCTGTGCGGGTAGGTAATCAGGTATTAAGCTGGGGTGAAAGTACTTTTATTCAGCATGGTATTAACATTACTCCGATTGACGTCGGTGTAGCACGTAGCCCAGGCGCTGAATTAAAAGAAGCTTTTATTCCTGTCGGCATGGCATGGGCTTCTTTGGGTTTAACTGATAACCTGACCGTTGAAGCGTTTTATCAGTACGAATGGAAAAACAGTTACTTGCCTGTGCCTGGTACCTATTTCTCTACCAACGATTTTGCTGGTAAAGGCGGTTACAACCAGAATATTCAGTTAGGTTTTGCCGGTAACCCGGATATCGATCTGGATTTCCTGGTCAGCGAAATGAACTTAATATCACAAAGTGCACCGGCCTTACTGGCAGCACTGGCTAATCCTGCAGCTACAGCGGCTCAGCGCGCTGCGGCTGTAAACGCTATGCTGGCTTATTCCACTAAAGTCACCTTAAGACCGCAGGGCTCTGCAGGTGAAATTGAACCTGAAGACGGTGGTCAATACGGTCTTAAGCTGGAATATTTTGCATCAGAGCTGAATGACACTGAGTTTGCCGTTTACCATATGAACTACCATAGCCGTACTCCATTGATCTCTGGTGTTGCTTCAAACTTTGGTACTAAGGATCCGGTGACAGGCGCTCCACGTCTGGAAGGTATAGTACAGTCTTTGCAATACCTGGCGGCGAACGTAGGTGGTATTACCAAAGAAAATATTGGCGATATGTCGGTATTTTCCAAAGGTTTGATTGAATATCCTGAAGATATTAAGCTTTATGGTTTCAGTTTTAACACTACTGTTGGTGGTACTTCTGTTGCCGGTGAATTGTCATACCGTCAGGATGAACCTCTGCAAATTGATGACGTGGAAATTCTGTACGCTGGTATGCCAGAACAGTTAGCCAACGCAGGTTTGCGTGGTGAACTGGAAGGTATCAGTCAAATTGGCCGTTTTAATGGTAACAAAGTAGGACCAGGCGAATTTGCGCAGGGCTACATTCTGTCTGACACCACTCAGGCTCAGGTCACTATCACTCACTTGTTTGGCCCAACCTGGATCGCCGATAACTTCTCTATGTTAGCTGAAGTAGGTGGTATCAAAATTAACGATATGCCGGATCCATCGGTATTACGTTTAAATGGTCCAAATACAGACCGTAGCGGTGGTCCTTTGATGGGCACAATCAATGGTGGTCCTCTGGTGAATAAAGATGGTGTGCATACCGCATTATCTAATGGTGCCGAAACTAACCCTTTCCCAACTGCATCAGCCTGGGGTTACCGTTTATTAGCAAAAGCTGATTTCAACGACGTGTTTGCTGGTGTCAATATGTCACATCGCTTGGTGTTCTCACATGACGTGAACGGTATTACCCCTGATCCACTGTTTATGTTCTCCAAAGATAAAAAATCTGTGGGTTACACTGTTGCTTTTGATTATCTGAACCGCTGGTCATCTGAGTTTTCTTACAATGCCTTTTGGGGTGGTGTAGGCACAACCAACAATACAGCTGACCGTGATTTTGTATCTTTTAACATTAAATACTCTATTTAAGGGACGAGGCGAAAACCATTATGAAAAAACTCACCCTGATTGCATCCACTATTGCGCTGGTTCTTAGCTGTGGTGCTATTGCGAAGTTAACACCGGATCAGGTGGCCCGTCTGGGGGCTGATCTGACGCCGCTTGGCGCGGAAAAGGCAGGTAATGCTGATGGCAGTATTCCGGCATGGGAAGGTGGTATTACAGCTGCCCCTGCGGGTTACAAACCAGGTGATCACCACCCGGATCCATTTGCAGGCGACAAAGTACTGTTTACTATTGATAAGTCCAATCTGGCTCAATACAAGAACATGTTGAGTCCCGGACAAATCAAACTGTTTGAAGCTTACCCAGACAGTTACAAAATGAATGTGTACCAAAGCCGCCGTACCGCGTCTTACCCACAGTATGTCTATGATGCAACAAAGAAAATTGCAGCAAATGCAGAACTGGTTGAAGGCGGTAACGGTATCATTAATGCAGCCATTGGTATTCCTTTCCCAATTCCTGCGAACGGTTTAGAGGCTATCTGGAACCATATTTTACGTTTCCGTGGTGTCGCAGCCAGCCGTAACGGCGGTCAGGTTGCACCTACAGCCTCTGGTGACTACGTGACCATCGGCTTTGATGAACAAATTATGTTCAAGTATTCAGCGCCTGATGCGACAGTTGAAGCGCTGGAAAAAGAAAATATTCTGTTCCGCTTTAAGCAGGCTGTGACTACACCAGCTCGTCTGGCTGGTACAGCGCTTTTAGTGCATGAGACTATGGACCAGGTAAAAACACCTCGTCAGGCATGGACCTATAACACAGGTCAACGCCGTGTACGTCGCGCACCAAACGTCGCTTATGATGCACCAGGTACAGCGTCAGATGGTCTGCGTACTACAGATGACTTTGATATGTTTAACGGTTCACCAAACCGCTATGACTGGAAGTTAGTGGGTAAACAAGAGCTGTTTATTCCTTACAACAGTTATAAACTGCACAGCAAAGACGTGAAATATGCGGATTTGATTAAACCAGGTCATATCAATCCAGAGTACGTTCGCTGGGAAAAACACCGTGTTTGGGTGGTGGAAGCCAACCTGAAAAGTGGCACCAGCCATGTGTATGGCAAACGAGTGTTCTTTATCGATGAAGACAGCTGGCAGGTTCACGTAGCTGACTTGTATGACAACAGAGGCGAGTTATATCGTGTTGCTGTGGCTCATGGTCTGAACTACTACGAAGTACCAACACACTGGAGTACGCTGGAAGTTTTCCACGATCTGAATACCCGTCGTTATATTGCGATTGGTTTAGACAACGAAGACAAGATGTATGACTTCTCTGTGCCGTTAACAGACAACGACTTTACCCCAGCGGCCTTACGCCGTGAAGGTACACGTTAATCTGTCAACATTGAATAAACGGTTGGCTTTATGCCAACCGTTTTTGTTTTTAAATTGATGCTGAGTGAAAACTCTAATGAAGGTTAAACTTTTATCCTCTGTCACAGCTTTGCTGCTGACAACTCAAATTCACGCTGCCTCTGCGGCACCAACGCCTTCTTACATGATGCCTTTGGCTGAAAAAGCTGTACTGACGGATTTAATCCGCGTCAATGACCAGCTTTTTGTTGCTGTGGGCGATCGTGGTCATGTGTTGGTCAGTAAAGACAGCAGCCACTGGACTCAAATTCAGACCCCTGTACAAAGCTTGTTTACTTCAGTCTATTTTTCCGATGACAAGCACGGCTGGGCAGTGGGGCACGACGCTACTATTATTGCCACGCAAGACGGTGGTCAAAGCTGGCAGTTGCAGCAATTTAAACCAGAGACGGACAAACCTCTGTTTGATATTTTATTTGCTGATGCCAACAATGGCATAGCTTTAGGTGCTTATGGCATGTTTTACCGAACCACTGATGGCGGTAAAAGCTGGTCAGATGAATTTCATCTGGAACTGGTTGGCACTGAGGAGCAGGAGTATTTAAAAGAGCTGCAGGAAACCGATCCTGAAGCATATTTAGATGAACGCTCATCTGTATTGCCGCATTTTAACCGCATCTATCAGCACAACAATGTGCTGTATATAATTGGTGAAGCGGGCTTTTTTGCGACCAGTTCAGATTTTGGTAAAAGCTGGACCCGTCATCCACAATTTTACAATGGCTCTTTATTTGGCCTGGCTATGACTGCAAAAAACACGCTGATTGCAGCAGGTTTACGCGGCAATGTGTTCAGAAGTACGGATCTGGGCCAAAGCTGGCAAGAAGTACAACATGGCCAAAGCAGCACATTAAACAGTGTGTTGACTGACGCAGACACTATTTATCTGACGGGTAATGCAGGTACTTTGTTAGTCAGTCAGGATGATGGTGTCAGTTTTACCTCTGTGCCAACACAAGACAGTAAAGCCATTTTGAATGCCGTCGCAGTCAAGGATCAGCTGGTATTAGTGACCGAAGCTGGAATTCGAACCTTAGCAATCAAGAAGCCGGAATAACATGAGTCTGAACCGAATTGTAACCAGCTGCGAGACGGTATTATTCCGTCACAGACCTGCTGTGATTGTACTTTTTGTACTCGCCACTTTGTTTTTATTATTTAAAGCCAGCCAGATCAAACTGGATGCTGCTTTTACCAAGAATATCCCGCTGCAGCACGAATATATGCAGACTTATATGCAACACGCCAAAGATTTTGGCGGAGCAAATAATATTCTGGTGTCGGTTTGTGATGCTAAGGGCAACATTTTTAACCCGGATTTTTTTGCATCTTTTAAAAAAATCCATGATCAAATTTATTACCTGCCGGGAGTAGACCGTAGTCTGGTGAAATCTTTGTACAGCCCCAGCACGCGTTTTGTTGAGGTGGTAGAAGATGGGTTTGCCGGTGGTCCTGTAATTCCTGCGGAGTTCGCCCCTACGCCAGAAGGCTTGGCTGTGGTTAAATCCAATGTGGAGAAAGCAGGTATTGTTGGCCGTATGGTGGCTGACGATTTCAGCTGCGCTATGGTAACAGCGCAGCTACTGGACGTAGACCCTGATACCCAACAAAAACTTGATACCATCAAATTTGCTGCAGAGCTTGAACAGCAGGTGCGCGGTCAGTACCAAAACGAAAATCTGACCGTGCATATCATAGGTTTTGCCAAAATGGTAGGTGATGTAGCTGACGGTGCTAAAGGCGTATTGGCCTTTTTTGCTGTGGCCATCGTTATTACCACTATTATGGTGTACTTGTTCAGCGGCTCAGTAATGCTGACTTTATTGCCGATAGTTTGCTCATTGATTGCTGTGATCTGGCAAATGGGGACCCTGACCGTCTTAGGTTTTGGTATTGACCCTATGTCGATCCTGGTACCTTTTCTGGTGTTTGCTATAGGTGTCAGTCATGGCGTGCAGATGATCAACGCCACAGGTAAAAACGTCGCTTTGGGTATGGATGCAAAAACTGCAGCTCAGGCCAGCTTCCGTAAGTTGTTGATCCCAGGCGGTATTGCGCTGTTATCCGACACAGTTGGCTTTTTAACACTGTTGATTATTGAAATTGGTGTGATTCGTGAGCTGGCTATTACGGCAAGTTTAGGTGTGGGTATTATTATCCTGACTAACCTGATCTTATTGCCTGTGTTGATGTCCTATGTCAAATTCAGCGACAAGTACAAGCAGAAAGTACAGACGCCTCATCCTCGTATTGAAAAGTTCTGGTACAACTTATCGGCCTTTGCTACGCCTAAATATGCTGTAATCATTTTATTAGCTACGGCTGCGCTCTTTGCTTTGGGTTGGCAGCAAAGTTCCTACCTGAAAATTGGTGATTTGCACCCTGGTGCTCCTGCCTTGCATGAAAGTTCAGTCTATAACCAGGACACTTTCCTGATCACAGACCGTTATGCGATTTCAGTGGATTACATCAATGTCATGGTGGAAACACCAGCCAATGGCTGTACTTTCCATGATGTGATGAACAGGGTGGATCAGTTCCAGTGGCAAATGGAAAACGTGCCAGGAGTGCAGTCTGCTGTGTCGCTGGCTTCCGTGTCCAAGTCCATCAATGCTGCCTATAACGAAGGCAATATGAAATGGAAAGTATTGCCCCGTACCACAGAAAGCCTGGTGCAGTCCTCCAGCAGGGTAGAAACCAGTACGGGGTTACTGAACGGTGACTGTTCTGTAATGCCGGTGATCCTGTTCTTAAACGACCATAAAGCCGAAACCATAGAAACTGTGGTCGCTGCTGCGAAAAAAGCGGGCGCCGAACTCAGCACAGATGAAGTGAAGTTTAAGTTAGCTTCAGGCCCTGTAGGTGTTATGGCTGCCACCAATGAAGCGGTCGCTGCGGCCCAGACGCCTATGATGTGGTATGTCTATGGTGCAGTGATAGTGCTGTGTTTAATCAGCTTCCGCTCTGTCAAAGCCACTGTTTCCGTCATAGTGCCGCTGTATGTGGTATCGGTGCTGGCTACCGCACTTATGACCAAACTGGAAATAGGTTTAACTGTATCCACTTTGCCGGTGATAGCGCTTGGGGTAGGTATAGGTGTCGACTACGGTATTTATATCCTGTCGAACATGACACAATTGCTGCGTGATGGTATGCCACTGCGTCAGGCTTATTTCACTGCATTAAAAGAAACGGGCAGTGCGGTATTGTTTACGGGTGTTACCTTAGCTATTGGCGTCAGCACCTGGGTATTCTCAGCGCTGAAATTCCAGGTGGATATGGGCATACTGCTGACCTTTATGTTTTTAGTGAACATGTTGGGTGCAATTTTGGTATTACCAGCGCTTGCAGCCTTTTTCTGGCGAAAAAATAACTAGTTTTTTTTATGTAAAAAGTTGCATGTTTAAACAAGAAAATGGCCGTAAGGCCATTTTCTATTTACAGCGGATGAATAACTTGTCAAATCAGCTATTTTTACTCTGGTACAACCAGTAACAAAGACATAAATAAAGCTCGAAAAGCCCGTCAATACTCAATAAACTTCGCACCTGACACGCTCTGTATGTAAGTAAACCCGGTATCAACAGGCCGAGGTTTCAAAAAAGGATACAAAAATGGCACTGATAGACGGTCAACCTTCTGTACTACTACAAAATGTAAGTAAGCTTATTCGTTCTAAAGTCAAAGATCAGGTCGAACTGGTCGAAAAATTTGCCCACACTCTGTATGGCAATATGTCTCATGAAGATTTGTTTGGTCGTAACGACAGCGATTTATATGGCGCTGCGCTTAGCTTATGGCAAAGCTTTAATGGTCATACCGGAGGGACTGCACTGATCCGGGTATTTAACCCTGAAATTGCAAAACACGGTTGGGAATCTAAACACACTATCGTAGAAATAGTGGTGAAAGACAGCCCGTTTTTAGTGGACTCTGTTCGTATGGCGTTAACCCGTCAGTCCATTACCACTCATTTGTTGTTGCATTACCCATTACAAACGCTCCGTAACGATAAAAACGACATCACGGACTTTTTTAAGCTGGGCACTGTAGAGCAAGCCAGCGCAGAACAAACTGTGTTCCATATCGAAATTGATCGCATGACAGACAAGGCAGCTGTAGAAGGCTTAACCTCTGAACTGCAGTCTGTGATGGAAGATGTGTCTTTAGCTGTGCAGGATTGGAAACCTATCCGTGCAAAATTGTTGCAGGTGATAGCTGACTTGCCAAAACAAGCGTCGGTGAATGCAACTGAACTGGATCAAGCCGTCGAATTCTTAAACTGGATGGCAAAAGACAATTTCACCTTACTGGGCTATCGTGAATATCGCATCAAAGCGGTGGAAGGCGATCATAAAATTGAAAGTGTCAACGACAGCGCTTTAGGTTTAATGCGCCGCTCTACGTCACGAGATTTAATGTTGTCTGATTTACCAGAGCAGGCGCGTAAACAAGCTTTAAATGCTTCGTTACTGATCCTGACCAAAACCAATAATAAATCCCGTGTGCATCGTCCTGCCTATATAGACTATGTCGGTATTAAGCGTTTTGACGACAAAGGCCATGTGATAGGGGAAGACCGTTTTATTGGTTTGTATTCATCTTCTTTATACAACAACAGCGCTGCTGATATTCCGTTATTGAAGAACAAGCTGGCTAAAGTGATGGGCAAGTCTGGTTTTGCTCAGGGTACCCATGCTTACAAAGCACTGCTGAATATTCTGGAAACTTATCCACGTGATGAGTTGATCCAGGCGACCACAGACGAACTGTTGGATGTGTCGACAGGCGTACTGCAAATGCAGGAACGTGACATGACACGTTTATTTGTACGCAAAGACGCCTTTGGCCGTTTTGTGTCAGCTATGGTGTATGTACCCCGTGAGCGATACAACACTCAGCTGCGTAAAGTCACGCAACAAATTCTGGCGCAGTCTTTGGGCAGCACTGAAGCAGTAGAGTTCACTACCTATTTTTCTGAATCTGTGTTGGCACGTACCCATTATTTCGTTCGGATCAACGATAACAATATCGAGTTTAATGTGAAAGAAATTGAACGCAATTTAGTCGAAGCGGCCCGTACCTGGGAAGATAAGCTGGAAGCTGCGCTGGTTGGGCATTATGGCGAAGCCCGTGGCCGTGAACTGGGTCGCAAGTACCTGACCGCTTTCCCTTCGTCCTACAAAGACGAAATGTTGCCAAACGATGCCTTGGTTGACATTGAAAAAATTGAGTCGCTCAACGACGAACACCGTCTGGACATGCTGTTTTATCGTCCACAGGAAGAGCGTAACGACAGCAAAGCTGTGCGTTTGAACCTGTTCCATAAAGATCACCCAATTCACTTATCTGATGTATTGCCTATTCTGGAAAACTTTGGCTTACGTGTGATTGGCGAAACCCCTTATGCCGTGCGTTGCCCGGATGGTTCTGTCAGCTGGATCTTAAACTTTGCTATGGAAGTCAACGGCGCTATGCCAACGGACTTCGAACAGGCGCAGTTATCTTTCCAGGATTCTTTTGCCAAAGTATGGAAAGGCGATCTGGAAGACGACGGCTTTAACCGTCTGATTTTAGGCGCTGGTTTAACAGGCCGTGAAGCCTCGTTATTACGTGCTTATGCTAAATACAAACGTCAGATCGGCGGTACTTTCAGCCAGTCTTATGTAGAAAACGCTTTTGCCCGTTATCCAAAACTGGCGCATTTGTTAGTGCAGCTGTTTAACACCAAGTTCGACCCGGAAAACACCGGTGATGCAGCTGCTATCGAAGCCATTGAAAAGCAGTTAAACGAGCAGTTAGACAACGTAGTGAACCTGGATGATGACCGTATTATCCGTCGTTTTGTTGCCATGATGTCGGCGACCTTACGTACTAACTACTTCCAGCCCAATGCACAAGGTCAGCAGAAGAGCTACATCTCCTTTAAGGTGAAGTCGTCTTTAGTGCCGGATATGCCATTACCAGTACCAGCCTTTGAGATTTTTGTGTACTCACCGCGCGTCGAAGGTGTGCATTTACGCGGCGGTAAAGTAGCCCGTGGTGGTTTGCGTTGGTCAGACCGTCGTGAAGACTTCCGTACAGAAGTTTTGGGTTTGGTAAAAGCTCAGCAAGTAAAAAACACTGTGATAGTACCGGTCGGTGCTAAAGGTGGTTTCGTTTGTAAGAAATTACCAGAAACAGGCGGCCGTGATGCCTTCTTAAACGAAGGTAAAGAATGTTACCGCACCTTTATCCGTGGTTTATTAGACGTGACAGACAACATAGTGCAAGGCCAGATAGTTCCGCCTAAATCTGTGGTGCGTTTGGACGAAGATGACCCGTATTTAGTAGTTGCTGCCGATAAAGGCACAGCGACTTTCTCAGATATTGCCAATGCGATTTCTGCTGAATACAACCACTGGTTAGGCGATGCCTTTGCATCAGGTGGTTCTAACGGTTACGACCACAAAGGTATGGGTATTACAGCCCGTGGTGGCTGGGAGTCGGTGAAACGTCACTTCCGTGAAGTAGGCATTGATTGCCAGACCACAGATTTCACTTGTGTCGGTATAGGTGATATGGCCGGTGACGTCTTTGGTAACGGTATGCTGTTATCCAAACATATCCGTCTGCAGGTTGCATTTAACCATATGCACATTTTTGTTGACCCGAATCCTGATGCAGCTAAAACCTTCGTTGAGCGGGAACGTTTGTTTAACCTGCCAACTTCTACCTGGGATGATTACGATAAGTCGTTGATCTCAGAAGGTGGTGGTTTGTTTGCCCGTAGCGCCAAGTCCATCAAGCTGACTCCACAAATTCAGCAGATGTTAGGCACTACTGCAGTCAGCCTGACGCCTAACGAATTTATCCGCGCCGCCTTGATGATGGAAGTGGATCTGATTTGGAACGGTGGTATCGGCACTTATGTCAAAGCCACTGACGAAACTCATGCAGAAGTGGGCGACCGTGGTTCAGAAGCAGTTCGCGTTAACGGTAAAGACGTGAAAGCTAAGATGATAGGCGAGGGTGGCAACTTAGGTACTACCCAGCGTGGCCGTATTGAATACGCTAACAATGGTGGCCGTATCAACACCGACTTTATTGACAACGTGGGTGGTGTGGACTGTTCAGATAACGAAGTAAATATCAAAATTCTGTTAAACGCTCTGGTGGCCAGCGGTGATATGACGCTGAAGCAACGTAACGAGTTATTGGCAGCAATGACCAGCGATGTGGCCGACATTGTTATTAACGACTGTTACCGTCAAACTCAGAGTATTTCTGTGTCTTCAGTGCTGGGCGCTGAGCAGATGAAGGAATACACCCGCTTTATCCATGCACTGGAAAAAGATGGCAAGTTAAACCGTGAACTGGAGTTTTTACCTTCAGACGAAGCCCTGGCAGAACGTACTGCTAAAGGTCAGGGTTTAACCCGACCTGAGCTGGCCATTCTGACCGCTTACGGCAAAATGGTGATGAAAGAGTGGCTGGTATTGCCGGAAATTTATGAAAACAGTTACTTCAAACGCCATCTGTTTACTGCATTTCCAAAAATGTTACAGCAGAGTTATGCCAAAGAAATGGAAACTCACCCGTTAAAGGCTGAGATCATCGCCACCAAACTGGCAAACCTGATGGTCAACGATATGGGCGCTAACTTTGCTCAGCGTATGATGGAAGAAACAGGTTCTTCTGTGGCTGAAGTTGCAGTTTGTTACACCATAGCCCGCGATTTGTTTGATGTGGAAACGGTGTGGACCAAACTGGAAGATCTGGACAACGTCATTCCTGCTGCATTGCAAATTAAATTGTTCCACCAGTTACGCCGTACTATGCGCCGCACCACGCGCTGGTTCTTACGTCACCGTAACAAAGCGCTGGATATCCAGCAGACTATTGATTTCTTCAAACCTGCTTTTGTTGAAATCAGCAATAACCTGCAGAAATTGCTGGCCCCGGCTGAAGCAGAGCAACTTGCAGCCAACGAGCAAGCCTTTATTGAACAAGGCGTACCTGCTGATGTTGCCCGTTATTTAGCTCAGCTGAGTACCTGTTTCTCTGTCATGGATATTGCTCAGGTGGCTGATGCGGAGAAAAATTCTCTGCTGTTAAGCGCAGAAATTTACTTCAAGCTGGGTGATCGTTTGGATCTGCACTGGTTCCTGGAGCAAATTACTCAGCAACCTGTGGCAAACCACTGGCAGGCTCTGGCCCGCGCTTCATACCGCGAAGAGCTGGACTGGCAACAACGTGCTTTATCTGCAGTAGTAATACGTGGTTGTGCAGGAGCTTGTGATGCAGAAGCTGTGATCGGCAGCTGGGTCACTGAACATGAACCAGTACTGACTCGCTGGCGCCATATGCTGGCCGAGTTCAAAACCACGAAGAGTCATGAATTTGCTAAATTCTCTGTGGCACTGCGTGAGTTGATGTTACTCAGCCACCACTGTGACCCTGTGAAATAATTCAGGTTCCAGCCAGAATACACCGGCTCTTTTTAGGGCCGGTGTTTTTTACAGCACACTATGGTATTTGCCTTCCCCCTTTACTGATAAAAGCAGGTTGTTATGTTCTATTCACTGGCGCGTTCTTTAATGTTTTGTACAGATGCTGAGTTTTCACATCACCTGGCCCTTGGCAGCTTAAAGCATTTAAAAAATACCCCGGCATCACTGCTGTGGCGTCAGGATTTACCAAAAAAACCTGTCACAGTAGCCGGTATTCATTTTGATAATCCAGTAGGTTTAGCTGCTGGCCTGGATAAAAACGCCGATTGCATCGACGCTTTTGGCCAGATGGGTTTTGGTTTTATTGAAGTAGGTACAGTGACACCCCGGCCTCAGGTTGGTAATGACAAACCTCGGTTATTCCGTTTACCTGAAGCTAACGCCATTATTAACCGTATGGGGTTTAATAACAAAGGTGTGGATTATCTGGTTGAGAACGTTAAAAAATCCAGCTACAAAGGTGTGCTTGGCATTAATATTGGCAAAAACAAAGACACGCCAAACGAGCAGGGCAAAGACGACTACATTGCCTGTATGCGTAAGGTCTATGCTCACGCCAGCTATATCACGGTCAATATTTCGTCACCTAATACACCGGGTTTACGGGATCTGCAATTTGGTGATGCGCTGTTTGATTTATTGCAGGCGGTGAAAAATGAGCAACTGGATTTACAGGCTCAGCAAGACAAATATGTGCCAATTTTTGTCAAAATAGCGCCTGATATGGACGAAGTGGCAGTGCAGCAAGTGGCTGAAACTTTGCTTCGCAGCAAAATGGATGGCGTAATTGCGACCAACACCACGTTGGATAAAAGCTCAGTGCAACACCTGAAATATGGCAATGAAATGGGCGGTTTAAGCGGTTTGCCAGTGCAACAAAAAAGTACAGAAATTATCCGCCAGTTCCGCGCTGCATTAGGCCCACAACTCCCTATTATTGGCGTAGGTGGTATAGATTCAGCCAAAGCTGCACAGGAAAAAATGGACGCTGGCGCTAACCTGGTTCAGGTCTATTCTAACTTTATTTACCAGGGACCTGCTTTGATCAAAGAGATCGTAGAAAGCCTGAAATAGCCCATATACCGATCAATTTTGGATCCCTGAATCTTAGTCCAAAATAATCTTTAACAGGCGTTAGAAACAAGTGTAGAAAGGCAACATCTTGAATTCACAAGGATTGAGTATGTTGTCTTTATGCCCTGACTGGTGCTGGCAGTATTGCGATGAGCAAGACCGTTTGGTGTTGCAGTTATCAAACAGCCACCATATTCAAACGGCCTTTAGTGCCAAAGAATTGAAAATGTTACCAGAGCAGCAGCGCCTGTGTATGGAACAAGCCCAGCTGCTGATGGATTTTGCTGAAGCTTTGGAAGGCTTATTGCCGGATACTGAACTCTTGACAGTAGCTGCTCAGGCCGTGGCTGCTCTGAGTTTTGTCAAAGCTCCTGTGCAAAAAAGTCACTTGTTTAACTTCTCCGGTATCGAATGTCACACCAACTTAATGAGTATCGCCAAACTTGAAGGTGCAAGCCGGGCTAAAGTGTTGTTGGTGGCCAAAGCTGACCCTATGGTGGATTGCCTGCTGCTCGAATCGATGGAGTTGCTAAACGGCAAGCAGTTAGCTGCAGGTCAGCTGGTTCGCGTGCAACAAAACCGTTTAATGCCGGTGCAATTTGCGCCTCTTTACGCTCTGACTGCCTGATTTAAAGAAAAGTGCCTAATAAAACATCAACTGCAAAGTGATCGGGCCAGATTGCTCTGGTGATCCGTCTGACAACGGGTAGAATAGGGCTCATTTACAACTTTGGGTTTAAAAGCTGTGCCAAATCAAACGGATCCTTTTCAGGATATTCGCCCTTATTTTGACCATGAAGTACCAGAAGCGATTAGTCGTTTATTGGACGACGCCGATTTTTTGCATGCCATTTTAAATTACCGTCTGGCCAACTGGCCTAAAACCGTTCGTTATTTGTTTACTCCTGTATTGCGCTGGTTACTGGCGCGCAAAGCCAAAGGCCTGCGGACTGTGGCCGATGTGCAAAATATGGTGGCAGACTTCTTACAGCAAAGCCTGCAGAAAAGTTCGGCGGGTGTCAGTGTCAGTGGTCTGGAACACTTGGATCCAAAACAAGCTTATTTATTTATATCCAACCATCGCGACATTGCTATGGATCCGGCATTGCTGAACTGGTGTTTGCATCAAAAGAGCATGGACACTGTGCGTATTGCCATAGGCGATAATCTGCTGAAGATGCCTTGCGCCACCGAGCTGATGAAGCTGAATAAAAGCTTTATCGTTAAGCGCTCTATTAAAGCCCCCCGCGAAATGCTGAAAGCTTTGGGCCATTTGTCGGCTTATATCAAAGATTCTCTTGAGACGGGTCACTCTATCTGGATAGCGCAAAAAGAAGGCCGGGCTAAAGATGGCCTGGACCAAACCGACGAAGCTATTTTAAAAATGTTTAATATCGAAGGTAAAAAACGCGGTATGGATTTTGCGACTTATATGCAGTCGCTGAATATAGTGCCAGTGTGTTTATCTTATGAATTTGACCCTTTGGATCAGGCCAAAGCCAATGAGCTGTATATGCTTGCCAGCACGGGTGAATACAAAAAATCTGAAATGGAAGATATTCAAAGCATAGTGCAGGGCATAGTAGGCCAAAAAGGCCGGGTGCATGTGCACTTTGGCGAAGCCATTCAGGCTGTTTTTCAGGACCCTGCCGCTTTAGCTGCGGAGATTGACCGCCAAATCTGGGCTGGTTATCGGTTATATCCGGTTAATTATTTAGCCGCAGAAATGGACGTAGAATTGGACCCTGGTGAAGACAGTTTGTGGTATCAGACCAAAATGGCTTCATTACCGACAGAATTAAGATCCTATGTGCAGCAAATGTATGCAGCACCGGCACTGAAACAACAGCAAACCTTAGCGCAGCAAGAACAGCTGGCTGCACAACACAAGGAGCTGGAAGATGGCGCGACATATCAGTTATAAATTCAAAGGTGAATGGAAAAAAATTCCCTTCAGCTACGACAAATACGCCGATAGCTACGAGGCCGTAGCAGCAGCCGAAGGCATAGACCTCACTGCGTTTCGTAAAATGGAGCAGCAAGTCGCCATGACCGCCAAAGGCACAGGTGCGCTGAAGGACTATCGCAAAAACGCTTTTGTCAAAATGGGCTTTAGCGAAATTCTGCTGCTGCGGGATGATCAGGAACCTTTTAATCTTTGATCGGCAGGGTTTTTAGTGTGCAATAGCATCAAGCTATTGCACTTGTACAAGTACTAATATTTTTCTCACTCAGTTACAGATAAACCTCTATAAGTTTTCCATTCTTCACGATGGGGGCTATTAAATGCTGCCAATAGTCTGTAAAGCTTTAGGTATTAACTTCTCGTCAAAGCCCCACTGATTAACAAGCAGTGATAATGCGGAGTGTTCTTTTTCTTTGTCTTTTAAATGATCTGCCATAGTTCGTTGCCTTTCTTCCTTGTTTTCACATGAGGTGAATATCTGAACCGCCTTAGCGCTGTTTATGGAAACAAGATGATATGCGACAAAGTTTTTTTAAATTCAGATTAGTGCCTCTCATAGTGAGAGGTTAAATATACTTGCCTGCGCATATTGATGCGCATATGCTATTTTTATCGAATGGATAATAATACGGAGGCTTTTATGGCCGATTTTTATGATGTAGCAGCACCAAAAAAAGCAGCGAATCTCAGTGTGAATAGCGATCTGCTGCTTAAAAGCCGGGCGTTGAATATCAATCTTTCCGCCACCCTGGAGAGAGCACTGAAAGAAGAGTTGGCGAAGTACGAAGCGGCTCAGTGGGTTAAAGAGAATAGTGCAGCCATTAAAAGCTACAACGATTTCGTTGAACAACATGGCTGTTTTGGTGATGAATTCAGGAGCTTTTGATGGCTCAGTTTGATGTGTATGCTAACCCCGGTAGCCACAGCAAAGTCCATTATCCCTATTTGGTTGATATTCAAAGTGCCGTGCTTACTAGCCTTGCGACTCGTATCGTTGTTCCTTTGGGCAGAAGTTCAGCTTTTGGTGGCGAAGCAATGAAGGGACTGACGCCACAGATAAGTTTCGATGGCGAAGAATTGCTGTTACTCACGCCACAAGTTGCGTCGATACCACAAAAGCAGCTGAGGAAGCCGGTAGGTTCTCTCGCGCATTTCAGAGATCAGATTGTCGCAGCTTTGGATCTTGCTATTACGGGTATTTAATTAGTCTTTTTATAGCTTACTAAACATCAACAGCCACTTCTCATCCACCCAAGGGATAAGCACTAACATGGATAGTTCTGCTTCTGATAAAAGTCGCCTTAACGGCTTGGACACGCTGCGTGCCATCGCTATTATCATAGTACTGATTTATCACTACAAGGTCGTTGTCAGCCGTGAAAATCTGTTTGGCTTTATCAGTTCAGTGGGCTGGACAGGGGTTGATCTGTTTTTTGTATTGAGTGGCTATTTGATTGGTAACCAGATCCTGTCGGCCTTTTCCAAAGGGCAGGATTTTTCACTCAAGCTGTTTTACATTCGCCGTTTTCTGCGCACTCTACCTAATTATTATTTTGTGCTCGGGCTTTATTTCATTTTTCCTGTGGCGCTCGGCGGCACTGCGACTGCACCGATCTGGTCATTTTTAACTTTTACTCAAAATCTGGGATTAGGTCCGGGAGAAACTTTTACTCACTCCTGGTCGCTGTGTATTGAAGAACAGTTTTATTTAATCTTTCCCGTTATTGCATTACTCATCGCGTATAGCCGACGTTCTATTGGCCTCGCCTGGACGGCTATTGTTGGCGCTATGTTGCTGGCTATGTTTCTGCGTGGATTTAATTGGTATGCACATGGCGAAGAGAACATCTCCGCTCGATCTTTTATGGAACATATTTATTACTCAAGCTTTACCCGCTTTGATGAATTACTGCCCGGTGTGGCCATTGCTTTATTGAAAAACTTTCATCCCACTGTTTATGCAGCACTATTACGCAGAGGTAATCTGCTATTGCTCGCCGGATTGGCAAGTGTGGGAACCATGTTTTATGTATTTCTGAACTATGAGTACATCAGCGGCTATGGCCGCACATTCCAGGTAGCGACCTTTGGTTATTCATTTCTGGCAATCAGCTTTTCAATTCTTGTACTCGCAGCCCTGAGCCCTGGTTGTTGGCTGAACCGTATACGAATTCCCGGCGCCACATACATTGCACTTTGGTCCTATGCGATTTATTTGATCCACAAACCCTTATTTCAAGTGCTGAAAGCGCCACTCACAGAATATGGCATTGATATTAATGGGGGCTTGGGTGTAACCATTATTATGACTGTGAGTATTTTTTGTGGCTGGGCACTGTACTTTTTGGTAGAAAGCCCCTTTATGAAAGTGCGGGAACGGTTTTATCCGTCCAATACCCGAAGCTCTTCCTTTACTCATCAACAGAGGGCTTAATCCTCTCAAGCAGATTTTTTCCTGCTATAGATCTGCCTTATGTAGATGTTGCAATGCCGCTTCGCAGCGACTGCAACTTAATCACACTTCTTCCCACAGCGGATAATCTTAGTGCCAGCTGCTAAACCCTGAGCTTTAAACCAGCCTTGCGGCATTTCCAAAGCTCCTATGGCCGGGCCTTGGGATTTTTTGCCTTTTTTATCATAGGGATAAAGGAATTGTATTGGCTCTATGGTCCAGTCCGCTTTGATATAGGCTATATCCAGTGGCACTTTGGTGTTCAGCATCCAAAATGACAATATGCGCTCTTCGTCGTAAATAAATAACATGCCGTTTTCTACTTTATCGCGATACATCAGGCCACGGGCGCGTTGCTCTGTGGTTAAGGCCAGTTCTACTTCCAGTTCAAGGTGGCCGACTTTGATCCATTCTTTTTCAAACTGGATATCTTCAACAGCAACAACAGAAAAACTTAAAGCAAAAAGTGCAGATAACAGATAGTTCATCAGAAGAACCCTTTGAGAATCAAGCAGAAAGACTAACGGAATTTGCAGTAAAAAAAAAGGGCGACCCTAAGGCCGCCCTGACAAGAAGTGCTGTACAAATTACAGTGCAGCTAAAGCTTGCTTAGGCTCAACAAATGGCAGATTTAACGCATCAGCGACGTGTTGGTTTACCACATGACCGTTGATCACGTTTAAGCCGTTTAACAGGTGTGCGTCGTCCAGCAATGCCTGTTTGTAGCCTTTGTTAGCTAAACGGATAATAAATGGCAAAGTGGCGTTGTTCAGTGCAAAAGTAGAAGTCAGTGGCACTGCGCCTGGCATGTTGGCTACGCAGTAGTGCACTACGTCATCCACAATGTAGGTAGGTTCAGCGTGAGTCGTGGCTTTAGAGGTCTCTACACAACCGCCCTGATCGATTGCCACGTCCACTATGGCTGAACCTGGTTTCATACGTTTGATATGATCTGCAGTCACCAGTTTAGGAGCTGCAGCACCTGGAATTAGTACGCCACCAATGACTAAGTCAGCAGACAATACATGTTTTTCCAGCGCATCTACAGTGGAGTACACAGTTTTGACTGCACCGTTAAACTGAGCATCGATACGACGTAATACGTCTACGCTGCGGTCCAGGACTACTACGTCAGCACCCATACCTACAGCCATCTGAGCTGCGTTAGTACCGACCATACCGCCACCAATGATAACCACTTTGGCTGGTTCAACACCTGGTACGCCACCTAACAACATACCGCGGCCAGCACATGATTTTTCAAGTGCACGGGCACCAGCCTGAATAGACATACGGCCAGCAACTTCAGACATAGGGGCTAATAAAGGTAAGCCGCCACGGTTGTCTGTCACTGTTTCGTAAGCAATACAAATAGCTTTGGATTTGATCAGGTCTTCTGTTTGTGGCAGATCCGGTGCTAAGTGCAGGTAAGTAAACAGGATTTGGCCTTCACGCAGCATGGCGCGCTCGACAGCCTGAGGCTCTTTTACTTTTACAATCATGTCCGCCTGAGCAAAAACCTCAGTTGCAGTGGCTAATACTGTTGCGCCAACGGCTTGATAGGCGTCGTCACCAAAACCAATGCCACTGCCCGCATTGTGTTCAACAATAACGCTGTGGCCCAGAGCCGTCAGTTCACGCACGCTGGCTGGGGTCATACCGACGCGGTATTCGTGGTTTTTAATTTCTTTAGGTACGCCAATAATCATGATATTCCGCCTGTGTAGGGTTGGGTAAAATTTTTGCCTAGTATAGTTATAGATTTGTAGTTTTACCTGTTGTTTTTTCGATGAAGTGCAGTTATAAATCCCGTTATAAATTCAAAAGTGAAATTTTTATCTGCTATGTACGAAACCAGTAAAAGTGTTAAAAAATTAGACCGGATCGACCGTAAAATTCTGACTGAATTACAACAGGATGGCCGTATTGCCAATGTTGAATTGGCCAAAAGGGTAGGGCTCAGCGCCACTCCTTGCCTGGAACGGGTGCGTAAATTAGAAGCCGAAGGTTATATACTGGGCTATACAGCACAGGTCGACCCGAATAAAGTAGGTTCCGCGTTACTGGTTTTTGTTGAGATCACCTTAAGTAAAACCTCACCCGAGGATTTTGATGAGTTCAGCAAAGCGGTGCAGAAGTCGCATGAGATACAGGAATGCCATCTAGTGTCCGGTAGTTTCGACTTCTTACTCAAAACCCGGGTTGCTAATATGGCGGCTTACCGTGAATTGTTGGGCGAAACCTTATTACGTTTACCCAGTGTGCGCGAAAGCCGTACTTATGTGGTAATGGAAGAAGTAAAACAGACCACTTTTATTGCGGTGAACTGATTCAGGCGTCTTCAATAGGGCTATAGCATCAAAGACGCAGGGGGTTTGTACAGCCGGTGTTCAGGCGTTAAAGTTTATATAAGCCTTAGTCGCTGTAGTTATAGTCAATAAGGCTGTAGCTTCAGGTTATGCGGCCATAAAGGGGTGCATCAGAGTTGTCTCTCTGGTATCTTAAGTGGGTAGAATTCTTAGAATAAATGGGACTTGTTGTGTTGAGTGAAGCCAGAAGGTTGCGAGCCAAATTATTGTTTTCTTTAAACGGAATGCAGCGTTTATCTGAAGTCGGGTTAATCCTCAGCTTTGGTTTAGCTGCCTTTATGTTATTGGCTTTGATGTCATTCGATCCGGCCGACCCAAGCTGGTCTCAGGCGGGTTATCAAACTGCTGTGCATAATTACGCAGGGCCTAAAGGCGCCTGGATTGCTGATATTCTGTTATTTACCTTTGGCTGGATAGCTTATTTAGTGCCGCCACTGGTGGCCTTTGCTGGTTATTTGTTAACTCGCCGCGCTAAAGCGCTGATGGAGATGGACTTTCTGATCCTGGGTTTACGCCTTATAGGTTTAGTTTTAACTATCCTCTGTGCCAGCGCCATCAGCAGCATTAACTTCAACGATATTTTCTATTTTTCATCCGGCGGCGTAGTAGGGGATGTTGTCACTTCTATGCTGATGCCGAACTTTAATTTTATTGGCACCATACTGTTGCTGCTTTGTGGTTTATCTATGGGCTTAACTTTGGCTACAGGTATTTCCTGGGTCACAGTGGCGGATGAGTTGGGCGCTTTAACTATGCGTATGCTGGTGGCTTTGTATCAGGCTCCAACCCGTTTAGGACATTATCTGGCGCAGCGTTCTGCGGCTAAAGCTGCGTCGCCTTTATCCTTTCAAACCGAATCCACAGTACCGCAACAGCGTCGTGAACCAGAAATGGACACTGAAGTGTCCAGACTGACGCACACCGAACCTGCTGTAGTGCCGGAAATTATCAGATTAAGCCCGGTTCGTAACGACGCCACAGATCCGGCCTTTGTTGCACCTGAAGAAGTACAAATTCCTTTGCCAGAGATTGAAGAAGTGCAAACTCAGCCAAGCCGGGCTTATTTCCCCGGGGTAGAACGGGTAGAGCCTTTGCCTTTTCCACCTTTGGATGAAAAAACCGAAGCTGTGGCTTTTGTCAGTGTCGATACGCTGGCCGATGATGATTTAAGTTTTTCTGCTGTGGACGATGCTTATTATCCTGAGCAATTGCAGCATCTGGAACAAAGTTTTGCAGAGGTAGAACGTCAGGCTGTGGTTGAGCCTGTGATTGTCGACGAGGAAGAAGACGATACACCGGAAGCGGCTCATTTCAGTCCGGATGATTTACCTTCGTTAGCTTTGTTAGACAGACCTGACAAGGCCACTAATCCGATAGACCCAGCTGATTTAGAACGGGTATCCCGTTTAGTGGAAACCAAACTGCTGGATTTTGGTGTCGATGCCAAAGTGGTGGCTGTATTGCCTGGCCCTGTAGTGACCCGTTTTGAGCTGGATTTAGCACCAGGCGTGAAGGTCAGTAAAATTACCGGTTTATCCAAAGATTTAGCCCGTTCTTTATCTGCTATCAGCGTGCGGGTAGTAGAAGTGATCCCTGGTAAATCCTATATAGGTTTAGAGCTTCCAAACCAGTTCCGCGAAATAGTACGTTTATCTGAAGTGATAGGCGACGAAATTTTTATTCAGTCCAAATCACCTTTAACTATGGTGTTAGGTAAAGATATTGCCGGTAAATCTGTAGTGGCGGATTTAGGCCGTATGCCGCATTTGTTGGTTGCCGGTACTACAGGCTCTGGTAAGTCTGTGGGCGTCAACGTGATGATTTGTAGTTTGCTGTATAAATCTACGCCTGAAGATGTGCGCTTTTTAATGATTGACCCCAAGATGCTGGAATTGTCTGTCTATGAAGGTATTCCGCATTTGCTGACCGAAGTAGTCACAGATATGAAAGAAGCAGCCAATGGCTTACGCTGGTGTGTTGGTGAAATGGAACGTCGTTATAAACTGATGTCGGCTTTGGGTGTGCGTAACTTAAAAGGCTACAACCAGAAAATTCAGGACGCTATAGCTGCAGGTACACCTATTCGTGACCCGATTTGGAAGCCAAGCGATAATATGATGACCATGCCACCAGAGCTGGAGAAGTTGCCTTCTATAGTGGTGGTCATTGACGAATTTGCCGACATGATGATGATTGTCGGTAAAAAAGTAGAAGAGCTGATTGCCCGTATAGCGCAAAAAGCCCGTGCTGCCGGTATTCACCTGATTCTGGCAACACAACGTCCGTCTGTGGATGTGATCACAGGGTTAATTAAAGCCAATATTCCAACCCGTATGGCCTTTCAGGTATCGTCAAAAATTGACTCCAGAACTATTTTGGATCAGCAGGGCGCGGAAAGCTTATTAGGTCAGGGCGATATGTTGTATCTGCCGCCTGGTTCTGGTGTGCCTACCCGTGTGCATGGTGCTTTTGTGGATGACCATGAAGTGCATGCAGTGGTATCGGACTGGAAACGCCGTGGTAAACCGAATTACATTTCCGAGATTTTAAACGGTGAGCCATCGGAAGATAGTTTGCTGCCGGGCGAGAGTATGGAAGGTGATGATGCCGAATCCGATCCGCTGTTTGATCAGGCGGTGGCTTTTGTTACAGAAAGCCGCAAAGCTTCGGTTTCAGGTGTACAAAGACGCTTCCGTATTGGCTATAATCGCGCCGCCCGTTTGGTGGAACAAATGGAAATGAGTGGAATTGTCAGTGGTGCAGGCCACAACGGCAACCGCGAAGTATTGGCGCCTCCTCCTCCTAAAGTATTTTAACTAAGGTGTATATGAAAAAAACTGTAGCAAATAAAGCTGTTGCCCTGGTGTTGTCTGTGATGCTGCCTGCTTTTATGGCTGTGGCGGATCAGGCGGATGCGTTACAGAACAAATTGGCTCGTTTAACCAGTTTTCAGGCCAGTTTTGATCAAACCGTCGTGGATGCCAGCAATAAGCTGATCCAACAAGGCGAAGGCATGTTGTCACTGAAGCAGCCATCTTTATTTCGTTTTGAAACCCAGACCCCAGAACCAAATTTGTTTATCGGCGATGGTAAAACACTGTGGTTTTATGCTGAAGTTTTAGATCAGGTCAGTATTTATGATGCCAAAGAGCAAGTGCAGAAAACCCCTTTTGTGCTCTTAACTTCGCATGACCCTAAATTATGGGCTCAGTATGATGTCACAGGCGCTGATGAGCAGTTTGATATCACACCAAAAGATCCTGGCAATGCAGTGAAAAAACTCAGCCTGAAATTCTCTGGTTTGGCGTTATCGCAAATGGTCGTGATGGACAGCAATGGTCAGAACAGCACTTTTGAATTTAATCTGGTGCAATACAACACGCCGCTGGCATCAGAGCTGTTCCAGTTTGTGATTCCAACGACTGCTGAAGTGGATGATCAACGCGTCAAGTGAACAACCTCGGCTTTGAATTTCACGACGATATAAGGCCTCTGGCAGCGCTGCTGAGGCCAACTCAACTATCGGACTATGTAGGGCAGCAGCAAGTGCTGGGGCCTGGCACACCGCTGCGTAAAGCGATAGAAGCAGGGCGCATCTCTTCGCTTATTTTATGGGGCCCTCCTGGTACAGGCAAAACGACTTTAGCAGAGCTCATCGCCATTTATGCCAAAGCCGCTATTGCCCGTTTATCTGCCGTGACAGCTGGTGTCAAAGAAATACGTGAAGAAATTCAGGCGGCCAAACAACGTTTAGCCCAGAACCAGCGTACTTTGTTATTTGTTGATGAAGTGCACCGCTTTAACAAAGCGCAGCAGGATGCGTTTTTACCTCATATCGAAGATGGCACTATTATTTTTATTGGGGCGACCACAGAAAATCCTGCCTTTGCACTGAATAACGCTATGTTATCCCGCGCCCGTGTCTGTATTTTAAAAAAGCTGACAGCAGAAGATCTGACCTCTGTGACAGAGCGTGCCTTGGTTCATTATCAGCAGCAAGGCCAGCTGGTACAGATAAGCAGTGACGCCCAATCTTTATTGCTGCAGCTGGCTGATGGCGACGCCCGGCGTTTATTAAACTTATTTGAACAAGCGGTTGAAACTGCGCAGCAGGGTGTAGCTGTCACTGAATTAACGGCTGACTTATTCCGCCAGTTGGTGCCACGGCAATTGCCGGGTTTTGATCATCAGGGAGATATTTTTTACGATTTAATTTCTGCCTTTCATAAATCGGTGCGTGGTTCAAACCCAGATGCGGCTTTGTACTGGTACTGCCGTATTTTAGAAGGCGGTGGCGATCCTTTGTATGTAGCACGCCGATTGCTCGCTATCGCCAGTGAAGATATAGGCAATGCCGACCCACGAGCTTTAACTATAGCTTTGGATGCCTGGGATACCTTTGCCCGGGTAGGACCTGCTGAAGGTGAGCGGGCTATAGCTCAGGCTGCTGTGTATATGGCGTTAGCGCCTAAATCCAATGCGGTCTATAGCGCCTTTAACCAGATGCGCCAATACGTGCAGCAACACCCCTCTTATGAAGTGCCGGATCATTTACGCAATGCGCCTACTGCTTTGGCAAAACAACAAGGTTTTGGTAAGGCCTATCGTTATGCCCATAACGAGCCCGGCGCTTATGCGGCCGGGGAAGTCTATTTGCCCGCAGAGATGGCAGGCATGAAGTTTTATCAGCCTTCTGATCGTGGTTTAGAGAAACAACTGCAGGACAAAATGGCCTATTTAGCTATGCTGGACCAACACGCAAAAGGACAGGATTAATGCATGCCTATCTGGCTGTGGCTATTGGTGGCGCTTTGGGCGCTTGTTGCCGTTTTGGTTTAGGCGAATTAATGCTGCATCTTTGTGGTAAATCATTCCCTTTTGCGACTTTGCTGGTTAATATTCTCGGGTCTTTTGTATTGGGTCTGCTTTATGGCCTGTTTTTAGCCGAACATCTGACGGTTGATCCGTGGAAAACCTTGATCGGCGTAGGTTTTTTAGGTGCCTTTACTACCTTTTCGACTTTTTCACTCGACACTGTTTTATTGCTGCAACAAGGTGATTTGGTGAAAGCCGGCCTGAATGTTGTGCTGAACGTGCTGATTTGTTTAACACTCGCCTGGCTGGGTTTAAAGCTGGGCTCAATGAAGTAATCACTATGTTAGATGCAAAATTTTTAAGAGCCGAATTGGCTCAGACCGCCCAACGTTTAGCGGACCGTGGTTTTGTGCTGGATGTTGCTACGCTAGAGACGCTGGAAGCACAGCGCCGCGAGTTGCAAATGGCGACTCAGGACTTACAGAATTCACGTAACACCAAATCCAAGGCGATAGGCCAGGCCAAAGCCCGTGGTGAAGACATCGCGCCATTACTGGCGGAAGTGGATGGTTTAGGTGCACAGCTCGAAGAGGCCAAGCAAAAGCTCGATGCTGTATTAGCCCAGTGGGATGCTATTGTCAGCGCTATTCCAAACTTACCGCATGAGTCTGTGCCGGCAGGTAAAGATGAAACGGGCAATGTGATGGTGCGTCAGTGGGGGGAAGCCCGTGCTTTTGATTTTGAACCTAAAGATCATGTGGCTTTAGGCGAAGCGCTGGACAAAGGTCTGGATTTTGAAAATGCGGTAAAAATCGCAGGTTCACGTTTTGTCGTGATGCGTGGTCAAATTGCCCGTCTGCATCGTGCTTTAAGCCAGTTTATGCTGGACTTACACACAGAGCAGCATGGTTACACTGAATTGTATGTGCCTTATCTGGTCAACGCTGCGTCTTTGTACGGCACTGGCCAGTTGCCAAAGTTTGGTGCAGATTTATTCCATACCAAACCAGCCACTGAAGAAGGTGTGGGTATGTCGTTGATCCCAACGGCTGAAGTACCAGTGACTAACTTAGCCCGCGACTGTATTTTTGAACTGACTGAATTACCACAAAAATACACTGCACATACGCCTTGTTTCCGCAGTGAAGCTGGCTCTTATGGCCGTGATACCCGTGGTTTAATCCGTCAGCATCAGTTTGACAAAGTGGAATTAGTACAGTTAGTGCATCCGGATCAGTCTTTTGCTGCTTTGGAAGAGTTAACAGGCCATGCAGAAAAAGTACTGCAGCTGTTAGGGTTGCCTTACCGCACCATGTTGCTTTGTACTGGTGATATGGGTTTTGGCTCAACCAAAACCTATGACCTGGAAGTCTGGTTACCTGCGCAAAATACTTACCGTGAAATTTCTTCCTGCTCAAGCATGGGCGATTTTCAGGCCCGTCGTATGCAAGCCCGTTTCCGTCCGGGTGAGGGCAAAAAGCCTGAGCTGCTGCATACCTTAAACGGTTCTGGTTTGGCTGTGGGTCGTACTTTGGTTGCTATTTTAGAAAATTATCAGCAAGCTGATGGTTCTATTCAGATCCCAGTTGTGTTACAGCCTTATATGGGTGGTAAAACGGAGATCCGCTGTTAATCTGAACTCCTTGTTCTTTCTGAAAGGAGCAGCTTTCTGCTCCTTTGTACTGGGTAAAACTGATGTCATTAATCAAAGAACAACAACAAAATTCAAAAAAAACTCCTATACCCCGTCATGTGGTTGTGCGTAAAACCAGACCAAATCCGGTAAAGACCATGTTGCGCTGGGTGTATTGGCTGCTATTGATTGGTGTGATTGCAGCGGTGGTGATCACCAGTTTTGACGCTGGAATGAGCATGTACAAAGGGCTGAATTAACAGCCTTTGTTTTTAAGCCGCCAGATTCAAAGGCACTTGGCAGGTTTTGGCAAACCGGCAATACGTGTGGCTTGTTTCGCCGGACCTTCCGGAAACAACAAAAACAGATACTTGCTATTGCCTTTATCTGCTCCCAGTTTTTCTCCCATACTTTTGACTAATAAACGTATGGCAGGAGAGGTTTGATACACCTGGTAAAAAGCACGGACAAAATTCACCACTTCCCAGTGTGCATCTGTCATTTCGATCTGTTCTAAACGGGCAAATTCGTCTGCCAGCTCCGGCGTCCACAAGGTCAAATCAGCCAGATAGCCATGTTTATCCAGAGGGTAGTGCAAGTTATTTAAAATCAGTTCTGTCATCAGAGTTGTTGCTTCGCTTGTAGCACTAATGCGAACCACTGGCTGTCATTGAGTGCGGTAAAAGGTTCGGAGATAATCACGCCGCGAGCTGCGGCATCTGTGGCCAGGCAATAAAGAGTGCAAGGCAGCTTATTGAGCTGAGCGCTTTTCATTAAATACACAGCCTCTTGCCTTAACAGCACTTTATCTTCTGTGCTGACTAAGCGTAACAGAGCAGGCAACTGGTTATGGCTTAGATCAAAGAGTCTCATATCAGGCCTTAATCAGATGCTGCTGCGTTAAAAGCAATTGGCCAAGCTCTGTACTATCCAGAGGCTGAACATCCAGCACAAGCTCAGTGGCTTCGAGTTTACGTTGCCGTAACGATTCGGCGCATACATACAACTGCTCAATCTCGTACAGCTCAAACAGTTTAAAACTACGTCTGAAGTCTTTGACCATTAAACCAGAGCTGTCATCGGCTTTTAGCAACTGATACACAGCATCATCGCTAAATATAACGCTGACCTGATGGTCTACCGCAGCTAAAGCAAAAATTAAATCCAGACTTTCGCGGGCTTCAATACCTTGCAGCGGCAACTTCGTGACTAACACAGCTATTTTCATCAAAATTGCACCAGTTTATCTGTTTGCGCCAAACGCATCGCAAACTCGGCTAAACCAGCAGCCGTATAACCTTGAGCTGGTTGTACCTCATTAGAGCAGACACCGCGTTTTTCCGCTGCCGTGACACAAAACAGCAAGGGGATTTGATGCTGGCAGCAAAACTGCTGTAGCCTGGCTGAAAGGTTGGGTTCGTCTGAAGGTAAATCAATCAGAGCCGAAGCTGCATGCACCGCATCCCGGTATAAAAACACCGAATCTACAGTATGGCCAGCCAAAACCGCCTGCTGCATAAAACGCAAGGCGCTGACAAAACTTTGGCCCTGCAATACCGGGCCTTCAATCAGAACGACAAAACTGGTCATTAACCTACCTGTCACATCAAGCTTTTTTATCAGGGCAAAAAAATACCCCGCAACTAAGGCGGGGCATTTTACTGCAACATCAGCTTATCTCAAGCCTTAATTAATCATCGCTGCCCATAATACCCAGTAACTGCAGCAATGAAGTGAACAGGTTAAAGATATTCAGGTATAAACCTACAGTAGCGCGGATGTAGTTGGTTTCACCACCATTCACGATACGGCTGGTATCAAACAGAATTAAGCCAGACATAATCATCACTACAGCTGCGTTAATCGCCAGGTGCAGGGCTGGGATTTGCAGGAAGATGTTTGCCAAACCAGCGACTATCGCCACAATCAGACCTACAAACAAGAAGTTGCCCATAAAGCTGAAATCTTTACGTGATGTTAAAACATATGCAGACAAAGAAAAAAACACGACAGCAGTAAGCGCCAGTGCCTGCATAATCAATTCTGGTCCGTTTGCCATCGCAACAAAACGGTTCAGCATCGGACCAATAGAAGCACCCATACAGCCTGTGAACGCGAAAATCCAGCCTAACGCGCTAGCGCTTTCAGCTTTTTTCATCACCACAATACTCAAAACTATGCCAGCAACTAAAAACGCCAGCCCCATCAGAAAACCGAAGTTCATCGCCATGGAGATACCGGCAGTGACTGCGCTGAATGCTAAAGTCATGGCCAGCAGGAAATAGGTATTACGTAGTACTTTGTTGACTTCAACGCTATGGCCGATATGGCCAGTTTGCGTGTTTTGGTTGTAGGACATTGCTGTTCTCTCCATTCAATAGTTACTTTTCTGACTTTATATTACTTGGGAAGTTCCCAAAGTGCCAGCAGTTATCTTTGTAAAACAATTCAATCATTTACCTTGTTTTATCAAAGTATAAAAAAATGCTTTTCTTTCACAACTGATCTGATTATCATACGCGGCGCCGGAGGGGTGGCAGAGCGGTTTAATGCACCGGTCTTGAAAACCGGCGAAGGTTAATAGCCTTCCGAGAGTTCGAATCTCTCCCCCTCCGCCATTATTCCCAGAACCCGTATCAGCGAAAGTTGATACGGGTTTCGTATTTTAGTGGATCTGATTTTTTCACTAGATGTAAAAAAAGCCGCACGAGGCGGCTTCTTTAATCGATTTAAGACTTCACTTAGTTCACCGCTGTACAACTCATACAGACTGAGTAGATACCTTTTGGATCATTAAACTGTTCCAGTACTTTAAAGTCCTGATTTACCTGAGTCACAATTTTCTTCAGTAGCGGGCTAAGGCTTGACTGACTGGATTCAGGTAACAAAGCCTGCACAGTACTTGAAGCAAACATGTCACGCAGCAACTGTTCTGCAGGCGTTAATTCCTGTTCCATCACTTTAATGTCGTATTGCTTTAAGCCTGCTTTTTCAGCAGCTGCCGCAATAGCATCATCAAAGGTGCCCAGTTTATCCACCAGGCCAAATTCCAGCGCCTTGGTGCCAGTCCAGACCCGGCCCTGGGCAACCTGGCCAACAGCTTCTTTACTCATATTGCGATTCTCGGCCACCATGCCAATAAAGTCATCGTAGCCTTTGTTGATAAGCAGTTGGAAAATACCTGACATTTGTGGTGTTAAGCCTTTAAACAGTGGTAAGCCTGAGCTTAAACCTGCCAATTCTGAGGTGGCAACGCCATCGATATTCAACCCTAAGACTGGCATGGCATTTTCCAGCGTATGGAATAAACCAAAGATACCAATAGAACCTGTAATGGTAGTAGGAGAAGCCCAGATTTCGTTAGCTGGCGCTGCTATCCAATAGCCACCTGATGCAGCCACTGCGCCCATAGAGGCTATAACAGGTTTGCCAGCAGCTTTTAACAGTTTGATTTCCTGACCAATAATTTCAGAAGCAAAAGCGCTGCCACCACCACTGTCAATACGCAGAACCACAGCTTTTACTTTTTCATCAAAGCGGGCACGACGTAACAAGGCGGCTGTGGTGTCACCACCAATGGTGCCTGCTTTGGCTGAACCATCGATAATAGTGCCACGAGCTACCACTACAGCTACTTTTTCAGTTAATGGGTTGTCGTACTGTACAGGACGCAATACCAGACCCTGATAATCTTTAAACTGCACCTGATTGAAGCTGTGTTTTTTGTTTTCACCCACTAAAGCAATCAGGTCCTGACGGAATTCTTCGCGGGTCTTGATGCTGTCTACTAATTTAGAATCCAGCGCATACTGGGTCATATCACCATTCACCGCCTGCAGCTTCTGGTATAAGGCCGTGATTGTTTCATCGAAGTTATCGACCGCAAATCCACGACGTTCAGCCACTTGTTGTTTGTAGCTGGCCCATAATTCGTCTAACCACGCTTTGTTGGCTTCTTTGGCTTCATCCGACATGGTATCGCGGGTATAGGGTTCTACGGCAGATTTATAAGTGCCAACTTTGAAGACATGAGTGGTCACTTTTAATTTTTCTAACGCAGACTTGTAATACATAGGGAAGCTGCCAAAACCTTCCAGCAAAACTGTGCCCATAGGATTTAAGTTGATGCTGTCGGCATAGGACGCCAGGAAATACTGGTTTTGGCTGTAATAATCGCCTGTCGCCAGTACTTTTTTGCCTGCAGCTTTAAAGTCCTGCAATGCAGAACCAACCATGGTTAATTTATCCATAGAGCCTCTGCCAAAAGAAGACAGGTCCAGCACTATGGCCTTGATGCGTTCGTCTTTTTTGGCTGCCTGAATGGTTTTTACCAGATCAGTGACTAAAATTTCTGGTTCTTCGTCCTGTGACCCCATACCTTCACTAAGGATCTGGTCCAGAGGATCAACATAACGTTTCTCTTCAACCAAATCACCGGACAAGTTCAGAACTAAAGCTGCACTTTCAGGGACTTTCACTTTATTGTCGCTGCTGAAAATGGAGACCAGAATAACGATAAATAAAATGGCAAAAATCAGATTAAAAGTGATGTGGCGAATCAGACTGATAGCGCGCCAAATACCACCAAAAAAGCGTCTTAAGATCCCGGTTTTTTTCTCAGACATATGATGTACCTATAGTTTTGGCAAAGTAATAAAGAGCTATGCTAACGAATTTAATGCTAAAGCTCAGGGTCGAATTTGTAAGTAAATGTTTATCTCTTGCGATAACGCTGCAAAACGGCTACATTCTTTCCATTCAACAGGTACGACCAGAGAGAATGTTGTGGCATATCCGCATTTATTAGCCCCACTGGATTTGGGCTTCACTCAGTTAAAAAATCGCGTCATTATGGGTTCTATGCATACTGGCCTGGAAGAAGAAAAACAAGGCTTTGATAAACTGGCTGCCTTTTATGCTGAACGGGCTAAAGGTGGGGTTGGTTTAATTATCACCGGAGGCATCAGTCCTAATTTTCGTGGCAATCTGGTGCCTTTTGGCAGCCAGCTCACCTGGTGGTGGCAGGCTGGTAAACATAAAAAGGTGACAGCAGCTGTGCATCAGCATGGCGGAAAAATATGCATTCAACTGCTGCATGCAGGCCGTTATGGTTATCATCCATTTAGTGTGGCGCCAAGCGCCGTGCAATCACCTATTACACCTTTTAAGCCCAAAGCTTTGTCTGACAGCCAAATTCGCAGCACTATTGCTGACTTTGCCCACTCCGCCAAACTAGCCAAAAAGGCAGGGTACGATGGCGTGGAAATTATGGGCTCGGAAGGGTATTTGCTGAATCAGTTTTTATGCAGCCGTACCAATCAGCGCACTGATCAGTGGGGTGGTAGTTTTGAAAACCGTTGCCGTTTTGTGCTGGAGATCTTAAAAGCTGTACGTGAAGCCTGTGGCGAAGATTTTATTATTATTTACCGTTTGTCGATGCTGGATTTGGTTGAAGACGGTAACAGCTTCGAGGAAGTCATAGCTTTAGCCTCTTCTGCGGCCAAAGCTGGCGCCACTATGCTCAACACAGGTATTGGCTGGCATGAAGCCCGGGTACCAACCATTGGTACTATGGTTCCTCGCGCTGCTTTTAGCTGGGTGACAGAGCAAGTTCGCAAACATGCCAGTATTCCTGTGATTGCAACCAACCGTATTAACGACCCGCAAGTGGCTGAGACTATTCTTGAATCAGGACAGGCGGATATGGTTTGTATGGCGCGGCCATTCTTGGCTGACGCTGACTTTGTCAATAAAGCCGCAGCTGATCAGGCGCATCTGATTAACACCTGTATCGCCTGTAATCAGGCCTGCCTGGATCATGTATTTCAGAAAAAACGCGCCAGTTGTTTAGTCAACCCGCGGGCTTGTTACGAAACCGAGCTGAATTTTGAAACAGCTGCTTCGAAGAAAAAAATTGCGGTTGTAGGAGCAGGACCGGCAGGTTTGGCGTTTAGTGTTTATGCAGCGTCCCGTGGCCATGAAGTGACTTTGTTTGATCGTGGCAGTGAAATTGGCGGTCAGTTTAACTATGCCAAACAAATACCTGGTAAAGAAGAGTTTTATCAGACGCTGCGTTATTTTGGCGAGATGCTGAAACTAAACAAGGTGAATGTGCAGCTGAATTCTGAGCAAACGGCGGAGAGTTTGTCCGCTGGTGGTTATGATCATGTGGTCTTGTCCAGTGGCATCAAAGCCCGTCAGCTGGATATTCCGGGTTTTGATCACCCTAAAGTATTAAGTTATCTGGATGTGCTGAAACATCATAAGCCTGTTGGCCAAAATGTAGCCGTGATAGGTGCAGGTGGAATAGGTTTTGACGTATCTGAGTATCTGACAGAACCTCATTCATTGACCTTGCAACCCGATGCCTGGTTAAAAGACTGGGGCATAGATAAAGACTATCAAAGCCGTGGTGCTTTGTTGGCTGATGCGCCGGCACAACCTTCAGAACGTAAAGTATTTTTGTTGCAACGTAAAACCAGCAAGGTAGGGGCTGGCCTTGGTAAAACCACAGGTTGGATCCATCGCAGTTCGTTAAAGAAAAAAGGCGTGGAGATGCTCTCTGGCGTTAGTTACAACAAGGTTGACGATGCTGGTCTTTGGATCACTATTGATGGTCAGGAACGTTGCCTGGCCGTTGATAATGTCATTATTTGCGCCGGACAGGAGCCAGAACGTAGTTTGCAGCAGCAACTGCTGGATGCTGGCCAACAAGTGCATCTGATAGGCGGTGCTGATGTGGCTGCTGAGCTGGATGCAAAACGGGCTATCCGTCAGGGCGCAGAACTGGCTGCCCGTCTGTAATAAAACCTCTGTAGTGAATTGGGTTCCACCCAATAACAATTGGGTGGAACTGTGTTTATCCTGCTTATTGCTCTGTTCTGATCGACCCCATGAAATATATTTTTCTAACTTTCACTTGCTAAGCCTACCTAATTCCCGCTATTACTCAGGTCGTGATTGCATTCGTATGCATAAAACTGCTGTTCAATTCTGGTGCACTAGTGAATCTCTGCACCAAAATGGAATTTTGTCATACCTGTGTCATCTGTTGTTCCTAAATTAAATGTCCACAGAGGCGTTGATTCAGTTGGAAAACAACAATTTTTTCAGGCTGTTGCCTGTTGTGGTATCAGCTTTGCTTTCACAAAAACAGAATAAAAAAGTAATAGTTAAATTGTCGGGTTTATTAACAGGGAGACTTATATGTCTGGTGTACTTACCATGATTTTAGCGGGGGGCGAAGGGACCAGACTGGCACCTTTGACCGGAGTCAGAGCCAAACCGGCTGTGCCCTTTGGTGGCAATTACAGGATTATCGATTTTGTACTGAATAACTTTGTGAATTCAGATCTGCTACAGATTTTTGTGATCACTCAGTTTAAATCACATTCACTGATGAAACATTTAAGCCGTGCATGGCGGGTCACAGGTTTAACCAACAGATTTATTGACCCTATTCCTGCGCAGATGCAAACAGGTAAGCACTGGTACCTGGGGACTGCAGATGCGGTCTATCAGAATCTGCACCTGATCCAAGGCATAGATCCGGAGCAAGTCTGCGTATTTGGTGGCGACCATATTTACAAAATGGATGTGCGGCAGATGTTAAACTTTCATCGGCAGAACAATGCGCTGCTGACTGTCGCTGCTATTCCTGTGCCTGTGTCTCAGGCCCATGAGTTTGGTGTCATTGAAGTCGACAGCACAGGAAAAATGGTCGGTTTTGAAGAAAAGCCTAAATCAAATCCTAAAACCATTCCGGGACGGCCTGATTATGTGCTGGCCTCTATGGGCAATTATATTTTCGACGCTAAAACTTTAGTTGAGGTATTAAACGAAGATGCGGCTCAAATTGATTCAAAACACGATTTTGGTCATAACATTATTCCGAAGATGTACCCGGCAGGTAATGTGTATGTGTATGATTTTTCGACGAACATGATCCGTGGTGAGCAAGCAGACTCCAAAGGCTACTGGCGGGATGTGGGGACTATAGATTCTTACTATGAAGCCAACATGGATTTAATTTCAGTGCAGCCGCCGCTGGATTTATACAATAAATACTGGCCGCTACGCAGTTACACACCACCTATGCCGCCAGCGAAATTTGTGCATGATGAAGCCAATAGAACAGGGCAGGCCATCAGCTCTATGGTGGCCTCAGGTTGTATTGTCAGTGGTGCTATCGTCTATCAGTCTATTTTGGGATATAACACTGTAGTGCACAGTCATGCTTATATTGAAAAATGTGTATTGATGGGTAATAACGATATAGGACGGGGTTGCCGTATACGTCGTGCTATCATCGACAAAGATGTGAAAATAGCACCTAATACCATTATTGGTGAAGATCCGGTGCTGGATCGTCAGCGTTTCCATGTGTCGGCTGACGGTGTTGTGGTGATCCCTAAAGGGGCAATGGTAGGATTTGACTGATGCTGTGGTCGTAAAGGCCGCAGATCAAACAGCGGCCTTTAGTGGGAAATAATCAATGCGTGTGTTGTTTTTATGCAGTGAGTTTGAAGGTGTAATTAAAACCGGGGGTCTGGCTGATGCCAGCCGGGGTTTAGCTACAGAAATGCAAAAGCTGGGACATGAAGTCAAGGTAGTGCTGCCTCGTTATGGCAGCCTTTACTCTGTTCCGGTCGAAGAGAACTGGCAGTCCGTCTATTTTGCGTTGGGCGGACAGGCGCAGGGCTGCGCTGTCCGTCCTCTGTTAAATTCAGAAGTGCCGCTGGCACTGATTGAGCATCATGACTATTTTGGCCGGCCACGGCCTTATGATGACGGGCAAGATGCTTATCCGGATAATGCATTGCGTTTTGCATTTTTCTGCAAAGCAGCTTTGCAGTGGTGTGTGGAGACAGGCTGGGTCCCTGATCTTATTCATGGTCATGATTGGCAAACCGGCATAGCGGCCTATTATTTAAAGCAGTTTTATCAACAGGCTTTGCCTGGTACCAAAATACTCTTTACCATTCACAATGGCGCTTATCAGCAAGCTTTGTCTGCTGCTGATCGGGCTCAGACTGAAGTTTATCCATCCACTGCTATGGCAGGTTCAAGCATGCTGGCTTTGGGCCTGGCTTATGCGGATAAAGTAAATACCGTCAGCAAAGGTTATGCCACTGAATTATTGTCTGAACCCGCTGCAAACGGCTTGGCTGCTTTGTATCAGGCCCGGGGGGAGGATTTCTCCGGTATTCTCAATGGCTGTGATTATGAGCAGTGGGATCCGGCGACGGATCTGTATCTGACGGCTAAGTACAGTCGCACTAAACTCAAAGGCAAACTGGCCTGTAAAACTGAACTGAAGCAGCGTTATGGTCTTGAACAAAATACAGCACCACTTTTTGTGTTGGTGAGTCGGGTGACTGAGCAAAAAGGTTTTGCTTATTTATTGCCTGCTTTAGAGCAATGGTTGATTGAAGCTGATGCGCAAGTGCTGATGATGGGCACTGGGGATCTGGCTTATATTGGCCGATTGCAGGCTTTAAACGAAAAATTTCCCGGACGTTTTGTTTTTGTCGAAGGCTTTAATGAAGCTTTATCCCATCAATTGGAAGCCGCAGGCGATTTTTTCCTGATGCCATCTTTGTTTGAACCTTGTGGTTTAAATCAAATTTACAGCTTACGTTATGGCACTGTGCCTCTGGTGCGTTTAACCGGCGGTTTAAAAGATACGGTACGGGATTTAGCCGATAGTGAGCCGACAGGTATAGGTTTTTTTGAACCTACATCGACAGCATTGCTGGAAGCATTAAACAGAGCATTGAAATTGTATCAGCAACCCGAATGGTACAAAGAAGTGCAACAAAGGGGTATGCAACAGCGGTTTGGTTGGGCAGAATCAGCCTTGCACTATCAGCTGTTGTATCAACAGCTTCAGGCCTGATCCGGACTTTATTCTATTATTCCGCCCAGTCCTTGAGCAAACAACGACTGTAAGTGCAAAAGCTGTTGTATGGACAAAATAAAGTTTGGTAGCCTTAACTGAGCTAAATCAAAGGGTTTCTATATGGATGCTGTTACGTTATTAACAACCCGCTATTCTTCTGCACGTTTAACTGAACCTGCGCCCAGTGGCGAAGCTCTGGCTATCATCAAACAAGCAGCCTTGCAGGTGCCTGATCATGGTCATTTAAGACCCTGGCGTTTTGTGGTGGTTAATGGCAAAAAATCTCTGGAAAAGTTAGGCGATATTTTTGCCGAAGCTGCGCTTGAGGAAGATCCTTCAGTGGCCAATGAGCTGATTGAACGTGCCCGGCAGTTACCTTTGCGTGCTCCTATGGTGATTGTGTGTATCGCCAAATGTGTCAATCACCCTAAAGTGCCTTTGTCTGAGCAAACCCAGTCGGCTGCTTGTGCTGTGATGGCAATGCAGCAGGCTGCTTTTGCTTTGGGGTTCGGTGGTATTTGGCGCACAGGCGCTTACACTCAATATGAATTTGTAAAGCAGGCTTTTGAGCTTGGGGAAGACGATGAAATTGTTGGTTTTCTGTATTTAGGCACTTGCGCGCAGGAAGTTGCGGCCAAAGCGCCTTTGGCTGTAGAAGAGTTTTTCAGCGATTACCAGTAATTACAGTTCGAAGGATTGAAATCAGACCATGGATCAACGCAGTATTTTTATCAATCAGGTCAGGCAGCAGTTTGACCAGCTGTTCCAGGCGAAAAAAGCCGGTCAGAATGTACTGGCATTAAAACATAGGGCTGAAGGCTTTTTTTATGCTGGAGAGTTGCTTGGACTGGTGGATAAAGCGTTGTTACAGCAACTGATGGAGCAAAGTTACCTTGAGGTCTTCGGTGTCGCTTTGTCCAAAGCGAGCTCTTATCAGACTGAACGCAAGCAAGCCTTAGAGAACGAATTTTATCAGTATTTTGAAGAACCTGCGTTTAACAGGGTGCCTAACTAAAGCTGCTTCGCCAGCTAAATGTCAGAAAAAAGGCCTCAAATGAGGCCTTTTTGCTCTATCAGCTATAGCTTAGAAGTCAGCGTTACCAGGTGTACGAGGGAAAGCGATGACGTCACGTACGTTGCCCACACCAGTGACATAAGACACCAGACGTTCAAAACCTAAACCAAAACCAGCATGTGGCACTGTGCCGTAACGGCGCAGGTCGCGGTACCAGCTGTAGTCTTCTTTGTTCAGACCCATCTGGTCCATACGGGCATCCAGCTGCTCTAAACGCTCTTCACGTTGGCTGCCGCCTATGATTTCACCAATACCTGGTGCCAGAATATCCATAGCAGCCACAGTTTTACCGTCTTCATTCATCCGCATGTAAAAGGCTTTGATATCCTTTGGATAGTTTTGCAGAATCACAGGAGCGCCTACATGCACTTCAGCTAAGTAGCGTTCGTGCTCTGACTGTAAATCCACACCCCATTCCACAGGGTAATCAAACTTCTTACCGCAGTTTTTCAGAATTTCGACAGCGTCTGTGTAATCCATACGAACAAAACTTGAATCGATCATGTTCTGCAAACGGCTGACTGCATTTTCGTCCACACGTTCAGCAAAAAATGCCATATCGTCAGCACGTTCTTCTAATACGGCTTTAAATACAAACTTCAGCATGTCTTCCGCCAGCTGCGCCACGTCTTTTAATTCGGCGTAAGCTACTTCGGGTTCAATCATCCAGAATTCAGCTAAGTGACGGGTAGTGTTTGAGTTTTCAGCACGGAAAGTCGGGCCGAAGGTGTACACCTTAGACAAAGCACAGGCATAGGTTTCAACGTTCAACTGGCCTGATACCGTCAGGAAGGTTTCTTTACCGAAAAAGTCCTGTTTGTAATCAATAGCGCCTTTGTCGTCACGGGGCAGGTTTTCCATATCCAGGGTGCTGACACGGAACATTTCACCAGCGCCTTCAGCATCAGCACCTGTAATAATAGGTGTGCTGATCCAGTAGAAACCACGTTCGTGGAAGAAGCGGTGAATGGCCTGAGCTAAACAGTGACGCACACGGGTGATAGCGCCAACCATATTAGTACGGGCACGTAAATGCGCCTGTTCACGCAGGTATTCCATGCTGTGGCGTTTTGGTGCCATAGGGTAGGTGTCCGGGTTTTCCACCCAGCCAACTACTTCAACAGAAGAGGCCTGAATTTCAAAAGCCTGACCCTGACCTTCTGACTTCGCAATAGTGCCAGTCACAATCACAGAACAGGCTGTGGTCAGACGTTTCACTTCGTTTTCGTAATTATTCAAATCAGCCGGAGCAACGGCCTGAACTGCATCAAAGCAGCTGCCGTCGTGCACGGCTAAAAATGAAATCCCGGCTTTGGAATCACGTTTAGTGCGGATCCACCCTTTTACTGTGACTGTATCGCCAACCTGATACTGGCCAGACAGCACATCTTTGATTACTGCATGCGTCATGCAACCTGCTCCAACTTACTTAAGAAACTGTAAAAACCCAAAAGCAGACATCATACTGAGGCAAAGACTGAACACAAGTAAAAATTGTGAGGAATTCCAAAATGAGCGCTTCAGAGCCCGATCTTAAGCCAAAAGAGCGTCGTAAAGGTGCCGATTGGCTGATGTTACTGTTGGCTATGCTGAATTTGGGCGCCTGGTTTTTACTGATCATGGGCTTGGCTCTGGCACATTTGGCCAAACCAGAATTTAACAGTGGTTTGGTGCAGTATTGGGGCATTGCCATTGAACAGGAATGGGATAAAGCATTAGTGGTGAAACTTGAAGTATTAGTGCGATGGTGTCTGGTGTTTACTGCCGCCACTTTAGTGCTGCATCAGTTTCGCAACAGACGCCGTGACGATGGCTGGCGCCTAAACTTATTTTTTCTGCTGTTTTTAAGCGCCGTGGTGTTATTTGTATTTTCGACTATTGATTAGACGCTTCAGGCTCCGGGTAAAGCCTGGATATCCTTCTGCTGCGCCTGATTGCTCAAAAGGCAAAGTGCAGAGGTCAATTTAGCAAGTTGGGCAGGGCTGATAATATAAGGTGGCATTAAATACAGCAGTTTGCCAAAAGGCCGGATCCAGACGCCCAGTTCAACAAAAGCTTTTTGCATGGCTGCCACATCGACATTCTGCTTCATTTCGACCACACCAATAGCACCCAATACCCGCACATCAGCGACAAAAGGTGAAAGACGGCAGGGCGCAAGTTCCAGTTTTAACTGCTGTTCTATAGCTGCGACCTGAGCTTGCCACTGGTTTTGTTGCACTAATTGCAGGCTTTTTAGCGCCACAGCACAGGCCAGCGGGTTAGCCATATAAGTAGGACCGTGCATTAAAGCCGGCACTGCGCCCAAAGCTATGCCGTCTGCGACTTTGTTATTGCACAAAGTCGCGGCAAGCGTCAGATAACCACCTGTTAAGGCTTTGCCCAGACAGATAATATCCGGGCTGATGTCTGCATGATGGCAAGCAAAGAGTTTTCCGGTCCGGCCAAAACCTGTGGCGATTTCATCGGCAATCAATAACACCTGATACTGATCACAAAGCTTACGCGCTAGTTTTAAATAATCCGGATGATAAAAACGCATACCTCCGGCGCCTTGTAATATAGGTTCCAGAATAAAAGCCGCCAGCTGCAGGTGATGCTGCTCAAATAAAGCCGTCAAAGCCTGCTCATCTTCAGCTAAAAAGTCGCCGTCAAACTGGCTTTGTGGAGCGGGAGCGAATAACTGCGGGATAATTTGATCTTTGAACATCGAATGCATGCCATCCACCGGATCGCAGACCGACATAGCGGCAAAGGTATCGCCGTGATAGCCCTTTTGAATGGTCAATAAACGGCTTTTTTCTGGCTGGCCTAAACCTAACCAGTATTGCAGCGCCATTTTGATCGCCACTTCGACTGATATAGAGCCGCTGTCGGCAAAAAAGACTTTAGTTAAACCCTGCGGCACCATCTCAAGTAATAACTTCGCCAGATCCACTGCAGGCTGATGGGTGATGCCGCCAAACATCACATGGCTCATTTTCTGGCTTTGCGCCACAAGCGCTGCATTTAATTCCGGGTGATTGTAACCATGAATAGCAGCCCACCAGGACGAAGTACCGTCAACCAGAGTTCGGCCATCTTCCAGCATCAGATCACAACCTTGCGCGCTGACCACTGGATACACAGGCAAAGGTGTGCTTAAAGACGTATAAGGATGCCAGATATGCTGACGGTCAAACTCAAGATTTATGCTCATAAAATAACCTACAGTAAACTTTGTGAACTGGTTGGCGTTGACATGGCGCTAAGGGCCGATAGACTAACGGAAAATTTAAAAGACCACAATTTGTCTGTGGCTTGTCTTCGGGGAATTTTATGTCTGCAGTTTTACCACTTCGTCACAACTGGACTCTGGCTGAAGTAAATGCCTTATTTGCTTTACCTTTTAATGACTTAGTTTTTCAGGCCCAGACGGTGCACCGTCAGTTTTTTAAACCGAACGAAGTGCAGATCAGTACCTTGTTGTCGATTAAAACCGGCGCCTGCGCTGAAGACTGTAAATATTGCCCTCAAAGCGGTCATTACAATACCGGCCTTGAACGCGAACGTTTATTAGAAGTGGAAAAAGTGTTAACTCAGGCTAAAGCCGCGAAAGACAAAGGTGCCAGCCGTTTTTGTATGGGGGCGGCCTGGAGCAATCCAAAACAGCGGGATATGCCGTTCCTGATGGAAATGGTCAAAGGCGTGAAAGAAATGGGCTTAGAAACCTGTATGACGCTGGGTAAACTCGATGCAGGTCAGGCGCAGGAGTTAAAACAGGCCGGTTTGGATTATTACAACCATAACCTGGACACCTCTCCTGAGTTTTACGGTGAAATTATCACTACCCGTACATATCAGGACAGATTAGACACGTTGCAGCATGTGCGTGATGCTGGTATGAAAGTCTGTTGTGGTGGCATAGTGGGTATGGGCGAGTCGGCCAACGACAGATCCGCACTGTTGATGCAGCTGGCAAATTTACCAGAACACCCACAAAGTGTGCCTATTAATATGCTGGTGAAAGTGCAGGGCACACCTATGGAAAATGTCGAAGACTTAGATGGCTTCGAGTTTATCCGCACTATTGCAGTAGCCCGTATCATGATGCCACAAAGCCATGTGCGTTTATCTGCTGGCCGTTCACGCATGAACGAGCAAATGCAGGCGCTGTGTTTTCTATCAGGCGCCAACTCGATATTTTACGGTGATAAGTTACTGACCACAGAAAACCCGGAAGCGGATGCCGATATGTTGTTATTCGCCAAGCTAGGCATTGTGCCTGAGCAGCGTCATGATGTTTCAGATGAAGCGCATGAAGCGGCTTTAGCCGACGCCATTAAAGAGCAAAATACGCCGTCTTTATTCCACAGCGCGGTTTAAGTTTATTTATGGACAGGTTACAGCGCTTTGCGCAGCAGATTTTGGAGCGCAAAGCAGCTGGCTTGTATCGGCAGCATCCGGCTATTGATTCGTATCAGGGCCGTTTGCTGCAAAATAAGCAAGGCGCATATCTCAATTTTTCCGGTAATGACTATCTGGGTTTAGCCACAGAACCACAGCTGATCAAAGCTCTGGCCGAAGGGGCTGAACGTTTTGGGGTGGGTAGTTCAGGTTCGCCTTTAGTCACAGGGTTTCATTATGCCCATCGTGCTTTATCCGATGAGCTATGCGACTGGCTTGGCGTGGATGATGTATTGCTGTTTTCCTCTGGTTTTGCTGCCAATCAGGTAATGCTGCAGCATTTAACGGATAAAACCGATCAACTGCTTTTAGACAAGCTTTGCCATGCGTCCTTGATTGATGCGGCGCTCCATGCTGATGCTGGCTATAAACGTTTCCCTCATCAGGATTTAGCTGCGCTGGATATGCTGTTACAACGTTACCCATCCGCTTTGGTGGTGACCGAAGGCGTATTTAGCATGGATGGCGATAGTCCGGATTTACCCGCTGTATCTGCACTTTGTAAAAAAAACAAAGCTGATTTGCTACTGGATGATGCTCATGCTTTGGGCGTGCTTGGCGCCGAAGGCAGGGGCAGCTGGGATGCACAAGGCCTTCAATCCGGCGATATGTTGTGTCTGATGGCCAACTTTGGCAAAGCATTAGCAGGTCAGGGCGCTTTTTTGGCAGGTTCAGCCACCATGATTGATTATTTACGCCAGTTTGCCCGGCATTATATTTACAGCACAGCCTTATCACCGGCTTTGTGCTGGGCGATGAAAATTTCTGTTGAGTTAAGCCGCAGTCAAGGGTGGCGCAGAGACAAACTGAACGACAATATTCAGCTGTTTAAAACTCTGGCTGCTGATGCTGGTTTCACTGTATTGCCATCAAACACCGCGATACAACCGCTGATTATTGGCGATTCAGACAAGGCGATGTTGATCAGCGCCTCGCTGAAAAAACAAGGCATTTGGCTTAGCGCCATACGTCCACCTACGGTGCCGCAGGGCAGTGCGAGGTTACGCATTACCTTATCTGCCTTACATCAGAGCGACGATATTCGATTTTTAGTACAAAAGCTGGAGCAGCTGATATGAATGCGCTGGCTTTAACGGACGATATAGCCCGCCATTTTGGTCGTGCCCGTGAGAGTTATGAACAGGCAGCACGTTTACAGCGCCTGGTTGCAGCTAAAGCTTTGACTTTATTAAAACCAACAGATGGATTGTTACTGGATTTAGGCTCTGGCCCTGGCTGGTTTCATCCAAAGTTAAAACAACATTGCACCGACTTAATAGCACTGGATTTAAGTCATGACATGTTACAAAAAACCAGGGAAGCACAAGATGCCACTTTGGCGGTTCAGGCTGATGCTCAGGCTTTGCCTATAGCGAGTGAAAGCATCAACCGGGTCTTCTCCAGCCTGATGTTGCAATGGTGCGAACAACCACAGCTGGTGCTGCGAGAAATCAACCGTGTGTTAAAGCCCGGTGGTTCAGCTGTGCTGAGTACCTTGCTTGATGGCACTTTAGAGGAATTTAAACAGGCCTGGGCACAGGTGGATCATCATCAGCATATCAACCAATTTTTGCCTTTAAGCTTCTTTCTGCAACTACAACAGCAGTATCCGGAATCAGGCTTAGAGTTGCAGACTGAGCAAGTGCAGCTGTCGTATCCGGATGTACTGGCGTTGGCTCGGGAACTGAAAGATTTAGGCGCCAATACAGTCACCCAAGGCCGTAATAAAGCCTTAACTGGTAAACAACGCTGGCAAAAAGTACAGCAGGCTTATCCATCCCGTTGCATCGACGGAAGCATCAGTGCCAGTTATCAGGTGTTGCACCTGGTCCTTACTAAGAAAAGCAAAGAGTAAAAAATGCAGACAGTCTTTATCACAGGCACAGATACTGATGCTGGCAAAACTTATGTGGCGGTAGCCTTGCTGCAAGGCTTAAAAGCTCTGGGCCATCGCACTGTGGCGCAAAAGCCAGTAGCAGCCGGAGTCAATGAGTCGGGCTTTAATACCGACGCTTTGCAATTGCAGCAGCATGCGACAGCGGCGCTTAGTTATCAGCAGGTGAATCCCTATTGTCTGACCGATGCAGTAGCCCCGCATTTGGCGGCTGCAAAAGCAGAGCTTGTTATTGACTCTAGCATTCTGACTAAAGAGTTACAAAAGCTCCAAAATGTGGATGCTGATATAGCTTTAGTAGAAGGTGCTGGTGGCTGGTTATTACCACTGGGTGATCACAGCACTATGGCAGATTGGGTGACAGAACAGCAATTGCCGGTGCTACTGGTGGTGGGGATGAAACTCGGCTGCTTAAACCACGCCTTATTGACGGTACGCGAAATTGAACACTCTGGCCTGAAGCTGCTGGGCTGGGTGGCTAATTGTATTGACCCTGATATGGCGTATCAGCAGGAAAACATCCGTTATTTGCAACAAAAGCTGACAGCGCCATGTCTTGGCGTTTTACCTTACCAGTCCGAACCACAGATCAATACAGAGCTTGCCACGGCTTTTGTTCAGGCGCTGCTGGATTAGTGTTAAATAACGCACTGACAACGCCATTCATCTTTCTTTACAATTGCTTGTCGCACTTTCATTGAAAAAACACTTCTAAGCCATATAGTACAAGCAGTAGCTTAATAAACGAGGTATCTATGAAGCGAATTATACTGTTCTTAGCCACAAACCTGGCGGTCATGTTGGTGTTAAGTATTGTACTTAGCATTGTTTTCAGAGTGCTGGGCATCGATAGCCGCAGCATAGGCGGCCTGTTGGTGTTTGCAGCAGTATTTGGTTTTGGTGGGTCGTTCATTTCATTGTTTATGTCGAAATGGATGGCCAAACGCTCTACCGGTGCTGTGGTGATCACCCAGCCACGTAATGCCACTGAACAATGGTTGTTTGATACGGTGCGCCGTCAGGCTCAGCAGGCTGGTATTGGTATGCCTGAAGTGGCTATTTACGACTCACCGGAAATGAACGCTTTTGCCACAGGGGCCAGCCGTAATAATGCTTTGGTGGCGGTTAGCACAGGCTTAATGCGCAATATGCGTGAAGAAGAAGTGGAGGCCGTGCTGGCGCATGAAGTCTCACACGTTGCTAATGGTGATATGGTGACACTAACGTTGATTCAGGGCGTGGTGAACACTTTTGTGATCTTCTTTGCCCGTTTAATTGCCGGTGCTATCAGTGGTAACCGCAATGACGAAGGCGGCAGTAGTAATGGTTTTGCTTATATGATGACTGTTATTGTGCTGGAAATGGCTTTTGGTGTACTGGCTAGCATTATCGTCATGTGGTTTTCGCGTCAACGTGAATACCGTGCTGATGCAGGTGCAGCCAAACTGGTTGGTGCCAATAAAATGGTCGCAGCGCTGGAGCGTTTACGTAATAACCACGAAAGTCAGCTGGAAGGTTCGATGATGGCTTTTGGTATAGCCAGCAAACCAGCTGCATCAGAGCTGTTTTTAAGCCATCCGCCGCTGGAAAAACGTATTGCAGCATTGCGTGGTGCTTTTTAAGCCAAGGCGGTAATAACATAGTACAAAGAGGAACTTCGGTTCCTTTTTGTTTTTACAAAACCAGTGTTAACACATCATTACCTGATTTCTGCCTGCTGCTTTAGCCTGATACAAGGCTTCATCTGCGGCCTGAATTAAGTTAAAGGCTGTAGTTCCATGCTCAGGATAACAAGCCAAACCAGCAGACAAGGTAATACTGATGGTCTGATGTTTTGCAAAAATCTGAGCTTGCTGTACATGCTGCCGCCAGTTTTCCGCCAGATGTCTGGCTTGTGCTGCGTTGGTATTAGGTAAAATCACCAGAAACTCCTCCCCGCCGTAGCGGAACAAAATATCTGTTCGTCTGCTTTGACGAAGTAAATGTTTTGCCACCATCTCAATGACAGTGTCACCTGTCTGATGCCCAAACTGATCATTGAGTTGTTTAAAGTGATCCAGGTCCAGCATCACCACCGCCAAAGGTTTTTGGTTGCGTCTGGCTAAAGCCAGCTCACGCTCCATAAACTCATTGAGGAAGCGGCGATTAAATAAATTGGTTAAGGGATCGCGGATGGCTTGTTCACTGATGCGATTTTTCAGCTGCTCTATATCGGTTAGCCGCTTTTGCAGCTCATCTTTCTGTTGCTGCAGCAACAGCAGAGCAGTCTGCTGTTCGCTGATATCCTGCATCACCAGCAAGTAACAGGCAGGATCCGAGGGGTCTGGTTGCTCGAGTTGCATTTTAAACTGCCGGCAGTTGTCCTGGTCACTGCTCAGGCACCAGAACACTGGCTTTTGATGCTGGCACAGCAGCTGCAATTGGCTGATAAAATCGGCTGGAAGCTGGTTTAAACCTTGAGTACGGGAGGTCAGCCGCAGATTAAATAACTGCTGAAAGGCTGTGTTGCTTCGCAGCAGTTTTATTTTCTGATTGGTTTGGCGTTGCAGCAACACAAAGGGCATAGACAAAGACTGAAATAAGTCTGTCCAGCCAGGAAAGCTATGTGGTGTTGATGGTCCTTTTGTCACGAGGTTTGTGCTCTTTGACGTTTGCCTGACTATAGGAAATATATGCTTAAAAATACAGCAAACCGTATTAAAAACAGTCGGTTTTTGCTAACGAAGAACGGAATGTAAAGAGTACAGGCACTTTTGCTGGAAAAGTTGTCAAATAGGGTCTAGTTTCTAGCAAAACAACGACAAAGGAAAAGACGAGATGCCGGTAAATTCACAATTGAATGATGAGATTCGTATTTTGACTTTATTTAACCTGGATACTTCGCTGGAAGGCATTAAGGCCCATAAATCAGCCGATCCAGGTGCAAAAGAAGCCATTGAGCGTTTACATAAAAAAGGCCTATTAACCCAGGCTGACGGCGGTTATCTGACCGATCTGGGGCGTAATTGCGCCGAGCATTTACAAAGCGCGTTGCGTATCCTCAGTACTTAATAGCCCCAACTTTGAACTGACAGCACTTTTAACCAGCAGTACTGTTATGTTTTGCCAATTGATGGAGCAGTTTGCGGCACTGTTGCAACTGCTCCTGCTGCTCTGCAAATTCAAACTGCTGATAGGCGGACAAGAGTTCATTCAGTTGTGTTGTCAGTGCGGGATGCAGATCGATCAGTTGGCGCAGGTAGGACTCCATACTTTGATGATCTGCCTTTTCACCATAAGGCCGCAGTACCTTTAGCATGCGTTGGCGTAACAGACTGTTTTGGCTTTGGACGCTGCGGTGTAGCCAGAGGTAAATGATCAGCACCAGAAGCAATGATGTTGTGATGCCTGTGCCTATCCATAACCAGGGCATGGTTTTAAAATAATGCCAGATAAAACGCTGCTCTGTCTGGTCAAAACTCAGTACCCACACCGACCAATAATAATCCAGCCATTCCAGCTGTTGCAGCCAGCTGCCTAAAAAACCGCGCTGAAAGAATTGATCTAAAAATTGCCGTTCAGACAAAGACAATGCATCAGATAAGCCCTGGGTTAAACGCAGCGGCGCCACTATCACTGTGGCATCAAAACGCCGCCAATAGCCATCTTCCAGATATTCGACCCAGGCATGAGCATCTTTTTGTAATACCTGCAGATAATCGCCTTGAGCCTGCCATACGCCGCCCTGATAGCCTGCAACTACGCGGGCAGGAATACCAGCAGCGCGAAACAGGTATGCTGCTGCAGAAGCATAATGACCACAAAACCCCACTTTATGCTGAAACAAAAACTGGTCCACCTGAGCTTGTTGGTTCAGTACGGGCGGGCGCAGACTGTAACTGAATTGCTGCTGTTCAAAATACTGATATAGAGCACGGGCATAAGCTGAAGCTGTTGTGTGTTGTTGTTTTAGTTGGTGCGCCAGCTCACTGGCTTGCGGGTTGGTATGACGCAATACCAGATTGCGTTTTGCTTCCCCGGTGTTTTGTTGGGCAACAGCCGAACCATTTGAGGTCAGGCTATAAGAAAAACGTCTGCTGATTTGCTGGCGGCTTTCAATCAAACCAGCAGCAACAGTCTGGACTTGTCCTTGCAGTTGACTGACCTGGCCCAAACTAAAGAGGCTACGCTGAAAATGAGCTTCAACCACCAGTTGATAGTGATAGCGGCCTGGTGTGGTCACAGGCTGTTGTGGCGTGCGCTGTAAATCGGGTAGCCAGTCCTGACCATTAAAAGCTTCAAACACTTTGGCCCGCCAGTAGAGTTCATGCTGAGCAGGTTTTTCATCCTTAAATTCAACCCTGAATGCCAGACTGTCGTTTTGCACTAATCTTTCCAGTCCTCCCAACGACAGCTCATCGGCTAAACCTGTTTGGGCCTGATGCTGGCGTTCGGTTTGCCATAAAGGCGGCAGCCTCGGAAACAACACAAAAAGCGTGATACAAAAAGGCATGACCCAAAGCAGTAAACGAATGTCGCTCCAGCGAAATTTACTTTGTTGCACCGGAGCAAAGAGCAGGTAATGCAAATACAAATTGCAGAAAAATAACAAAAACACAGCGCTGGCAAACCACAGGCTTTGATTGAGCATAAAACCTGTGGTGATTAAAAAATACTGCACCCACACCAGTTTTTTGGCGTGTTGGAGCTCAGAGTGAATAGAAAAAAGTCGCAGTGCGGCCGAAAAAAACAACAACTGCAGCATGGAGTCCTGCATATCCTGTTGCCATAGCTGCGAAAGCAACAACAGGCACAACATAACAGCCAGCGCATTAATCGTCATCATCCTGACTTTTTGCTGTGATTTGAAGCTGATGTATTTAAACAGCAGTATGCCCATCAGCACCAGACTGGACCACCAGCTTAAGCCTTGCTGCAACAGTGCCAGTAACATCAGCTGCAACAGCAGGGCGTTGGGAATAAATGCCGGATTCAGCATAAGGTCAGAGCCTGTAAACAACGATGCAAATGGGCTTGCCCCTGATCGGGGCCAATAGTACTGAGTGGGGTGCTCAGGCTGTAACTTTCGCCTTGGTGTTCATACTGATGCAGCAAAAAACAAAATTGTGACAACTGCAGCTCTAAAGCAGCGCCTGTGGCAGTGACAACAAGCGTCTTAGGTAGAGCAGGCATACTGGACTCTGAGTTCTGCCGAACCACAGGTTGCCAGGGATTTTTTGCCAGTCGTTTCCAGTCAATGCTTGAAGCCTGATCTCCGGGCAGATAAGGTGCCAGTTGATCCGGCTGATCCGGGATCTGTTGGTGTGGCGTTGCATGGGTGTTTTTTAATTCAGCGGGTGCCGGATACACCCAATAGGGTTGCTGCAACTGAATATAGGTCCAACAACGGATCAAACCAAAGGGAAAATAGGACTCAAGCTTAAAGCGTTGTAGCTGATAAAAACCCCGCTGACGCGGATAAAGTTCCAGCGGCAATAGCTCTGGCAGAGTTTCAAATAAAAGAGCTTCAAACTCATCACCGGAAAAAGACAGCATTTTTTTATGCTCTGTATGGCTTAAGGCCAAGCTCAGCGTCAGGCTTTGGCCGGCATAGGTGTGTAAGGGCATAGATAAAGGTGGGCTGGTTTTTAGCTGTAATCTGTACAGATTAAAAAAAGCCGCCAGAATGCAGCAACAGAATAACGACAGCAGCAGATAAGCACAAAGCAGGATCAGGTTGTTTTGATAGTTGCTACCAAAGATGTATAACAACATGATCAGCAGCACAAACCAGGCGCCATAAGCACTGGGGAAGACATAAAGCAGATGCTGGCGCAATGTGAGTTCAGTGGAGGCTGGCTGACGTTTATCCAGCCAGCGATAAAATCGCAGCCTGAATTTCTGTTTAATTTTTTGCCACACTGTCATCTTTAGTGTCATAGAGGGCAAGGCACCTTGCGCAGTAATTGCAGACTCAGGCTTTTGTTGTCTCTGGAAGAACCTGGATTGAGCCTGTGTTCTGCCACAGAAGGAAACACCTGCTGCACATCCTCTGCTGTGGCGTAATGACGGCCGGACAACAAAGCAAAAGCTTTAGTGGCTCGAAGCAAAGCCTTAGCTGCCCGTGGTGAAAGTGGCAGGCAATCCTGTTGCTGCCTGCTTTGTGTCACCAATGCCAGCAGATAATCAAGCAAGGCGTCACTGACTTTGATCTGAACCACTTGCTGTTGCAATAACAGCAGTTGCTGCTCGTTAAGACAAGGGGTCAGTCCTTCTAAACGGGATTGGCCATGATCTTGCTGCAGAATCAGTTTTTCCGTCTGCAGATCCGGAAAACCAAGGGCAAGCCGCATCAAAAAACGGTCGAGTTGTGATTCAGGTAAGGCATTGGTACCTGCATGAAATAACGGGTTTTGGGTGGCTATAACAAAAAAGGGCTTAGGCAAAGCGTAAGACAAACCATCGACAGACACCTGTTTTTCTTCCATGGCTTCGAGTAAAGCACTTTGAGTACGGGGGCTGGCCCTGTTGATTTCATCGGCCAATAAAATCTGACTGAAAATAGGGCCACTGCGGAATTGAAACTCCTGAGTATCTCTTAAAAATACCGATTGCCCCAGCAGATCGGCTGGCAACATATCATTAGTAAACTGCACTCTTTTATAGTGAACACCTAAACTTAAAGCCAGCGCATGGGCGAGGGTGGTTTTGCCTAAACCTGGTAAATCTTCGATGAGTAAATGACCTTCCGACAATAAACAACACAAGGCCAGCCGCACAGCCTGAGGTTTACCTAAAATCACCTGATTCAGCTTCTGCTCCAACTGCTGTAAAGCCTGAATTTCCACCATAAAAGCTCCATTTTAAATGCCGCTTTCAGCGCCAAAACCCTGCTAAAAAAGGCTTGATATTTTCAGATGTTTAGACATCTGGGTGTTTTTGTCGATAAATTTCGGACTATTTATACATTTCAGCGCAATATACTCATTTAAGCATTGAATTTAGCCGCCAATAAATTTACTTTGTCTGCGGATAAATAACCTAGTGACATTAACTATCAACTCAGAATTATAGGACTACTTAAAGTGACGACCTGGACGCCTCAAAGTTGGCGAGCTTTTCCAATCCAACAACAACCACATTACGATGATCAGGCTTTGCTCAGCACTGTTGAGCAGCAATTGCACAAATATCCGCCTTTGGTGTTTGCGCAAGAGACTCGTGATCTCTTTAGTCAGCTTGGACAAGTGGCTGAAGGCAAAGCATTTTTACTGCAAGGTGGCGATTGTGCGGAAAGTTTTAGTGACTTTAATGCACCAAAAATTCGTGACACTTTTAAAGTATTACTGCAAATGGCCGTGGTGCTGACCTTTGCCGGCGGTTGTCCTGTAGTTAAAGTAGCACGTATGGCTGGCCAATACGCCAAGCCCCGCTCCAGCGATTTAGAAACCATAGCTGGTGTCTCTCACCCCAGCTACCGTGGTGACATAGTCAACAGCTTTGAATTTACAGCAGAAGCGCGTAAGCCAGATCCAAACCGTTTAATGACGGCTTACCATCATTCAGCGGCCACCTTAAATTTGTTACGTGCTTTTGCACAAGGTGGATTAGCCGACTTGCATCAGGTCAGCCGCTGGAATCTGGGTTTTGTCGATGCCAATCCACTGAAAGGCCGCTATCAGGATGTCGCTCAGCGTATTCAGGAAGCACTGCGTTTTATGGAAATCTGTGGTATCACGGCTGAAAATTCACCGTCCATTCGTGAAACGTCTTTGTATACCTCGCATGAAGCCTTGCTGCTGAACTACGAAGAGGCCCTAACACGCCGTGATTCATTAACAGGTGAATGGTACGACTGTTCGGCTCATATGGTCTGGATAGGTGAACGCACCCGTCAACTGGATCATGCGCATATTGAGTTTTTCCGCGGTATCAAAAACCCTGTGGGTGTGAAAGTAGGCCCTGGTATGGATGAAGTGGATTTATTGCGTTTAATTGACGCTTTAAATCCGGAAAACATTCCTGGCCGCCTGACCTTAATCACCCGGATGGGCGCTGATAAGCTGGCGGAGAAATTACCTGCCTTAGTACGTCGGGTAGAACGCGAAGGCCGCAAAGTGGTCTGGAGTTCAGATCCGATGCACGGCAATACAGTCAAAGCCAGCAATGAATACAAAACCCGTGACTTTGAAGCCATTTTGCGTGAAATCCGCTATTTCTTTGCGGTGCATCAGGCAGAAGGCACTCATGCTGGTGGTATTCACCTGGAAATGACCGGCGATAACGTCACCGAATGTACGGGTGGCGCTTATGGTTTATCAGAAAACGATTTAAGCAAGCGTTACACCACTCAGTGTGATCCTCGCTTAAATTCAGATCAGGTGCTGGAACTGGCTTTCCTGATCGCAGACACCCTTCGTGCGGTCCGCAAATAAACATACTGCTGCTGAGCTGCTGTCTGATTTTTCAGCCAGCAGTTCAGCGCCTCTGCGTGTTGCTGTAGTTGGTGCTGGTGCTATAGGCTGTTACCTCGGCACCATGCTTTGCCAGTCTCCTGCTTTTGAAGTGTTTTTTATCGGGCGCGAAAAAATGGCGCTTGAAGCCGCTGCTTATGGCTTAACAGCTCAGGATTTAAATGGCGCCTGTTATCGGCTTGCCTCACCTGCTGTTTATACTGAACTTGACGTACTTCGTAGTGCAGAGCTGGTGCTGGTCACAGTCAAAGCTTTGGATCTGGAATTCCTATTACCCCAACTTGGGTTTCATCTTTCAGCCGATTGCACTGTGGTTGCTTTACAAAATGGTGTGGCGATCAGGCCCTTGTATCAGCAATTTTTAACTCAGACTGTGATCCGCGCCATAGTGCCCTTTAATGTGGTAAAAATCAGGCCAGGCTTTTTTGCCCGGACTACAGGCTCGGACATGATCTGGCAACAGACGGCCGATCCACGAATTTTAGCTGTCCTGACTCAGTTGCAACGCCAGGGCATCAGTTCAAAACAGCAGGACAGTATGAAAGCGGCCGAGTTCGGCAAATTATTGCTCAACCTGAACAATGCCATTAACGCTTTATCTGATATTCCATTGCAGCACCAATTATTACAACGTCCTTATCGGCTATTACTGGCAGCTGCCATGCTGGAGCTGCTGGACTTATGCAGGCGCCTGCAGATAGAAACTTACTCTTACACCAGCATTCCCAACAGTTATATTCCGTTGCTGTTACATAGCCCAAATTGGTTATTTAAGCGACTGGCAAAAAAAATGCTGGCCATATCGCCAGATGCGCGTTCTTCCATGTGGGATGATATTCAAGCCGGCAAAAACACCGAAATAGATTTTCTCAATGGCGCTGTTGTGACTTTGGCTGAACAATTGAAGCTGGATGCGCCAGTCAACAGATTGCTGGTGCAACTCGTCAAGCGTAAAGAAAAAGGCGAGCCGATCCGGCTTTGCCCCTTGCATGCACAGCGGTTGCTGCAAGAGGCTAGCACAAGCGAAAAGACTTAATACTTTTGACGTTTTAAACCGGTTTGCGACAAAATTTTCGCCGAAATTTCCTCAATCGACAAATGAGTCGAATTTAAAAAAGGGATTTTTTCTTTCTGATACAAAGCTTCTACTTCATCTAATTCCAGTTTGCATTGGCGTAAAGACGCATATTTGCTGCCGGGCCGACGTTGTTCACGGATCTTGCTTAAACGCTCAGGGGTGATGGTCAGGCCAAAGAGTTTGCCTTTTTGCGCCTTAAGTTCAGGCGGCAAACGCAGCATATCCATATCTTCCTGCACAAAAGGGTAATTGGCCGCTTTAATGCCGTACTGCAGCGCCAGGTATAAACTGGTGGGGGTTTTACCTGAGCGACTGACACCTACAAGAATAATATCGGCCTTGGCGTACTCCTTTAAATTTACGCCATCGTCATTAGCCAGTGCATAGTTCACTGCATCAATACGAAAATCATAAGTTTTTTCATGAATGCTGTGAGTGCGGTGCGTTTTGGGCATAGCAGCTACGCCTAATTCTTTTTGCATGGGCTCAATAAAGGCATTTAAAAAGTCATAACAGACGCCATCGCTGCTATTAATAATCTGGCGTAATTCTTCGTCGACAAAGGTCTGGAAAATTAAGGGGCGGATACCGGTTGTTTTATAACGATCGTTTATTCGTTGCTTGGCTTGTAATGCGATCTCGGCAGTTTCAACAAATGGGATGGTGACATGGTCGAATTCCGCCGGAAACAGTGACAGCAGCGCGTGTCCGAACACCTCAGAAGTAATGCCTGTGCCATCAGATATATAAAAGGCTGTTCTCACGGTTTTCTCCATTTTGTCGTTATTAAATTACATTATAAATTAAGGTTTTATTTAACTTTAGTGCCAGTGTAGAATTAGCCTGCTTATGTGGCTTGTCATGTAAGCTTACATAACCTGCAACAAAAATTGGAGACTCATTGTGCAAGAATTCGTTGTTTGGTACCAGGACCTGGGCATGCACGACGTTCCTCGCGTTGGTGGTAAAAATGCTTCATTGGGTGAAATGATCAGTAACCTGGCAAATGCAGGGGTACAAGTTCCGGGTGGTTTTGCCACTACAGCTTATGCCTTTAATCAATTTCTTGAACAGAGTGGTCTGAACGAGCGTATTTATCAAGTGTTGGACGGTCTCAACGTTGATGATGTCACCGCTCTGGCCAAAGCCGGTGCTCAAATTCGCCAATGGGTGATTGACACACCGTTCCAAAGTGAATTCGAACAGGCTATTCAAACCTCTTACCAGCAGCTGCAACAAGGCTGTGCTGAAGATGTCTCCTTTGCAGTGCGTTCATCGGCTACAGCTGAAGATATGCCTGATGCTTCGTTTGCGGGTCAGCAGGAAACTTTCTTAAACGTCCGTGGTTATGCTGCTGTCATTGAAGCCATCAAGCACGTATTTGCTTCACTATTTAACGACCGCGCTATTTCTTATCGTGTGCATCAGGGCTATGACCACCGCGGTGTGGCTTTGTCTGCCGGTGTACAGCGTATGGTGCGCTCAGACTTATCCGCTTCAGGCGTGATGTTCAGTATTGACACTGAATCAGGTTTTGAAGATGTGGTCTTTATCACGTCCTCTTATGGTTTAGGTGAAATGGTGGTGCAGGGCGCAGTCAACCCTGATGAATTTTATGTGCATAAACCTACAGTGATGGCGGGGCGTCCGTCCGTAGTGCGTCGTAATTTAGGCAGCAAGCTGTTGCAGATGGTGTATTCCAAAGACTTGAGCCACGGCAAACAGGTCATTGTTGAAAACGTTCCAGAGGCGTTACGCCAGCAGTTTTCTTTGACTGATGCTGAAGTGCAGGAACTGGCGAAACAAGCCATTATCATTGAAAAACACTATGGCCGCGCCATGGATATCGAATGGGCTAAAGATGGTCAGGACGGTAAGCTGTATATAGTTCAGGCTCGTCCTGAGACTGTGCGCAGCCGCGAAGACAGCAATGAAATGGAACGCTTCCAACTGCAGGGCACAGCGCCTGTTGTTGTTGAAGGCCGTGCCATTGGTCATAAAATTGGTTCAGGTAAAGCCAGGGTTCTCGCCAGCATCGCTGATATGGATCAAATTCAACCAGGTGATGTATTAGTCACCGACATGACAGACCCGGACTGGGAACCTATCATGAAACGTGCTTCAGCCATTGTGACCAACCGTGGTGGTCGTACTTGCCATGCCGCTATTATTGCGCGTGAGCTGGGTATTCCGGCTGTAGTGGGTTGTGGTGATGCCACCAAAAAAATTAAAAATGGTCAGGAAGTCACAGTATCCTGTGCTGAAGGCGACACAGGTTTTGTCTACAACGGTATTTTAGGTTTTGACGTGATGACCTCACGTGTAGACAAAATGCCGGCGCTGAAAATGAAAATCATGATGAACGTCGGTAACCCTGAACGTGCGTTCTCTTTTGCCAAGTTGCCGCACGCCGGTATTGGTTTGGCCCGTCTGGAATTTATCATCAACCGTATGATTGGTGTGCATCCAAAAGCGTTGTTGAACTTTGATGCTCAGACTGACGAGCTTAAAGCCACCATTAGCCAAATGATGGCTGGCTACAGCTCTCCGGTCGAGTTTTACACCATGAAACTGGTTGAAGGCATTTCTACTTTGGCGGCGGCTTTTTCACCGGAGCGGGTGATAGTGCGGATGTCCGACTTTAAGTCGAACGAATACGCCAACCTGGTCGGTGGTCGTCAGTACGAGCCACACGAAGAAAACCCTATGATTGGTTTCCGCGGTGCGTCACGTTATATCTCTGAAGACTTCCGTGACTGTTTTGCCATGGAATGTGAAGCCTTAAAACGGGTTCGTAACGAGATGGGCTTTACTAATGTTGAAGTGATGATCCCATTCGTCCGTACATTGGAAGAAGCTAAAGCTGTGATTGAACTGCTGGAAGCTCATGGTCTGAAACGCGGTGATAATGGCTTAAAAGTCATTATGATGTGTGAGCTGCCATCGAACTGCTTATTGGCAGAAGAGTTCCTTGAGTATTTTGATGGTTTCTCCATAGGCTCAAACGACTTAACTCAGCTGACTTTAGGTTTGGATCGCGACAGCGGCTTAATTGCTCATCTGTTTGATGAACGTAACCCTGCTATTAAAAAGCTGTTGTCTATGGCGATTCAAACCGCCAAAGCCAAAGGCAAATACGTGGGGATTTGTGGCCAGGGACCTTCGGATCACGAAGACTTTGCTGCATGGTTGATGGATCAGGGCATAGATTCAGTGTCATTAAATCCGGACACTGTACTGGAAACCTGGTTGTATCTGGCGGAAAAATACGGCCAGTAAGTTGTGATATTTGTATCGAAGCCAGCCTGAGTGCTGGCTTTTTTTATTGAGAAAAAATGCATCTATTTACTTGATTTTAAAGCGAAGTACTTGGCTTCTTAGCTGCAATACCTTATAAATTAGATATGCGCAAAAATTAGCCTCAGATGGCTTTATAACAACGGAGGTCTGCATGAGCGACCCGGTGCTCAAATCCAAAGCGCTTGGTTTGATGTATGGCTTATTGGCCGGAGAAGTTTTGGGCTCCGCTGTTGAAGGCTTGGCGCAAAACGAAAGGGATGAGCGACTGAGCTTTGAACTCACTGAAATTTTGCTGCAAAACCCATGGCAAACTTTGTCAGGACAAACCACAGACAGTGGAGAGCTCTCGCTATTGTTATGCCGCTTATTGGCCCATTATGGTGAATACCAGGAAGAGGGCGCCTGGCAAGCTTATGAATATTGGCTTAGAACCGAACCTTTTGCCGTACCTGATGAATTAAAACGTGCTTTGTTGTCTGAGCAGGATGAAGAGTCTGCTGCCACTACAGCTTTAGCTCGTGTGGCGCCCGTGGCTTTGATGGTGCCTTACCAGTCTTTACCCCAGCTTGCGGCCTGGGCTATGGCCGATACGGCGCTGACTCATCCCAATATGCTTTGTCAGCAAATTAGCTGCCTGTATGTCATGGCGCTTGGGCATGTGCTGGAAAATGATTGCAGTGCAGATGAACTGTATCAGATGATCAAGGACTGGGCGTCACAACTGAAAGTGGACAAACGTATTATCCGGGTTATTGATCAGGCCCTATTTATGCCACCCATAGACTTTGAGCAATCAGATGCTCAGGTGCTGGTCTGTTTTCAGAATGCGATTTGGCAGCTGTTGTATGCACAGGATTATCTGGATGCCATGCTTGATACTATCAAACGAGGCGGAGACACAGCCAACAACGCTGCTGTGGCCGGGGCTTTATTAGGCGCCTGTTATGGTGTGGCAGAAGTGCCACAATTGCTGCGAAATGCTATTACCCACTGCAGACCACTCAAAGGCCAGTTTGGTGTGCATCAGCCTCGCCCTGAATGCTGTTGGGCCAATGAGGTGGAGTATTTAACAGAGCAAATTTTAACAGGCACAAAAAAACCGGACTAGCCGGTCTTTTTAACGTCACACCTGGTGTACCAGATCAAAAACTTATTTGCTGTTACGAGTTGCTTCGCAAGACTTTTTATCGACACATTCACCGTACAGATACAAACTGTGGTGAGTCAGCTTAATGCCGTTTTTCTCAGAAATCTCCAGTTGCTTCCGCTCAATATCGTCATCTTCAAACTCAATAACTTTACCGCAGTTTAAGCAGACTAAGTGATCGTGGTGATCAATGCGGCTCAATTCAAATACCGACTTACCACCTTCAAAATGGTGGCGGGTGACAATGCCTGCATCATCAAACTGGTTTAATACACGGTATACAGTGGCCAGACCAATATCTTCACCTAATTCCAGCAAAATCTTATACACATCTTCGGCACTGATATGCTGATGATTCGGGTCCTGCAATATATCGAGGATCTTCACTCGTGGCAGTGTGACCTTAAGGCCTGCTTTACGTAATTCGGTATTATGATCTGACATGGATTCTTCTACTCTTTCTTGAATTTCAAATGATTATAAGGCCATTACCAATAGAAGCAACCTATAAATCTGCCCCTTAATGCATACAAAGCGCAGACAAAGCTCAAACAAGGGGTTAGAATTCGGTCAAACAGGTCTTACCAGAGGTGGTTATGCGTTGGGCGTTTAATCCTGCCGTGATGCGGCATTTATTAAATTTGTGGCCGCCATTTTTTTTCAGTGGCATTAAAGTGGTGGAATTGGCGCAGGACTACAGATACTGCAAAGTTGAGCTAAAAAACAGGCCCTGGACCCGTAATATTAATAGCAGTCAATTTGGTGGCTCTATGTTTGCGATGACCGATCCTATTTACCCTTTGATGCTGATGGGTACTTTGGGTAAAGAGTATATGGTCTGGGATAAGCAGGCGGATATCAATTACATTACACCGGGCCGGGGCAAATTAACGGCTGAGTTTTTGCTGACAGACAGCGAGCTTGAACATATCAAACAACAAACCGAGGCAGGGGAGAAATATTTTCCTGATTTTGTCGTGCATGTAAAAGACAACAAAGGTGAGTTGGTGTGCGAAGTAAAGCGTAAGGTGTATATCCGCAAAAAGCCGAAGTACCGCGATGTATCTTAGTCAAACAATGGGGCAGAGCTGAAGCTCTGCCCCTGAATATTACAGATTCTCCAGCTCTTTTAAGCTCAGTTCATCATAAATCTGTTTACACCATTGTTTCACTCGTTGTTCTGTTAATTCAGGCTGACGGTCTTCGTCTATGCCTAAACCAACAAAGTGGTCGTTGTCCGCCAGTGCTTTAGACGCCACAAAGTTGTAGCCTTTGGTTGGCCACTGACCGACCAGAATAGCGCCTTTAGGCTCAATAATGTCACGTAGGGTGCCCATAGCGTCCAGGAAATACTCGGCGTAATCCTCCTGATCACCACAGCCAAAAATAGCGACCAGCTTATTGTTGAAGTCGATATTTTCCAGCTCAGGGAAAAAGTCGTCCCAGTCACACTGGGCTTCACCGTAATACCAGGTTGGGATACCTAACAGCAACAAATCATAACCGGCAATTTGTTCTTTTGTGCTTTTGGCAATATCCATCACATCAAACAAATGTTTGCCCAGCTCTTTTTGAATCATTTTTGCGATATGTTCAGTATTACCTGTATCGCTACCAAAAAATATACCTACAGTTGCCATAACTTTCGCCTTCTACCTGGTCAACGCTTGTTCTAAAACCCATTCAATATAGGCGCTACGTGTCATATTTTGCTGCTCTGCAGACAAACTCAGTTGTTGATACAACTGTTCTGACACTTTGCACTCTATACGCTTTAAACCTTTACTTCGATCGCGTTTGATTTGATTGCGCTTGTTCAGTTTTAACTGTTCTTCCCTTGGCAAAGGATTAGTCCTTGGCCGGCCAGGGCGCTTTTCATGCGCAAACAAATCTATTGTTGTGCGATCTGTGGCTATTTTAGCCATGTCGCGCACCTCATTTATTCGACAAAATACTCAAAAATCACTTTAGCTAAAAAAGCAGCCGGTGATAAAAACAGCACTAACCACACAAAAATTTTGCCAAAACGAGGAGCGTTACTTTTTTTAAGTACATCCCAGATGGCCATCACGATAAACAGATAGAGGGCACCTACACCCAGAAACAGACCTAAGGTCTCAAACTGCTCAATATTCATAATGACCCATAGCCCCAAAAAATTGCGCGCACTATAGCACAATTTTATTGGGAATTAGTTGCGTCAACTCAATAAAAAGTCAGTGACTATTTTCGCAAAAGCGACAGGTTTTTCTGCGTGTAGCCAATGCCCTGTGCCCATAATGACTTTTGCTTTACTGTGGGGAAACAGTGCGCTGATCTGGCCCTGGTGTTCCGGCAACAGGTAGTCTGACTCCGAGCCTTTGATAAAGAGCGTTGGTCCAGGGTAAGGGCCTTTGCTGGTGGGCGCTTCCAGTAACTGCTGATAATTAGCAATTAAGGCTTTGATGTTAAAGCGCCAGCGGAACTGATTTTCCTCTTTATATAAACTTTTTAGCAGAAACTGCCGTACCCCGTTTTCTGAAATAGCTAAAGCCAGTTGCTGATCGGCTTCTTGTCTGCTTTGTAAGCTGTTCAAGTCAATAGCATCCAGCGCAGATAAAATCTGCAGGTGCCGTGGTCTGTTTTGCACTGGCGAAATATCAGCCAAAATGAGTTTACTGACTCTGTCCGGGTAGCGCAGCGCAAACTCCATTGAAATTTTGCCACCCATTGAATGGCCTAATAATGCCACTTGATCCAAACCCAAATGATCAAGAGTATCTTTGATATCCTCTGCCATCAGTGCATAGGACATGCTATCGTGCCAGTCTGAGCGACCATGATTACGCATGTCCAGATTGACCACTTGCCATTGTCCGGCTAAAGCGCGGGCAATCACGCCAAGGTTCTCGTAACTACCAAAAAGGCCGTGGATCAATACAATAGCTTGACCCTGGCCTGTGATCTCGGTATGTAATATCATTATTGTTTCCGATTTAACGACCTGAATTAACGACATAGCGCATGGTATCAAAACAGCTGGCTGGCGTCAGCGACTACCTCTGTGTATACCCAAAGTAATTGGTGTTGCAGGGAGGCGACAAGTGATTGAGACCCCAGGAGCATAGTTGTCCTATGTGACTGGGGCGAAGAGCGCAGTCAACAAAGCTGCAGCTTCAAGTACGAAGGGTATATAATGGATTCATTTTCAAAAACGCGGAATAACTTCATGAAAACCATCGAAATAGATGACGACCTTTATCAATTTATCGCCAGTCAGACTCAACAGATTGGTGAAAGCGCCTCTGATATTCTGCGCCGTCTACTGATTGTCAGCCTGACAGAAGCACAAGCTCCTGCTGTACCAGCTGCAAAACAAGTGGCTAAAGCCGCAGTTGAAGTTGCTCCGGAAGCTGCAGCGGAAAAGGCTACAGCCAGTGCTGCAGCTGTGGAAAAAACAGGTTCGGTTTTTGATTTTATCAGTCCACAGGACTTATCGGCTGAGCAAAGTGTAGTAGGCCGGTTTTTGTTTATTTTATCGGCCTTATCCCGTGCTCATCGTGGTGATTTTGCTCAGGTACTGGAAATTAAAGGTCGTAACAGACTGTATTTTGGTCAGTCTGAAGCTTCTTTGTTGGAAGCGGGCAGTAGTACCAACCCAAAACCTATTCCAAATACAGATTTTTGGGTGATCACCAATTCCAATACCACTCGTAAAAAAATGATGCTGACGGAAGTTGCCAGCAAATTAGGCTACAGCTCTGTTGAGGTTGAACGGATCCGCGATTTGTTATAAGGAGTTTTTATGTCGTTACATCCGCTGGCAGGGCAAACTGCCCCGGCCGCCATGTTACCTAATATAGCTCAACTGATGGCTGCCTATTACAGCCTGAGCCCTGATGTGGCTGTGACCAGTCAGCAGGTTAGTTTTGGCACTTCAGGCCACAGAGGTGGGGCTTTATTAAAGTCCTTTAATGAGGCTCATATTCTGGCCATAGTGCAGGCTGTTGCAGAATATCGTAAGCAGCAGGGATTTAGCGGGCCATTGTTTCTGGGTAAAGATACCCACGCTTTGTCTGAAGCTGCTTTTGTCACTGCTTTGCAAGTACTGATTGCCAATGGTGTTGAAAGCCGTATTCAGCAGGATGGCGGTTTTACGCCAACCCCTGTGATTTCCCACGCTATTTTAGGGTACAACAAAGGCCGTACAGCGGATTTAGCCGACGGTCTGATCATTACGCCTTCGCATAATCCGCCAGAAGATGGTGGCATTAAATACAATCCACCTCATGGCGGCCCGGCAGATACTGATGCGACAGACTGGATCCAAAAACGTGCCAATGCTCTGTTAGCCGGTCAGTTAGCCGGGGTACAAAAATTAAGCTACGAAGCGGCGCTGGCATCACCTTTGTGTGTGCACATCGACTATATCCAGCCTTATGTGGATGACCTGGCGAACGTCATTGATATGGCCGCTATTGCCAAAGCCGGTGTAAAAATTGGTGTCGACCCTTTAGGTGGTTCAGGCATCGCCTTCTGGCCTGTGATTGCCAAAACTTATGGTTTGAATATCACTGTCGTCAATGAGCGGGTGGATCCGGCTTTTAGTTTTATGCCTTTGGATAAAGACGGCAAAATCCGTATGGATTGCTCCTCTGCTTATGCCATGGCAAATTTGATTCAGCTCAAAGATCAGTTTGATGTGGCTATAGGCAACGATCCTGATTTTGACCGTCACGGCATAGTGACCCGAAGTGGCGGCCTGATGAATCCAAATCATTATCTGGCTGTCGCTATTAACTATTTATTAAGCAACAGACCTTTATGGTCCACCGACTTAGCTATAGGCAAAACTCTGGTGTCTTCGGCCTTAATAGACAGAGTGACAGAAGGCCGTGGTCGTAAAGTGTACGAAGTACCAGTTGGTTTTAAATGGTTTGTTGAGGGTTTGCACCAGGGCACTGTGGCTTTTGGTGGCGAAGAAAGTGCCGGGGCCAGTTTCCTGCGATTTGATGGCACTGTCTGGTCAACGGATAAAGATGGTTTTATTTTAGGTTTACTGGCGGCAGAAATGCTGGCAAAAACCGGAGTGGATCCGTATCAGCAGTATCAGGCATTAACCAAAGAGTTTGGTTCACCTTTGTATCGCCGTCTGGATGCTGCTGCTTCAGCAGAGCAAAAAAACGCATTGAAAAATCTCGATGTCAGCAGTGTTCAACAAACAGTGTTGGCTGGTGATCCTATACTGGCAGTGCTGACAAAAGCACCAGGAAATAATGCCAGTATTGGCGGGGTAAAGGTCGTTACGAAAAATGGCTGGTTCGCTGCAAGGCCCTCAGGTACAGAAAATAGTTACAAAATTTACTTAGAGAGTTTTGTTGATCAAAACCATTTAATGCAGCTTGAATCTGACGCCAAAGCCTTTGTGGACGCGGTGTTTGCAAGCATTTAAGCCTCTGATACAGCCTGTTATCGTGTTGTAATAAAATTACGATAATAGGCTTTATTTGCGCAAATTCTTGACTATTGCCCGCCATTTTTGTAATTTTTCTACAACTACAGTTATAAAAAAAGCGGCTCACCGCTCATCAAACCGGGATTTGGCAATGAAAAAAACGACTTCAAAGGCAAAAGCTTCAGTGGCTATTGCAGCGCTTCCGAGCACGGAAGAGTTAAAAAACAGCATTATTAAACATTTACACGGGAGCCTTGGCACTGATGTCAACAAGGCCAGTCCACAGGCCTGGTGGCGTGCAACCTGCGCTGCGGTGAACGAATATGTGTACGATGGTTTGCGTAATACCCAGCGCACTCACTATCAACAAAATACCCGTGCCATTCACTATTTCAGTCTTGAATACTTGATGGGCCGTTTATTCAGTAACAACCTGCATAACATAGGTATCTACGACGCTGCAAAAACTGCGCTGGCTGAGTTGGGGTTAAATATTGCTGATCTGGAAGATCAGGAAGAAGATATGGCATTAGGCAACGGCGGTTTAGGCCGTTTAGCTGCGTGCTTTATTGACTCTATGGCTACCTTAAACTATCCGGCTATTGGTTATGGTATTCATTACGAACACGGCTTGTTTAAACAGGATTTCTCTGACGGTCGTCAGATTGAGCGTCCGGACAGCTGGCGTGAATACGGCAACCCATGGGAAATTTGTCGCCCTGAGTCTGTGCAGGAAATTTCGGTCTATGGTTATGTCGAAACTACCTATGACTTGCAAGGCAAAATGAAAAAAGTCTGGCACCCGGGCCGTATTATCAAGGGTGTGCCTTGGGACATTCCAGTGGTGGGTTATCAGGGCAGCTCAGTGAACGTATTACGCTTGTGGGAAAGCCGTGCCAGTGATTTCTTCAACTGGGACGTGTTTAACTCAGGGGGTTACATTGATGCAGCCCGTCAGAACATCGAAGCTGAAACCATTTCTAAAGTCTTGTATCCAAATGACGAAACAGATGCAGGTAAAGAGTTACGTTTAATTCAGCAGTATTTCTTCTGCTCATGCTCGCTGAAAGACATTATTCGCCGGTACAAACGCGCCAATGGTGATGACTGGAGCAAGTTCCCGGAACAAGTGGCTATTCAGCTGAATGACACTCACCCTGCAGTGGCTATTCCTGAACTGATGCGCATTCTGGTCGACCGTGCTGAAATGAGCTGGGACGATGCCTGGAACATTTGTCAGCATGTATTTGCCTATACCAACCATACCTTGTTACCAGAAGCACTGGAAAAATGGTCAGTGCGTTTATTTGAAAAAGTATTGCCACGCCATTTAGAAATCATTTACGAAATTAACCGTCGTTTCCTGGTAGAGCAGGTGGATGTGTTATGGCCTGGCGACAACGACAAAAAACACAAGCTGTCTATTATCGAAGACGGCCACGAACCTATGGTGCGTATGGGCCATTTGTCTGTGGTGGGTTCATTCCGTGTCAATGGTGTGGCGCAGGTTCACTCTGATTTAGTGAAATCTGACTTATTCCCGGAAATGGTGGCTTTGTGGCCGGATAAATTCACCAACGTCACCAACGGTGTTACACCTCGTCGCTGGTTAAAAGCCTGTAACCCACGTTTAGCTAAATTGCTGGATGAAACCATTGGCGATGAATGGCCACGAGACTTAAAACAGCTGAATAAATTTGCTGCTTTTGCTGATGATCCTGCCATTCAGGACGCCTTTATGGCGATTAAACAGCAAAACAAAGCTGACTTGGCCACTGTAGTGAAAAAGCTGACTAATATCAGCATCGACCCTCATGCTATTTTTGATATTCAAATCAAAAGGTTGCATGAATACAAACGTCAGCATCTGAACTTGCTGCATATTCTGGCTTTGTACCGTCGTATTTTGCAAAACCCGGATTACGACATGGTGCCTCGTGTTTTCCTGTTTGGCGCTAAAGCGGCTCCTGGCTACAAGCTGGCCAAAGAAATTATTTACGCCATCAACAAAGTGGCTGAGAAGATCAATAACGACAAAAGAGTTAAAAACCGTCTGAAAGTGGTCTTTATGCCAAATTACCGTGTGACGCTGGCAGAAAAAATGATCCCTGCAGCTGATGTGTCAGAGCAAATCTCTACCGCAGGTAAAGAAGCTTCGGGTACAGGTAATATGAAGCTGGCGTTAAACGGAGCTATCACTGTGGGTACGCTGGATGGTGCCAATATTGAGATTGCTGAGGAAGTAGGGGCTGATAATATTTCTATCTTCGGTTTAACTGTCGATGAAGTGAAAGCACTGCAGGCCAAAGGCTATCACAGCTGGGATTATTATTATCAGGATGCTGAAATCAAAGCCATTCTCGACTGGCTGGAAACCGACTACTTCACGCCGGGTAAACCAGGTGAGTTGTCGGCTATTAAACGCAGCTTATTGGAAGGTGGCGACCCGTACTTAGTACTGGCCGATTTCCAGTCTTATGTCAAAGCACAAGAGAAAGTGGATGGCTGGTACCGTGATCAGGCAGGCTGGGCGAAAAAAGCCATACTGAACACGGCCTTGATGGGCAAATTCACTTCCGACCGTTCTATTGAAGACTATGTAGAAAAAGTCTGGAAACTGGATGCCTGTAAAATCAGTCAACAGTAATTCAGTACTTCTTTGAAAGAGCCCACTTCGGTGGGCTTTTCTTTAGCTGATGAGATAGCACTTCAAAGAGCAGGCTGAACTATTTGTTACACTTTGCAGTCTTACCCGGCATTGGGATTTCGTTTTATCATCCCCATTAAGTCTTACAGAGCCAATGAACAGGCGTTTTAAAGAGAGCAATCAATGAATTATCAACAGCAAGCCCAACAATGGCAGGCCTTATTCCGTCAGAAACAGCAGGGCAGTTTCCTTAGCCGTGTTCTGCTTTGGCTGGTGGCCGGCATCATGCTGGTGTTTGCCATGGGTGTGTTACTTTTTGTACTGATGCTGAGCTGGTTACTTATTCCGGTGTTTTTGTACAAAAGACACCAACTGCGTAAACAGGGCAAATCTTTTTTCGAGCAAGCGCAACAGCAAGGCAGAGCTTCAGAAACTTCTGGCCGGGTGATTGAAGGTGAAGTGCTGGAACGTAAAAACGACAACTAACCCACTTATCCCTTCAATGTAAGCGCAGCAGGGCATTGGAAAAACTGTAATTTTTTTCCGACGCCCTGACCATCTATCCTGTGCTTTGGTATACTCGGCCCAGTTTTAAATCTGGTGCGTCCTATGATCCCGAAGTTAACTGCGACAGAAACACTTAATCCCCAGGTACAGGCTTATGTCACTGCTTTAACAGCTGCTGGTTTTACCGGCGATATTGAAGTGAGTTACGCCAGCCGTTTAGCAGTAGCAACAGACAACAGCGTGTATCAGCAACTGCCTGCTGCTGTGTTATTGCCTAAATCTGCTGCAGATGTGCAGCTCATTTGTTCTTTGTCCCAGACGGTGAGTTTTAGCGGCATAAAATTTACCCCTCGTGGTGGTGGCACCGGCACTAACGGTCAGGCCTTAACTTCAGCAGTGGTGGTGGATTTATCCCGCCATATGCGTGAAATTATTGAAATTAATGTGGAAGAGCGCTGGGTTCGGGTGCAGGCCGGCGTGATTAAAGATCAGCTGAATGCTTTTTTAAAACCTTATGGCTTTTTCTTTTCACCGGATTTATCCACCTCAAACCGCGCTACTATAGGCGGTATGATCAACACAGACGCTTCAGGTCAGGGATCTTTGGTCTACGGCAAAACCAGTGATCATGTGTTATCCCTTGATACAGTGCTGATTGATGGTACAGCGCTGCATACTTATGCCATGTCTGTAGCTGAAGCAGAGCAACTGGCAGAGCGTCAGGACAGTATTGGGCGTGTGTATCGCCAGGTGTTATCCAGCTGCCGTGATTTTCGCTCTGATATTCTAAAAACTTTTCCTCGCCTGAACCGCTTTTTAACCGGCTATGACTTAGAGCATGTGTTTAACGAGGACTTAACTCAGTTTGATTTGTCCCGTGTTATTACGGGTTCTGAAGGCTCTTTAGGTTTTGTCACCGAAGCTAAATTAAATATTACGCACATAGCTCCTTACAAATGTCTGGTCAATGTTAAATACGACAGCTTTGAAAGTGCGCTTAGAAATGCGCCATTTTTAGTGGCGGCTCAGGCGACCTCAGTGGAAACCGTCGACAGCAAAGTACTGGATTTAGCCCGCAACGATATTATCTGGCATCAGGTAAAAGACTTTATTGAAGATGTGCCTGGCAAAACTATGCTGGGCCTGAATATGGTCGAATACAATGCTGAAAACGAAGCGGATATGGCGCAAAAGGTTCAGCAATTAGAAGCTCGTTTGCAACAGTCTGTCGAAAACGGTGAGTCGGGCATTATTGGCTATCAGCTGACGTATGATAACAATGCTATTACCCAGATTTATGCGATGCGTAAAAAGGCAGTAGGTTTGTTAGGAAACGCCAAAGGCAGCAAAAAGCCTATTCCTTTTACCGAAGATACCGCAGTTCCGCCTGAAAATCTGGCTGATTTCATCATGGAATTCAGAGCCTTACTCGACAGTCACGGTTTAGCCTATGGCATGTTTGGTCATGTCGATGCCGGGGTGCTGCATGTGCGTCCGGCTTTGGATATGTGTGACCCGGAACAAGAAAAACAGTTACGCGTTATCTCTGATCAGGTGGTCAAACTGACGGCTAAATACGGCGGGCTGATGTGGGGCGAACATGGCAAGGGTTATCGCAGTGAATATGGCCCGGATTTTTTTGGCGAGGTTTTATTTACCGAACTGCGCAAAATAAAAACGGCGTTTGACCCTTTTAATCGCGTCAACCCAGGCAAAATTTGTACTCCTATCAACAGCACAGAACAGTTAGTCAGTGTCGATGATGTCAAACGTGGTTTTTATGACCGGCAAATACCAGTGGTGGTGAAAGACAGTTTCGACAGCAGTTTAAACTGCAACGGCAATGGCCTCTGTTTTAATTACGAAGAAAATTCCCCCATGTGCCCGTCCAGTAAGGTCACGAAAGACAGGCGCCATAGTCCAAAAGGCAGGGCTGGTTTAATGCGTGAATGGCTACGCTTAATGAGTAATCAGGGCATAGATGTATTGGCGCAGGAGCAAGAGCTGCTAAATAAATCCCAGACGCTGTCGGGTATAGTTGGCAAAATCAAAAACAGCTGGCAAAAAAAACAAGGCCAGTATGATTTTTCACATGAAGTGATGGAAGCAATGGAAGGCTGTCTGGCTTGTAAAGCCTGCGCCGGTCAGTGTCCTATTAAAGTGGATGTGCCATCCTTCCGAGCTCGTTTTATTCAGTTGTATCACAGTCGTTACTTGCGACCGGCCAAAGATTATCTGGTTGGTAATATTGAACGCTCAGCGCCTTTGCTTGCCAGTATGCCGAAAGTAGTGAATTTTTTCCTGCAGCAAAGCTGGATGGCCGCATTGCTGAAAAAGACGGTGGGCTATGTTGATACACCGCAATTATCAGTACCCACCTTAAAGCAAAGGGTAGAGGGCCAGTACCACTTTGATTTAACAGCCCTGCAAGCCTTGCCAGAGACTGAAAAGCAAAAACTGGTGCTGTTGGTGCAGGACCCTTTTACCAGCTTCTATGAGGCTGATTTAGTGGCTGATGCGTTAAAGCTGATTGAGAAACTGGGTTTTCGCCCTGTGTTATTACCTTTTTTACCTAATGGCAAACCCCAGCATGTAAAAGGCTTTTTACGCGATTTCGCCAAAACAGCAAAAACAGCCTCTGACTTTTTAAATCAGGTGGCGTCTTTGGGTGCACCGCTGCTGGGTTTAGATGCTTCTTTAGTGCTGGTGTACCGGGATGAATATGTCAAAGCTTTAGGCTCGCAGCGTGGCAACTATCAGGTGGACTTATTCCACGAATGGCTGGTAAAACAAGAGCTGCCAGCAGTTGCGAGTCGACAGAGTTTTAGCTTATTAGCCCATTGCACAGAAAAAACCGCCTTGCCATCGACAGAAAATCAGTGGAAACAGATTTATGCCAAAGCCGGATTGGAACTCAAAGCTTTGTCTGTTGGTTGCTGTGGTATGGCCGGTACCTATGGTCACGAAGCGCAGAATTTTGACAACAGCAAGACCTTATACGAGATGAGCTGGCAGCAGAATGTGAAAAACACTGGCGCTGATCAGGTGCTGGTGACTGGGTTTTCCTGTCGCAGCCAGGTGAAACGTTTAGAAGGCGTTAAACCTAAACATCCACTACAGCAACTATTGTTGTTGCTGTAGTTAATTCGGGTGCCTGGGGGCAGGCGCAAAGCCTGCACCTGCTGATGTACACTCCCACTAAAAGTCATCAAGTTCAGCTAAGGTTTATGCCACTGGGCTATGCTATGCATTAGATTTTTATCAGGTCGCTCAGTTTTGATTGACCCTAAGTACAAATGACCCAAAGGAAAATGGATATGAATTGGTTGAAATGGCTGCTGGCTGCCGTTGTTGGTCTTATTGCAGTAACGGTATTTTATCTGCTGGTTCTGTTTGATTTAAATGACTTTAAAGCAGAAATTACCCAAAAGGTTGAACAACAAACCGGACGACAACTGCAAATCGCAGGGGACATAGGCTGGACTGTCTACCCAAGTCTGGGCCTGTCGCTCTCTGATGTCACCTTATCCAATCCTGAAGGTTTTGTGCCTGAGCAAATGCTGGAAGTTTCAAAACTGGTGGCCGCAGTGGCGTTGATGCCATTACTGAATAAAGATCTGCAAATTCAGCAACTGCATATGGACGGTGTGACAGTTAATCTGGTCACAGCTAAAAATGGCCGAACCAGTATGGATGGCCTGACTTCAGACAAAGCTGCTGCTTCTGCTCCGGCTGAAACTGCAACACCTGTAACTGCTCCGGGCTCGCAGCAACTGAAATTGGAAGACCTGTCCATTCGCAATCTGCAACTAAATATGATCACTGAAGGCAGCCCGACTCAAAGCTTAGCGCTGAAATCATTCAATTTAACTGATTTTAAAGCCAATGAATGGGCACCACTGGATTTTGAGCTGGTGGTGAAATCCACTCCAACCCAATTGGAAGTCAAAGGTTCAGCGCAGTTGCAACTGAGTAACAACAATCAGTTGGTGCAGCTGAAAGACTTTGTACTGGATACTGAGTTTCAGGGCCTGCCATTGAAGCAGTTGTTGTTAGAGACAGATTTAACAGTAGCGCTGGATAAAAAACAACTGGATTGGCAATGGCAGAAGCTGGAGCTGGATGACATCAAAGGTTCAGGCCAACTGGCCGTGAATTACGCCAAACAAGCCGTGATTAAACTGGATTTAAAGCTGGACGAGGTGGATACAGCTGCTTATATCACTGAAAACACTACTACAGCAGAAGCTGAAGCTGCGGCCAGCACTGAACCTGATTTAACAGCTTTGCGCCAGTTTGATCTGGATCTGACTTTAGCGGTCAAAACGTTAAAAGCCGCAGGCCTTCATACAGAAAATCTGCAGTTGTCGTTGAGCAATAAAGCAGGTTTGGTCCACATTCAGAACGCCAGCGCAGATTTATACGATGGCAAAGTGGTGGCCAAAGCCACACTGGACGCCCGTAAAATGCCGGTTAATTATAGCTTTACTAAGCAACTGTCGGGTCTGGCGCTGCGGCCTATGCTGATAGATGGCGCGGATATTGATTTATTAAGTGGCACAGCAAAACTCAGTATTGAGGGCAAAGGCCAGAGTTTATTGTCAGAGCAACTGAAGAAAAACCTGCTGGCCAATGGCAGTTTTGAAATCACAGATGGTTCTTTGTATGGCGTCAATATTGCGCAAATGATCCGTAACGCCAGAGCCACTTTAAAAAATGAAGCGCAAAGCACGGACAATACAGAACAAAAAACCGACTTTTCCAGCTTAACAGGCAGTTTTAATCTGACGGACGGTGTACTGACCAACCCTGATCTAAAAATGGCGGCACCATTATTACGTCTCAGTGGTAAAGGCTCAGCCAACTTACTGACAGAAGCTTTGGATTATCAGCTAAGTACGGCGCTGGTGAATACCTCTAAAGGTCAGGGCGGTAAAGAAAAGGACGATCTGGCTGGTGTGGAAATACCATTGAAAATCAGCGGTACTATGCAAGAGCCGAAGTATTCACTGGACACCAAAGCATTATTTGAAACTCAGCTGAAAGACAAAGTTGAAACGCAAAAAGACAAACTTAAAAACAAGCTGCTGGAAAAACTTGGCGGACTTTAATTTATTTTAAGTGGATCGACACAAAAGCAGGGGCATAGTAGCCCCTGTTTTTGTTTTAAGCTGTTGTTATTGCATGGAATGCACTGCGACTTTATTGCCTTCCGTATCAATAAAACTGCCTATAAAACCATGTTCACCTATAGGCGTTTTTTCCATCACCAGACTACCTCCGGCTGCAACCACTTTAGCCAGAGGCTGATTAACATTATCGGCCACAAAATACACCAAAGTACCAGTGGTGGAGGGCTGACAATCAGGATCTTTGACTAAAGCTCCGGCACAACCGGGCGCTGCGTGGTCGTAACTAAACATCGCCATCAGGCTGGGGCCCATTTCCATCATTTCAAATTCAGCGCCCAAAACAGCGGCGTAAAAAGCACAGGCACGGTCCATATCCAGCACAGGAATTTCAAACCAACCTACAGGGTTTATGGCAGACATAAGCTCTCCTTGTTGTGAAATACGAATTAAATGCAAAAAGTGTAGCGCAAGCATGGATAAATGGTTGTGATTAAAAAGGGTAAAAAGCTCAGAAACAAAAAACGGAGCCAAAAGCTCCGTTTTTTTATTAGAAATCATCGTCAGAAGGCAGAGGTATCCTGGAATAACCCTACTTTCAGCTCTTTGGCCGTATAGATCTCACGACCGTCGACACTGACAGAGCCTTCCGCTATGCCCATAAACAATTTACGTTTGATCACACGGGTCATATCGATACGGTAGGTCACTTTTTTTGCAGTAGGCAGAATTTGACCGGTAAATTTCACTTCACCCACACCTAAAGCACGACCCTTACCCGGACCACCAGCCCAACCCAGGAAGAAACCGACCAGTTGCCACATGGCATCTAAGCCTAAGCAACCAGGCATCACCGGATCCCCTTTAAAGTGGCAATCAAAAAACCACAATTCCGGATTGATATCGAATTCAGCGATAATTTCCCCTTTGCCGTATTTGCCACCTTCTTCCGAAATGTGTACAACACGGTCAATCATCAGCATATTGTCTACTGGCAACTGGCTGTTGCCTTCGCCAAATAATTCCCCACGGCCACAGGCCACTAAATCTTGTTTTGTAAAGCTATTCTTAGTCATGTATGTTAGATCCATCATCAAGGCTGGGCCACTTTAGCGAACACTTGTAAGCTAAACAAGTCCGATTAGTCAAGCTGACCTTCCGAAATCAAATTAACAGCATAAGATAGAAGCATTATGACGGAACAGGAAAAAAAACGAATTTCTAATGCTGAAAAACAACAGCGTTACAGAGAGCGGCAAAAAGGCTCTGGCAAAAAAGAGTTGCGCGGTTATTTAACACCGGAAGCTTTAGCCTGTTATCAGGAAATTCAGCAAAAAACCGAATGGAACGACAGTGTACTGCTCAGCAATGCCATTCGTTTAATGTATGCAGCCCACAAACTTGGACAAATAGGTTTACTGAATGGCTGGCTGACTGAACATAAAAAATAAGGCCAGCTTAACGGGCGCACCGTATTGCTTTATAATGCCGCCACTTTTTGCTGTTACAGCGCCATCCGGAAGTATTTTATGATTTTATTTGTCCGCGACTTAACCGTCATCGATTTTTCGTACCTTTGCCAGCAGCGTGGTTTGTTGGGCGAAAGTTATATTGTTGATGTGGAGTTGCATGGGGACTTGGATCAAACCTCTATGGTGTTTGATTTTGGTCTGGTAAAAAAAGTCATTAAAAAAGCCATCGACCAGTTGGTGGACCATAAGCTGGCTATTCCTGCCTTGAGTGCTGCTACACAACTGATTAAAGGCGAAGTGGAGCAGGTGTTGTTTCAAAGTGCCAAAGGGCTGCTGCAAGTGGCATCGCCTGCTGAAGCTTTTGCGGTTATTCAGGCTGAAAAAATTGATATGGCTTCAGTCACCGAATTTTTAACCGAACAGATTAAACCTCTGCTGCCGGATAACGTCGCCAAACTGGTGTTGCAGCTGCGCACTGAACAAGTCAGCGGCTTTTCTTACCATTACACTCACGGCCTGAAAAAACACGACGGCAACTGCCAACGTATTGCTCATGGTCACAGATCTACTATTCAGATTTTTGACAACGGTATGTTGTCGCCTAAGTTAGGTAAATACTGGAGTGAGCGCTGGGAAGATATTTATCTGGCGACCGCTGAAGACCAAATTGACGCTTCAGCTTTGCGTTTTCTCAAGGCTGAAACTGATGCGCTGAACTTTGCTTACAATTCCGCTCAGGGGTATTTTGAAATTTCATTGCCAGCCAGCACCTGCGAAGTGGTGCCTTGCGATACCACAGTAGAATGTTTGGCTGAGTATATAGCCACTACAGTGAAAGAATTGCATCAGCTTACTGCAGTAAAAGTGGTTGCTTTTGAAGGTGTAGGTAAAGGCGCCATCGCTTTTGCTTAAAAATCCCGGGTCAGAGTTTGCGTTCTGACCCGAATTTTACTTCACCAAATCAGACAACGGAATTTGAGTTTTAGCCAGGACACGTTGATACAACCAATCAAAACTTGCCGTATTGTCGCGTGGAAACTCCAGCTGCACCGGTGCTTGAGGTTGTTCATTCGTTGCCACCACGAAACTAAAACTGTAAAAAGGCGCCATGCCCATCCGCAGATCTGTCAGCAGCAGTTGATCCTCTTTTTGTTCCAGTTGATAAAAACCATGACTAAACCAGGCTAGTCGTGCAACAGCAGGGTTATCTTGCCATTGTTTAATCAAGGCTGTATCTCTGGGGAAACTTCGCCATTGCATCTGTGTTGAGCCATCAAGCAAAGAGTAATAGCCTTCAAGGTACTGATCGTCATTCACCACCACAGCGCGCCACAATAAGGTATTAAAGGGGGTTGCAGTCACCAGTAGTTGATCTACTTGTTGGCCTGAATAGGCGAGTTGTTGTTTCACTTCTGCATAAGCCAGTTGCTGCGCCACTACACCAAACAGCAAATAAGCGCTGCTCAAGGCCAGACCTGCAGTATTCCAGTGGGTTTTGGACCAAAACGCCAGCAAAAGCCCTAGCAGCAAGGGCAGAGTGTAAAGCGGGTCTATGATAAAAATGCTGCCCACTCCAAAAGGATAGTCGCTAAAAGGCAGCGCAAGCTGGGTACCATAAATAGTCATAGTGTCCAGTAGCGCATGGGTCAGCAACACCAGTACTACCGCCAGCACGCTCTGTTTGAACAGTTGGGGGCGACCTGATAACTTGACTAACAGCCAGGCAAAAAGCGGCGAGACCAAACTTAAGTAAAACAAGGAATGGCTTTCAGTGCGGTGCATGGTCATGTCGCTGATCGGATCGCCATGGGATATCAATACATCCAAATCAGGCAGAGTGCCAAATACAGCGCCAGCAGCAGCTGCATGCCAGACTTTCATCTGTTTATTACGGATGGGTTTATTAAAAACCGCCACACTGACGGCTGCACCCAGTGCTATTTGTGATAAAGAATCCATATTATTCCTGTGTTACCCCAAGCCATGCTGTGGCCTTTTCCTGATCAACAAGCTGTAAATACGTCAAAGTGGCAGGTGCAAGTTCGACTGGCATCGACAATTGCACCAGCCGTTGTTTACGAAATACATGCAAGGTCAGTACGCTGCCAATCTGGCTTTGGTTGAGCTGACGCCAGAAGTTTATTTCTGTAGCTTTGACCGCATTAACCGCAATTAACTGATCCTGTGCCATCAGGCCTGCTTTGTAGGCAACAGAATCCAGAGGCACATTGGTGATCTTTAAGCCTTCAGAACTGGTGCTAAATGCAGCACCAAAAGCACGCACCGGATAAACTGGCGCTTTACTGCCGGATAAGTCTTTACTGTGTTCCTGTTGGCGCAGGGCTGTGCTTAAACCAAGATGGGGCAAAAGTTCAGCCAAAGGTAAAGCCGTGTTGCCATAGACCCAACTGTATAATTGGCTTGCTATGTCTTTCCCTGCATAGTCTGAGCAAAGCTGAATAAACTGCTGTTCAGTGCTGCCTGACGCCGGCTCGCCATAGGTTTTCCAGGCTAACTGCATTAAAGGATCCAGTGTCAGGCCATTACTGCGTAACAAAGCATCCAGACACAACGCAATCAGACTGCCTTTGGTGTAATAACTGACCACGGCATTCACTGCATTTTCGTCTTGCTTATAATACTTAGTCCAGGCGTTGAAGCTGCTTTCTGCCACAGATTGCACTTGCTCTGATGGGCTAAGCTGCACTCTGTTGATGGTTTTTTCCAGGGCAGCAAAATACTGATCCTGGGTCAGTACACCACAACGAACCAAAGCCAAATCATCGTAGTAGGAGGTAAAACCCTCGTATAACCAAAGCTGACTGGTGTATTGCTCTGTATTTAACCGGTAAGGCAAGAACTGGGCTGGTTTAGCGCGTTTTACCCACCAGGTATGAAAGTACTCATGGCTGCAAAGGCCAAGCAGATTCTGATAATCGGCTGTGCTTTCGTCAGGGCGTTGTGGGTTAGGCAGATCCTGATGAGTCAGTAGCAATAACGTAGAATTATGATGCTCCAGGCCGCCATAGCCTGAATCTGTCACCCAACATAAAAACCAGTACTGGGTTAAATCTGCCGGCAGGCCAGCAAATACCTGCTGTTGTTGCAGGCATATGCGTTGCAGCTCTGTTTTAAAACGTTCGAGATCCACCTGCTCATGGCCTGCCAGCACCAGATAATGTGGTACTCCGCAGACATCAAATTCGGCGATATCCAGTTTACCCAACATCAAAGGGGTGTCGATCAGTTGCTGATAGTTTTCAGCCTGATACAAACCACATTGCAATGGTCGCGTTGTGGGGGCTGGGGATAAACCTGTAGCCACCTGCCAGTCTAAAAACTCAGGTGCCAGAATAGTTAAACTGACTGGTACGGCTTCCATGCCTTTGACTTCAAGACAAAGGGCCGCCGGATTTAAAATAGCCAGTTGATCGTCCAGGTAACAACCGCGCACCGACAGATCAAAGGCATAGACTTTATAACGCACTGTCAGCTGTTTTTGATGGTGACTCAATTGCCAGCTTTGTTTGTCGAACTGAGTCAGGAGCAAATCACCTGAATCATCAAAAGCTTCAACAGAGTGCAGATGTTTGGCAAAATCCCTTACCATATAGCTGCCCGGGATCCAACTGGGCAGGCTTAAGGTGATCGCCTCTTTATTCTGCGGTGTAAAATGCAGTTCAACCGCAACCAGATGTGCTGTAATGTCAGCAATGCTAAGCTGGTAAGCCAATGGCGTCATACCCTATACTCCCGAACGTTATCTGCGCATTATTTTATAAGGATCTTCTGATGGCTCAAGAAACTATTTTCAGCAAAATCATTCGCCGCGAAATTCCGGCCGACATTTTATACCAGGACGAATTAGTCACTGCCTTTCGTGACATTAATCCACGGGCACCTACTCATATTCTTATTGTACCTAACGTATTGATACCTACAGTAAACGATGTGGAAGCACAACACGAGCTGGCTTTAGGCCGTTTATTTACCGTAGCCCGTAAACTGGCAGCTGAGGCGGGCATTGCCGAAGACGGTTACCGTTTGATTATGAACTGCAATCAGCATGGTGGTCAGGAAGTCTACCATATTCATATGCATCTGGTAGGCGGCAAAGCCTTAGGCGCTATGGTGGCGCGTTAATCCGTATCCCCTTCGTACTTGAAGCCGCAGCGTTGTTGACTGCGCTACTCGCCCCAGTCACATAGGACTACTATGCTCCTGGGGTCTCGCTCGCTTGTCGCCTAGCTGCAACTCCAATTACTTTGGGTATAAAGATGGAGGATTGGGTTGCAATTGCCGGGAAAGCTTTTAAAATTCGCGCCTTATTTCTGCCGGAGAACCTTATGACTGACGACGCTTTACTTGCCAAACGTATCGAATACGCTGTGACCCGTGTCACAAAGACGGTATTTCCTGGTCGCACTAACCATCACAATACCTTATTTGGTGGTGAAGCTTTAGCCTGGATGGATGAAGCAGCCTTTATTGCGGCTACCCGTTTTTGCCGTAAACCTTTGGTAACTGTGTGTTCGGACAGAGTAGATTTTAAAGAATCTATTCCTGCGGGTTCCATTATTGAGCTGGTTGCCCGCATTGAGCATGTAGGTCGCACCAGTATTAAGGTGAACGTCGATATTTTTGTAGAAAATATGTATGACGACGATCAGCATAAAGCCATCTCAGGTAACTTCACTTTTGTGGCTTTAGGCCCGGATCGTAAGCCAGTTCCAGTGTTAGGTTGATTTGCCAAGGTGCCGGCTCAGCAGTAGAGTAGGGTTATCCTGTACTGACTCTGAGCCTGCACTATATGAAAACTATCCACCAATGGTTTGCTGAATATGGCGTCAGCCATCAAGACCCCACCAACAAACTGATCCACTGGTTTGCTGTACCCGTCATTTATTTCACTGTGTTTGGCCTGCTGTGGCAAATCCCTATGCCTTTTAGCTTGTTTGCAGAACAACAAATTACCTGGCCTTTAATACTTGCCATGCCTGTGCTTGGTTTTTATTTCAGCTTGTCTTTTGCCATAGGTGTGGCAATGACCTTGTTTACCGCTTTGGTGGTGATGCTTATTCGTTTTTATGAACAACACTTCAGTTTAGATATCTGGCTGGTCTCGTTGCTGTTATTTATTGTGATGTGGGTATTGCAGTTTATTGGCCATAAAATTGAAGGCAAAAAGCCGTCATTTTTTCAGGACTTGCAGTTTTTACTGATAGGGCCGGCCTGGTTGATGGGTTTTATCCTGCAAAAATTGAAGATCCATTATTAACTGATCCTACCTGTATTGCGACTAATGGAGATCTAACCAAGTCTAATCCCCGACATGAGGCTCTCCAAGCTCCTGTTGCTGAGATACAATAGGGCTAAGCTTTTATTTAGTTGTATCTATTTTGCAAAAATTGTTTGAAGACCGTCATCGCCTGTTTTGGTTACTGCACACTCTGGGTTGGGTGGGCTTTGCCTTAATCAGCTATTTAGGTTCCTTGTTTCAGGAAATGCGCAGTGCCTACTGGATAGTAGTAACGCTGGATGCATATGCTGGCTGGTTGCTGACTATTCCATTGCGTTACGCCTTTCAGCGGGTATGGCACTGGGAACCCTGGAGAATGATGCTCAGTGTACTGGCTGTCGCTATTCTGATTGCCGCAATCTGGACTGTGTTTCGTAACTTTAACTACTGGGAAATTTACCGCCACGGTTTCAGACCGGATAGCTGGACTCAGTACTTCCGTCAAACCACAGTGGGTTTTTACGTATTGTTAAGCTGGAGCGGCTTGTATTTTGGTATTAAGTACTATCAGACGCTGCAGCAGGAAAAACAAAAGTCGCTGACGGCCAGTAATAAAGCCCATGAAGCTCAGCTGAAAATGCTGCGTTATCAGCTCAATCCACACTTTTTGTTTAATACCTTAAATGCAATATCGACTTTGGTCTTATTAAAAGAATCGGATACAGCGAATAAGATGCTGGTTCGGCTCAGTGATTTCTTGCGTTATTCACTCTACAAAGATCCAATTAAAAAAGTGCCGCTGCAACAGGAGTTGTATGCTGCCAATCTGTATCTGGAAATAGAAAAGGTTCGGTTTTCAGAACGTCTGACTATTATTTATGACATTGATGAAGCGGCCGATCAGGCTTTAGTTCCTAGTCTGATTTTGCAGCCTTTGGTTGAAAACGCTATTAAATATGCGGTTGCCAGCCAAACCTGTGGCGGCAAAATAATGATCACAGCACAAAAATTTGGCCATGACTTACTGATGGAAGTGGCTGATGACGGGCCTGGAATGGTGATTTCCGATGGTCTGCCAAAAGGGGAATCTGGCGGAGTAGGTTTGGTTAATACCAAAGAGCGATTAGCGGCATTGTACGATCGCAATTTTTCTTTGGTCTTAACACACAACCACCCTCGGGGTTTGAAAGTAAATATCAGAATACCATTTGAAACAGAGAGTACAGATGAAACAAATGCTTAAGGTCATAGTGGTCGACGATGAACCGTTAGCCCGCCGCGGTATGCTGGTGCGTTTAGCTGACTTCCCTGAACTGGATATTGTGGCAGAGTGCAGCAACGGTGATGAAGCTGTAGCTGCTATCCGCGAACATCAGCCTGATGCGGTGTTTTTAGATGTCGAAATGCCGGGTTTGGATGGTTTTGGCGTATTAAAACAATTGCAACAACAGCAGATTGATTTGCCTTATGTGGTTTTTGTGACTGCTTACGATCACTACGCATTAAATGCCTTTGAAGTGCAGGCTTTGGATTATGTGCTCAAACCTGTAGAAAAAGAGCGTTTAGCCGCTGCAGTCAGTAAACTGACGAAAAACTTTGAAGCCAAAGATGACCAGCGTCATAAAGGCCAATTGGCTGCTGTAGTGGCTCAACTGACAGGTGAAAAAACTGATCAGATTTTACAGCGTCTGGATCAGTCACAGCCTGTGATGAACGAACGTTTCCCTGAAGCTATTAGCATCAAAGACAGTGGCGAAATCACTCGTGTACCCGTCAGTGCTATCGACTGGGTGGATGCAGCCGGTGATTATATGTGTATTCATACCCGCGATGGTCAAACCCATATTTTACGCCGCACTATGAAAGAGCTGGAGCAAGAGCTGGATCCTAAGTTATTTGTGCGGGTGCACCGCAGTGCCATAGTCAATGTGAATACCATAGCCAAGTTGCAAATGCTGGCCAATGGTGAACATCAGTTGATGCTGACCAATGGTCAGGCCGTGAAAGTCAGCCGAAGCTACAAAGACAGAGTAAAAATGGTGTTTAACTCTTAAGTCGCTTAGGCTGCCTTGCATAAAAAAACCTCCGTCCGGAGGTTTTTTTTCGAACATTCAATCAATACTGCGCAACCTGCTGTTGCCAGCGTAACAAATAACTGTCGACTTGTTTTTTCTTATCCCCTGTTAATGCCAAAGGATACAAACCCGCTTTGCCGTTGATTTCGCCTGCCATCATTAAATGCGCGCCTTGTACTAACTGCTCCACCGCATAAGCACCTAATTTAGTCGCCAGAATACGATCAGCCCCTACAGGACGGCCTCCACGCTGAATATGACCCAAAATTGAAGCCCGGCATTCGATGCCTCGTTGTTCCAGATCTACAGCTAAAGCCGAGGCGCCGCCCGGATACATAGTTTCGGCAATCACAATGATATAACTGCAATTGCCTCTGTGTTTACGGGCTTGTTCTACATGTTCTGCTATTTTGTCCAAATCCAGCTCGGACGCAAGTTCAGGGCAGATAATTTGCTCAGCACCTGCTGCTATGCCAGCAGCAACAGCTAAATAGCCGGTGTGGCGTCCCATCACTTCGACTAAAAAAATCCGTTCAAAGGCATCCGCTGTATCGCGGATTTTATCTATGGCATCCAGAGCTGTGTCCAAAGCTGTGGCAAAACCAATACTGAAATCAGACCCATCCACATCATTGTCTATAGTGCCTGGAATACCTAACAACTTGCCCTGGTAATAGGGGGCAAGCTCAAGGACGCCACGAAAGCTGCCATCACCGCCTATCACCAGCAAGGCATCAAGTTCAAGATCATGCAGGTTGGCTGCAGCCTGTTTCAGGCCTTCTTCAGTGTGCATGGCCGGGCAACGTGCACTTTTTAAGAGGGTACCACCATCCTGAATAATGCCGCTGACATGATAAGGCGATAAGGTCTGATATTCCTGATCGAGAACACCGTTAAAACCACGCTGAAAGCCAATCACTTCCAATTCATTGGCATGAGCTGTCAGTACCAATGCGCGTAAACAGGCATTCATGCCAGGCGCATCGCCGCCGGAAGTTAAGACACCAATTCGTTTCATCTTGTTATCCTTATAGCTTGTGTCTGGACGATACCCAAAGTAATTGGAGTTGCAGAGAGGCGACAAGTGCGTGAGACCCCAGGAGCATAGTGTCCTATGTGACTGGGGCGAGAGCACGCAGGTAACAAAGCTGCAGCTTCAAGTACGAAGGGGAAATGAGCTTATCCTAACGTATAAACAAGGCCGCGTATTGATCTGCTGCAAGAACTGCACATTCTGGCTTATTTTCTCTGGCGCAGGTCGAAGTGCAGAGACAAGACCAAAGCTTCTGGAGGATAATAAGGTTTAGGAAAAGGAGAGGGTATGCATCAGTCGTCTGGCCGTGTTGGTCTGGGTTTTAGTCTGGCATTATTAACAGCTGTTTTATGGGGCTTATTGCCTATAGCGCTGAAATGGTTATTAAATTCGATGTCGGCAGCTACCATCACCTGGATACGTTTTTTGGTGGCCGCTGTGCTGGTAGGGCTGGTGTTGCTGGCGCGCAAACAAATTCCGTCGCTTCGTGGTTTAACGAAACGAAAAAAGTTGCTGATCCTGATTGCCGTTGCCGGTTTATTGCTTAATTACATTTTGTATCTGAATGGTTTGTTTTTGCTGACGGCAGAAACGGCTCAGGTGGTGATCCAACTGGCACCATTTCTGATGATGTTGGGCGCTGTCTATTTGTTTAAAGAGCGTTTATTGCTGTGGCAAAAAGTAGGAGCCTGGTTACTGGTGTTTGGCTTGTTGCTGTTTTTTAACGACAGGCTGGCGTTATTACTCACCCAGTTTGGTTCTGAAGCTGTTGGTGTGCTGCTGGTGATAGTAGCTGCTGTAGCCTGGGCTTGTTATGCCTTAGCGCAAAAGCAATTGTTGATGAGCTTTAATTCCCAACAAATTATGTGGCTGATTTATATGGCCGGTGCTTTGTGTTTTATGCCAGCTGTTGAATTAGCGCCTGTACTGGAATTGTCCGCCTGGCAATGGGGTTTAGTGGTATTTTGTTGTCTGAATACTATTGTGGCTTATGGCGCTTTTGCTGAGGCTTTGCAGCATTGGCAAGCCGCCAACGTCAGTGCGGTATTGGCGATTACGCCTTTGCTGACTATAGGTTTTGCCCAACTGCTGGCTTATTTTTATCCGCAGTTCCCAAGTGAATCGCTGAATATCTGGGCTTGGGTAGGCGCTTTATTGGTGGTAGTGGGTTCAATGCTGACGGCTTTAGCGCCAATGCTGAGGCAAAGGATAAATTAAAAATAGTCACAAACAAAAAAGGCGCCTTAATAAACAGGCGCCTTTTACATTCAAGCAATCACTTAATTAATTTGCACTATCTTACAGGTGTTTGAAGCGCCAACAGTTTCCATCATATCGCCGTAGGTCAAAATCACTAAATCGCCGCTTTTTAAGTGAGCGATTTCCTGTACAGCTTCAATAGCAGCAGCTGATACTTTTTGTTGACCCAGGTTTTGAGTACTGTCAAAAAATACCGGATACACACCACGGTACAGCGCCATTTTATTTAAGGTCTTCTGGTGACGTGATAAAGCATAAATTGGTTGAGACGAGGTGATACGCGACATCAGCTTAGCGGTATAACCCGATTCAGTTAACGAGATAATGGCTTTAATACCCGTTAAGTGGTTCGCAGCATACATAGCCGACAAAGCAATAGTTTCACTGATTTCTGTAAAAGCCACATCCATACGGTGCTTAGAGATTTGCACTCGCGGGTGTTTCTCAGCACCATCACAGACACGGGCCATAGCTTTTACGGTTTCAGTTGGGTATTTACCAGCAGCAGTTTCACCGGACAACATCACCGCATCTGTACCATCCAACACTGCGTTGGCAACATCCATCACTTCAGCACGGGTTGGCATTGGGCTTTCAATCATCGACTCCATCATCTGAGTCGCAGTGATCACCACACGGTTTAACTGACGTGAGCGGGCAATAATACGTTTTTGCTGGCCAACCAACTCGGCATCACCAATTTCTACACCCAAATCACCACGGGCCACCATGACAGCGTCTGAAGCGCGGATAATATCATCCAGAGTTTCGTCATCAGCTACAGCTTCAGCACGTTCTACTTTAGAGACAATTAAGGCTTCAGAACCAGCAGCACGGGCTAATTCGCGGGCGATACGTAAATCATCACCACAACGTGGGAAAGACACGGCCAGATAATCCACATCTATATAAGCGGCTAAAGAGATATCGGTTTTGTCTTTTTCCGTCAGGGCAGGGGCTGACAAGCCACCGCCTAAACGGTTGATACCTTTGTTGTTGCTGAGTTTGCCTGCCACTGATACTTTGGTATGAATACGTTGGCCAACCACATGCTCAACCACCATCTGGATACGGCCGTCATCTAACAACAGCACATCACCTGGCTGCACGTCAGCAGGCAATTCTTTATAGTCGATACCGACCTGAGTTTCGTCGCCTTCGCCTTTTGGCAAATCAGCATCTAATACAAAGTGTTGGTCTTCTTCTAAAATCACTGAGCTGTTTTTAAAGGTAGAGACACGGATCTTCGGGCCTTGTAAATCACCCAGAATGGCTACGTGAACGCCGGTTTTGGCTGCTGCAGCACGCACCATTTCAGCGCGTTGTTTATGATCTTCGGCACTGCCATGGGAAAAGTTGAAACGAAATACGCTGGCACCGGCCAGGATCAATTTCTCTATAGCGGCTTGTGAATTCGTTGCTGGTCCAAGGGTGGCGACTATTTTAGTTCTTCTGGGCATCAAGAGCTCCTGAAAGCTTATCTAAGGATGGGTCTGTTTTAGTGTAATGTAATTTTATTACAGAATATAGCCGCAGTTTGAATAAAACTTTCAGCTTTTGTCGGTTGTCCGACCTGTTTAGTCTGTTTACGGCTAAAAAAAGAGGGGTTTCTTACAGGAAACCCCTCTCTATTACAGTTGAAGCTATTAGTTTTGAAAGTCTTTTTTATCAAAACGCGAACCGCGTAAGCTGTCTTTGACCTTTTTCAGGTTTTCACGGAATTTAGTGCCACGACGCAAAGTAAAACCAGTTGCCAGAATATCAATCAGCACCAGTTGCGCCACACGGGACGCCATCGGCATATACATATCTGTATCTTCAGGCACATCCAGTGATAAAACCAGAGTACATTCTTTGGCTAACGGGCTGTCGTACGCAGTAATTCCTATCACTGTTGCATCGTTTTCACGGGCAATAGCAGCGATATCACATAAGTTTTTCGTACGGCCTGTATGGCTGATACAGACCACCACATCACCTTCGGCACTATTAATAGCACTCATGCGCTGCATGACGATATCGTCAAAACAAACCACAGGAACGTTAAAACGGAAAAACTTGTTTTGTGCATCATGGGCCACTGACGCTGAAGCGCCTAAGCCAAAAAAGGAGATCTTTTTGGCCTGAGTGAGTACATCCACAGCACGATTAATGGTAAGAATATCAACGTTTTGGCGTGCAGCATCTAATGCAGCCATAGTGGACTCGAAAATTTTCGCTGTATAAGCCTCAGGGCCGTCATCTTCTTCCACATGACGGTTTACATAAGGTGTACCGTTGGCCAGACTTTGCGCCAAATGCAGTTTGAAATCCGGGAAACCTTTGGTGTCCAGACGACGGCAAAACCTGTTCACTGTAGGTTCGCTGACATCCGCCATTTTGGCGAGAGCCGCTATACTACTATGAATAGTGGTTTGCGGATTGGCCAGGATCACGTCGGCGACTTTGCGCTCTGATTTACTGAAGCTGTTGACGCTATTAATTATTTTTTCCAACACATTCATCGGATTTTCCTGACTGAAAAACACTGAACAACACAGTGCAAAATGTTGTAACTCGCTTTGTTATACAACCTGGTGCCACTGCAAAATAGTGATAAAGTTACGACAAAGCAGCTGATTCATTGCCTAGGCTGCCTTATTATATGAGAATAGTCAAAACTTTAGCGTCTCTGTAATTTAATTACAACTTATCTGGTTTACATCTGGCTTTTGCTCGGCTAGTATGCGGCTAAGTGTTGTAAAATTACATCTAATCAAGGGTCATTCATGACAACAACAGCACCACACAACAAAGCCTGTGATCTGATTCTCTTTGGTACTAAGGGCGACCTTGCGCGCCGTAAACTATTGCCAGCCTTATATCAATTGGAAAAATCCGGCCTGTTGCATGCCGACAGCAAAGTCATAGGCGTAGCCCGTGATGAAATGGATTTGGATGGCTATAAAGAGCTGGTTGAAATCAACTTACAGAAATTTATTAAAGAGCCGCTGGAAGCTGACGTCTTAGCGCGCTTAAAAGCCAAACTGCAGTATGTGCAGGTCGACTTAAGTAAAGAGGGCGATTATCAAGCCTTAAAGTCTGTGACTGATCCGAAAAAACGTATTCCGGTCAGTTATTTTGCGACTGCTCCTTCTTTATTCGGCAATATCTGTAAAGGATTATCAGCTGCGGGTTTATCGGCTGAGCCGGCCCGTGTGGTACTGGAAAAACCTATTGGTCACGATTTAGCCTCATCTAAAGTGATCAACGATGAAGTGGCCAAATACTTTGGCGAATGCCAAATCTACCGTATTGACCATTACTTAGGTAAAGAAACTGTACTGAACCTGTTAGCGCTGCGTTTTGCCAACTCTATCTTTGCCGCCAACTGGGACCACAACGCCATTGATCATGTGCAAATTACTGTGGCCGAAGAAGTTGGGGTAGAAGGGCGTTGGGGTTATTACGACGACGCAGGTCAAATGCGTGACATGGTGCAAAACCATTTATTACAGGTGTTATCGCTGATTGCGATGGAACCACCAGCTCGTCTGGATGCCGACAGTATTCGTGATGAAAAGTTAAAAGTGTTAAAAGCGCTGCGTCCTATTAATGTGTCGAACGTGCAGGAAAAAACGGTTCGCGGACAATACGCGGGCGGTTATGTGGCCGGTACTCCGGTTCCAGGTTATCTGGAAGAAGAAGATGCACGTCCAAACAGCAAAACCGAAACTTTTGTCGCCATTAAAGTGGATATCGACAACTGGCGTTGGGCTGGTGTGCCGTTCTATTTAAGAACGGGCAAACGTATGCCGAAAAAAATGAGCGAATTAGTTATTTGCTTTAAGCCGCAGCCACACAATATTTTCTTCGAAACCTACAAACAGTTGCCAGCCAATAAGCTGATTATTCGTCTGCAGCCGGACGAAGGTGTTGAAATTCAGATCATGAACAAAATTCCTGGTCTGGGTGAAACCATGCAACTGCAACAAACCAAGCTGGACTTGAGTTTCGACGAAACCTTTAAATCGCAGCGTATAGCTGATGCCTACGAGCGTTTGTTACTGGAAGCCATGTTAGGCAATCAGTATCTGTTTGTGCGCCGTGATGAAGTGGAACATGCCTGGAAGTGGGTTGACGGTATTCTGGACGCATGGAAAGTGACGAACGAGCCACCAAAACCTTATCAGGCTGGTACCTGGGGCCCTGTAGCCGCTATTTCGTTGTTGGCTCGTGAAGACAGAAACTGGGACGAATAACAATGCAACTTCATACGTTTGATTCAAGCGCTGCATTAAATCAGCAGTTTGCCAGCGAGATCAGCAGCCGTTTAGCTGCAGCTATCGCCCAAAAAGGTGCAGCCACTTTAGTAGTGTCTGGTGGTAAAACCCCTTTGCCTTTATTTAAAACCCTGTCAGAAACTGATTTGGATTGGTCACGTGTGACTATCACTTTGGCGGATGACCGCTGGTTGCCTGACACTCATGCTGATAGCAATGAAGGCTTGGTCAAAGCCAACTTATTGCAAGGTAAAGCTGCAACTGCACGTTTTATCAGCTTATTTGACAGCGCATCACCGGACAACGCCTATAAAGGTGCGGCGACAGTGGCACAGCGCATAGAAGCTTTACCCGAATTTGATGTAGTGATCCTGGGCATGGGTGAAGACGGTCACACCGCCTCTTTATTTCCATGCAGCAAAGAAATTCAGCATGGTTTAGCTGCAGATGCGCCAGTTGCTTTAGCGGTTACACCATCTACTGCGCCTTATCAGCGTTTGAGTTTAAGCAAAACACGCTTACTCAATAGCGCTGTGATTTATTTACATTTGGTTGGCCCCAAGAAGCTGACCGTTCTGGAACAGGCCATGGCAGGTCAGGACCCTTTGCAAATGCCTGTACGGGCGTTTTTGCAACAGCAGCAGGTCCCTGTGCATGTAATGTTTACAGCTAACTAATCGACAAGACGAGGTTAACATGAATCCGGTTATACAACAGGTCACAGACAGAATAGCGGCACGCAGCGAAAAAAGCCGTGCGCTTTATCTGCAGCGGATGGAACAGGCCCGTGCCAAGGGGCCGCACCGCGGAGCTTTGGCCTGTGGCAATCTGGCTCATGGTTTTGCAGCTTGTTCCACTCAGGAAAAAACTGATTTACGCAGCTTAACTAAAGCGAACATCGGTATTATTTCTTCTTACAACGATATGCTTTCTGCACACCAGCCTTACGAAGCTTACCCGGCCATTATCAAAGCCGCTGTGGCTGAAGTCGGTAGTGTGGCGCAGTTTGCCGGTGGCGTACCTGCTATGTGTGATGGTGTGACTCAAGGTCAGCCAGGCATGGAGCTTAGTTTATTAAGCCGCGACATTATTGCGATGTCTGCAGCTGTTGGCCTGTCGCACAATATGTTTGACGGCGGCATGATGCTGGGTATTTGTGACAAGATAGTACCGGGTTTATTAATGGCCGCTTTAAGTTTTGGTCATTTACCTTTTGTGTTTGTGCCAGCAGGCCCTATGCCATCAGGTATTCCAAACAAAGAAAAAGCCCGTGTTCGTCAGTTGTATGCTGAAGGCAAAGTAGGTAATGAAGAGTTATTAGATTCAGAATCTGCTTCTTACCACAGCGCCGGCACTTGTACTTTCTACGGTACTGCTAACTCTAACCAGTTAGTGGTTGAAGTCATGGGTCTGCATTTACCTGGTTCTTCTTTCGTAAATCCTGGCACGCCATTGCGTGATGAACTGACTAAAGCTGCGGCTCGTCAGGTGACGCGCTTAACAGACTTAGGCACCGATTATCTGCCTATCTCTCATATAGTTGACGTGAAAGCTGTAGTGAACGGTATTGTGGGTTTACTTGCAACTGGTGGTTCTACTAACCACACCATGCACTTAATAGCTGTAGCCCGTTCTGCTGGTTTTATTGTGAACTGGGATGACTTTGCAGAGCTTTCGCATGCAACGCCACTTATTACCAGAATTTACCCTAACGGACAGGCTGATATTAACCACTTCCAGCAGGCTGGTGGTATGGCGTATTTAATCCGTACTTTATTAGACAACGGCTTGCTGCATGAAGATGTAAATACAGTAGCTGGCCCTGGTTTACGCCGTTATACCCAAACTCCGGTATTGCAGGACAGCAAATTAGTATGGATTGATGGCCCAACTGAGTCTTCTGATTTAACAGTTTTGGCTGATGCCGCTAAACCATTTAAAGATCACGGTGGTTTGCAGGTGTTATCCGGCAACGTAGGCCGGGGTGTAATTAAAACTTCAGCGCTGCGTGAAGGTACTGAAATAGTTCAGGCTCCTGCTGTTGTATTTTCCAGCCAGCATGAATTAGATGCGGCTTTTAAAGCCGGTGATTTAAATAAAGATTGTGTAGTGGTCGTGCGTTTCCAGGGCCCTCGTGCCTGCGGTATGCCAGAGCTGCATAAACTGACGCCTCCACTTGGTGTATTACAAGACCGGGGTTTCCATGTGGCTTTAGTCACAGACGGTCGTATGTCGGGCGCTTCAGGTAAGGTGCCTGCTGCTATCCACGTCACACCGGAAGCGGTAGACGGTGGCGTAATAGCCAAAATCCAGACCGGTGATATGATGCTGGTGGACGGTATTAACGGCGTGCTGAAAGTAATGGTTTCTGATGAAGAGCTGGCTAAACGTGAAGCTGCAACCCGTGATATGAGCGACAGTCATTGGGGCATGGGCCGCGAGATGTTTGGCGGTATGCGTATGGTGATCACTGGTGCAGAACAAGGGGCTTGCAGTCTGTTTAACACAGAGGATCAGTACCATGGCTGATATCCAGTTTGCTATTGTTGCTGATATTGGTGGCACTAACGCACGTTTTAGCCGTGTTGATTTAGAAACTCTGCACCTGGATAACGTTGCCGTTTATCCTTGTGCTGATTTTGACACCCTGGCCGACGCTTTGCAGTTTTACCGCGAGCAACAAGGCCTGACGGCTATCCGCCATGTAGCTTTGGCCATTGCCTGCCCAGTGACAGGTGGTTTTGTCAAAATGACCAACTTTCACTGGCAGTTTTCTGTAAGCAGCATGAAAGCCGATTTAGATTTAGCCGAGTTTATCGTGCTGAACGATTTCACTGCTGTGGCCATGAGCTTACCTGCGCTGAAATCTACTGAACTGGTGCAAATTGGCGAAGGCCATGCCGATCAGTTTAAACCTATGGCGGTGTTAGGTGCCGGCACAGGTTTAGGTGTAGCGCATTTAATTCCAACAGCTTTAGGTTATGTGCCATTACCGGGCGAGGGCGGTCATGTCGACTTTACCGCTCAAACCGAACAGGAATGGTTTATTCAGAAATTTTTAGCCAATAAATACGGCCATGTCAGCCCTGAGCGTTTGTTATCAGGCCCTGGTCTGGAAGATTTGTATCTGGCGATCGCCGCTTTTAACAACAAAGTAGTTGAGCCCTTAAACGCTGCTCAGATTGCAGGTAAAGCTTTAGATGGCAGCTGTGCCTTATGCAAAGCCGTTATCGAACAGTTTTTTGCCAGTTTAGGTGGTTTGGCAGGGGATTTAGCCCTGACATTAAGCACCTTTGGCGGCGTTTTTGTCGCTGGTGGTATTACCCCCAAATTATTGTCGCTGATGAATCAAAGCGAATTCAGAAGCAGATTTGAAGCAAAAGGCCGGTTTACAGATTTTAACCGCCGTATTGCAACTTTTGTCGTCACTGCAGAGCAACCAGGTTTAACCGGCTGTGCAGTCTACTTAAAACAACATATGGCGAGTTAACACTATGGCATTTGAAAATTGGCAACTACAACCTGACGTTTTGTTCGCACAAGGCCCTGTGGTGCCCGTCATTGTGATCAAAGATTTAGCAGACGCTGTTCCTATGGCGAAAGCCTTAGTAGCAGGTGGCATTAAAGTACTGGAAGTGACTTTACGTACTCCTGTGGCTTTAGATGCAATACGTTTATTGGCCATTGAAGTGCCTGACGCCATAGTAGGCGCTGGTACTGTCACTACAGCCAAACAATTGGAAGAAGTGATAGCAGCAGGCGCTCGTTTTGCGATTAGCCCGGGTTCGACCCGCGAGTTGCTGCAAGCAGGCAAAGACAGTGTGATCCCATTAATTCCAGGCATTGCCAGTATTTCTGAATTAATGGAAGGCACAGCAGTAGGCTACACCCACTTTAAATTTTTCCCGGCGGAAGCAGCAGGCGGCGTAAAAACCTTAAAGTCTATCCACGGCCCATTCTCTGATATACGTTTCTGCCCAACAGGCGGCATTAACGAGAAAAACTTCAAAGAATACTTAGCCTTACCCAACGTACGTTGCGTAGGCGGCAGCTGGATAGTGCCAGACGATGCTATTCAAAACAAAGAATGGCATAAGATCACAGAGCTGTGTTTAGCGGCTGTGGAAGAAGCGAAGACAGTGCAGAAGTAAGAGCTTTTGTGTAGTTTTATCTGATGTAAGGAACCCGGCTTTGGTCGGGTTTTTTTATGGTTTTTTGAAACCATGGAAAATTAACTGAACCGATTCTTAGCAGAGTAGAGCAAGGCTGAGTACAACTATATGACCTCCAAAAAGTACTGGAAAAAATGACAGTGGTATATCCTGAGTAAAAATATGAAGAACTAGCGTACTGCTTGTATAGATTTTGTCGGCCATATTTTGGTAATTTCAGAAAATGTTGTTGAAATAGAGGTACATCAGCGTTAATTTGGTATGAGTGGAAATCAGGAAAGAAGGCAGAACAATGTTCGACTTGCGGGCAGTCTGCCTTTGAAAATGGATTGTTATGTTTCAAAAGGAGATTTGCGAACTTGAATAGGACTCTATCCACAATAGGGGTACTTTGTACTGTATTCGTCTTTGCTTCTTGTGCTCCTGTTCCAAGAGATTTCTATAAGCCTGCTTATCAAGGGGGGAGTCTTGTTTCCAGAGGATGCGGAAGTTCTGGACCACAAGACACAATTAAAATATTGCTAGAATCAGGAGTTGAAGTTCAGATAAGGGCGTCTAGTGGTGACAGTCATCCTGAATTAGCCAATTTTTATTTGGATGCGAGTCTAACTGCGGCAGAAGGTGCGGAATTTCAACTACTTACTGATTACATCATAGTAAAAGACAATAACTCTCCTAATCACTGGAAATTAAAGGTTAATTACTTATCAACGAATAAAGAAAATTATCCAGGCCCTAAGAGCTTGATCATCGACAGGACATTTAATGGGCTTAGTCCTGAGCAGGTTGATAGAGTGAAAGAGTCTGATTCGGAATCAGGCTATATTAGCGTCCCTGTTTTATCGAAACTGAACGGGAAAACACATTCTTATGAGGTCGCTTTCGGTAGGAAACGATATTTCGATACAGGCATGTCGTTTTCAATACATACGAGTGAAATCAAATCAAGATTAGAAAGCTTCTCTATTTTCTACCCTGAGATTGTTATTAATGGTAAGAGGGTTGTCCTTGGAGAGGTTCGGTTTGATCGGGTTCAATACATAGGTATAGACCTGCTAAATTGTTGAAACATAACAAGCACCATCAACAATGCGCCCGTTGGGCGCTCGACTTGCAACAAGTTGCTCGCGTTTGTGGCTGGCGTTAAATTGCTTTTCAAGCGCATGCTCACTACAATGTATTACATTGTTTCTGGTTGAAGGAGTTTATCATGAGCGTTACTACAGTTCGATTACAGGCTGATGTTGAGCATCAATTGGAAGCTATTGCGAACAAACTTCATCGTACTAAAGGGTGGGTAATCAACCAAGCTCTATCGGAGTACATTGATAAGCAGAATTTAGAGCAAGATCGCTGGCAACAAACCCTGGATGCAATGGAATCAGCTACCCAGGGAAAAGTGGTTGATGTGAGTGAGGTACACAGCTGGTTAAGTAGTTGGGGCACAGGAAATGAGCTGGATGCACCGAGGCCTGATTTTGAGCGTCATCAGAAGTGAAGTTAGTTTATACCATTGAGGCTATTGAAGATTTAAAGCGTTTGCGGGAGTTTATCGCGGTTCATAACCCAACGGCAGCCAATAGAATAGCGGGTGAGTTGATTGCCAAAATTGAGTTGCTGCCAGAATTTCCGAAAATAGGCGCTCCAGTTCAAATGGCACCAGTACCTGAAGACATACGCGATATGGTTTTTGGAAAGTATATTGTTCGTTACTCACTGCATACCAAAACGATCATTATTCTCAGGGTATGGCATGGACTTGAAAATGAGCGATAACAATTTAACAAGTTACTGCACCGGAAAAATTACTCGCTGGCGCTCCCAATTTTCCGGTGTGTAACGCGTTAGGAGCGAGCGAATGCCAGTCAAGATTATCCATCTCAGTAAAAATGACGTTGTTTTATTGCAATCTATAAATGCGATGTTCGGTGAGGTATTTGATGACGAAGTAAGCTACTCCAGCAACAAGCCTTCGTCAATCTACCTGCAAGCATTGCTTAGCACAACTCACTTTATTGCGCTTGCTGCCGTTGATGGAGAGAAAGTGGTAGGTGCTATCGCTGCGTATGAACTGAAGAAGTTTGAACAGGAAAGAAGCGAAATATATATCTATGACCTCGCGGTAATTTCGACTTTTCGCAGAAAGGGCGTTGCCACGGCCCTTATCCAAGAGCTAAAGGCTGTTGGCGCTGCACGCGACGCGTACGTGATCTACGTTCAAGCCGACAAAGGCGTAGAGGATCAGCCAGCTATTGAATTGTATTCAAAACTGGGCACCATCGAGGATGTATTCCACTTTGATATTGCAGTTGAGAACGACAGCAACAATGCCTGACAATGCACTGCTGCCGGACAAATTTTCCGCTGCGCTCCGAATTTGCCGCAGAGTGCTGCGTTATATGCCCGCTCCGAGCCCAATGCCCCCCAAAGTTTTGTTGATTCTGATGGTATTGAGTTTCAGTGCTTTTAGTAGTGATTTGACTACAGAAAAAGCCTCCTTGGCTGGAATAAATTGGCTTGAGACACTTAACTTTGACACTAAAGAATTTACTGTTGATGCAAAGTGCGATGTCAATGAATGCAAAGTTGACGTTTATCCGATAGTTATGGATAGGGGAAGTAAAAGTATCCGGGGTTGCCTGGAAAAAGTTTGCGCGACGCTCAGATATTCACTGAAAGACGATGAAATCATTGATGTAGTTCATTGGCGGTAGCAATGCGGGCATATAACAAGCCGTTAAACGAATAACAATTGGCGTCAAGTCTTGCCCCTTGCCCCGATCTTTTCGGGCCAGAGCACATTAGTAGTGGCAAATAGATTAGCGATAAATTTTTGTTAGTTTTCCAATTTTTTATTCTTTTTTGTTTGATTCTGATTTATAGGGGCACAGGGCAAGACTTGCCCCCAAAAATGATAATCGCACTGCATCAAGCCGGAAGAAATGCTTTATCCCGAATGCCCACCCTCTGGTCACAACAGGTTGGAGACACAAGCATCAGCGGCCCAAGCTCGGCTCATCTTAATCAGGGCAACCATAACGAAACTCTCAGTATGAAAACAAGCTTCAATAGGGTGGCGATATGTGTACTACTTTAAAGCCTGTTTAATTAAGTTGAGCGCTATATCAACCACATTTTAATAAGGATATGTTATGAAGCGTATTTATATGTCAGCGGCTCTGGTGTTTTCAGCTTTATTTGTCGTTGGCGAAGGTTACGCAGAAAACGGATCTCCAGTGCTAACAGGCCCTTACCTTGGGCAAAAGCCACCAGGTTCAACGCCAGAAATTTTTGCATCAGGCATTGTTTCCACTGAAGGTTGGGAAGTGAGTGGAGTATTCACGCCTGAGCTCAATGAGTTTTATTTCATTCGAGATAGCAAGGACAGCGAAAAGCAAGAAATGGTTGTTTTTATAAATACCAATAATCAGTGGCATGAATCAGTTGTTTCGCCAAGGGTGGGAACCCCTTTAATCGCGCCAGATGGTAAAACCATGCATTTGGGTAAACGTTACAAGGAGCGCACCGAGACTGGCTGGTCTGAAGTGAAGAAGCTGGGTGCTCCTTTCGACACATTGCCTATCATGCGCCTTACAGCGTCTTCAAAAGGAACTTATTTTTTTGACGAGTTCAAAAAGGATTTCACTGGATCAATTCGCTATTCACGGCTAGTGGATGGAAAATATGAAGAACCCAAGTTGCTGGGGAAAGAGATCAATAGTGGAAAAAGTTTTCATCCCTTCATAGCCGCAGATGAATCTTATCTGATATTTGATAGTAAAAGAGAAGGAGGTTATGGCGACTCAGATCTTTATATCAGCTATCGACAGCAAGATGATACATGGGGGGAAGCCATTAATTTAGGCGACAAAATAAATACCGAAGGCTGGGAAGCAATGGCCAGCGTAACATCGGATGGTAAATATCTTTTTTTCAATCGAAATATGGCTCCGGGCAACCATGAAAACGTAGACATATTCTGGGTAGACGCACAATTTATTGAAACTCTCAGACCCAAGCAGTAAACCATATAACAAATAAGGATAGCTTATGAAATCACTTGTTCTCTCTGTTGCGTTACTTTTCGCCTTTCATTCAATTCCTGCAAAAGCACAAAGCACCGATGCAGAGCTTATCCAACAAGTGGTCCAATCGGCTTACATCGATGGGTTTGCGAATCTGGTTGATATCTCTGCCATGGAGAAAGGCTTTCATCCATCATTTGAAGTGTTGCGGTTAAAGGACGGCAATGTCGAAAAAACACCTATTGCTCACTGGATTGCCGGTGCCAAAAAACGTGTAGAAAACGCCGCCGGAGCAGCACCAGAAATCATTTATACCGGAAAATATTTGCAGCTTGATGTTACAGGTTCTGTTGCAGTATCCAAACTGGAAGTGTACAAGTCAGACAAACTGGCTTATACGGATTATCTGAGTTTGTACAAGTTTGATGAAGGCTGGCGCATCGTTTCAAAAGTGAGCCATAGTCACTAATTTTTGTGGCGTTTACCTATTTTCAAACAACTCAGGGGCTGGACATGGATCTTGCCTCTGATTTTCGTGGGGCTTAAGCTGTAAGACAATAGACGTAAAGCTTAAATACCTGAGGAGGCCCAGCTTTGTGCTCTGGGTTAACCGATATAAATAGTAACTAAAACATATAAACGGAATTAAAAAATGTTAAATAGCATCATCAAATCTGGCTTCGTTGTTTTCATGTCCATTAGTTTTGGTATCAATGCTTCACCCCGTATTCTCAGTATGGAAAAAGATGGTGCTGTAGGTAAGTATTACCCAGCCTCGTCCCCTGACAAAAGGGTCGGTGTTTTGGTGCTCGGAGGCTCTGAAGGTGGACACCCGGAACTGCTTGCTAAAGCGGTCGTTGACGCAGGTTACCCTACATTAGCTTTAGCCTATTTTAACGCTCAGGGTTTAGCTCCTGAATTGGAGCGGATCCCTTTAGAATACTTTGATCAGGCCAAAACATGGCTGCAACAGCAGCAAAACGTGAAATCAGATGAGCTGATTGTTGTAGGTTGGTCAAAAGGCGCTGAGTTGGCTTTGTTACTGGCGTCTAAGGATAAACAAATCTCACGGGTTGTGGCCATAGCGCCAAGTTCTGTAGTGTGGGCAGGTATATTAAAAGACTGGACCAAAGTGCCGGCATCAAGCTGGACACATCAAGGACAAGAGTTAGCTCATGTTCCCTTTAAACCATCCGGCCCGGTAAACAGCTTGTTGGATCTGTATAAGCAGTCATTGGCGAATAGAGCAGATCAAGACAAAGCCACTATCCAGGTTGAAAATATTGCTGCCAAAGTAGTGCTGATGACAGGTGAGAAAGATGAAATATGGCCATCGCCACAAATGGCAGAAGATATATGCAGCAGAATGAATCTAAAGCAGCACGATAGCTGTGAACACTTGAACTACGAGGGTTTGGATCATTTACTGGATAATCGATTTCTGGACAAAAATGATGTCTTAAATCAAACCTTTACCACTAAGCTGAATGGTGAATAGCTAGCACAGGCTACCAAAGTTTACGGCGCAGCTGTTTTGAGAGTCATAAATAAAGTGAATATTTGCATATTACGTGAGGAAGCTCTCTTAATCAGACGTAAAATAGAGTTTATTTCAAATAGTGATTCACTCTTTTTCAATCCTGATTTTCCCGTCAATGCCTGCAAACATGCTTCTCAATTGTACTGCTACCATATGAGGCTTAAAGGTTATGTTAAACCAATGAGCCTTGTTTTCGGTATTTCGAGAATGCGAGTTGGTGAAGTTGGGCATTGGTGGATTGAAAGTGAAGGCGTCTTAATTGACCTAACGGCGGACCAATTTAACGTTATTAGTGATAACGAGCTTAGTTATAAAATTAGGGCAAAACGTCAATATCTTCCAGTTTACTGTTGCTTGATAGAAAAGGCTCCTCATTCTAAGGTCTTCAACTTAGTTCCGAAAGAGCGGTGGACGTGGAATATTAACGAAATTAATGAAACATATGTCGAAGATTTAGAGCTCTTATATGGTCGTCTGAATCTGTAAAACGGTCAGAATCAAAACGTCATCATTACACAACGATATTTAGTCACTGTCGAAGGAACCAAAGCTGCACAATTAAAGTTACTTTATTGTTAATAAATCCCTGCATCTAGTGGCCGTTTTTCTATACTTATAGCAGTGTCTGTTAAAGCTGGAGGGGGCTTAGCATGGAAAACACCATAGAACTGATACAGATAATACTTATCGGCTTATGTCTTTATCTCTTATCTATGCATTTGGAATACAAAAAGCATTTTTTTATGCTGCAGGCCAAGCTGGATATGTTGTTAAAACAACAAGGGCTGGTTTTTGACTGGTTAGAACAATTGCCGCCTGAAGCGCGGCAACAGCTGTTGCAACTGAAAGAAAAAGACGGTATTCAGCTGATACGGCAGCATACAGGCCTGGGGTTGATGGATGCCAAAGTTTTGCTGGATGACTACAAACAAAAACATGCAGCCAATTCATAGCTGCATGGCGGTGGCTTGGTCAGTGGGTGGTGTCGGCAAAGTGCTATTCGCTGCACTCTAGTTGTGCTTGCTGCTGACAACGCGCTTCGGCTTCAGCTAAGGTGGTACCACCCATACAAAAATCCAGTCTCATAATTTTTTCTTCGGCACTGTCTGCTTTGCCTGTTGTATTATGCCACTGCCATTTTTTGATCACCTTGGTGGCACCTTTGGCTATACCTTTTGCCGGAACCGAGTTCATCAGTTCAACACTTTCGGTTTCACCTTCTTTATCAATAATGACCTTAAATACTGCACAACCCGCGACACCTTTTCTTGCCATATCGACAGGATAAAGAGGGGGGCCGGATTAACTCTGGTCCACAAGGCTTCATGCTGCTGTGGTTTTAACTCAGTTAAAATGCTGTAACCGTAGTTCATTTGTGCAGCACTTAGTGCGGTGCTTAGGGTCATGGAGAACAGGGCGAGGCTAAGAGTATGTAGTTTCATAAACAGTCCTTGAGTATCAAAGTTGCCTTAAAGGGCCTCTCCGGGGTTCCTATGATTTATCTTGTTGAATAAACTAAAGAATAATTAACTTTGCGTCAACATAATTTCCCTGGACACAGCCAGCTGTTTATTCACAAAGCCGATACCCCACACCAGCTTCAGTTTTCAGGTGTTTGGGCGCTGAGGGCCTGTCTTCCAGTTTTTGTCGTAGCTGCGCCATATGGACGCGAATGTATTCGGGCCTGTCCTGATAATGTTCGCCCCATACCTGCTGTAAAATCTGATTATGGGTTAATGCAGAGCCTAAATGCCGCACCAGCAGCAGTAAGATATCGTATTCGGTTTTGGTGAGATGCACAGGTTCACCAGCTTTGGTCACCAGCCGCTGCACCGGATCTAACTTGATATTGGCAAAAGCTAATGGACTGGCGGTTTTTTGTTGTTGCCGCAAGGTGGCTCTGATCCTTGCTAAAAGCTCAGCTGAGCTAAAAGGTTTAGTCACATAGTCATTGGCGCCACTATCCAGCGCCTGAACTTTGTCCAACTCTTTGCCCCGGGCTGATATCACAATAACAGGCACTTCAGACCAGGAGCGTAGCTGCTGCAGCCATTGAATGCCATCCATATCGGCTAAACCTAAATCCAGTAAAATCAAATCAAAACTATGTTCTTTGAGTAAAGCAAAGCCTTGTTTACCCTGAGCATGGATCAAACTCTGATAGCCCTGACTATCCAGCAGGGTTTGTAAAAAGCTTTGCAAGCCGGTGTCGTCTTCAAGCACCAGCAAACGTACAGGCTGCGTTTTTTCAGCGCTGTTATTCATCGTGGCCACTCCAATACCGCCGTTACATGCTGTGAATTGTGCTGTAATTCAAAACTACCCTGATGCAAACCAGCCACAGCCCGGCAAATATTAACCCCCAGGCCATGGCCTTTATCCCGCTGTGACGGGGCTTGGTCATTCAGGGCGTTTGTCAGCCGGATATAAAACTGCGAGCCGTTGTGTCCCATCTGTAACTCAAAAGGGGCCGCGCCATGATACAAAGCATTTTCCAGCATATTTGCCAGCGCAATTTCCAGTAACTCCAAATCACCGTGCAAAGATGCTGCTGCGCTGCAGTGCAAAGACGCGCTTAATTGTGTGGCTTTATCGCCTCGTCTGGCCAAAGCGCCGGCCACCAAGTCGTCTGAACTAAAATTCGTTAACTGAATATGATGCCCTGTCAGTTGGGCTTTGCTCAGCTCCAGCACTTTCTCAAAATGCTGATTTAAGATCTGGCTTTGCTGGTAAATATTCAGCGCCTGCTGCTGACGTTGCTCTGTACTGAATTGCAACTCTGGATCGGCCAGCATGCTGGATGACCCCATAATAGTGGCCAGTGGTGTACGCAAGTCGTGCGACAGGGAGCGTAGCAGCATAGTTTTTTGTTGCTCTAACTGGGCTTTTACTCTGTCTTGTTGAGCTTTTTCACTCAATTCCAGCCGGGCGTAACTTTGGGCCAATAAAGACTGAGCTGTATGTAATAAAGTGGGATGGCTGATCAGAAAAGCAGATGGCACCAGGATCCAGGCTGTGGCAGGAGAGCCAACAGCTAAAACCGAATGATCGGCTGTGGATTCAGGCTCTGCTGTGGTAATTACCTGAACAGAAGCTCCTAAGCGGCGGCTTAATAATTTGGAGGTGTAATCACATTGTTGTTGCCAGTTCTGCCTTTGGCCTAAACCTTTGGCCAGCATATACATGCCACGGGTTTGTGACATGGCATAACGTAAACGTTTTAACTGTTGTTTGGATTGATCAGACAACAGGCTGATTAATAAACCCAAAACCACCATCACCACAAAGCTGATAAAAAAACTGGCATCGTGCACATCAAAAGTGTAATAGGGCGGTACAAAACACCAGTTCAGCACTAACACTGAAACCAGCGTTGTGATCGCTGCCCAGCGCCAGCCATAGTGCTGCGCCTGCCATGCTACCCAGAGCAATTGCAGCATGGCAACGTCTGTTGGGCTTATCCAGTTGCGCAGCGGTAAACAGAGCAGCACTATCAGCAGCGGGGCTAACAAAGTGCCAGCCAGCTCCGGCAGATAAGAAAATGAAACACGCCGTGCTTTTGCCATTTCAATAGCGCCAGTAAGAGGGAGTAAATAAAATCAGTAAGGTCAGAATTTCCAGTCGTCCCATCAGCATACCTAAACTCAGCCACCATTTTGCTGCATCTGGTAAAGTCGCAAAGTTACCGGCAGGACCAATAATGCTGCCAAGGCCTGGCCCTACGTTCGCTACTGCAGTTGCAGCGCCAGTGATTGCAGTGACTAAATCCAGTTCGCAGAAGGATAACGCCATCGCAATAAAGGCTATGGTAGCAAAATAAATAAAACAAAAGGCCAGCACGTTACCCAATAGCTGATCATCTACTTTTTTACCGCCGTAACTCTGGCTCCAGACTGCTTTGGGATGCACCAGCAATTTTAACTGTTTCACCAGTAACATTGCGGCGAGCTGCATACGGAATATTTTTAAACCACCTGAAGTTGAACCAGAACAGGCGCCGGCAAAGGTCAGGTAAAAAAACAGCATAATGGCCATATTGCCCCACAATGTATAGTCTTCTGAGGCATAACCACAAGTAGTGATTATAGAGACTACATTAAACAGGCTGTGGGTGAGGGCATCAAACACAGCTCTGTCATTATGCACCACCTGATACACAGTCAGCAGCAGGCTGCAAAATGCCACTATGGCTAAAAACGCCCGTACTTGCGGGTCTCGCCACAATGAGCTTTTATCGCCTTTGGCGAAGCTGACAAAAAGCACAAAAGGCATAGCGGCCAGCATCATAAAAAAACTACTTAACCAATAAATTTGTGGCAGATTTTTAAACTGGCCAAAAGACGCATCGTAGTTGGCAAAACCACCAGTGGCCACTGTGGTCATGGCATGAGTCACAGCATCAAAGCCATTCATGCCCGCCAGATAATACGACACCATAGCGCATAAAGTTAATACCAGGTAGACAGAACCAATAGCGGCGGACAGGGTAGAGCTGCGGGGCAAAATTTTATCTGAGGTATCGGAGTTTTCGGTTTTAAATAATCGCATACCACCAATTTTTAGCGCAGGCAAAATGGCGATGGCCATCACTATAATGCCTATACCCCCTATCCAGTTCAGTACGGCGCGCCAGAACAAGATACCTTTTGGCATAGTGTCCAGGCCTGACAATACGGTAGAACCCGTGGTGGTGACAGCTGAGACTGTCTCAAATACGGCATTGGAGATACTGATGTCCGGCACTATCAACCACAAAGGGATAGCCGAAAACACACACAAAGACAACCAGCTTAAGGTGGTGAGTAAAAACAACTGGCGATGTTTAATATCTTTTGCTTCGCGGCCTTTGTACATCAGGCTATACCCCACAGCAGCAGTAAAAAGTGCAGAGCCAAGAAAAACCCAGAAGCTACTTTCGTTATAAAGAATAGAAACTGCCATAGCCACCAGTTTGACGGCCGACAACAGCAACAATAAATGCCCAAGCACCCGGTACATCAAATAACGACTTGAGCTTTTTACTGCAGAACCCAACACCAAAGTGGCGGCCATAGAATTTTATCCGGCGTGAAACAACAGCCAAATTTTATAGCTTTGGGTTAAGGCGGGTTATAAAGATTGTATAAGGATTTGCTGTAGGGACGGGTCTTGCACCCGGCCGTTTCAAGATATCGCGGTACATATGGAAGGGCCGGGACAAGCCACGGCCCTTCCATCCCGGGCGCCTCAAATTATGATCCAAACCTGAAAAGGTTTATTCTTGCTCGTCGGGCTGAAACTTATAACTGGCCTTTGAGATAACTCACCACACTTCGCGCCAGCGGGCTATGTTCATAACCTCCTTCCAGCATCGATACCAGACGGCCTTCAGAATAACGATCCGCCAGCTGTTTTAGTTGCTGGCCCAACCATAAATAATCCAGCTCTGTTAGTTTCATCTGGCCCATATCATCTTCGATATGAGCATCAAAACCGGCCGAAACCAATATCAGCTCAGGCTGAAATTCGTGCATCAGCGGTAGCCATTCATCGGTAAAACGTTGTTGATACAAAGCACCGCTGGTGCCTGCAGCTAACGGCATTTTGACAATAGAGGGTGAATGACTGATGGGGTCTGTGTATGGATAAAATGGATGCTGAAAAGACGAGAAAAACTTTACTCTGGGATCCAATTGGAAAATATCTTCAGTGCCATTGCCGTGATGCACATCAAAATCCACAATCAGTACACGCTGCAACCCATACTGCTGCATGGCATAAGCAGCGGCTATGGCGATATTATTAAAGATACAAAAACCTTTGGCGGCTTTGTATTCAGCGTGATGACCAGGCGGGCGTATTAAACAAAAAGCCTGAGTATCCTGGTGTTGCATCACACAATCCACCGCATTAATGCCGGAACCTGCTGAATACAAAGCAGCGTTTAGCGATTTAGCATTGGCCTGAGTATCGTCATCCAGCCAGATATGGCCCGTATCAGGTATTACATCAAATACATGGTCCACATAAAGTGGGCAATGCGCTAAACACAGCTGCTCGCGACTGGCGGGGCTGGCATCACGTTGCTGCACTACAAATTCAAGACCCGAACTTAACAGTTGATCCTGCACTGCATGAATACGGGATGCGGCTTCCGGATGATCATGCCCTATATCGTAGGACAAACAGCGACCATGACTGAATATCACTAAACTCATTTACTGCTTCTCTGGTTCAGCCGCTTTTAACAGCAGCTCTAAATACACTTCATCCGGATCACCACTGGCGATGCGTTTAAATCCGGCCTTTTCAAACACCTTTTGCATTGGTTTATTATCGGCACGCACATAAGCCAGCATACGATTGAGTTCGCGCATACGGGCAATTTTGATCATTTCTTCCAGCAAACGTTTGGCCATACCTTTGCCATGTTGCCGCTCGCGGGTGACAAAAGCCACTTCAGCGCTGTTGTCGTTATCGTTCAGGTAATAACGGCCTACAGCCTGAATCTCCATCACTGAGCCGCGTTGTCTGACAATACAAAGCGCTAAATCGCGGGACTGATCCACACTGACCAAAGTGCAGGATTTTTCTCTGCTCATTTGTTTAGGATGATGGTTGTAGCGCAGCAGCAGGGTTTCTTTGGTATGGGAGTAAAAAAACTCCTGCAAACGGCGCTCATCTGCCGGGTTTAATGCCCGCAGGTCATATTGCTCGCCTGCAATGGTTAAGGTTTTTACACCCACTTTGCCAAGTTCAACCACATCTTTAGGGTAATCTTTTTGATAATGCGGCACCCAGTAGCGGGTTCGCACTTCATCCAGCAGCTGTCTACGAAATTTAGGATGAGCAACCCGAATAAGCTCCAGCGCCCGTTCACGAATACTTTTGCCGCGTAAGGATGCGACACCAAACTCGGTCACTACATAATGCACATGGCCGCGGGACGTGACTACACCGCCGCCTTCAGTGATGGTGGCGACTATACGGGATACAGTGCCGTTTTTAGCAGTTGAGGGCAGGGCAATAATAGGTTTGCCGCCTTTACTCATCGAAGCGCCACGGCTGAAATCCACCTGGCCACCAATACCGCTGTAAAATTTATGACCTATGGAATCTGATACCACCTGGCCGGTTAAATCCACTTCTATGGCGCTGTTAATCGCAATCATGGCATCGTTACGGGCAATATTAGTGGGGGAATTGACGTATTCGCTTGGGTAAAACTCAACATGAGGATTGCCATCAACAAAATCGTACAAGCTTTTGCTGCCCATACAAAAACTGGTGACGGTTTTTCCAGGGTGAAAGGTTTTTCTTCTGTTGTTAATCACGCCTGTGGTGATGAGCTCCATCACACCGTCGGAGATCACTTCAGAGTGCACGCCTAAATCTTTGTGATTGCCCAAATAACGTAAAACAGCCTCCGGAATTTTGCCTATGCCCAGCTGCAAGGTTGCGCCGTCTTCAATCAACATCGACACATACTGACCAATACGTTCTGTGACTTCATCCAGCACTGGCGGTGGTAATTCAGGAAGCTCTTCTTCCTGCTCAATAAAAGCGTGGATTTGGCTTTGATGAATAAAGGTATAGCCATTGGTGCGGGGCATTTTGGGGTTGATTTGGGCTATGACTTTTTTCGCTGAACGCACAGCTGCTGATACAGCATCAACCGACACCCCTAAGGAGCAATAGCCAAAGGCATCAGGTGGGCTTAGCATCACTAAAGCAGCATCTAAAGGCAGAATTTCTTCTTTAAAAAGCGCAGGTACTTCAGATAAAAAACAAGGGGTATAGTCGGCGCGGCCTCCAGCTACAGCGTCCCGCACCTTATCACCTGCAATAAACAAGGCATTGATTTTAAATAAATCGCTGTAACGTTGTTCTGCCCAGTAATTGTCCGCCAGCACCATCAGTTGCACCAGCTCTATATCATGCAGGTTTTTACTGCGCGCCATTAAATCGGCCAGCAAAGCCTGAGGCGCTGCGGCATGCGAGCCAATAAAAATACGATTACCGGATTGCAACAAGGCACTCCAGTCCAGCGATTTATCTGATGTTTTGGCCATACCGCATCCTTTTTCTGTAGCTTGTCAGAGTAAAGCTGTTTTGTCAGTGCGACTTAAGTAGATAATCTGCTTTTTACTTTGTCATTACTTTGAGCAAGCGCAATTCATCTTCCAATATCTGCCAAAATTGTTCATCCAGACACTGCGCCACATTGAGTCTGGTGTAGTTATCAGCATCGGGCAGGGTGCTAAACTGCGAACCAGGTGCCAATACGACCTGACGTTGTTGCAAACGTTCAGACAATACGCTGCTGCTGACCCCTTCAGGTAACTTTACCCAACATAAAAAACCGGCCGAAGGTTCTGCCCATAACTGGCAATCCAGTTGCTTGAGTTTTGCAAATACCAGGTTACGGGCCTGCTGCAGTCGCCGCTTAAGCTGCTCGATATGACGACGATACCCGCCACCTGTTAATAACAGGTAGACCAAACGCTCCATGGTGTTGGAAGTTGAAATACCACTAATAAGTTTTAGATCGGTCAGGGCCGCAATAGTGACAGGATTGGCCGCAATAAAACCTACCCGCAGATCTGCCGACAGCGTTTTGGACATACTGCCTAAGTAAATGGTTTCAAAGCCATTTTGTGATTGAAAACCAGACATCGAAGCGTAACGCGATACCGGCTGGCTTTCAAAATCAGCATAAATGTCGTCTTCAATCAGCAAACACTGATGCTGCTGTAACAGCTGTAATACCGCAAAAGCCCGTGCCGGATGGATACTTAAACACACAGGATTCGACAGCACCGAATTGGTTAAATAGGCTTTGGGTTGATACTGCTGCACCAGTTGCTGCATCACAGTTATATCCGGACCTTCTTTGGTGCGTGGCACGACCAATAACTGCACCTGATGCAAACGCAGCAAAGCAAAAAAGTTATAAAAACCCGGATCGTCCACCATCACCCAGTCGCCTGGTTTTAAATGCAAACGAAACACCAAATCAAGGGCATGAGAGGCGCTATAAGTCAGCATGATCTGCGCTGGCTCTGCCGCAATAGACAACTGCGCTAAACGCTGGCTTAGATGTTGACGCAACGGGAAATAACCCTGAGCCGGGCCATAATCGGTCAGGGACTGAGGCTGACGGGCTAAATCCCGCATCGCCTGGCGTATTTCCTGATCCGGTAACCAGTCCGGTGCTAACCAGCCTGCTGAAGCTTTGATCCAATGAGGCTCTCTTAATAGAGTTTGGCGCATCAAAGCGACATCCTGCTGCCTGTTGCTTTGGCTGGCGCTGGCTTCCAGTTGCTGTTGCTGCTCAGTTAACCGACTGACATAAACGCCACTACCTGGCTGAGAGCGGACAAAACCGGCAGCAGAGAGTTTTTCGTAGAGCTCAGAAACGGTAAATTTACTGATCTCTAAATGTGCCGCCAACAGCCGGATAGAAGGCAGACGAGCGCCCGCATTCCAGCGGCCGGACTGAATGGCTTGCTGTGCCTGCAGATACAACTGACTGCTGAAACTTTCTTTGCTGGCTTTATCCAGTTGCCACTGCGTCAATGCAATTGTCATGGAATTCCCACCTGTACAGTCCAGTAAAATTTAGCGCCAACTGTCCTGATTGTCATGGTTGATTGCTTTATATACTAACGGAAGTTGGCTGACTGTCCAGTCAGTTTTTGGGAGCATCTTTTATGTCCGTAGTTTCTGTGTCACCACAAAACCCAAATGCCTTGCCGTTTTGGCAAAAACCATTGGTGCAAGGCTTATGGTTTGGCAGCTTAGGCATGTTGATGTTCTCTGCCGGATTACCAGCAACCCGAATGGCAGTGCTGGATATGCCGCCGGTATTTGTTGGCGCGGGCAGGGCTTTAATAGCGGCACTACTGGCTTTGATATTGCTACTGATCACAAGGCAAAAGTTACCTACTGCAAAACAGTGGCAGGGTTTGGCCTTGGTCGCCTTGGGTTCGGTATTTGCATACCCGGTGTTATCTGCTTTGGCATTACAGCAGGTAGGAGCCAGTCACGGCATTCTGGTGACCAGTGTGATGCCACTTTTTACTGCCTTTTTTGGCGCTTATTTAACTAAACAATGGCCCCGACCGGGCTTTTGGCTTTTTGCACTGCTGGGGGCCACTTGTGTTGCGCTTTATGCGTTAAAGCACAGCGTTGGTCCTTTTCAGCTCGCTGATGGTTATCTGGTGTTAGCGAGTTTTTTATGCGGTTTTAGTTATGCCAAAGGGGCTATTTTATCTAAGGAACTCGGTAGTTGGCAGGTGATCTGCTGGGCGCTGGTGATGTCGATTCCGGTCTTGCTGCCCTGGGTTTGGGCTTATCAGCCGGATTATGCGGCGGTATCGCTGCAATCCTGGCTGGCGCTGGGTTATTTATCGGTCTTTACCATGTTTATCGGCTTTTTCTGCTGGTACAAAGGCTTATCTATAGGTGGCATAGCTAAAGTCAGTCAATTACAGTTGTTATCGCCTTTTAGCGGACTGGCTTTGTGTGCTTTGTTGCTGGGCGAACCTTTGCAATGGATCCACTGGATATTGGCTTTAGTGGTGGTTGCTTGTATAGCTTTAGGAAGACGTTTTGGCTAACTGCTACCAAGCGCTGGCAAATTTGTCATAAAACACAGAGATACTTTGAGTTTAGCGCCGAAAAAGCGTATAGTGGCGCGCTATTTTTGGGGCTGTGCTGATGGGCTAAAACTGTCAGCACAGCTTGTATATGACTCTTTGTTGGATCAAAAACACTGTGATTTCTACCGCAAATATTACGATGCAATTTGGCGCTAAGCCGCTTTTTGAAAATATCTCCGTTAAATTCGGCGACGGCAACCGCTATGGTTTGATTGGCGCCAACGGCTGCGGTAAATCAACCTTTATGAAGATCCTCAGCAAAGAGCTAGACCCAAGTGGTGGTAACATTTTTGTTGAACCTAACCACCGTGTGGCTAAGTTGCACCAGGATCAGTTTGCCTTTGAGCAATACAGTGTCATTGACACAGTGATCATGGGTCACGCTGAGCTGTGGAAAGTGAAAGAAGAACGTGACCGTATTTACTCTGATCCAAATATGAGCGAAGAAGACGGTATGCGTGTGGCCGATTTAGAAGTGGCTTTTGGCGAAATGGATGGCTACAGCGCTGAATCCCGTGCCGGTGAATTATTAATTGGTGTAGGTATTCCGGTTGAGCAGCATTTTGGCTTAATGTCTTCTATAGCTCCGGGCTGGAAACTGCGGGTGTTATTGGCACAGGTTTTATTTGCCGACCCGGAAATCATGTTATTGGACGAACCCACCAACAACTTAGATATCAATACCATCCGTTGGTTAGAAGAAGTGTTGGCTGAACGTAACAGCACCATGGTTATTATTTCGCACGACCGTCACTTCTTAAACAGCGTTTGTACTCATATGGCCGACTTAGACTACGGCGAATTGCGTGTTTACCCTGGTAACTACGACGAATACATGACGGCTGCTACTCAGGCGCGTGAGCGTTTGTTGTCTGACAACGCCAAGAAAAAAGCCCAAATTGCTGAGCTGCAAACTTTCGTCAGTCGTTTCTCTGCCAACGCTTCTAAAGCACGTCAGGCCACGTCTCGCGCTAAACAAATAGATAAAATTACCCTGTCTGAAGTAAAAGCCTCCAGCCGGGTGAACCCATTTATCCGTTTTGATCAGCAAAAGCAGCTGTACCGTTTAGCGTTAGAAGTGACTGAATTAAACAAGAGCTTTGATGATCTGCATGTACTGAAAAACCTCGACCTGACGATTGAAGTGGGTGAGAAGGTAGCTATCCTCGGTACCAACGGTATTGGTAAAACGACTTTCTTAAAATGTCTGGTCGGCGATTTAACCGCTGAAAAAGGCATAGTGAAATGGTCTGAAAACGTCAATATTGGTTATTACGCTCAGGACCATGAATACGAGTTTGAAGGCGCTCAAAAAGATATGACGCTGTTTAGCTGGATGAGCCAGTGGAAACAACCTTCAGATGATGAACAGGCTATCCGTGGTATTTTAGGTCGTTTATTGTTTTCACAAGATGACATCGCCAAGCCAACCCGCGTATTGTCAGGTGGTGAAAAAGGCCGGATGTTATTTGGTAAGCTGATGCTGCAACGGCCAAATATTCTGGTAATGGATGAACCTACCAACCACCTGGATATGGAATCTATTGAATCTTTGAACATGGCACTTGAAATGTACAAAGGCACACTGATTTTTGTCAGCCACGACCGTGAATTTGTATCTTCACTTGCGACCCGTATCGTTGAAATGACGGACAGCGGTGTACGTAACTTCGCTGGTACCTACGAAGATTATTTAGTGCAGCAAGCTGAACTGGCTGCTCGTTCGTAACAACAGCGCTAATGTTGTAAGCTAAGAAGCCGGTCTGAACACCGGCTTTTTTACTTTTGGCTGAGGGCTTATCCGTAATGACAGAATGGCAGACAGTGGCTGAACTGGTCAGCAGCATCCGGACCATGGATTTTAGCCAACGGCTGGCGGCTTTTCTTAAAACAGAGTTGCACTCTGACCATATGCTGTTACTGGGCTGCAGAGCAGATAAACATCCGATTTATTTGTACGACTGCATAGATACAAAACGTGAGTTTTTGTTTCATCACTATCTAATGGACTCCTACCTGCACGACCCTTTTTATCTGCATGCTCAGCAAGCGACTGAAGACGGGTTATGGCGTTTGCAGGATCTGTTTGATTCGGCTAAAGCCCGTAAAAGCTACCAGCAGCTGTTTACCGAAAAAACCGGTCTGTATGATGAGTTCTGCCTGAGCTTTAAGCTGGAACCAAGCCGCTGGATCCTGTTGTTTATCGGTTATCGCGAACCCAACCAGAGCCGTTATCAAGCCAGCTATAAAAAGTTGTTACAACTGCAAGGCCTGCTCAGTGCTTTCATTCGCCAGCACTGGGGCCAGGACAGCTTTGTCGTATCCAGCGCTTCGCCGGAAAAAACTGGCTTGCAGCATCAATTGAGCCAGGCCTTTTCCTGTTTGGGCCAGCAGCTGCTGACAGACAAAGAGCAGCAGATCGTCTGTTTATTGCTGCAAGGTTTTGATTCAGTGGATATAGCCCAGCTGCTGCACATTAGCGCTGGTACGGTCAAAAATCATCGCAAAAAATCTACGCTAAACTGCAAATTGGCTCATTAAGCGAGTTATTTCAGTTGTTTCTTACTCATCTGCTGGCCAGTTAAAATGCCTTTCTTATCCCTTTAGGGATATGCCTTTTTCTGCATCTGAACTTTAAGCTGCTGCTTTTCACTTTATCTTTAGAAAGAGAGTAGCCAATGACAACAGCAGCGGTGAGCAAACCTCAGTTAGTGGATGATTTGCTCGGGCGTGGTCTGATAGCCCAATGTTCAAATCCAGAATTTTTACGCGACTTTCTAAGCAGCAGACAAAGCCTCTACTGTGGTTTTGATCCCACAGCGGGCAGCTTGCATATAGGCCATTTGGTGCCATTGTTGATGCTAAAACGCTTTCAGGATGCAGGCCATCAAGTGATAGCTTTAATAGGCGGGGCTACAGGTTTTATTGGTGATCCAAGCTTTAAAGCGACGGAACGCAGTTTAAACGACACAAAAAGCATTCAAGCCTGGACTGAGCAGCTTGGTTGCCAGATCACGGAGTTGCTGCAACCCGTGTTGTCCGAACCGCTAAAGCTGGTTAATAATGCAGACTGGCTGGCAACATTAGATGTGATTAGTTTCTTCCGGGATGTGGGCAAACATTTTTCAGTCAATGCCATGATGCACAAAGAATCAGTACGCCAGCGACTGGAGCGGCCCGATCAGGGCATTTCTTTTACAGAGTTTAGTTACAGCCTGCTGCAGTCTTACGATTTTGCCATGTTAAACCAACGCTTTGGCTGTACTTTGCAATAGGTGGCAATGATCAGTGGGGCAATATAGTGGCAGGTATAGATCTGACCCGACGATTAAACCATGCCAAAGTGGAGGGCTTAACTTTACCTTTGATCACTAAAGCCGATGGCACTAAGTTTGGCAAAACTGAATCCGGCACCATCTGGCTGGATAAAACCAAAACCTCGCCTTTTAGCTTCTATCAGTTCTGGTTAAATACCGACGATAAAGATGTGTACAACCTGCTGCGTTATTACAGTTTTTTAAGTTGTGACGAGATAGCAGCTCTGGAGCAGACGGATCGCAACTTCGGCAGCAAACCTCAGGCTCAACGTATTCTGGCAGAGCAGGTGACATGTTTTGTGCATGGCGAAGCAGGGCTGCTCTCGGCAGAACGGATCACTAAAGCCTTGTTTACAGGACAACCGCAGCAACTGAGCCAGGCCGAATTACAGCAACTGGAACTGGATGCTTTACATTGCGTGGAGATAGAAGGGAGCCAGACACTTTCGGAGTTAGTGCTAAAAGCTGGCCTGGCTGCTTCCAAAAGCAAAGCCAGAGAATTACTAAGCTCCAAAGCCATAAGGCTTAATGGTGAAGTGATGCAACTAGACCTGAAGATGTCTGACATTCAGCCGCTGCATCATCAGTTCTGGTTATTGCAACGAGGGCACAAGCAGTTTTGTCTGGTGAAATCGTCAAAGTGATACAGCTGGTATGCAGATTAAAGGCTTAATTTCGCTCTGCATCCTTGTTTTCTCTTTATTCAATCCCATTGATCTATAACAGCTTAACCCTTTGTCTAATTGAGCGCGCCGCTTTATCTGTGTTAGGGTTACAGCGTAATTTCAGCAACACGGAGTTTCTTATGAAAATTAATATTGGTATTGAAGACGATGATCGTAAAGCCATAGCTCATGGTTTAGCGACTTTACTGGCTGATACGTACACTCTGTATCTGAAGACGCATAATTATCATTGGAACGTGACAGGCCCAATGTTCCAGACTCTGCATGTTTTATTTGAAACTCAGTACACTGAGCTGGCTTTGGCCGTTGATTTAATTGCTGAACGTATTCGTGCTTTAGGTGAGTTTGCACCAGGTTCTTACAAAGAGTTTGCCAAACTGACCAGCATTAAAGAAGCCGATGGTATTCCGAATGCTCAGGAGATGATTAAAGATCTGGTGAAAGGCCAGGAAGCCTTAGCCAAAACAGCACGTTCTATAGTGCCGGTTGCCGATAAAGCTTCAGACGAACCTACGCTGGACTTGTTAACCCAGCGTATGCAGGTGCATGAGAAAAATGCCTGGATGCTCAGAAGCCTGTTAGGTTAAATAACAAAGATTTTTTAGTTATATCAAAGCCTGTCAGGTTTATTCCTGACAGGCTTTTTATTTGCACACCGCATTACTCCAGGTCAAGACTGGCACGCCAAAGGGAAGGAATAGTAGGGCAGAACAAGATGAACCTGAGTGGCGATAATTTACTTACAGTTAACACTGCAACTGTTTTATAGTTTTTCTTACCAATTCAAGAAAACTATGTAATAGGGCGGATTTATTTTTTCCGGAGTAAACGACCGACACCCCCATGGACAATGCTTCTTTTTCATAATGTAGCTCACGGAACACAACACCCTGTCGTTTTATTTTTTGCAGTGAGGCTGACATAATCGCGATCCCTTTGCCTTCAGCAATGGCTCCAAGCAACATATGGTGATCGGCGGGCTCTTCAATTAACTCAAATGTAAAATCATTTTCGCGAAAGAACGAGTAACAATAATCGTAGTATCCGGGGTTTAAGCGCCTGTCAAACCAAAACATAGCTTCACCACAGAGGTCCTGAAAGTATATTTTTGGTTTACGTACTAAGCGGTGTGTCGCAGGGAGTGCAACAATTAATGGCTGTTCGAAAACGATTTCTGACTTCAGATTTTTTATATCTGTATGCTGAGTGATAAATGCAACATCCATTACACCATTCGTAATATCCTGGATCAGCCGGATGGAATGTTTTCCAACTGAGCTTATTTGACATTGCAAATAGATCTCCCGCAGTTGATCCAGCACATCTGGAATCTCAGATCGATCAAACACTGTTGTGTAACCGACGACAAACTTCCCATCATCGCGGCCCCGTAGTTCCTGAGCCGTTGCAACCGCTTTTTCTGCCTGCGTTAAGGTACGACGAACTTCAGGCAAGAATGCAGTACCTGCGGCGGTAAGTGTTACACCTGAACTACCACGCACAAATAAATCAATACCAAGCTGCTCTTCCAACTGTTTGATTTGGCGTGTTAAAGGTGGTTGGGATATGTTCAAACGTTTAGCCGCCCGCCCGAAATTTAACTCTTCGGCGAGAGCAATAAAATAACGAAATTGCCGTAAATCTATGGATACATTCATACCGAAAAGGTATCACACAAAAGGTATTAGACACTATAAAAAGAATCAATTAATTTCAGTCTGGCAATCTGGTTCCAAGGATTAACAAAGACTAAAGCTACTAGGACTTTTCAGATGAAAATCACTGATTATGCAAAACGCTTGATACCTGTTTTTTTTATAACTGCACTGACAATTTTTACGGTAAGTGATGTTTCAGCCAACGGAGCTTCAACAACCAATACGACCGTCGAAGCTCAGGTATCTTCTTATCAACGTGTCTTTATTGATGCTCTTTCTCTTAGTAACAACATCATCAGTGAACCGACATTGCGCGATATTTTGGTTTATCTGCCAACAGCTTATTTCACGTCTGAAGCTCGCCTGCCGGTTATTTATTTTCTGCCTGGATTTGGCGCCAACTCGATTGGTGACGTTAAAGTGAAAACGGATTTTGATCAGAGCTTTACTAAGCTCCAACCGAGCATCGTAGTGATTATTCCCGGAACGACACGCTTTGGCGGCGGCTTTTTTGTTGATTCAGCTGTTACAGGAAAGTGGAGCGAGTTTGTGGTTAAAGATGTCGTTAACTACATAGATGCTAATTATCGTACCTTAGCAAAACGTCAGTCCCGAGGTATCGCAGGTCATTCTATGGGAGGGTTTGGAGCACTCGATTTGGCAATGCGACATTCAGACGTATTTGGTTCTGTGTTTGCAATGGCGCCGGGATTGGTCAGCAATAAAGGTATTACCGACACTCAGATGTTTGATTCTGACGCACACATCAAACAATTTATTACTTCAACAGCACCGGTCAAAAACAGCACAGCAAAAGAGGCTTTAATCAGCCTGCTCAATCATCCGAATAAATTTGATATCGCTTATGGTATGGCGTTTGCGCCAATGGATAAACCACCTTACTTTGAATATCCATATCGCTTACAAGGTAATACCTTAGTTCGCGACGATGCAATACTGGCCAAATGGAATTCAGGTTTTGGCGCTGTGCAAAGCGAGATTTCCGAATTTAAAACGCAGCTAAAATCATTAAATGGCATTGGCCTCGACTGCGGGCGCAACGATGAGTTTCAATGGATTGTAAGGGGATGTGATTATTACAGCAGCGAACTAAAAGCTGCTGGTATTGAGCATATTTACACAACACATGAGGGGTTTCATATGAAAAACCTTCGGGAACGAACTCTGGACTTTATGCTGCCATTTTTTTCACATAGGTTGGAAACCAAATAAAGGGGAATGGAGTTTTAAATTTTGGTACCTACTCAATTATTGATCGAACAAATTGTTTAGTCCGCTTCTCTCTCACTATTCGATTTAGATGGACCATGGCTATGGCCTATGGTCCGTTTAAGTCGGATCCTGTGGTGCGGTTGTTTTACACTGGCCCTCCAAGCCATTAATATCAGTTATAAACTGTGAATTTGTTAGCTATATTCGATTTTACCTTACTACCTTGTCCGGCTTATTATCTCAGCGTTCCCTGAATAACCCCGCAAAGAGCCGAAATGCTGATGTTGGGGTGGGCAGAACCAATACGTACTTGTTGTGGTCATTAATCCGCCCTTTGCCTCTGTTACAGCAATGAAACAGGGGCTTTTTTAGCAACAGGCGTTTTGAACTTAGCAGTTTTCCGAATTACAGAGGTTGTTATGAAACGTATAGTGCTATTTTTAATCACGAACTTAGCTGTGATGTTAGTGCTGAGTATCGTTTTGAGTATTGTGTTTAAAGTTTTTGGTATAGATAACCGCAGCATGGGTGGTTTATTGATATTTGCTGCTGTGTTTGGTTTTGGTGGCTCCTTTATTTCTTTGGCTATGTCCAAGTGGATGGCAAAACGTTCGACAGGTGCTGTGGTGATCACAACGCCGTCGAATGCAACTGAGCATTGGCTGGTTAGCACTGTGCAGCGTCAGGCAAAACAAGCTGGCATTGGTATGCCTGAAGTGGCGATTTACGACTCACCGGAAATTAATGCTTTTGCCACAGGCATGAGCCGTAATAATGCACTGGTGGCTGTCAGCACAGGTTTATTGCATGCGATGACACAGCAGGAAGCCGAAGCTGTGTTGGCGCACGAAGTATCACACGTCGCCAACGGTGATATGGTGACCCTGACTCTGATCCAGGGTGTAGTGAATACCTTTGTTATTTTCTTTGCCCGGGTGGTTGCCGGAATTATTGATAACTTTTTCCGCTCCAATGACGAAGAAGAAAGTCAGGGTGGCGGTATCAGCTATATGATCACTGTGTTTGTGCTGGAAATGATCTTTGGTGTGCTCGCAAGTATTATTGTGATGTGGTTTTCCCGTCAGCGTGAATACAAAGCCGATGCTGGTGCAGCCCGTTTAGTGGGGGCTGAAAACATGGTCGCTGCGTTGCAACGCTTAAAAGGTAACAATGAAAGCCAGTTACAAGGTTCAATGACGGCTTTTGGTCTGGCCACTAAAGCTGCGCCTTCAGAGCTTTTTATGAGCCATCCGCCGCTGGATAAACGTATTCATGCGCTGCAAAGCCGCTCCTTTGAAGGCTAATTACAGCTGAGTATAAATAGGAAAATGTGAAAAGCCCCTGCATGTGCCGGGGCTTTTTGTATCGGGACCAGTTAAACCCGAAAGGCTCTGGCGTTACTTAATAACTCAGTCGCCAGTTTTTCCTGCTCTTTTGCCGTCATGTTTAATTCAGCCATCGCTTGTTCGGTATGAGCTGCTAAACCTTGTACAGCTGTCAGTTCATCACGCATCTGCTGATTGTGCTGATATTGCTGCTCACTGGCCTGGGCTATCTTGGTTGTCTCAGTGCTAACCTCTGCAATCAGCTGCTTAATATCTCCTAAAGCTTGCAAGGCCTGCTCCGAGCCTGTGACACAAAGCTCAGCACTTTGTCGCTCTTTGGCTAAATCCAAAGCAGTTTCATCCACTGTGCTCATTAAGCGATCCAGCATTTGCTGAATTTCCATAGTTGCCTGGCGGGTGCTGCCTGATAAACGCCTTACTTCATCTGCTACAACCGCAAAACCGCGGCCATGTTCGCCAGCTCTGGCGGCTTCAATGGCCGCATTGAGCGCCAAAAGGTTAGTTTGTTCTGAAATACCTTTGATGGTATCAAGCACAGTGACTATATCAGTGGCGGCAGAGCGTAAATGATCCATGCTCTGACTGGATGAACTGACTTGCTCGGCCAGATGACGCATTGAACTGGCGACCTGATCTACCGCCTGATAACCAGAGTCAGCCTGTTGGTTGGCATGATTCGCCTGACTGGCTGAACGACGTAACTGATCCGCTGAATGTTGCAGTTGCTGATCCAGGCTTTGAGATTGCTGCAGCAAATGACTGATAGCCGCGCCTTGTTGCATAGCTGAACTTTTACATTCCAGACTAATTTGCAGGTTTTGAGTGGCAGCTGAAGCGCTTTGCTCAGAAGTGCTGGACAGTTTTGCCACCAGGGATCGAAAAGCTCCAAAGAGTTTATTCAAAGCAGCACCAATATCCGCCAACTCATCTTCAGACTGCAAATCAAAGCGCACTGTCAGATCATGGGACTGGGCAGATGCTTCGATACGTTGATGTAATGCCAGCATGGGTCTGGCAAAACGTCGCGCTAAGATATAAACCAGCAACACCACCAGTATTCCAAGCAACAGCACTGAGAGCAGGGTACTTAAAACCAGGTTGGTTCTGATCGTGCTGACAGCCGCCATACTCTCTGATAAGTCTTGCTGCACAATAAGCGCATACTGCTGCTGACCTATCTGCAGAGGACGCCAGCTTATCAATGAATCTACACCCCGGTAATCTTCAGCTTCAGCGACACCGGATTGGCCGGCCAGCGCTGCTTTCACTTGTGGCAAGTCTAATTTGGTATGGCCACCTAAACCATAAGGACCGGCTTTCAACTCAGGATATTGTGCTGTAAAGCGGCTTTTATCCGTCAGATAAGGCCTTAATTCGGTCACCAGTTTCTGGTCCTGATCAACCAGATACAAATCACCGGTTTCGCCTAAACCTAAATCCTGCCACTTTTGATTTCCGGTCATCAAATCTGTGAAACGACTGACCGGATACTGAGCTATTAAAAATCCAATTGGAGTGTCGGCGCTATTGGGATGAAACACAGGCACACCAAAAAACAACACTTGTTGCTGAAAAGCGCCGGTAAAGGCTGTGATGGCAGAGATCTGTAAACCTGCTTTAGGTTTTTGCTTTAAGTTTTTAACTAAGTTTGCCAGTTGGCTGTCAGCAAAAGCTCCGTTTTGCAAATTGCTGGCAAAAACCGGCCCTTTATTGACGTTATACAAGACGTCCAGACTGTTGGCATCGACCAGCATTAAATCCTGAAAGCCGTAACGGTCGACTATTTCTTTAAAACTGCTGTGGTATTTTTTATGCTGCTGGCCATAGACAGAACCGTCACTGCGATCCTCCAGCAACTGCTGTTTACCCAAAGGCTGTGGGTTTTCTGCAACATAAAATTTTTGCAGTAATAAAGTTTCAAATTTGGATTTTTCCAGCCATGCACTGGTATTGACCGACAAGCCTTGAGTTTGCGCCTGAAAGTAGGGCTGGTATTTCGTGTTGTACCAGTCTGCCATCTGTTGTTTTAATCCATCCAGATTAGGGGCTGACACTTCATAACGGTAGGACACAAAAGGATTTTTAAAACTGTAAATAGCTTCTTGTGTCAGGCGGTTGTGCGCCAGTGCATTGAGTAATTGCTGCTGGCTATCGAGCTGGGTAAGCAGCATGGTATGTCTGCTTGCTGCCAGGGCCTGAAATTGTTGCTCTGCACTTTGCTGCACTGCATCTGAACTGTCTTTTAAGGCTAATAAACCGCTGGTGCTGGCGGACAAAATCACAGCCATGACCGTCAGGACACCGGCTCCGAGGGTTAATTTTCTGGCGATATTCATACGACTTCTATCTCCGCTAAGTTTCAGGCACAGGCAGAGTAGAGAAGGGGGATTGCAAAATTATGACAAAACCTTGATTGGATGTGTAGATGGCTATTTAGTGCTCGTCAAACAAATTTAAAGGAATAATCTTATATCTTTATGGAATAAATAAGCTTTGCTAAGATAAGCCAAATTCTGGCCAGTCCATATAGAGTAGTGACCTATGCAACAGCCTGTTGTCCATGCTTTTTTTGAGCCTCAAAGCTTTACCTACAGTTATTTGGTTTGGGATCCTTTAAGCAAAGAAGCTGCGGTTATCGATCCGGTATTAGAGTTTGATGCAGCGTCGGGTAGCACCAGCACGAGCTTCGCACAGCGAATCATCACTAAGGTGAAAGCACATAACCTGACGGTGCAATGGCTGCTGGAAACTCATGTGCATGCCGATCACTTATCTGCTGCGCCTTTTCTGAAACAACAGCTGGGGGGCCGTATTGCCATAGGCTCACGCATTACCGAAGTGCAGCAACTGTTTGGCCAGGTGTTTAACCTCAACGATCTAAAAACAGACGGTTCAGCTTTTGACAAACTATTTGCCGATGGGGAAGACTTTATGTTGGGAACCCTAAACTGCTCTGTAATCCATACTCCAGGTCATACGCCTGCTTGTGTCAGTTATTGCATAGGCGATACGGTGTTTGTCGGTGATACCTTGTTTATGCCGGACTATGGTTCAGCCCGCTGCGATTTCCCTGGAGGCGATGCAGCCACTTTGTATCACTCAGTGCAAAAGTTGTATCAATTGCCGGATCAAACCCGAATGTTTTTATGCCACGACTACAAAGCTCCAGGCCGGGAAGAGTTTGTCTGTGAGACCACAGTAGCAGCACAAAAACAGAAAAATATTCATTTAAAACAAGGAGTCAGTGTACAGAGTTTTGTCAGTATGCGAACCAGCAGAGACAAAACCCTTGGCATGCCAAAGCTTATTTTGCCTTCGGTACAGGTGAATGTGCGGGCAGGGCAGTTTCCTGCGGCAGAAGACAATGGCACTGTGTATTTAAAACTTCCGGTGAATTTGTTTTGAGAAGGACAAACAGCATGCGACTGGTGATAGTGACTGATATTTTTGGTGCCCAGCCTGAAGTGCTTTTGCAGTTTGACCAGCTAGGTTCGGATTATCTTTGTGTGCAGCCTTATGATCATCAACCTCCTGTGTTCGCTGATGATCAAGAGGCCTATCAGTATTTTCTGGATCATTGCGGCATAGAGGCATACCGCAACGCAGTGGGCGAGGTGCTCAAAGCACAGACAGAGCCGGTATTTTTAGTGGGTTTTAGCGCCGGAGCTGCTGCATGCTGGGCTAGTCTTGCGCTTGAACATCTGACAGTCAAAGCTTGTGTTGGATTTTATGGCGGGCAAATCCGTCAGATGACTCATCTTCAGCCTCTGTATCCAACGGAGCTGATATTTTCTGAAGAAACGCATTTTTCTGTGTTGGAACTGATGGATGCTTTGAAACATAAAACGAATGTAAAGCAAAGCCTTGCGCCTTATCCTCATGGTTTTATGAATGTTTTGTCTCAAGGTTATCAGGTTGAAGCAGCACAGCAGTATTGGAAAAAAATAAAGGCCGGATATTTATCCAGCCTTTATTAGTCAGAATGACCAGAGCCTATTAACGAACGTTAGTACTTTCAAAAATTTTATCCGCAGAAGCTGCAACAAAACCACCGTACAACTGGCCATTGGCCATAGGGTAACGACGGGCAAATTCGTAAAAACAACTTGGGATATTACGGGTGCCATCCGTAAACTGAACCGGTGCTTCGTCTGCTAAAGTTGAAGACTGTTCCAGCAAGACTTCTGGCGTGCCTTTGATTTCGCCACCAGAGGTGTTTAACGGGAAGCCTGCATCTTTTAAAGCCTGATTCACTGACTCTAAGGTTTCATAGTTGTTCAGTGCATTGACGCTGACGGTGAAGTGGTTAGCACGGTAACCCCAGACGGACATCCAGGCGGCATATTCACTTTCTGCCAATAACGTTTCATAGCTTTGCTGATCAATAGTCCAGTGACGGCCTGAGTACAGGAAATTATCTGCGGTCACTGCGGCTTCCGGGATTTGATCAACCAGTTTGCGCACAATGCTTTGCAGCTCTTCAGAGCATTTTTCTAGCAGTAGCTCGGAAATAAACACTTTTGGCAAGGTTGGATCTGTGTGCTCAAAGTGTTTGGCATACAGTTTTTTTGCTTCAAAGTGGTATTCGCCACCTTCGGTATAACCTAAAGCCAACAGGTGAGCCGCCAGCTTTTCAAGGCTTACTTTTTCGATATTAAAAGTACGAAGTGCGATGTGATCGTTGATCACATCATCCTGTTGCGATGAGCCTAAAATGGCGTGAATTTTTTTCGCAGAAGGAGTCACTTCCAGGTAATTTGCCCAGAGTTGGTTAAACAGTTCTTTCACATCAGTATGCATAACGGGTCCTGCTCTGTTGATTATGGTGTTTACGCCGGCAAGTGTAGCTACTTTACCGGCTTATTGTTTTGATCTGGTTCAGCTTTACAGCACTAAACCCGGACTTAAAGTGGCCGGCAATATCACCTGTTCAGCTTCAACTGATGAGACAGGGTAAGCACAATAGTCAGCTGCATAATAAGCACTGGCTCTGTGGTTACCACTGGCGCCTATACCACCAAAAGGTGCTGCGCTGGATGCGCCGGTAATAGGTTTGTTCCAGTTGACTATGCCTGCACGAATGCGCTGGAAAAACAGCTGATAATCTTCAGCTGAATCAGCCAGTAAGCCTGCAGATAAACCATATTTGCTGTTATTCGCTTCAGTAATAGCCTGTTCAAAATCATCGTAACGATAGACTTTTAACAGTGGACCAAAATGCTCTTCATCAGGAATACCCACAATATCTGTCACATCCAGAATACCAGGAGTTGCATAAGCGCCATGGGCTTCAGGTAAAGTGAGCTCAACCAGAACCTTAGCACCCATAGCAACCAGCTGTTGCTGAGCTTTAGCCATGCCTTCTGCTGCTTTGGCAGAAATCATAGCGCCGTAAAAAGGTTGCTCTGTGGCAAAAGGGTCGGCGACCCGAATGTTTTTTGTTGCTGCAACCAGTTCAGACAAAATGGCGTCACCATTGGCTGTATTTGGCACAAACAAACGGCGGGCACAGGTGCAGCGCTGACCTGAACTGATAAAAGCCGACTGAATGATGTCATGCACTGCAGCTTTTACATTGGCCACATCTTTGATAATCAACGGGTTATTACCACCCATTTCCAGCGCCAGAATTTTCCCCGGCTGACCTGCAAATTGCTGATGCAAATAATGACCTGTACCGGAGCTACCGGTGAAAAACAAACCATCCAACTGAGGATGAGCGGCCAAAGCTTTGCCCGTTGCCACTTCACCTTGTAATAAAGTCAGTACGCCTGCAGGTAAACCCGCTTGTTGCCATAACTGCACTGTGTATTCAGCTACTTTTGGCGTCAATTCTGATGGCTTAAACACCACAACGTTACCAGCAATGAGAGCAGGGACTATATGACCATTAGGCAAATGACCAGGAAAGTTATAAGGACCAAATACCGCAACTACACCATGAGGCTTATGGCGGATAAAAGCCTTAGCGCCTGGCATAGGGTTTTCCACTGTGCCGGTACGCTCTTCGTGGGCGCGTTTGGATATCGCAATTTTGCCAATCATAGCTGCGACTTCAGTACGGCTTTCCCATAAGGCTTTACCAGTTTCTTCGGCGATGGTGCGAGCCATGGTTTCAGTATTTTCCTGCAACAGGGCCGCAAATTTTTCGATCACAACCAGACGTTGTACCAGTGAAAGTGTCGACCAGCCATAAAATGCCTGACGTGCTGCTTTCAGAGCCTGATGCACCTGAGCTTCATCTGCGCCATTACCTTGCCAAATCACTTGGCCTGTAGCCGGATTTACAGACTGAAAAGCAAGGCCAAAACCTGCTTGCCATTGGCCTTCGATAAACTGCACTGCAGCTTTTGCAGGTGCTTTTGTATTCACTTCAATCATTTCACTGCCTTTTCTAAGGAGAGGTAACGCACAAAATCACCATTGGCAACCATCAGCGCTTCAGCAAGCTCTGGACTAATCACCAGTTCGTGGTTGTCATTCAGTAGCGCATTTTTGCTGAACACAGCACGGAAATTAGCGGTGTGAGTGTTACAAATAGCGAGAGTTGCATTACCTTCAACAGGCGCAACCAGTACTTTAATTTTATGGCTGTTACGCACAGATTTAATTTGTTTCAATTGGCATTCAACCGTTGGTCCACCGTCGAATAAATCGACATAACCGCGGTGGAAAAAACCTTCGTTTTCCAGTAGTGCCAAAGCAGGTTTGGTGTTTTCATGCACTTCACCTATGACTTGCTGCGCAGATTCCGGCAGTAAGCTGACGTAAATAGGGTGGCGTGGCATCAAATCGGCGATAAAACCTTTGTTGCCGACACCAATCATGTAGTCAGCCGTAGGGAAGTCGATGCTGAAAAAATAGGACTGCAGCCATTTCCAGAATGGTGGCAGGCCAGAATCGTCGGCCACACCACGCATTTCGGCAATCACCATTTTCGAAAAGCGTTTGGGGTGTTCAGCCATAAACAAAAAACGTACTTTGGATAAAAAGCGGCCGTTTAAACCCTGACGGTAAGGCTCACGTAAAAATAAAGTACAAATTTCAGAGACTCCAGTGTAGTCATTACACATGGTCAGCACTTCGACTTGTTTAAATACATCCAGCTCTTTGGAGTGGTGCACTACTGTGCTTTTATGGAAATGGTACAAGGGGTTTTCCAGGCCAACCGAGGCTTCAATGCCTGAAGTGCCTACAATTTCCCCTGTGCTGGTATCTTCCAGCACAAATACATACCCCTGATCGCCCATAGTCTCAACGGCTGTTGCAAAGCTTTGCTCAGAACGGGCAATTTTGGCCTGCAGTTTTTGCTCATTGACCGGCAAAGAGGTAAAACCAGCACCTGATTCAACGGCAATTTGCATCAGGACAGGGTAATCCGATTGTCGGATAGGACGGATCAACAACATAAATTCAGTATTCCTGCGTTGTAGCTGCTTAATAAGATAAGGGAGCTCAACGAACTCCCTTCAATGGCTTTAGGCCTGGACCATCTTGGCGACAGCTTTTTCAAAACGTTTTAAACCTTCGGCAATGTCCGCTTCCGGAATAACCAAAGACGGAGTCATACGAAGAACGCTGTAACCCGCCACTAACATCATTAAACCTTCGTCGGCAGCAGCCAGCATAAAGTCACGGGCTTTGCCCTGGTATTTTTCGTTTAGTGCAGCACCAATCAGCAGGCCTTGACCACGAATTTCACTGAATACATCGTATTTAGCGTTAATTGCATTTAAACCGTCGCGGAATAACTGCTCGCGGTGTTTCACACCATTTAATACTTCAGGCGTATTCACTGTATCAAAAGCAGCGATACCTACAGCACAGGCCAGCGGATTACCGCCATAAGTAGAGCCATGGGTACCCACTACTAAGTGCTTAGCGATAGCTGTGGTTGTCAGCATAGCACCTATAGGGAAACCGCCACCTAATGCCTTGGCTGTAGTCAGAATGTCAGGCACGACGCCCAAGCCCATATAGGCATATAACTCACCAGTACGGCCGACACCAGATTGCACTTCATCAAATATCATCAGCGCATTGTGCTTTTTACATAAAGCAGCCACACCCTGGATAAATTCCGCAGTTGGAGTGATGATCCCGCCTTCACCTTGCAATGGCTCTAGCATCACAGCACAGGTATTGTCGGAAATAAGTGCTTCTAAGCTTGCCAGGTTGTTGTATTCAGCATGCACTATATCGGCAGGTTTTGGACCAAAACCGTCTGAATAGGCAGGCTGGCCGCCCACTGTGACAGTAAAAAACGTACGGCCGTGGAAACCTTGTTTAAAGGCGATGATTTGAGTTTTGTGATCACCAAATTCATTTTTCGCAAAGCGACGCGCCAGCTTTAAGGCTGCTTCGTTGGCTTCTGCACCTGAGTTAGCAAAATAGACTTTTTCAGCGAAGGTAGCGTTCACCAGCTTTTGCGCCAGAATAAGGGCTGGCTCGTTGGTCATCACATTCGATAAGTGCCATAACTTATCGGCCTGATCTTTTAATGCGCTGACTAAAGCAGGGTGGCAGTGGCCTAAACAGTTCACCGCTATACCGCCTGCAAAGTCGATAAACTCACGACCTGTCTGATCCCAGACTTTTGAACCTAAACCTTTGACCGGGATCACCGCTGACGGTGCGTAGTTAGGAACCATAACTTCATCGAATAAGGATCTGCTGACTTGCATTGTTGTTCTGCCTTTATACTTTTTGTGGATCACCCGGAAACACAGGGTAACTTAAGGAATTTCATTTATTATATTGGCCAGACCTACCAATATGCAGTAGCATTATTAACAATATTACAGTTAATTCTGGCATTTTGATAAGGTGGTTGAGCAAAGTGATAAGTTTGGACGACGAAAAGTTACTGGGTATGTTACGTCGTAACGCCAGAGCCAGTATTTCTGATTTAGCCAGAGCACTGAATGTGTCCCGCAGTACAGTGCAAAACCGCTTACAAAGGTTAGAACAAAGCGGGGTGGTCAAAGGTTATGTACTGGAATATGGCAGTGCGTTTTTAAGCCAGTTGGTCTCAGCTCATGTCGCTATTAAAGTGCGGCAAAAACTGACGACAAAAACCAATATAGAGTTAAAACAAATCAGTCAGATTTCCGAGTTATATGCCATCAGCGGAGAATATGACTTAATAGCTGTAGTACAAGCTCAAACTACTGAGCAATTGAGTCATATTTTGGATGAAATCGGCAATCTGGATGGAGTAGAGCGTACCAACTCTTCGGTGATTTTGGAGACTAAATTCAAAAGATAAGACTGAAAATGGCGTATTTCAGGTCTGACCAGCGTGAAATGATCGTCATTTAACAACACTTTACCTGAAGTGAGGTTGCTGCCTCAGTCAGACCTGTTATGATCGGCAGCAATTTGAGCCAGCAGGCTAATTTTGAGAGATCCCCATGAGTACAAAACAACCTCTTTATACCTCCTACGCAGGTCCGGCTTTATTAGAAACTCCATTGTTGAATAAAGGCAGCGCCTTTACTAAAGAAGAACGTATTGCCTTTAACCTGATTGGTTTATTGCCTCCACGTTACGAAACTATTGAGCAGCAACTGGCTCGTGCTTATATGCAATATTCAAGCTTTGCTGAGCCGATCAACAAGCATATTTATCTGCGCGCCATTCACGATAAAAACGAAACTTTGTTTTATCGTCTGGTGAAAGAGCATCTGGAAGAAATGATCCCGGTGATTTATACGCCAACAGTAGGGGATGCCTGTGAGCGTTTCTCTGCTATCTATCGCAGCGCCCGTGGTATTTTTGTCTCCTACAGCGAACGTGAGCATATGGACGACATACTGCGTAGCGTCACCAAGAAAAAAGTCAAAGTAATAGTAGTGACAGACGGCGAACGTGTGCTGGGCTTAGGCGACCAGGGCGTTGGTGGTATGGGCATTTCCATAGGGAAGTTGTCTTTATATACAGCCTGCGGTGGTATTAGCCCAGCTTATACCTTACCTGTGATGCTGGACGTAGGTACTAACAACGAAAAACTGCTGAATGACCCGGTTTATATGGGTTCTAAACATAAACGTATTACCGGCGAAGAATATGACGCCTTTATTGATCAGTTTATGAAAGCAGTAAAACGCCGTTGGCCAGAAGCTTTAGTTCAGTTTGAAGACTTCGCTCAGCCAAACGCCATGCCTATCCTAAAACGTTACCGCGACGAATATTGCTGCTTTAACGATGATATTCAGGGCACTGCAGCTGTCACAGTTGGGTCTTTATTGGCGGCCTGTCGCAGTAAAGGCATGAAACTCTCGTCACAACGAGTGGTTTTTGTCGGCGCAGGCTCTGCCGGTTGTGGTATTGCCGAACAAATCATCAGCCAAATGAAAACCGAAGGTTTGGATGATGCGACTGCGCGCAAACAAGTTTATATGGTTGACCGTTTTGGTTTGTTAACCGAAGGCATGGCGGATTTACGTGATTTCCAGCAAGCTCTGATGCAGAAAAAATCAGATTTGGCAGACTGGGTATACAGTGGCGAATACGCTTCTTTACTGGATGTGATGAACTGCGCTAAACCGGATATCTTAATTGGTGTTTCTGGCCAGCCAGGCTTGTTCACTGAGCAAGTGATCACGGCAATGAAGAAACACTGTGAATTGCCGATTATTTTCCCGTTAAGTAACCCGTCGAAACAAGTGGAAGCCACACCTGAGCAAGTGATCAAGTGGACAGATGGTAAAGTGATTATCGCCACCGGCAGTCCGTTTAAGCCAGTGACTCACAAAGGCCAGACTTACCATATTGCGCAGTGTAATAACTCGTACATTTTCCCTGGCATTGGTTTAGGTGTAGTTGCTGTGAAAGCCAGCCGCATCAGCGATGATATGTTACGTATCGCCAGCGAAACTTTAGCTGCTGCGTCGCCATTAGCCAATACAGGGCAGGGTTCTTTACTGCCGGCTTTGTCTGAATTGTCTGAGCTGAGCAAAAAAATCGCATTTGAAGTGGCTAAAATTGCACAAAAGCAAGGCCTGGCACTGGAGATCAGTGACGATGAATTACTGCAAAAAATTGAACGCAATTTCTGGAAACCAGAATACCGCCAATACAAGCGAGTCAGTGGTAACTAAGTTTTCAGCTCAAAAGCTTTAAATAAAAAGTTGGTTTAATCAGTGAGTTAGCTATTAAACCAACTTTTTTGTTTTTCCTGTCCAACTATTTTTAATGCTGCTCCGACTTAGTCATAAGAGAACCACTGGAGCCTGTCATGAAATATCAAAAAACCTTTACCTGCACATTGTTATCTGTTGCTATTGCAATCACTGTTGGCTGTACAGCTCAGGCTGAAACCGATACGACAAACCTTACTGCTGCACCTCAACAAATTGCCTTTATTAAAAACTGCAAAGTGATACAGCAACGTGCTATGACCACAGATGAATTCGCTGCTTACCAACGCTTAGAAGCTGTTGAGCAACAAATGCAAGAGTTGCATTTACCTTTGAAAGCCTTTGAGCTTGAAATGGAGCAACACAGCGAACGTATGGCTGAGCTTGCAGATCTTGTCCATCAGGAAGATGAACACAGTATTCGTATAGACAAAGTCAAAATGGCTGAGCAGCAAAAACTAGCCGGAGAAATTCACGAAGTGACCAAAGGCTACAAGCCACATTTTGCGGCTCTAGAACAAAAAGGTGATGAAATCAGCGATATAGCCGATGATTTTACTGAGGTGCTGAAGAAGTCAGCGCCAGCCGGTGGCTTTGATCATATCCAGGTGATGTCGGATTCTGACAAAACAACTGAATGTTACGATGACGGTATTAAACTAATTTCACGGAATTAATCTTCATCTTGATCAGGAAACCATAGACGTTGATGTGTATGGTTTTCCTGTTTAGCTTAGGCATGTGTTCTAATTAACGAGTTTAACGCTGCAAATAGAGGTTTATATCGAAAGTAATAACAGATAAGCAGCAGAACAACAGTCATGTGAAAATCTGATATCTGATTGATAAGTATAGATATTTTCCCTTTGCCTTCAATATGCATAGTGGCACATAATGATTATTATGTTAAATTGGATGTTATGGTTGAATGATCAACCTTAACTCGCCACCCTAATTCCTATGTTCAAACAGTATTAACGCCTTATGCCTGATTAAACTCATTTATCCGGCATAAGGCTTATTTCTTTAGATTAAGCCGACTTAATACCCACCTGCAGTATTTGGTCCTGATCGTCAATTTGTCGTACGGTTAGGACCAGCAGGTCAAGCTGTACCTGATCGCCAACTACTACACGTCTGTGGAATTTCTCGGTAATGTATTCGGACAGACTTTGTGTCAGGTCCTGATCTTCTGCAAATGTAATGCTGTAGAAGCCATCCAGCTCGTTTAAGGTAATTTCACCGTTAAGTATAAAGTCTCCGAAGAAGTCCAGTTTATCTAACGAGGTTTGTTCTGCACTGGTAGACACTTTGTCACTCACCGCTTTTACATCTTTGGCTTTGCTTAATACCAGCAGCATATCATTGAGCTGGAAGCTTGGGCTTTGCTCAGCGTTAAGCCATTCTCCTTTACGCAGTACACCTAAATAGCTGACATCCGGCGACATATTCAGTTGCTGCCAGTCGCTGTCGACAATAGGTGAACCTTTGCCGACTTTAAAGGACAACACCTGCAACAAATCATTACTGTCGACGCTATCCAGTGTCATGGAGTGATCCGGACCCGGTTCTGGTGGTACTTCCAGCTTCAGCCAGCGTGCTACAGGAGCTATAGACCAGCCCTGAATAAGTAACGATACAATCACCACGAAAAACGCGACGTTAAAGTACAAATCTTTATTCGGCACGCCAGCCAGCCATGGGAATAAAGCCAGAATAATAGGCACAGCACCACGAAGCCCTACCCAACTGATAAATAACTGATCTTTCTTTGGAAAATGAAAAGGTACCAGACTTAAAAACACAGCTATGGGCCTGGCGATAAAAATCATCACCAATGCCAGTAGTAAAGCAGGAATGGCGTGCTCCATCAGTTTGCTTGGCGTTACCAGTAAACCCAGCATCAGAAACATTATGATTTGACTCAACCAGGCTAAACCGTCGTGCATACGCAATATTTGCTGAATTTGGGGTAAACGGGCGTTGCCTATTAAGAAGCCCATTAAATACACAGCCAGAAAGCCGCTACCACCAAATTGGTTGGTTAGACCAAAAATCAGCAATGCGTAAGAGACGGCCAATAAAGGGAAAAATGCAGCACTTAATGGTAGTTTTCGGCAAAGAAAAACAAAGAAGCGCCCTGCTCCATAACCCACAGCTGCGCCCACTATGGCCTGCTGAAAGAATACAGTCGACAAAGACCAGTTCAATTCGCTTTGGCCTGCTAAAACCCCAACCAGAGTGAAAGTCAGCATCACAGCCATAGGGTCGTTACTACCCGACTCTATTTCCAGTGTCGAGGCCACCCGCTCTTTAATATTTAAGCCGGCAGACTGAAAGATAGAAAATACCGCAGCGGCGTCAGTTGAGCTTAAGATGGCGCCCAGCAGTAAGCCTTCGAGCAAGGTCAAATCAAACAGATAAGAGGCTGCGACGCCTAAAATGCCGCAGGTCAGTACTACACCCAAAGTTGCTAATACCGCTGCAGGCGCTAAGACCACGCGAACTCTGTCAGGATGGGTACGCATACCACCATCAAACAGGATGATCACAAGAGCTATAGAGCCAATCAGCAGAGCAACATCAGGATTGCCGAACTTGATGCCCAGCACACCGTCTTCACCAGCCAGCATGCCAATGACGAGGAAAATTAATAATAAAGGCGCACCTAAGCGCGCCGAGATCAGAGTGGCAACGATACTGGAGAAAAACAGAGCCCCTGCAACCAGGATTGTTAAATTCACTGCATCCAAATAAAAGCTCCTTTTTTCTTAATGCGCGGGGTAAATCTCCCGGTAGATTTGTTGTAAAGCGGATAACGGATCGGCAGCTTTGGTAATTGGGCGCCCTATCACCATATAGTCTACACCAGCCTTTAATGCATCAGCTGGAGTCATCACCCTTTTTTGATCATCAGCAGTGGCAAAAGATGGTCGGATCCCAGGGGTCACTAAGCAGAATTCTTTACCAAATTGCTGTTTTAATTCAACAGCTTCTTGTGCAGAACAAACCACGCCATCCAGGCCTGATTTATCCACCAGCCCTGCCAGCCTGACTACCTGCTGTTGTGGCGTTAAATTGATACCCAGTTCTGTTAAATCACTTTGCTCCATACTGGTCAATACGGTTACAGCTATCAGCAGAGGTTTTTCTTTGCCGAAGCTTTCTAAGGCTTCACGGGCTGCAATCATCATCCGGCTGCCACCAGATGCATGTACGTTCACCATCCACACGCCTAAATCTGCAGAGGCTTTAACGGCCTTAGCCACTGTATTTGGAATATCGTGAAATTTCAGGTCTAAAAAAACGTCAAACTTGCGCTGATGCAGCTCTTTGACAAAGTCTGGGCCAAAGTGAGTAAACATCTCTTTGCCGACTTTTAAGCGACATAAAGCCGGGTCAAGTTGGCTGACTAAATTCAGTGCTGCGGATTTTTGTTCAAAGTCTAATGCGACCACTATAGGACTGGTGTTATTCATCAGGTTCTCTTCTTTGTCAGATCAGCGACCGTCAATGCCGGTCATTGGCTCTACCGTTTCCCACTGCTGGCAAGACGGACAAAGCCAATAAGGTTGTTTGGTTTTAAAACCACAATTGCGGCAATGATACAGCACTTTAGTATCCAGATAAGCCTGTACCATTTGTTCTATTTCAGCCAAATGTGACTCAGACGGGTTTTGTAACCGTCTGATTTGAATAAATTTTAAAAATAAGCGAATATTCGGCTGCTGTCTGAGTTTATCAGTTAGCAAGTTCTCTGCCTGCAGCAGGTTTTCGCCTTGCGCATAAAACTGTGCCAGCTCTGCCGTCGCGCTGATGTTTTTGTGTTTACGGCTCAGTTCCGTCAGAAGTGTTTGCCACTCTGCTGGTTCTGGTGTTGTCTGTTGCACTAAAGGCAATAGCTCAGCAGCCCATTGAGGTCGTTGTTGCAGTATCGCCAGCAACAGCTCTCGTGCTTCGGTAAACTCTTCTTCTGTAATGAGTTTTTTTGCCAGTTCGTATTTGGGCCGCAAGGAGATTGGATAACGTTGGATCAACTGCCGGTACGCATCACTTGGTGCTGGTTCTTTACGCCAGGCTTCACAGCTAAAATTCGCCACACCAATACGTAAGGATCTGGAGTCTGTCTGCTCTACTACAGCACGGAAATCCATGGCTTTTTGCCATTCATGAGTGGCAGTAAATAAGCTAAACAGCTGTTTTAAAACAGCTTCACGAATGCTTTCGGCCTGAACCAGAGCGCTTAGTAAAGGTTCGGCCCTGTCGTATAAACCGGCGCTGAAGTAATCTTTGGCCAGCTCAAACTGTATTTTTTGTGCCTGTTGTTTGGGTAGTTTTAATTGATGTAGTTTTTCATGGATACGAATGGCCTTGTCCCAGTCACCACGACGACGGAACAGGTTGGCTAATGCGAGATAAGTATCAATAGTAGCGGCTTCAACATCAAGCAATTGCAATAACTGCTCAATAGCTTTGTCTTCCTGATCTGTCAGCAGGAAATTTAAGCCCGAGGATAAGTTTTTAGTGACAGAAGCCCTGCCCTTAAGCTCTTTTTGTTTTTCGCTGTTTCGCCCCATAAACCAGCCATAAGCGGCGGCGACAGGAAGTAACAGAAATAACAGTTCCAGCATAGGGATCAGGTTTTATCAGAAGATTTAGCAAACCAACCTTTGGTTTTTGCCTTCAGGATAAAGGCCATAGACACACTCAGGCCAAGCAGAAAACCAGCAACTAAAAACAGAGCGGAGATATCCACCACTCTGAGTTCTGTTTTTGCAATAAGATAATTAAATTCAGCAACTTGCTGATTGAGGGAACCCAGAATAAGCCCGAAAACAATCAGGGCAATAATAAAGACAACATAAAAAAATCTGGTCAAAACTCCGTCAACCCCGTTTTTTAGCTGAAAAGAGATCAGGTGTTAGTTTTCACCCGGTCACGTAATTCTTTACCCGGTTTGAAATGAGGCACGTATTTGCCATCTAATTCCACTTTATCGCCGGTTTTTGGATTGCGACCTACACGAGGTGCGCGGTAATGAAGAGAAAAACTACCAAAACCACGAATTTCGATACGCTCGTTATTCGCTAGTGAGGTGGCCATTTGTTCCAGAATTTCTTTGACTGAAGATTCGATGTCTTTCACCTGGACATGAGAAAAATCAGTAGACAGTTTTTCGATCAATTCAGATTTGGTCATGGACCCTCCGCTGTATCAGTAGAATGAAGGACCGGAGCCTGTGCTCCAGTCCTTCTATACAAGCATCAATTAGTCAGCTTTTTGAGCAGCTTTGAATGCTTCGGCCATAGCGTTACCACCAAAATCAGTATCATCCTGCTTTTTGATCGTGTCCATAGCTTCTTTTTCTTCAGCTTCGAATTTCGCTTTGATTGACAGGCTGATTACGCGGTTTTTGCGGTCAACACCCATCAGGCGAGCTTCTACTTCTTCACCAACTTTTAATACTGTAGTAGCGTCTTCGATACGCTCACGAGCGATGTCAGATACGCGAACGTAACCTTCAACACCACCTTCTAGCATTACAGTAGCGCCTTTCGCGTCAACTGCAGTTACGTTGCCTTTAACGATAGCACCTTTTTTGTTATCAGCAAGGTAGCCGTTGAACGGGTCTTCGTCTAATTGCTTGATGCCTAAAGAGATACGCTCGCGCTCTGGGTCAACTTGTAACACAACTGCGTGTACTTCGTCGCCTTTCTTGAATTCACGTACAGCGTCTTCGCCAGTTGAATTCCAGCTGATGTCTGACAGGTGTACTAAACCGTCGATGCCACCGTCTAAACCGATGAAGATACCGAAGTCAGTGATTGACTTGATCTTACCAGATACGCGGTCACCCTTGTTGAAGCCCTTCGCGAACTCTTCCCATGGGTTGGCTTTACATTGTTTCAGACCTAAAGAAATACGACGACGTTCTTCGTCGATTTCCAGAACCATAACTTCCACTGAATCACCTAAGTTAACAACTTTAGATGGGTGGATGTTTTTGTTAGTCCAGTCCATTTCTGAAACGTGTACTAAACCTTCAACGCCTTCTTCGATTTCTACGAAGCAGCCGTAGTCAGTCAGGTTAGTTACGCGACCAGTGATGCGAGCACCTTCTGGGTAACGTGAAGCGATAGCTGCCCATGGATCTTCACCCATTTGCTTCAGACCTAAAGAAACACGTTGTTTCTCACGGTCAAACTTCAGAACCTTAACTGGGATTTCGTCGCCAACATTGACGATTTCGCTTGGGTGTTTAACACGTTTCCAAGCCATGTCAGTGATGTGCAGTAAACCGTCAACGCCACCTAAATCTACGAATGCACCGTAGTCAGTCAGGTTCTTAACGATACCTTTAACTTCCATGCCTTCTTCTAAGTTTTGTAACAGTGTATCGCGCTCAGCACTGCTTTCAGATTCGATCACAGCACGACGTGATACAACCACGTTGTTACGCTTCTGATCCAATTTGATTACTTTGAACTCAAGTTCTTTGTGTTCTAAGTGTAATGTGTCACGTACCGGACGCACGTCAACTAATGAACCAGGCAGGAATGCACGGATACCATCCACTTCGACAGTGAAACCGCCTTTAACTTTGCCAGTGATGATACCGATAACAGTAACTTTATCTTCACAAGCTTTTTCCAGGCGAACCCAGGATTCATGGCGTTTAGCTTTTTCGCGAGATAATAAGGTTTCACCGAAACCGTCTTCTACCGCGTCCAGAGCTACGTCGATGATGTCACCAACGCTCACTTCAATCTCGCCAGCCAGGTTTTTGAATTGTTCAACCGGGATTGCTGCTTCAGATTTCAGACCGGCGTCAACCAGTACTACGTCTTTATGGATAGCAACGATGGTTCCTTTAACGATAGAACCAGGGCGAGTTTCGATAGTCTTGAGGCTTTCCTCAAACAGTAGTGCAAAATTTTCAGTCATATTCACTTTTTCAGTTTAAGTGCTCCACGCACAGTCCTGTGTCATGGGGTTGCTAAGTTAACTTGTCATCTTCCTTGCGACAAGCTGTCCAACGTGAAGGTCTAGGCCTGGTTCAACTTTTTACAGACGTTGAGAACCTCGTCCAACACTTGTTCAATGGATTTATTGGTCGAATCCAGCATGTATGCATCGTCTGCAGGCTTTAAAGGCGCTACGGCGCGATTCATATCCCGTTCGTCACGGGCCTGTATTTCGCTCAAAAGGTCGCCGATGTTAACATCATGGCCCTTTTCTTTCAACTCTAAATAACGCCGTCTGGCGCGCTCTGACGCATCGGCTGTTAAAAAGATTTTAACTTCTGCCTGTGGGAACACTACAGTTCCCATATCACGGCCATCTGCGACTAAGCCCGGCGCTTCTTTAAAGGCACGTTGGCGGCGTAATAAGGCTTCACGTACCCGCGGCAAAGAGGCAATTTTAGAGGCCACTGAACCTACTTCCTCAGTACGTATGGTATGAGTAACATTTTCGCCTTCCAGCGTAACCCGGGTATTGCCTTGTTCATCACAAGTAAACTGTACGTCAAGGTGAGCAGCCAGAGGCTGTAATGCTTCTTCGTCAGAAGGGCCTATTTGATGATGGATAGCAGCCAAAGCTAATACACGATAAATCGCTCCGCTATCCAGCAGATGCCAGCCCAGTTTTTGGGAAACTAAACGGCAAATAGTGCCTTTCCCTGAGCCACCTGGTCCATCAATGGTAATTACCGGCGCTTGTTGCATTCTGCCTCCAAAACAGTCGAACACACAAAAAGATGCGGCATTATACAGAAATAAATGACAAAAAGCGCGGTTTAATAAAGGGCGCGCGTAACCATTTGGGTTACGCGTTATTTTTCAAGCTAAAGTACTAAGAGTGCTAAATACTTCAAAGTATTGAGGAAAAGTTTTACGGGTACAATCCGGGTCTTCAATAGTTACCGCAGTGTTACTTAATGCAACCAAAGAGAAACACATCGCCATACGGTGATCGTTGTAAGTCGCTATGCTGGCATGTTTCAGTTGTGCTGGTGGCGTGATCAAGATGTAATCTTCACCTTCTTCCACTTCAGCACCTACTTTACGCAGTTCCGTCGCCATAGCATTCAGACGGTCGGTTTCCTTGACGCGCCAGTTGTAGACATTGCGGATTGCTGTTGGTCCTTCAGCAAATAAAGCTGTGGTCGCAATGGTCATGGCTGCATCAGGTATAGCGTTATAATCACGGTCTATGCCTTTGAGCTGGTTACGGGTAACCGAAATATAATCATAACCCCAGTCGACCGTCGCTCCCATGGCTTCTAATGCGTCGGCAAAGTGAATATCACCCTGCACTGCATTTTTGCCAATGCCTGTGACTTTTATCGTGCCGCCTTTAATAGCAGCAGCGGCAAGGAAATAAGAGGCAGAAGATGCATCTCCTTCCACCAGAAAATCTCCCGGTGACTGATACTGCTGATTGCCTTTGACGACAAAACTTTGATAGTTCTTGTTCTCAACAGAGACACCAAAACGAGCCATCAAGGCCAGCGTGATATCAATGTATGGTTTAGACACCAGCTCGCCACTAATGATAATTCCGCTGTCACCCGACAATAAAGGCGCGGCCATCAACACTGCGGTTAAAAACTGACTGGAAACTGAGCCATCAATATTGATTTTACCGCCAACAAGGGCTTTACCGCGAATACGCAGCGGCGGATAGTCTTTGTGCTGCAGATACTCAATATCGGCATTCCACTGCTGCAAGGCATCCACCAGATGGCCAATAGGACGTTCGTACATCCGCGGCTCACCTGTTAAGGTTACATCAACATGGGATACAGCCAGAGCTGCAGTTAAGGGGCGCATCGCTGTGCCGGCATTACCTAAAAACAGTTCTAACGGCTCTTTATGCTGAAATACGCCAGCTACACCCGTGATTTCGCACACTGTTTTATCAGCAGATAGCGAAAACTGTACGCCAAGTGCTGTTAAGGCATTGAGCATATGGCTGACGTCGTCGCTATCGAGCAAATTGGTGATACGGGTTGTGCCTTTGGCTAAAGCGGCCAGTAATAAAGCGCGATTGGAGATACTTTTTGAACCGGGTAAATGCACCACGCCTTCCACTTTAGCGATAGGCTCTAAGGTTAAAGTTTTCATCAGCCGTGCACCCGCTCAAATTCTTTCATAAAGGTTACTAAAGTTTGTACGCCTTCAAATGGCATAGCGTTGTAGATACTGGCGCGCATACCGCCCACCATACGATGGCCTTTTAATGCCAACAAACCATTGGTCTCGGCTTCGCTGACAAACAAGTCGTTCAGTGTTTCGTCACCTAATAAAAACGGCACGTTCATCGATGAGCGGAATTGTGGCGCCACGTCATTACGATAAAAATCGCTTTGGTCGATGTAGCCATATAAAGTTTCGGCTTTGAGTCTGTTACGCAGTTGCATAGCCTCTACGCCACCCTGACGCTTTAGCCACTGGAAGACTAAACCAGCAAGATACCATGCATATGTGGGCGGTGTATTAAACATACTGTCGTTGTCAGCAGCCAACCGATAATCCAAAACGCTTGGAATACTGCTGCCTTTGGCGGGTAACAAGTCTTCGCGCACTATGGCAAGGGTTAAACCTGAAGGCCCTATATTCTTCTGGGCACCGGCGTAAATCACGCCATAACGGCTGACATCAATCTGACGAGACAAGATGGTGGATGACAGATCGGCGACCAAGGGGGCTTTGGTGCTCGGTAAGTCGATAAACTCCATCCCATCTACTGTTTCGTTTGGGCAAAAATGTACAAAGCTGGCGTTATCATTCAACTGCCAATCGGATGCCGGCACTAAAGTACGCAGACCATCTTGCTTAAACTGAATAGCCTGAGCCTTTAGCGCGGTGAATTTTTCAGCTTCTTCAACAGCCGCCTTAGACCAGGCACCTGAGACTATATAATCAGCACTGACACCGGTTTTGGCTAAATTCAGTGGCACAGCGGAAAACTGACCGCGCCCGCCACCGTGCATAAACAGCACTTTGTAGTTTGCCGGTATGCACAATAAATCGCGCAGATCCTGCTCTGCCTGAGCCGCAACCTGCATAAAATCTTTGCCTCTGTGACTCATCTCCATAATGGAGCAGCCGCGACCATGCCAGTTGATCAACTCTTCCTGTGCCTGTTGCATCACTTCCACCGGCAACATAGCCGGGCCAGCACAAAAGTTATAGGTGGTCATCTCTTGCTCCTGTTACAACGCTTTATCGAATGAAAAAAATTAGAAAACGGCTTTGGGTCATCTTGGGATGATCTTTATTGTTGTGGCCTTGGGTTTATCACTAAAAGTGCTGTCAACGAATAATTCTGACGTCTGGACGGCTCTTTCTAAACAGCCGCTACTGTAGCGTACTTTGCAAAAGACAGAAATAAAAAAGGGGCCAGATCACATTATTTTTTAAGTAATGTGATCTGGCCCCTTATTCACAGTCTTACTCTTCTTCGCCGTCCGCTACAGTATCCTCTGTCGGATTTTGTGCGGCTAAGGCTGCAGCTTCCGCTTCTGCGGCTGCTACTTCGTCCTGATCCTGAATTTCGTCGATGCGTTGTACACCTACTACTTTTTCACCTTCAATGGTGCGGATCAGAATAACACCAGCGGTGTTACGGCCTACTTGTGATACTTCGCTGACGCGGGTCCGTACCAGTGTGCCTTTGTCAGAAATCAGCATGATTTCATCCAGCGCGTTCACTTGTACTGCACCGACCACCAGACCATTACGTTCGGAGACTTTAATAGAGACCACGCCTTGAGTGGCACGGCTCTTCTCTGGGTATTCCTGCAATGCGGTACGTTTACCGTAGCCGTTTTCAGTCACCGTCAGAATAGCGCCTTCGCTCTTCGGAACAATCAATGACACTACAGAGCCGTTTTCGCGTAAGCGGATACCGCGAACACCTGTAGCTCCACGGCCCATTGGACGGACCTGATCTTCTTTAAAGCGTACTACTTTGCCGTCGTCAGAGAACAACATGATCTGGCTGTTGCCGTCTGTGATATCCACACCAATCAGCTGATCGCCTTCGTTCAGGTTCACAGCAATAATGCCGTTACTACGTGGACGAGAGTATTCAGTTAATGACGTTTTCTTCACAGTACCGTTGGCAGTGGCCATAAACACATACTTGCCTTCTTCGTATTCACGAACTGGCAGAATAGCAGTGATACGCTCGTTTTCTTCCAGTGGCAGTAAGTTTACTATTGGCTTACCACGTGCCTGACGGGAGGCCAGCGGTAATTGATACACCTTCATCCAGTACAGACGACCACGGTTGGAGAAGCACAAAATCGTATCATGGGTGCTTGCGATCAAAAGCTGGTCGACAAAGTCTTCATCTTTGACTGTAGTTGCCGCTTTACCACGACCACCACGACGCTGAGCTTCATAGTCAGACAGAGCCTGATACTTGGCGTAGCCTAAATGCGACAGAGTCACGACTACGTCTTCTTCAGTGATCAAGTCTTCCATGTTGATATCCATCGCGTTGTCCTGAATTTCAGTACGACGGGCATCACCATATTGGGCTTTCGCTGCTTCTAACTCTTCACAGATCACTTCCATTAAACGCTCCGGGCTCCCCAGAATGTGTAATAACTCAGCAATCAGCAGTAATAACTCTTTGTATTCGTCCAGAATTTTTTCATGTTCCAGACCAGTCAGTTTGTGTAAACGTAAATCTAAGATCGCCTGAGCCTGTTGTTCCGTCAGGAAATACTCGCCATCACGAATGCCAAAATGTTCTTCCAGCCATTCAGGACGGGCGGCGTTTTCACCTGCACGTTCTAACATGGCGCTGACATCACCTAACTGCCAGCCACGAGCCACTAAACCTTGTTTTGCATCGGCCGGGCTTGATGAGTTTTTGATTAAATCAATAATTTCATCAATGTTGGCAAGAGCAATGGCCAGGCCTTCTAAGATATGAGCACGGTCACGGGCTTTACGTAAGTCATAGACTGTTCTGCGTGTCACCACTTCACGGCGGTGCAACACAAAACATTGCAGCATATGTTTTAAGCCCATCAACTTCGGCTGGCCCTGATCCAGGGCAACCATGTTGATACCAAACACAGTTTGCATCTGAGTTTGGGTATACAAGTGGTTAATTAAAACGTCTGACGATTCGCCACGTTTGACTTCAATAACAATACGCATACCGTCTTTATCAGACTCGTCGCGTAATGCTGAAATACCTTCGATGCGTTTTTCTTTCACCAGCTCGGCGATTTTTTCAATCAAACGGGCTTTGTTGACCTGATAAGGGATCTCATCAACAACAATAGTTTCGCGACCGGTTTTTTCGTCGGTTTCAATGTGAGTTCTGGCACGGATATACACCTTGCCACGACCGGTACGGTAGGCTTCTTCAATACCACGACGGCCATTGATAATAGCGGCTGTCGGGAAATCTGGTCCTGGCATCAGTTCCATCAGTTCAGGAATGCTGATATCCGGATTGGCAATTAATGCCAGACAGGCATCAATCACTTCATTTAAATTGTGTGGCGGAATATTGGTCGCCATACCTACTGCAATACCGGACGAACCGTTCACCAGCAGGTTTGGAATTTTAGTAGGTAATACAGCCGGGATCATTTCAGTGCCGTCGTAGTTAGGCACGAAGTCGACTGTTTCTTTATCCAGGTCGGCTAATAATTCGCCAGCGATACGCGACATACGCACTTCGGTATAACGCATTGCTGCTGCTGAGTCACCGTCTACTGAACCGAAGTTACCCTGACCGTCAACCAGCATATAACGTAAGGAGAAAGGCTGAGCCATACGAACTATAGTGTCGTATACAGCACTGTCACCGTGTGGATGGTATTTACCTATGACGTCACCGACGACACGGGCAGATTTTTTGTAGGCTTTATTCCAGTCGTTGCCTAACTCTTTCATCGCAAACAAAACGCGACGGTGAACTGGCTTTAAACCGTCCCTTACGTCCGGTAAGGCACGCCCCACAATAACGCTCATTGCATAATCGAGATAAGAATTCTTTAATTCTTCTTCGATATTAATGGGAACAATTTCTTTGGCCAAATTTGTCATAAAAAGCTTTTTTCCCTTAAATCAACAAGATACCCGCGTTTTTTACTGTAATGGGTCGCGGGACAAAGGCGGATTCTACCACAGAAAAAATACCTTGCCAGTTCTGTTGTGCTTTGTACAGATGTGTCTGGTGATTGCTCAAACAGATCAAGGCTTTATAATAGGCAAAATTTTAAATGGATACGCTTATGAACCCCTCTTCCAATGTTGATCCGGCCGAAATTGCCAAGTTTAATGAAATCGCCTCTCGCTGGTGGGATCCGTCCGGTGAGTTTAAGCCGTTGCACCAACTGAATCCTTGCCGTTTGGCCTTTATCAGTGATCAGGTGCAAGGCTTCTTCGGTAAAAAAACTGTAGATGTTGGCTGTGGTGGTGGCATTCTGGCTGAGGCGATGGCAAAAGCCGGTGCTAATGTCACTGGCATTGATATGGCTGACGAAGCTTTAACTGTCGCTAAATTGCATGCGCTGGAATCTGCCGTGTCCGTCCAGTATCAGCAAAGTACTGCGGAAGATTTTGCAGCAGCCAATCAAGGCGCCTTTGATTTGGTGACCTGCATGGAGATGCTGGAGCATGTACCGGAGCCTGCGTCTGTGGTTCAGGCTTGTGCTGATTTAGCGAAACCCGGTGCGACGCTGGTGTTTTCTACGTTAAACAAAACCTGGAAAGCCTATCTGATGGCTATTGTTGGTGCTGAACAGGTACTCAAGCTGGTGCCCAAAGGCACCCATGAGTTTGAGAAGTTTATCCGCCCTTCTGATCTGATGCGTTTTATTGACGATGCCGGTTTACAGGTGGTGGATGCCACTGGTCTGCACTACAACCCTATGAATCAGTCCTTCCGCACTGGCCCTGGGCTGGATGTGAATTATTTTGTGGTAGCGAAAAAACCACTATGACTCAACAACTCATTCAACTTAAAAAGCCGGCTGCCGTCTTATTTGATTTAGATGGAACCCTGGTCGATACCGCACAGGATTTAGGAGCAGCGTTGAATTTTGTGTTGCGACAGCATGGCATGGCGGAAAAAAGCCACGAAGAATACCGGCCTATGGCCTCTCATGGTGCTAAGGGCTTGCTGCAGCTCGGTTTTGGTGAAGCGCTAAAAGACATTGATTTTGGAAAAGCACGCCAGAGTTTGCTGGAGTACTACCACGAACATAGCGGCGTGCACAGTGGCTTGTTTCCGGGCGCTGAAGAGTTATTTGCTGCACTTGAGGTACGAAACATTCCCTGGGCTATAGTAACCAATAAGCCTTTCAAGCTCGCCGCCAAAGTACAACGTCAGTTACCTGCCTTATTACAAAGCCGCTTATTGATAGGCGGCGATAGCCTGGCACAACGTAAACCTGATCCAACTCCGTTGTGGATGACTGCTCACTATATGAAGGTCGCAGCAAGCTCTTGCTGGTATATAGGGGATGCAGAGCGTGATATTGAAGCTGGCCGTCGTGCTGGCATGCAAACCGTGATGTGTGATTTTGGTTATGTTGGACCAGATGATAAAACTGAACTTTGGGGCGCAGATTTACATATTTCTGCTTTTACAGACTTGATCCAATACCTCGATTGAGTTCAGTTTTTTCATATTTCTGGTCAATAAAAAATCACCTCTTTGCAGGTGATTTTGTGAATCACTTAAAATTTAACCGAACAGACAAAATAGATTTTTTACTGAAAAACTATTGCTTCCCTGCAGAGGTTTTTAAAAGCCTATTTCGCACGTTAGCGGACACTAACTTGTTGCTTTTTTAGCCCGGCTCCAGGGGTTGCAATTGCAGGTGATCCACTCTATCTTGTGATCCGTTCTCCTTTCACCCCTAGATGTTGTGTCGCTCGGTTGAGTTTGACCTAATGAAGCCAAAAGCGGGTGAATTCGCTGTGCAGGAGAAATTCTGTGCACACAATAATAACAATTGAGATGGAATTTTCGGCGGAAAAATATGACTCAAACATTATACGTAACCAAAAGAGATGGTCTGCGCGAACCATTAGACTTAGACAAAATTCACCGTGTGATTGATTGGGCTGCTGAGAGGTTACAAAACGTATCAGTGTCTCAGGTTGAGTTACGTTCTCATATCCAGTTTTACGACGGTATTAAAACCGCTGATATTCACGAAACCATCATCAAAGCCGCTGCCGATTTAATCTCCAAAGAGACGCCGGATTATCAATATATGGCTGCCCGTCTGGCCGTATTCCATTTACGCAAAAAAGCTTATGGTCAGTTTGAGCCACCAAAGTTGTACGACCATGTGGTCAAAATGGTGGAAGAAAAGCGTTATGACGCCCATATTCTGGCGGACTACAGTAAAGAAGAATTAGAACAGCTGGATAGTTTTATTGTTCACAGCCGTGATTTGGATTTCAGTTACGCCGCAGTAAAACAGCTGGAAGGCAAATACCTGGTGCAAAACCGGGTGACAGGTCAGATTTACGAAAGTGCACAGTTCCTTTATATGCTGGTTGCGGCTTGTTTATTTGCTAATTATCCAAAAGACACACGTTTAAGTTACGTGCGCCGTTTTTACGATGCAGTGTCTATGTTCAAGATTTCATTACCTACACCTATTATGTCTGGTGTACGTACCCCAACCCGTCAATTCAGCTCTTGTGTGTTGATTGAATGTGGTGACAGCTTAGATTCAATCAATGCCACCAGCAGCGCTATCGTCAAATACGTCAGTCAACGTGCTGGTATTGGTATCAACGCTGGTCGAATTCGTGCATTAGGCAGCCCAATCCGTAACGGCGAAGCTTTCCATACAGGCTGTATTCCCTTCTACAAACATTTCCAAACGGCAGTCAAAAGCTGTTCTCAGGGCGGTGTTCGTGGTGGCGCAGCCACACTGTTCTACCCTTTGTGGCATTTGGAAGTGGAATCCTTGCTGGTTCTGAAAAACAACCGCGGTGTGGAAGAAAACCGCGTACGTCACTTAGATTACGGTGTACAGTTTAACCGCCTGATGTACACCCGTCTGATTAAAGATGAAATGATCACCCTGTTCAGTCCATCTGACGTACCGGGTTTATATGATGCGTTTTTTGAAGATCAGGAAAAGTTTGAAGCGCTCTATGTTCAATACGAAGCGGATGCCTCAATCCGTAAAAAGCGTATTAAAGCAGTCGAACTGTTTACCCTCTTTATGCAGGAACGCGCCAGCACAGGTCGTATCTATTTACAGAACGTGGACCACTGCAACACGCACAGCCCGTTTAATCCAAAGTTTGCTTCAGTACGCCAAAGCAACCTCTGTTTAGAAATTGCGTTGCCAACCAAGCCACTGAATGACATCAACGATCCAAACGGTGAAATCGCCCTTTGTACTCTGTCCGCCTTTAACTTAGGTGCTATCGAACATTTAGATGAGCTGGAAGAATTAGCAGAACTGGCAGTACGAGCCTTAGACAGCCTGCTGGATTACCAGGACTACCCTATCCTTGCAGCTTACCACGCCAGCATGAACCGCCGTACTTTAGGTATAGGCGTGATTAACTATGCGTATTACCTGGCGAAAAATGGCGTGAAGTACTCGGATGGTTCAGCCAATGGCTTAACGCACCGTACTTTTGAAGCTATTCAGTATTACCTGATGAAAGCATCCAATAAGCTGGCACAGGAATTTGGCCCTTGCGCTAAATTTAACGAGACCACGTATTCAGAAGGCATTATGCCTATTGATACCTATAAAAAGGATCTGGATAAGGTGTGTGCTGAACCTTTGCATTACGACTGGGATCAGCTGCGTAAAGATGTAGTGCAACACGGTTTACGTAACTCGACCTTATCTGCACTGATGCCATCAGAAACCTCATCGCAAATTTCAAATGCGACTAATGGTATTGAACCACCTCGTGGCCATATCAGTATAAAGGCAAGTAAAGACGGTATTTTAAAGCAGGTTGTGCCTGAGTACGATCGCTTGAAAGACCAATATGAATTGTTATGGGATATGCCAAACAACGACGGTTATATCAGTCTGGTGGCTATTATGCAGAAGTTTGTTGATCAGACGATTTCTGCCAATACCAACTACGATCCGGGCAAGTTCGAAGGCGGCAAAGTGCCAATGAAAGTTTTGTTAAAAGACTTGCTGACGGCTTATAAGCTGGGTGTGAAAACAATGTACTACCACAACACCCGCGATGGTGCTTCCGATATCCAGGAAGACATCAAAGCGACGGCGGAAGACGATGGTTGTGCCGGTGGCGCCTGTAAAATTTAAGTCTGGGGCTGCTTTGCAGCCCTCTTTTTGTATGCATAACTAATAATAAGCTGGATATTGCTGATGAGTTACACCACCTTTAGCCGTACGAATAACGATCAAATGAAAGAGCCAATGTTTTTTGGCAATCCGGTGAATGTATCCCGTTATGATCAACAGAAATATGGCATTTTTGAAAAACTGATTGAAAAGCAGCTGAGCTTTTTCTGGCGTCCTGAAGAAGTGGATGTCAGCAAAGACAGAATCGACTTTCAACAGTTACCAGAACATGAAAAGCATATATTTCTCAGCAATTTAAAATACCAAACTCTGTTGGATTCAGTACAAGGCCGTTCACCAAACGTCGCCTTGTTACCTATAGTCTCATTGCCTGAGTTGGAAACCTGGATTGAAACCTGGGCTTTCAGTGAAACTATTCACAGCCGCAGTTACACCCATATAGTACGTAATATCACCAACGAACCTCACAAGGTGTTTGACGATATATTACTGAATGAACGTATTGTTGAACGTGCTGATGACGTTACCCGTTATTACGATGATTTGATCAATTCTGTTAGCCTGTATCACTTATGTGGTGTCGGCACTCATGAAGTCAACGGCACGACTCATACCATCAGCCTGCATGACCTGAAGCGTAAGCTTTATATCTGTATTTTGTCGGTGAACGTGCTGGAGGCTATTCGTTTTTACGTCAGCTTCGCTTGTAGTTTTGCTTTTGCCGAACGTGAACTGATGGAAGGCAATGCCAAGATTATCAAACTGATTGCCCGCGATGAAGCACTGCATTTAACCGGCACTCAGCATATGCTGAATATTATGGCTGCAGGTGAAGACGACCCTGAAATGGCCATTATTGCCAAAGAATGCGAAGAAGAAGCTTACGCTATATTCCGTAAAGCCGCTGAGCAGGAAAAAGACTGGGCTGAGTTCTTGTTTAAAGATGGCTCAATGATTGGCTTAAACAAAGATATTTTATGCCAGTACGTTGAGTACATTACCAACAACAGAATGCAGGCTGTGGGCTTAAAGCCAATTTTCAGCACCACACAGAACCCTATTCCATGGATCAACGCCTGGTTAGTATCTGATAATGTGCAGGTAGCGCCACAGGAATCAGAAATCAGCTCCTATTTAGTAGGCCAAATCGACAACGAAATGGATGGCGCTGACTTCGGTGATTTTGATCTCTGATCTGCGACCACTGACATGGTTAAAGTAGTGGTGAAGGATGTGCTCAGCCTGGAGTTTGGGCCTGAGCAGCGCACCCTGCTTGATGCACTTGAGGCACAAAAACAACAAGTGAACTACCAATGCCGTGAAGGCTATTGTGGTGCTTGTCGTTGTAAATTACTGTCAGGTTCAGTCAGCTACATTAACGAACCGCTGGCTTTTGTGCGAAAAGGCGAAATTTTGCCTTGCTGCAGCATTCCCATCACAGATATAGAAATAGAATTGCCCTGAGTATCAGAAAATACATCAGGGCAATTTTTTAGCATCTCAATTCAGCATTAAGACTTCTTAATACCTTCCACTGTCAGATCCAAATGCACAGTGGCAGATGCCGGGCCAAGAATATTTTTAATGGCAAAATCTTCCAAGTTGATGCTGGTGGTGCCGGCAAAACCTGCACGGTAGCCACCCCATGGATCAGAACCTTCACCCAGCTTGGTGGCTTTGATCACAATTTCTTTGGTTACACCATTTAACGTGAAATTACCCACCACATCAAAATCAGCACCTTCTTTGGGTACTATTTTAGTGCTGACAAAAGTGGCTTTGCCATGTTTGTCCACGTTCAGGAAATCAGGACTGCGTAAGTGTTTATCGCGCTCAGCATGGTTAGAATCAATACTTTTTGTATCAATTTCTAACTGAATTTTAGAATCTGTTAACTTTGCAGCGTCATAACTGAATGTACCTGCAAAGGTATTAAAACGGCCATATAACCAGCTGTAACCTAAATGACTGATTTTAAACTGAATAAATGCGTGGGCACCCTGGGTATCAATTTCGTAGTCTGCGGCTTGCAGTGCAGGTGCTGCCAACATCGATGTCAACAACCCGGCAATTAGTAATTTTTTCATTCCAATCTCCTTTCGTAGTAAAGTCTTAAGGTTTAAGCATTCGTTTTAACGTGTCGTCTTTATCAAAAAAGTGATGTTTAAAAGCGGCCATTGCATGCAAAAGAACTAAAGCAATTAAACCGTAAGCTGCAAACTTATGAACCAGGCCAGCTCTATCTGCCTGTTCGGCAAACAACTGACCGGCTGATGGCAAATCAAACCAGCCAAATACTTCTATAGGGCGGCCATCCGCAGTAGAAATCAGATAACCGCTACAGATAATCAAAAAGACTAGGCCATATAAAGTCAGATGGGTCAGATGACTGGCGCGCTGTATAGCCTTACTGTGGCTGGACAAAGGCGCAGCAGTTCCTTTCACAAGGCGAAAGAGTAAGCGATACAGCATCAGAGCCAGCAACAATACCCCCACACTTTTGTGCCAGAAAGGCGCAGTTCTGTACCAACTGCTGTAGTAGCTTAAATCCACCATCCAAAAGCCTGAGGCAAAAAGCCCAATCACCATCACAGCCACCAGCCAGTGCAATACAATACCTGTCCAGCTGTAGCCTTTATTTTCTGTTGCCATAGTTTACCCTCTTAGTAGAACCAGCTTATCTTTCCAGAGGATGGTTTAAAAGCCCAAAATTAAGCACATTTCGTTCTATTTAATAGATGAATTATTAAATTAAATGCAAGGAAGGGGGACAAATGTCGTCTGAACTAAAACGCTGCGGGTCAGGCTGGTATTGTTCCTGAGCATAACATGCTAAAAAGAGCCGTGAAGGCTCTTTTTTAAGATACAGGATTTAGAATTCCACTTTGCCATCGCGGATGTGTTGTTCACCCCGCTCTTTCGCCAGAGCTATTTGCTTCTGACGCTCGGCAAAAGATGCTTTCTGCTCTTCAGTAATTTTGTCATGGCAATGCGGGCAACTTAAACCTTGCACATAAAGGGGCGATTTCATTTCGTCTTGGGATAATGGCATGCGACAGGCGTAACACTGGTCGTAACTGCCTTGCTCCAGGCCATGCTTGACCGCAACACGCTGATCAAATACAAAACATTCACCTTGCCACAAACTTTCTGGTTCTGGTACTTCTTCCAGATATTTCAGAATGCCGCCATCCAGGTGGTACACCTCTTCAAAGCCCTGCTCTTTTAGAAAAGCTGTAGATTTTTCACAACGAATACCACCGGTACAAAACATCGCCACTTTTTTGTGTTTAGTTTTATCCAGATTTTGCTCCGCCCAGTCCGGAAACTCACGGAAGCTGGTGGTATTGGGATTGACGGCGTTTTTAAAAGTGCCGATAGCGACTTCGTAGTCGTTGCGGGTATCGATAACGATAGTCTCAGGATCTGAAATCAGCTGATTCCAGGCTTCACCTTTGACATAAGTACCGACTATATGAGCAGGGTTTATCCCTTCCACGCCCATAGTGACTATCTCTTTTTTCAGCTTGACCTTAGTGCGGTAAAACGCCTGCTCATCTGCAAAAGATTCTTTATATGACATGCCTTCAAACCGACTGTCGGCGGCAAACCACTGCAGCATTGCATCAATACCTTCACGTGGGCCACAAATAGTGCCATTAATACCCTCTTCGGCCAGTAACAAGGTCCCTTTGACTTTGTTCAGCACCAAATGTTGGTAGAGGTTATCACGCAAGGCAACATAATCAGGTAAAGCGACAAATTTATATAAAGCAGCAACAACGTACATTTTTTGATTCACCTTCTGCAAAGCCGGACCGTAAATCCGGGGCAAAAATACGGGCGTGCATTATAACGACTGGAAATGAAATGACAAGTTGAGGGCTTTAATGTTGCCATTGTGCCGCTGAGAAGAGTTCAAGTTCGAAGGTATGCTCACCATCTGTGATCAGTAGCTTGTCGTCTTCCCGCCACAGATCCAAATGCATATGGCCTTTGAGCATGGCACAAAACTCCTGCTGGTGTTGATGGCTCAAACTATGAAAGCGTACGTTTTTAAAATACTGCTTATATTGGCTTTTGATCTTTTTCTGCTGTGCTTCATCCAAAAACAAAATGACTTGATCGGCCTGATGGCTGGCGCGTTGCATATGCTTTTCACTGAGTAAATCGACATTGCACCACAACTTAATATGATCAGCGTTGTCGCTGACAAACAAGTCAGGGCTTTTACCTGCGCTTTCTGTTTTGGCCAGCTCAGGGGAGGATTCAAAAAACGACAGATAAGCCAGAATGCGACGGGCAAAGTGTTCAGCCAGCTCAGTTTTATAAGGCGCTATATAACAGGTCCGTTTTTGATAAAAATGACTGGCCTCTGACGCGTAGTTCAGATCCAGCCGTATCACTTTGCTCATCACTTGCATACAGACACCTCGTTGGTATCGGCAACAACCTCTGTTTAGTGTAGCTGAGATTGAATTGCACCGTAAATCAGATGCATAGCCAGTGCCAGTAATACAGCGCCCATCAAACGGTCAAACCAATAGCCTTTTAGCAGTAAAAAAGCCCTTACTTTTTCGCGAGTTAGGATTACAGATAAAAATGCAAACCAGGCCGCTGTTGCGAAGGCCATATAAAGACCATAGATCACTTTGTAAGAAAGTGGTGTAACTGGCGAAATAATGACAGCAAACAAGGACAAAAAGAACAAAGTGGCTTTAGGGTTTAAACCATTAGTGACAAAACCTGAAGTAAAAGCTTTGAGCAATGAAGGCGCTGCGGATATAGCTTCAACCTGCTCTTCTGCCTGTGGTGCTGCTGCACCACTACGGATCGCCTGCCAGCCTAAATAAGCCAGATAGCCAGCAGACAACACACTAAACAGCGTAAACAACCATGGCGTCGTTTTAATCAATAAGCCTAAACCGAGCAGTGAATAACACACATGCAAAAGGATAGCAGCACCTATACCAATACTGGCAGAGAGCGCAATAGTACGGCCGTAGCGCACGGCATAACGTAACACTATGGCGAAATCGGGGCCCGGGCTTGCTACAGCCACTAAATGAACAGAAGCGATCAGTAAAAATTCCGGCCAGAACTCCATAGCTTATCCTTTTGATTACTCGAGCATTATTATGTCGATATTAAAACATGAGATTTCAGAGTGTCGAAGCTAAATCTTAAATTAATGTTACTTCATCACAAAAGTACTTGCGTCTGAATCGTTAATCCGCAAAAATGTTATAACATCACAATCATTAACTACGGTAATAGGTTTTTCAATGCGCCCTTCTCTTTTTCAATTCTCTCCTGTTGCGATGCTGGTTGTTTCGGCATTTTCAGCCCAGGTTGTAGCACAAAGCATCACCGTGAATGGTGTAGTGCTGGATAATGACGGCAAAGCCATTGAACAGGCTCGTGTGCATGTGCATGGCCGTCAGCAATATGTTTATGCAGACAAAAACGGCCGCTTTACCATCCAGGCCCCAGCGGGCGCCGAACTGCATATCTCAGCCAAAGGTTATGGCGATCAGTTTGTTACTTTGTCAAACAACAACGAACTTAAAGTACAACTGCAGTCTGGTGGCGTGGAACGTATTGTGGTCTCAGCTTCAGGTTTGCATCAATACGATTTGGAAATGGCTAATCCTGTTTCTGTGTTATCAGGTGAAGAACTTAGCCGTAAAACAGCACCTACTATAGGTGAAACCTTAAAGTCGATGCCTGGCGTACACAGCAACTATTATGGCCCTGTGGCCTCCAGTCCGATTTTACGGGGTCTGGATGGCCCACGAGTACGAATTTTAAATAACGGCCTTGATTCTGCCGATGTATCCCGTATTGGCCCGGATCATGCCATCAGCGCTGATGCCATCACCACTGAGCAAATTGAAGTATTACGCGGTCCTGCCACTTTATTATACGGCAGTGGCGCTGTAGGTGGTGTAGTGAACGTGGTCGACAACAGACTGCCACGGCAGTTACGTCCTGCCAGCACTCAAATAGAAACGCGTTATAGCTCAGGTGCAGATGAGAAAACTGCAGCCATGACTCATGATGGTGGTCAGGATCAAGTCGCCTGGCACCTGGATGGTTTTAAGCGTAAAACCGGGAACTATGATGTGCCGGATTTTACCAATGATCAAGGCGAAAGCTCAGACCAACTGGCAAACTCCTGGCTGAATAATTCAGCGGTGAATGGTGGTTTAAGCTGGATCACCGATAAAGGCTTGATTGGCTTTTCCATAGGTCATATCGATAGTGAGTATGGTATTCCTGGTCATCACCATCATCATGAAGAACAGGATGGTCACGACGAGCATGATGATGACCAGGATGAACATACAGAAGAAGCTGTATTTGCCAAAGTGAAGCAAGACAGATATGGCCTGGCTGGTGAGCTGTATAAACCTTTTCATGGTATTGAAACCTTGTCCTTTAGCAGCGCTCTGACCCGCTATCAACATCACGAAATAGAAGAAGGCGTTATTGGTACCACCTTTAAGAATGACAGCTTTGAGAGCCGCTTTACTGCTGAACATGAAACTATTGCCGGCTGGCATGGTGTTTTTGGTTATCACCTGCAACAAAGCGATTATCAGGCGATAGGTGAAGAAGCCTTCACACCAGATACCAAAACCGATTCCCACGCCTTATTTGTGCTGGAAGAGCGCAGTTTTGGAGATTTCACAGCTCAGATAGGCGCCCGCATTGAGCACGTCGATTACAAAGCCACTGGCATTGAGTTTGAACATCACCATGAGGAAGAAGAGGCAGACGAACACCATGCTGAGGATGTAAAACATGATTTTACGGCGTCGAGTCTGTCTGCTGGCTTAGTCTGGAACTTCCAGCCCGGTTACAATGCAGCTTTATCCATCAGCCGTTCTGAACGAGCGCCAAGCGCTGCCGAGCTGTATTCAAACGGTGCCCATATCGCTACCCGTACCTACGAATTAGGTTTAGCCTACAACCTGGATCAAGATGGAGAGATTTCAGAGTCTGACATCAAGTTCAAAAAAGAAGTGGCGAACAACATCGATCTGACCTTACGCAAGTATGAAGGTGATTTTACTTTCACTTACAACCTGTTCTACAACAAAGTAAATAACTACCTGCATATGAGAGATTCAGGTTTAACTATGGCCGACCTGCACTCCCATGCAGATGAAGATCATGATCACGACCATGATGACCACGGCGATCATGACGAAAATGGCGAATTTTCTATCTTCCATTACCAGCAGCAGGATGCCACTTTATATGGTGCAGAGTTCGCTATGGCTTATCAGCTGAGCGCTGAACAACAGTTGGAGTTTTTTATTGACTCAGTGCGGGCCAAGCTGGATAACGGCGGAGATTTACCCCGTATCCCACCAGTGAAAGTAGGCACAGGTTACAGCTATTCAGCAGAGGACTGGTCAGCGAATATTGACTGGACTCATTACATGAAGCAAAACCGTGTTGCTGCAACTGAAAGTGCAACCGGCTCTTATCAAATCCTCGATCTGGGCTTTAGTTATTACTTTAATTTAAATGATCTGGATCTGACTGCTTTTGCCAAAGTGAACAATCTGACGGATGAACTGGGTTTTGTGCATAGCTCCTTTGTCAAGGAAGATGCACCTCTGCCAGGTCGTTCTTTCACTTTAGGTGTAAAAGCCCGCTTCTGATTTCGTAGTTTAAAACACAAAATGCACAAGGCCCCGATTATCGGGGCCTTGTTATCTGAATTCGTTGGTTATTGACCTCTGGCAAACAAACCAGTCCCTTTGTCTTCCATCGCTTCCCGGTACCCTCCGAGCCATTGCGACCTGGTGTCTAAATTCTGATAAGGACAAATCTCTTTTGAGCGACCTGTGACAGCGGCGCGATAACCTTGAGCATGAGCACGTTCTAAACGATCTCTTTTCTGTCTTTTCATAAGGCAATCTTCCTCGATCTGATAAATAAGCAAACAACTTACGTTGCACCTTAATAGATAGTCGAGATGCCAAAAAGGTTCCACTAATAAACTTGGCCTCCCCCTATTGACATTAAGTAAGAACCTGAAGTTATTTAAGATTTGATGACAAAATAATTTAATTTTTTTGAATTGCCAGGGGTAACTATTTACTCACATCGCTCATGATGTCCACTTTCGGCAGCTGAAGCTGTGAATAACAGTGATCCTGCAGCCTTTCCAGAACGAATATGAGAAATGGCCGAAAACACAAGTCCGATGATCTCAGAGACGACAAACCCGCTTTCGCGGGTCTGGTTTTAACAATGCTCAGTCATTATCAACTAGCTTAAACGTCTTCTTAGCAGCAGCAATGGCAACAACAATAAACTATACCAAGTGGATGAACCGCCTTGACGTTTATAAGTCTCGTCGTCTGCTACCTGGCAGCTTTCTATAGTGCCATTAGGAACAGGCGTCAGTTTTACAGCTCTGGATACGTTCTCCATGACTGGATTGCCTGCACTGTCTTTTACCACTTCACCTTTGGCATCACGTTGTTCTACGGAAACCACAGCATTGGCAATGATTTCATTATTATTGTTGATATCTTTGGCTTCAACCAAAGTAAAAGCTGAATCACAAGGCAATAAAGTATTTAAATCAGTGAAACTATCGTTTTCGATATCATACAAAAAGGCTACTTTACGTCTTGTTGTACCATCAGTAGGTAACATATCCGCAGAACCTACTACCATGTTATTCTCGTTAATAGCCATAGGGTTGGTATCCGAGCTATTAAAAAAACCATTGGGATAAGTCAGTGTTTTTGTATTGTAATCAAATACAAACAGCCTGTTCGTCGGTAAACCATTAAAAGTGGTGTTTGCAGATCCGATAATAATATTTTGATTATTAATATCAGTTGCCAAACTGGAATTCCATTCCAGAGGATCTATAACTGCTGAGACTTCACCTTCATGAAAGACGGTAGCATGTCTGGTGCTGACCCTGCGTTCCTCATCGGTATAACTAGAGTAGCCAACAGCGACACCATCATCATTGACAGACAAAGCCCGGCTAACGTAAAAGTTTTCAGCAGAACCTTCAATCACCGGACCTAAGATCCCATATTGGACAGGTGCTGAAACTTGCCCGGCCTCGTTCATTTTCCAGACCAAAGCACGTTCTATATAACCACCAACGAATTCATTGTAACAACTATTGATCGGTCTGGTTTTTCCAGTACAGGCTGTTTCAATACTCTTCTGAGTAGTTTCCATCATGGATACACTGCCAGAACCCGCTATATAGTTGTCTTCGCTGATCTTTATTGCTGAAGAAAAACCACCACCAAAGTTTTCAAAAGGAATAGGCAATGGGGTGACGCTGTTACCGTTCGCTACATAGGACTTTAAATAAGTAAGATCTGGCACCCACAAATTGACTGTCTCAGGAGAAGGCTTTTCTTCAGTGGCTTCCGGCGTAAAACTTTGCTGGCTGTATGTTGCTGTCGCAACACCAATAGCATTTCCACTGTTATTAATGTCGTAGAGGTATTCTCTGTTGGTTGGAGCCGATGCTTGTTCGCGGATTTTTACCTGCTCACCTGTCACCAGATCAAAAGCCATCACATCTGTATATCGTTGGACTTTAGTGTCTAAACTATTAGCACTCAAATAATTGATTAAAACAGCCTGTGAAGACGCGCTGATATTACCTTGTTTAATTTGTTCTATTGCTTCAGCCGTTAAAGCGGCTACCAAACTGGCATTTTCAAAATCAATAGAGCTGATATCGACAGGGAAATTGTAGATAAATGACCCAGAACCTACAGCATCACCATTGTCATTCAACGCAGCACCAAACTGTGAGCGGACTGTGTTGATCTCTGCCAGCTCCTGAACCTGATAAACAGCGGCGTAAGCTGAGCTGGCGGCCAGGCCGGGTAATAAGGCTAATACTACGGGCGATAATCTCATTCAGGTCCCCTGTTACTGCTGATTTAATGCTTCTAATTGTTCCCAACGCTCATAGGCGTGCGCGAGCTTCGACTCAGCCTCGTGCAATTGGTTCAACGCTTTTTGGGTGTAATCGGCATTTTGCCGGAAAAATTGTGGATCATTGACTTGCTGCTGCAAGGCACTTAATTCTGCATCAAGTGTCTCGATTAAAGCGGGCAATAGTTCCAGTTCTCTTTTCTCTTTGTATGATAACTTCTTACTGCTTGTGGATGAAAGCTCAACAGGCTTTTCTTCGACAGGTTTTACACTTTTTTGCACAGTTTCAACAGCTTTTACATTGTTTTGCTGCCGTTTTTGATACGCCACTACGTCTTCATAGTCACCCGCTATCTCGACCACCTTGCCCTGACCAGCAAAATACAGCGAGCTGGTCACTGTATTATTAACAAATTCACGGTCGTGGCTGACCAAAAGCACAGTGCCCTGATACTGCTGCAGAATATCTTCAAGCAGCTCCAACGTTTCTACATCCAGGTCATTGGTCGGTTCATCGAGGATCAGTAAATTGCTTGGTTTGGCGAATAAACGCGCCAGCAATAAGCGGTTTTTCTCGCCACCTGATAAAGCCCGGACTGGTGTTCTGGCTCGCGCAGGTGCAAATAAGAAATCCTGCAGGTAACTCAGTACGTGACGGGTCTGGCCATTCTGAATGATCTCCTGCTTCCCATCAGCCACGTTGTCCTGCACTGTGGCATTTAAATCCAGCTGAATACGGTGCTGGTCAAAATAGGCCACTTCAAGGTTCGTACCACGTTTAATTTCACCACTGTCGGCATTGTATTCGCCAAGCAAAGTTTTGATTAAGGTCGATTTACCGACACCGTTTGGGCCCACCAAGGCAATACGATCACCACGCATTACTAAAATGTTGATGTCTTTCAGCACTGTTTCGCCTTTAAAGCTGACGTTGACATCTTTAGTTTCAAACACCAGCTTGCCGGATTTTTGCGATTGCTCAATGGCAAATTCAACCTTGCCCATTTGTTCAACCCGTGCAGCCCGTTCGTTTCGCAGCTCTTTTAAAGCGCGCACGCGACCTTCGTTACGGGTACGACGGGCTTTAATGCCCTGACGGATCCAGACTTCTTCTTCTGCCAGTTTTCTGTCAAACAGCGCATTATGTTGCTGCTCCACTTCCAGCAGCTTCTGTTTACGCTCCAGATACTCGGCGTAGTTACCAGGATGTGACGTTAGTTCACCACGGTCCAAATCGATAATACGGCTGGCCAAAGCACGGATAAATGCCCTGTCGTGCGAGATAAAAATGATCGCACCTTTGAAGTTCATAAAGAACTGCTCAAGCCATTGAATAGCTGCTACATCCAGGTGGTTAGTCGGTTCATCCAATAGTAATACGGTGGGCTGTGAGACTAAAGCTTTGGCTAAGGCGGCTTTACGTAACCAGCCACCTGATAATGAAGCTAAGGTGGTCTCCGGGTCCATTTCAAACTGCAGACACAGCTCTTGAATGCGGTTTTCTAACTGCCAGCCATGACGGGTATCCAGTTCTGCCTGCAAGGTGCCAAATTCACGTTGTTCAGCTTCGGTTGCATCCGAGAAATGATCGGCCAGATGATAAAAACGCTGTAGCTTTTCAGCTAAGTCACCGGCGCCTTCACGAATAAAATCGGCCACTTTAATATCAACGCGAGCTGGTGGATCTTGCTCTAAGCGGCTGATAATTAAATTATTTTGTCGCACCACCTGGCCATCGTCCAGATTTTGATGACCGGTCAATATTTTTAAAAAGGATGATTTACCCGCACCGTTGCGACCAACTAAACAGACGCGTTCGCCGGCAAATAAACTGAAATCCACTTTATCTAAAATGGGGTGTGTACCAAAAGCAAGGCTGGCTTGCTGAAAACGTAATAATTCCACTCTTTATAATCCTGACGACTGCTGACGCAGCAGTTGTTGTATCTGTTCAAGTTCAAAGGGCCAGAACAGTTCCTGTTCATTCACTTTTAACACCGGAATATGGACGCGATAACGCTCAAAAGCAGCCGGTTCGTCCACTATATCTATAATTTCAACAGCACCCTCCAAACCGGCCTGCAGCAAAAGCTGCCCGGCCTGCTCGCACAAATGGCAACCCCAGGTGCTGTAAAGCTTTATTTGCATGAAAACTTACTCTTCAACCCGCTTAAACAGCTCAAAGCAAACGTGAATATTGGGATTACGTTTAAAGTCTTCCGGCAAACTTTGGGCTGAAATATCTTTGATGATCCAACCCGCTTCTTCCAGTTCTGCTTTGTCGATTTTAAAGCGTCTTTTATTGTTGGAAAAAATTACTTTGCCATTAGGCGCCAGACAACGGCCTACCATAGTCAGCAACTTGACGTGATCACGTTGCACATCCCAGGTATCTTCCATCCGTTTCGAATTCGAAAAAGTTGGCGGGTCAACAAAAATTAAATCAAACTGGTTTTTACAGCCTTTGAGCCAATCCAGACAGTTATCCTGCACAAACTGATAGGCTTTGCCATCCAGACCATTAATAAGGAAATTGCGTTTTGCCCAGTCCAGATAGGTATTTGACATATCCACTGTAGTAACAGACAAAGCACCACCTAAAGCGGCATGCACAGAAGCAGTGCCTGTGTAGGCAAACAAATTCAATACTTTTTTGCCTTTGGCTTGCTGTTGAATAGCCAAACGAGTCACGCGGTGATCTAAAAACAAACCGGTATCCAGATAATCACGCAGATTGACTAAAAATTTAGCTCCATACTCAGTAACTTCTTTGTACTGACCGGCCTTGGCCAGCGCCTGATACTGATCCTTACCTTTTTGTTTTTCACGAACTTTTAATACCAGCTTGTCGCTGCTAATACCCAGCACCTTAGGCACAAGGTTCACCACATCAAACAAACGTTTTTGCGCTATTTGCTCATCAACATTAGAAGGTGCGGCGTATTCATGGATCACTACTTCGCCGTCATACCAGTCGACAGCAACGTTGTATTCCGGAATATCGGCGTCGTACATACGGTAGCAACTGATGTTTTCGCGTTTCGCCCACTTCTCTAACTGCTTGACGTTTTTCTTCAGGCGATTGCCAAAAGACTCACTTTCCGCATAAAACAAAGCTGCACTTTGACTGTTGGCATTGACCTGCACTTGCTGTTCGGTCAAATCGAACATAGTAAATTCACAATCCAGCGGACCGTTAGTGAATTTATAGCTTTTGGCTTTGGATAACTTCAGCGCACGTAATAAATCGGGGCTTGAAGTAATAATGGCTAAACGCCAGCCCTGATAGTTTTTTTTCAGGCCTAAGGAGAATTCAGCATAAATAGGAATAAGGCTTGGCAAATCCCCTAAACGCTCACCGTATGGTGGGTTGGTAATAATAACGCCTTTGCCTTCGCATACAGCAGACTGAATTTGTGTCGCATCCTGGGTAACAAATTCAATAAAATCTGCCACACCAGCACGGGCTGCGTTCTGACGAGCTTTTTGTAAGGTGCGCTCATCGGTATCGCTACCGACAAAAGTAACGCCTTCAGCAATAGCCTGACGTGAGCCTAAAGCTTCTGCACGCAATTGTTGCCAGAGTTCTGGCTGGTGGTCACCCCACTGTTCAAAAGCAAACTTCTCCCGCTTTAAACCTGGGGCTAACTGACGGGCCATCAGCACTGCTTCTATTAATAAAGTGCCACTACCACAAAATGGGTCATATAAAGGCTGATCGGCTTTCCAACCTGAGCGCAATAATAATGCCGCAGCTAAGTGTTCTTTTAATGGCGCTTCGCCCTGCTCTTTACGATAACCACGCTGATGCAGTGAAGGACCAGAGAAATCCTGAAAGAAATGGAAAAACTGACGTTCTAAACGCACCTGAAAGCGGACGTCCGGATCCAGACGATCAACATTTGGACGCTCGTCATAACGCTCGCGGAACTGATCCACTATGGCATCTTTCACTCGCATGCCACCAAACTGGGTATTGTCTATGGTTGGGTGCTTCCCCACACACTCGACAGCAAAGCTTTGTTCCATCCGCATTAAGGAAGGCCAGTTAATGCGCATGGCGACCTGATACAAGTCTGAATTGGCATCAATTTCGATGGATTGTTCCAGGCGCATAATACGGGTCGCCAGACGCGACCATAAGCACAGCTGATATGCATCCTTAAGTTCAGCTTTAAAGCGAACCACGCCCATGCCTAATTTAATGATTTCGCCTTGATAACGACGGATCTCATCCGCCAATAGCTCTTCAACACCTTTAGATGTTAAGGCCCAGAATTCCAACATATGATCTGCCCTGCAATAAAATGGCGCACATTATAACAGAAGCGCTTTCGAAAGCATTGGGATGTTTTTCAGCTCAAAAAAACAAAGATTTGCGCTGCTGCTACTTCAGAAACAGCCGCTATCGTCTACTTAAAGACCTATGCGTTTAATAATTGTGCAGTCAGTTCACTTCTTTGGAATTTACTGATATTAAGCCTTGCGCTGCTATGCCAAAAGCTCTACTATGCGCCCCGCAAACACGGACGCGGGATGGAGCAGCCTGGTAGCTCGTCGGGCTCATAACCCGAAGGTCGTCGGTTCAAATCCGGCTCCCGCAACCAATTCGTGATTGCATTTAAGGTCTTAACACATACTGCTCGGTGTTAAGTTACGGACGCGGGATGGAGCAGCCTGGTAGCTCGTCGGGCTCATAACCCGAAGGTCGTCGGTTCAAATCCGGCTCCCGCAACCAATTATTGATTGGTGTTTTAAAGTAGTTTGGCCCTCGGGCTCCTCTTTATAACCCCGTGGCGAAGGTCGTCGGTTTAAACCACGCTCCCGCAACCAATAAAGTGTATGTTTTAAATCCTGATAGTTACTGCTCAACTGTCAATACGGACGCGGGATGGAGCAGCCTGGTAGCTCGTCGGGCTCATAACCCGAAGGTCGTCGGTTCAAATCCGGCTCCCGCAACCAACTTTAAGACCGACTTTTTAGTCGGTTTTTTTGTATCTGAAATTCATGATTGGCAGGATGGAGCAGCCTGGTAGCTCATCGGGCTCCTCTTTATAACCCGTGGCGAAGGTCGTCGGTTCGCTCTTCATAAAGATCGGGGCTCCCACAACAAACAATCAGCCGACTTACTAGTCGGTTTTTGTGTATCTGAAATTCAGGATTGGCAGGATGGAGCATCTTGGTAGCTCATCGGGCTCCTCTTTATAACCCGTGGCGAAGGTCATCAATTCAAATCCGGCTCCCGCAACCCACAATCAGCCGACTCACTAGTCGGTTTTTTTGTGCCTCAAATTTGGGATGGATCAGCCTGATAGCCTGTCGGCCTCCTCTTTATAATCCCTGGCATTAACCATCCCTTCGCACCGGAAAAGTAATTTTATAATGCAGCCCCTGTTCAGGTTCGCTTTGCACTTCGATATGGCCTTTTAAACTGACAGTCACCAGGTTATAGACAATGTGTGCTCCCAGTCCTGTGCCACCGTTATTGCGGTTGGTGGTATAAAAAGGTTCAAACAGATGCTGCAAAGCTCTCTGATCCAAACCTTTACCGTTGTCACTGAATTTCATTAACAAGGTTCGGCCTTCCTGAATAAAACTGAGTTGGATTCTGGGATCTGGTCTGTCTTTTACACCATGGATCAGTGCATTCATCACCAGATTGGTAATAATCTGAGCTATTGCGCCTGGATCGGTATAAAGCACAATATTGGGTTCGCACTGAGCGTCAAGCACACAGCCTGCTTTATGTAATTGTGGTTTTAATGTCAGCACAACATCCTGCAAGTAAGTAGCGAGATTAAATTCACGCAGACTAACATTGGATTGATCCACTGATACTTTTTTAAAACTCTGCACTAAATCTGCTGCTCTGCCCGTATTAACCTGCAGAATTTTCAGGCCTTCACGCAGATGCTGCAGGAAACGCTGAAATTGGCTTTGCTGTAGCATTTTTTGATCAACGGCGTGCTGAACTGTGTCGAGCTCAGCCTGTAAATGACTGGACGCAGTAACACAAATACCCAGCGGCGTATTAATTTCATGAGCAACCCCAGCCACCAGTGAGCCAAGTCCGGCCATTTTTTCCTGAGTGATCAGTTGCTGCTGGGTCAATTGTAACTGCTCAAAGGAGTCAGCATTGGCCACTGAGATGGCGACATAACTGGCCAAAGTGCGTAGCAGTTCAATCTGAGAATCAGAGTAAGCGTGATCTTCTAAACTTTGCACGGAAAAAACACCAACAGCTTTTCCACTGACAGTCAGTGGAAAATACAAGACGGATTTGGTCATAGAACCGTAGAGCGGCCGGGGAACTTCGGGCAGATGCATAAGGAATTCAGCGGCTTCCCGAATGATTATTTCACGCTGATTATTAAAACAAATCACAGCCGGTGTATTCTCCTGCGCCAAATCCACATCAAACCGGGGCGCCAATTGGTTATTTTCCATCCAGAAAGCAAAGTCGAGTTTGTGTTCTGTCTCGCGGTAGATACCGATAAGCAGCACATGGGCATCCAGCATATGCGATAGATGTGAATGGCAGCGGGTCAATACCTGCTTCAAATCCAGCGACGCTGTGATTTCCCGGCTAATTTGTTGTAATAAGGTAATATCCTGATAAGAGCGCCTTAACGCCTGATGTTTCTCTTGTAACTGACTGGTTTTCTGGCTCAGTTCTTCTGTACGCAAGCTGACCTGAAGCTCCAACTGGCGTCTCATTTCCAGTTGCCTTTTCATTTTTTGTTGGTACCAGGAAAAACCGCTAAACAGGACCAGAGCAACCAGCGCAGTTCTGAACCACCAGGTCATCCACCATGGTGGTAATACCTCAATAGCTAATGAGGTTTGAGTCTGCCAGGGGCCATCCCCCATACTGGCTTCCGCTTGCCAGACATAACTGCCTGGAGGCAGGCGGGTGTATGTCGCAACAGGCTGGCTGGCCTGGATCCAATCCCGGTCGAAGCCATTAAGTTGATAGCGGTAACGCAGTTTTTCTGGCTGCACAAACTCAGGCACAGAAAAATGCAGGCTGAACATGTCCTGTTGATAGTCTAATGTCAGTTTATCCAGTGCAGACAACACCACAGGTAACAAAGACTGAGTTTCAGCTCTTGCCGGTGGCACAATCTGGTTGAATAAACTCAGGCTGGTCAGTTTTAAGCTGTTTAAAGGCCATTGCTGAGGTAATTGATCAATCTGGTAGAAATCCAGCCCTTCTTTACCACCACGAAATAACCAGCCCTGATGCTCAGCCCATGACCCTATCCAGGTCACGCTTTGCACACCAAGCCGTTCATCCAGATTGAGGTAACTTTTCTGCTCCGGCAAAAAATGCTGACGATACAATAAACGAAACAGCTGAGCCGAGCGTAACTCAGCATCATCATCCGCTGCTGTCAGGTAAGGTTTAAAGCCTTCAATCTGCGCCGGCGTATTTTCAGAGCGCACTGCCCTATGACGTAAATTGCCTGCATGTATCCATAAATGTTCATTTTCTTCAACCACCAGCTGAATACCATTAAATTGCAGCCCATGTTGGCTGGCGTCCTTTTGTTGCCACTGTTGCAGCCTTCCATCCTGCTGATCATAAAGAAACAAACCTTGATCGGCAGTCCCAATCCAGATCAGACCAAAGCTGTCCTGATACACCAGATTAATGTCATCCACTGGCAAACCAGGTTTGCTGTATCTGTTCAGTGCTGTGATTTGCTGACCATCGGCACTGACGATAAATACACCATGACCCCGTGTGCCGACCCACAGTTGCTGTTGGCGATCCAGATACAACGATTTAACCACGGGTTGTGTCTGTGTATCACTGAGCAAGGATACAGACTGCCACTCTTGTGTTTTGGGTTTGAATTGCCAAAGCCCCTGCTCTGAGCCTGTCCAGACAAGGTCCAACTGTGGAGCCCATCGAACCTGCCGTGCGCTGAAATCCGGGCTACCGTCTGGCATAGGGATAGCTTCGAGTTGGGCTTGTTGGGGATCAAATTTTAATAATCCCCCTTGTCGATTTGCCAGCCAGACAGTGCTGCCATTGACCACATCAATACCTAAGATATCGCTGGCGGGCAACAGTTGCGGCAGCTCCGTTGCTGTGGGTAAGGTGCGGATATGGCGGGCAAAGCGACTGATACCGGCAACGCGCAGCTGATTAACAGTCCAGACCGTGCCTTGTTTGTCTAGCATCAGCGCGTAAATACTGTTACCGGGTAAGCCCCCACTGAATTGGCCCTGATGCTGGAATTGCAGCCAGTCACTACCCGTATCCTGTTGATACCACAATCCTGCATTGTAACTCCCCAACCATAAGCCGCCAGCTTCATCTTTGAGCATGTCGGTTAACTGGGCCTGTCGTAATGTTGCAGGTTGCACAGGGATCGAAAGCTCACCAGAACTAAGGTCTAGCTGTAACAAACCGCCACTAAAACTGGCCAGCATCAGCTGCTGAGGACTTTTCAGGTGAAGTCTATTAATAGAACCAGCCGCTTGCCCGCTCTTAACTTTATGCCAGCCACGAGCTGAGTTTTGCTCCGGATCCCAGGCAATAAGACCCCCTCCTGTTCCGGATAAAGTCCGCAGAGGTGCATCACCTGAAGCCAAATACAAAACGCCGTCTGTTGTCATCAATAAATCATTGATATGGATACTGGAGACACCATCCACATGAGCAGGTAAAGTTTGAGCCGTCAGACTTAGTTGTTGTGGATCCAATAAAAATAAACCAGCACCGTAGCTGCCAACCCAAAGCTTGCGCTTTGGATCCTGATACAGCACTGAAATTTCACTGGAGCCATTGTTGATCGTTGCAGGTAATGGCACCCTGCTAAAGCTTTCTGAAGACGGATTAAATTTGTTCACGCCCGCATAACGAGTGCCAATCCACAAGGTGCCTTGTTGATCGACCAATAAACTGCTGATCCAGTCTGCTGATAATGAATCAGGATCAGTCGCATCAGCCCTGAACAGGGTCACCTCAGACCCATTCAGGCGATAGAGGCCATGCTGAGTGCCAAGCCAGATTTGACCAGCATGATCTTGTGCCAATGCAGTAGAAGAAATATGAGCCTGGTTTTGTTCCAGTGCAATAAACCTGCTGTAGACCTGACGCACCTGCTCAGATGCATAGGCAACATTGGCCATCAGCAATACAAACCCCAGCAACAAGGACCAAAGGCCTTTTACCACAGTTTTTCCCCAGCTATATCACATTGTTTATTCAGTATTTACCGCTTTCACAATTTGAGCAAGCCAATGGATTTAAGCGGGTTGGAACTGAGTTAACCTAAACTCTGTTCCATAGTAAAGCCTTGATGTGCTGAACTAGTCTGACTGCATTAACAGCTCTTCCAGACAATGCTGCTGTATGCCGTAAAAGCTTTTGATCTGTTGAACCTGGGAAAGCAGTTCTTTGCGATTTTTTGGTTTCTGGCTTTTTACTGCCAGAATCATCTTATTTTTACTGGTGTGCTCCAGGGATATGAATTCAAACACCTGAGTTTCATAACCATAAGCCTCCAGCAGCAAAGCACGCAGACTATCGGTCAGCATTTCAGCCTGTTCACCTAAGTGAATGCCGTGTTTTAGCATGGGTTGTAACAAAGGGGGGCTGATGAGTTGTGGTCTGAGTTGTTTATGGCAACATGGCGAACACATAATCATCGAAGCGCCAGTACGAATGCCCATATGAATAGCGTAGTCTGTGGCTATATCGCAGGCGTGCAGGGCTATCATGACATCTATGCCTTTGGTCTGAAAATGTTTAACATCACCCTGCTCAAAACCAATGCCCTGTAAATTCAAATCACAGGCGACAGCATTGCATAAATCGACCAGTTCCTGGCGAAGTTCAACCCCGGTCACTTTGGCATCAAGCCCCAACTGGTGCGTCAGGTAATCATGTACTGCAAAAGTCAGATAGGCTTTACCAGAGCCAAAATCGGCAATATGCACTGCAGGTTTTTGTTTTAAAGCCGTTTGCTCCAAGGCTCGGTCAAAAACTTCGACAAACTTATTAATCTGCTTCCATTTACGCGACATGGCAGGAACCAGCTTATGCTGAGCGTCTGTGACACCAAGTTGCTGTAAAAAAGGCCGATCCAGCGTCAAAAAACGCTGTTTTTCTTTGTCATGCGTTAAAGCCGCCGGGCTAGCTGCTGCTTGTTTGATCAGCTTAGTGCTGCTTAACACTTTGCCTTTTTTACTGACACTCAATTGAGTTTCGCTGTCTGAAGCTGTGAAATGCGCCGCTTTAAACTCTGTGCCCAATAGGTTTTGGATAAGCTCAAGCCCTTCACTGAGCACAAAATTTTTGGTGATATCACGGCTTTTATGTCGGTATAAAAAGCTTAAATGCGCGACATTTTTCAGCAAGACAAGCCGTACTTCAATCCGCACCAGAGTCGTATCTTCGCCCTGATAACCGCTTAGCAGCAGTTTTTGCCAGCTGTTGCTTTCAAGCTTTTGTTTTAGGAGTTGGATAAAGGCGCTGAAATCTGAAGTACTCACTGAAATTCTCTGCAGTCAAAAGCCGTTAGTATATACCCTTGACGTAAACCCACTCCAGCCTTGTTTAGGATACAGAAGGCGTTTTTGTCTCAGCCTGAGCTTCAGCATCAAATTCAATCTGAGACTTTTCGACAAAATACTCGGGAAGCTCGGCCTGAATTGCAGGCGTCAAATCTTTAAACTCGTTCACCTGTTTCACCAGATTCGCCCTGCCCTTGTACAGCTGGCTTTCGGCAGTCTCATAAGCTTCCTGGGCCCTGTTTAAGCTCTCTTTGACTCTTAAAAAAGTCGTCAGAAAGGTGCGTAATTTGTTAAACACCGCATCGGCGCGTTTCGCCAGTTCTGCCGTATGTTTATGCTGATCTTCATATCGCCATAACTGACGGACAATATTGAGGCTGGTTAATAAAGTGGTAGGTGTCGCCACCAGTACATTCTGATTCAGCGCTTGCTGGAATAAGCTTTCATCGGCTTTTAAGGCTTCAACAAAGGCCGACTCTATGGGCACAAACATAAACACCAAATCCGGTGAATTCAGACCAGGTAACTTGTGGTAATTACGATCGGATAACTCTTTAATACGAGCGGCCATAGCAGCAACATGCTCCTGCAACGCAAGTTGACGTTCCAGATCATCCTCTGAGTTGATATAACGGCTGTAGGCATTTAAAGACACTTTGGCGTCGATAATCAAATGTTTCCCCTGGGGTAAAAACACCACTAAATCAGGCCGCAGTTTAGCGCCATCTTCCTGGGTCACCGAAAATTCACGCTGGTAATCCTGACCCGCTCTTAAGCCTGAACGTTCCAGCACATTTTCCAATACCAGTTCACCCCAATTGCCTTGCGTTTTTTTCTGGCCTTTTAAGGCCACAGCCAACTGATGTGCTTCTTCGGTGATTTGTTGATTCAAAATTTTTAAATGCTGTAACTCGTGATTCAGTAAAGCCTGCTGCTGGCTGTCTTTGAGGTGAATATCTTCCACTTTACTTTTAAAGGCATCTAATTGCAGGCGGAACGGATTCAGTAAGCTGTTTAATGCTTCCTGATTGGAGGCCTGGAAACGCACCGACTTGTCTTCAAAAATTTGTTGGGCCAACTGTTGAAATTCAAGACTGAGTTGCTGTTTGCTGTTTTGCAACAACGCCTGTTGCTCGACAAAATGCTGCTGCTTTTCTTTCAAGCTGATTTGTAAGGCACTGTGGTCACGCTGCAGCTGCATATAATCCTGTTGCTGCGCCTGATGTTGCTGCTTTAACTCGGTCCAGAGCTGTGATACCTGCTGATACTGGCTTTGGCTGCGGGCTAATTCGGCCGCATACTTTTGTTGCTGGTAACTTAAATCTTTAAAGTCGTCCTGAGCCTGCTGCAATTGCAGTTGAGTCTGTTGTAACAGCTGCTGATCATGTTGGCTTTGCTGAGCCTGAAGCTGATTTGTGGTTTGTTGCACCCCAAGTTGTTGTTGCAATTGAACTGCTTTGCTACGGAATAGGATCAAAGCCCAGATGCAACAAAGCAAAACCACAGCCAAAACGCTGGTTAAACCGAACAAAGCTTCTGTGGTCATGGTTCTCTCTACATCATAGGGGTAACAAAAATCAGCTTGCTGGCTGCCCTATACTGCACTTTTGTGCGACACAGGCACTTGCAGGCGGCATCAGCATCTGACAAGTCGACATCATTCCAAGCTTTTCATTTTGTTGCTTTTTTAGCTTTTGATAACGATCGTTGGTGTAGCTTAACATTTTTTCATCTGTATGCAGCGTCGAGTAAAGCAGATACTGATCCGGTCCACCACAAGGACGGGCGCCAACCCCTATGACTTTACACTGATTGTCTTGTTCGCACTCTTTGTTTTCTGTTAACCGTTCCAGTCTTAACTGCAACTGGCGGGTGTCGAGCTGAAGCTGTGCCAAAGGACCATCAAGCTGGGTGACCAGGTTTTCTGTAGTGGCTGGCACAGTAGCGCAGCCTGTCAGTGACAACACAAAAACAGCCAGCGTTAAGGTTTTTTTCATTTTTTATCTCCTGAACAGCGTGATCACCCAAGTGGCGAAAAGCCCGAAACGGCGCATTAGCCGCCTATCTTAGTGATCCACATCAAAGGGAACAAGAGAGTTACTGAAGAAATTTGTAAGCAATTTATTAACTTGAGTAAAGAGGGCCAAAGTTGGCCCTCTGTAAACCGATCAAAAGATTATAGAGGTTAAATCTTCGCTTCCAATTCAGGCAGAATGGCAAACAAGTCGCCAACCAGACCATAATCCGCGACCTGGAAAATTGGCGCTTCAGGGTCTTTATTGATGGCCACTATCACTTTGGAATCTTTCATACCGGCTAAATGCTGGATAGCACCAGAAATACCCACTGCTATATACAAATCTGGCGCAACAATTTTACCTGTCTGGCCTACTTGCATATCGTTAGGCACAAAACCAGCATCCACTGCAGCACGAGAAGCACCAATAGCAGCATTCAGCTTGTCGGCAATGCCGTTTAACAGCGCAAAATTTTCACCATTTTGCATGCCACGGCCACCAGAGATGATGACCTTGGCTGCCGTCAGTTCAGGACGTTCTGATTTCGTCAGCTCTTCACTGACAAAAGCCGATACACCCGCATCTTTTGCTACATTGATGGCTTCAATGGCTGCGTTATTGCCTGTATCTACCGCATCAAAAGCTGCAGAACGTATGGTCAGCACTTTAATGGCGTCACCGCTTTTCACTGTGGCTATGGCATTACCTGCATACACAGGACGCACAAAGGTATCAGCACTTTCAATAGCTATCACATCAGAAATCTGTGCAACGTTTAATAAAGCGGCAACGCGTGGTAAAAAGTTTTTGCCGTTGGTGGTCGCGCTTGCTACTACATGCTGATAATCTTTTGCCAGTTCTGTCACCAGCAGGCTGATGTTTTCTGCCAATTGATGTTGGTACACTGCCGCGTCAGCATGCAATACCTTAGTCACACCTTGTAAAGTCGCAGCTTCAGCCGCCGCTGCAGCAGAATTAAAGCCAGCCACTAACAGATGAATATCGCCGCCAATCTGGCTGGCTGCTTTCACTGCTTTATGAGTATCAGCCTTCAGGCTCTGATTGTTGTGTTCCGCTATGACTAATATGCTCATCAGATCACCTTCGCTTCTTGTTTTAATTTGGCTACTAACTCATCCACAGAGCTGACAATGACACCAGCCTGACGTGATGCCGGAGCTGTTACTTTGACGGTAGTCACGTTCGATTTTAATTCGACACCATAGCTGTCTGCTGCTTTGACATCTAAAGGCTTTTTCTTGGCTTTCATAATATTAGGTAATGAAGCGTAACGTGGCTCGTTTAAGCGTAAGTCAGTGGATACCACGGCTGGTAAGCTCAGCTCCACTTGCTGTAAACCACCGTCTATTTCGCGGGTGACTTTGACTTTGCCATCAGCGACAACCACTTTGGACGCAAAAGTGCCCTGACCCATACCAGTTAATGCAGCCAACATCTGGCCAGTCTGGTTATTGTCTGAGTCAATGGCTTGTTTGCCTAAAATCACCAGTTGAGGTTGCTCATCAGCCACTACTTTGCTTAATAACTTCGCCACTTGCAGCGAATCTAAGTTGTGTTCAGTATCAATCTGTATGGCACGATCAGCGCCTAAGGCTAACGCAGTTCGCAGCTGTTCCTGCACTGCTGCAGGCCCGATAGACACTACCACTACTTCAGTGGCAATACCTGCTTCTTTTAAACGTACCGCTTCTTCCACTGCAATTTCACAAAACGGATTGAGTGCCATTTTCACATTGGCTAAATCCACACCGCTTTGATCGGCCTTTACCCGTACTTTGACGTTGTAATCTATGACCCGTTTGACCGGTACTAAAATCTTCATAAAAACCCCATTCGGCCGCTATACTCAGCACTAAGTTGACGTTAAGGTAAAGCTGATTCTTTCCAGGTCATCAATCTACTTACTGTTGACGTTAACGTCAACCTGAAATACCCTAGCAAACAGCAGAAGTTATGAATTTTATGTCAAGTTAATCATCCATCAGCAGAACAAGGCGAAAAGCCAGACAAAAAAGATGGATAAGTTGAGGTTGTTGTGGTTGAACGTGAGTCGATGGAATTTGATGTAGTGATAGTTGGTGCAGGCCCTGCGGGTTTGTCGACCGCTATCCGCTTAGCTCAACAAGCCAAAACAGCAGGCACTGAAATAAGTCTGTGTGTTGTTGAAAAAGGCTCTGAAGTGGGCGCCCATATTTTATCCGGCGCTGTGTTTGAACCCCGGGCTTTAAATGAATTATTCCCTGACTGGCAAAAAATGAATGCGCCAGTGACAGCTTCGGTTACGCATGACCATATTTATCTGTTAAAAGACGAGCAGAATGCACAAAAGCTCCCTAATTTTCTGGTGCCTAAAACCATGCACAATGAAGGCAACTACATTGTGTCTATCGGTAATCTATGTCGCTGGTTAGCCACTCAGGCTGAACAACTGGGGGTTGAGATATTCCCTGGTTTTACCGCTGCAGAGCTGCTGATTGAAAATGATATCGTCAAAGGGGTGATTACAGGTGAAATGGGAGTCGCCCATGACGGCAGTCAAAAAGACAGCTATGTGCCTGCCATGGAGCTTCGCGGTAAATACACTGTCTTCGCTGAAGGTTGCCGCGGCCATTTAGGTAAAGAGCTGATATCCCGTTTTGAACTGGACAAAGGTCGCTCTCCTCAGCATTACGCCCTGGGTTTTAAAGAAATCTGGGATGTGCCGGCAGAGCACCATCAGCAAGGTTTAGTGGTTCACAGTGCCGGCTGGCCATTGCAACAAGATACCAGCGGCGGCGGTTATTTGTACCATGCCGAAGGCCAGCAAATTGTGGTTGGCCTTATTGTTGATTTGAATTACAGCAACCCTCACCTGAGCCCTTTTGAAGAATTCCAACGTTATAAACAACACCCTGTAATTAAACAGTATCTGCAAGGCGGTAAACGGGTGTCTTATGGCGCCCGTGCTATCGCCAAAGGTGGCCTGAACAGCTTGCCTAAAATGACCTTCCCTGGTGGTGTGCTGGTAGGTTGTGACGCGGGTACGCTGAATTTTGCAAAAATTAAAGGCAACCATACGGCGATGAAATCAGGCATGCTGGCCGCCGAAACTATATTTACAGCACTGCAGCAAGATAAAACCGGTGCTGACTTAACCGAATTTGCAGAACATTTTGAGCAAAGCTGGTTATTTGACGAGCAGTTCAGAAGCCGTAACTTTGGTCCTGCTATGCATAAGTTTGGCTCTTTCTGGGGTGGTGCTTTTAATACCCTGGATCAGAATGTCTTCGCTGGTAAACTGCCCTTCACCTTAAAAGATGACACCTTTGATCATCTGACATTAAGACCGGCCAGTGAGGCCCCAAAAATTCAATACGCTAAGCCCGATCAGAAGCTGAGCTTTGACCGTTTGTCTTCTGTGTATTTATCCAACACTAACCATGAAGAAGATCAGCCTTGCCATTTAAAACTGGCCGATGATTCCATTCCTGTTCAAGTGAACTTAGCTTTGTATGACGAGCCAGCGCAGCGTTACTGCCCGGCAGGCGTCTATGAGATCATTGAAGAAAACAACCAGCCGCGACTACAAATCAATGCACAGAACTGCATTCATTGTAAAACATGCGATATTAAAGACCCACGTCAGAACATCACCTGGGTGACACCAGAGGGTGCTGGTGGTCCAAATTATCCGAATATGTAGCAGTCAGGGGAAGATGGGATCAGAAGCAAAAAACTAAAATCGACAGTTTCTGATCCCATTTATTTCATATCCCTGGGAGATTAATGCGGTATTTTTCAGTTTTATTTTCCTGATTATCAAAAAGTTCAATTCTCTTCGATAATTTTGCTGTACTGTACTTCATGCCAATTGTAATAATAGACAGCTAAGTCTATGTTTATGACTCAGATCGAAAGTAGCTCAGAACAATAAAAACAGCTTGGAAGGTTATCCATGAGTACAAAAGTGATAAAAAGCAGCGCCGGTAAAGACGATGTAAATGTAACAGTGCGTCCATTCTCCGCCACTGAAACTGAAGCAGACCTGAATTTTGGTTCTGGCCGCTACATGTATTTCACTGAACGCGACCTGAGTCGGATCCTGTCCAATCTGGATGCCTTGCGAAATAGTGTTTTCCCTATTCCAGCCTCAGAAGTTGAAGACGTTAACAGACGACAGCAACAGTTTCCTTCGGTTTGTTTAATTGGCTTAGGCCGATGTGGCTCTAATATAGCGCTGGACGTGGCCTCTCTGGTCTACAATGCCCGCAGCTTCTATATGAACGAATTTAATATTGAAGAACGTCAGCAAAAAGAAACCGAATACCGCCCTGTACGCTGGATCAAAAAAGGCCTGAATCTGGATAAGTCCCATCAGGTGAAACCGGTGTTTTTGATTGAGCCTTTAGTGATGCTGGGTGACCTGGATAAAGATATCGAAGGTCGTATTCGTTTTTCTCATAAAGGTGAAAAATCCAATTTCCTGCAAGACTACAACAAAATGAAAATTATGGACTTATCTGAAGTCCATGCTGGTGGTGCAGGTAACGCCCCTATTCTGGGTCAGTACTTAGCGAAAATCATTCTGAACAAAGACACGCAGAAATTCTCTAACCCGGACTGGAAATTTATCCACTCTTACCTGATTGATTCCTGTGGTATCAAAGCCAACCAATCCCGTCTGTATTTCTATATTTTCAGCGCAGGCGGCGGTACAGGTTCTGGTATGGCGTCTGAGTTTGGTTTGGCTCAGCAATATGCTTATATGGCGAAAACCTTCGATACCAGACCAGAAATGGAAAATGAAGCCAACGCTGGCCATTCTTTTGTATTTGAACCTATCTTCACCAGCGGTATCTGTATACTGCCGAATATTACCGATCACGGCGTGGAGATGTCAGAAGCTTTGCATATCAACTCAGGCCGTTTGTTATGTAAGTATTTGGCTGAAGAATGGGATTTCTCGTACAACCTGGAAAATGAAGACAGCGCTGAATCCAGCGTGATGCACCGCATCCGTCCCTGGAATGCAATGATGTTGATTTCTAACGACATTATGCGTTACGCCGAAGAAACCGATGACGGTGAAATTCAGCATATTGACGTGAATGCGATGGAAAAATATGCCAACCAGTATATTTCCCAGCAGATTTTTAACATCTTAACAGCGCAGGCTGTGACCACAGATTACGACGAAAACTACTTCCGCCGTGCCGGTATCGACATTGGGGAAACTATACGTTTAGATGCCAACGACTTATTTATGAGTCTGGCAGGCCCTGTGGCAGTGGCTTATGCTGAATCTGTGATCCCAAGCACTCCTGCTGCAGTGGATAAACTGAAGTTGTTTGATAAAAGCAGCAATAGTGGTCTGAATATCGATGACCTGTTTTTCCGCTCCATTGACCTGCCCCACTTTAATAAAGTAACGCAAGCCATCGAAGGCATCAGTTTGTTACCTATCGAATCTGGCCGTTACCGCGAAGCTTTAGCGTCCTACGTCAAAAGTGGATACGATCCAAAAGATTTAAAAGATCTGCATTTCTTCAAGAACTGTTCGTCTGTCGTGTCTATTATTTCGTTGCCAAAAGACTATAAACTGTCGTACATGGATTTAAATCGTCTGAAAAGCCATTTAAATACCCTGTTCCCAAACACCACCTTAAAGCGTTATGCGCTGGTGATTGGTGCTTCAGCGAATATCTCGCTGACTACCCTGATTGTTAAAAGTCCTTGTTTAAGTGATGATTTCCTGACCTTGATCGTGTCTTTTATCAAACGTTGTTTTGCCAAAGACGACTATCGTTTTAATGACTCGCTGGATAAAGCCATGCTGGACTTTATCCGTGACGATCATTTTGACGAAGAACGTCTGGACGAGATGCTGCATGAGTTTGAAAATCCGGCGAAAATTCTCGATACCAACTGGTATGCCATCAAACCTATGTATGAGAAAAAATACCGTGAGCTGATTCGTAATAAAGACAAGTTTGTCTCTATTAATGACATTCGTTTGTCCCGCGACAGTGTGAAAAAGTCTATCCACTACCTGCGTGAGATTTATCGTCACAAGATCAGTAAAACTAAGGTTATTTCACTGAATAACCTGTCCGATAAAGGGGCTAAAACTGAGCCCGGTCCGGATAAAAACTAAGTCGCAAGCCTCCGCTGTGCGGGGGCTTTTTTTATCTTTATCTTTTTTATACTTACGGAGTCTTAATGAACCTCTCTCACTCCTTGCTGCTGGGCAGCTTCATGTGGTGCTGTTTTACCTTACAAGCCAACACTCACGACAATATGAATGCCACCTTGTGGTATCAAAGTTCAGCAGAATTTAAAGCCAGTGCGATTCAGACCTATCAGGCCGCGACTTTACAACTGCCTTTGGCAATAGCAGACAAAAGCTGGACTGCTCTGACGAACCAGAAAGAGAATTACCAACAGCTGCCACCCGCTATTATTGTCGATATTGATGAGACTATTCTGGATAACTCCCCTGTTGCCGCTCAAAGCGTGTTATTAAATGCGGGCTACGATCCGAAACGTTGGGACCAATGGGTCGCTATGGCTGCAGCAAAAGCAGTGCCGGGCGCAGTAGCTTTTGTCAACACAGCAGAAGCAGCTGGCGTCAAAGTGTTGTATATCAGCAACAGAGAATGTGAAAAACGTACTGGCTCTGATGATAGTTGCCCACAAAAAGCCGATACGCTGCGTAATTTAAAAGCTGTAGGTATAGAAAAAATTGATGCCTCACAAATCTGGTTAAAGTCAGAACAACCGCTCTGGAGCAGCGAAAAAGAAAGCCGCCGCCTGCTGGCTGCCAAAGACTTTCGCATTTTAATGTCGATTGGCGATGATTTTGGTGATTTCCTGCCCGACGTAAAGAAAAACATCACACCAGAGAAACGTTCCACTTTGGTGGATAGCTATCAGGACTACTGGGGTACAAAATGGTTTGTATTAGCCAACCCAACTTATGGATCCTGGCAGACTATTTTAGAACAACCTAATAGCCAGTATTTGCAGTCTGTGCCAACGACAAACAACTAAGTCCCACAAATAAGAACCATGAAGGGAACTGTCTTAGCTCAGTTCCCCTTCATGTAACATTTATTTGAATCACATAGAATTTTGCCTTACTGTAAAACAACAAACCAATCGATATAGGTAGATGACTGAATGAGTGATGCTTTTCAATATATGGCTGATAGATTGTTGGGGACGAACCTATCAGGACTAAACGGTCCAAAGGGCGTGACTTTGCCTCAATCTGAGGTCGATAGAGTAAACAGCATTATCATTGAGTACAATAACCTTATTAAATCTAATAAACACCTTCATGACGAGAATCAACAGTTGATTCAGAAAATTAGTGGACTGGAATCCGAAAATCAGGATTTTAGAATGAAGCTCGCGAGAATATCTTCTGAAAACAAGAGAGTGTCACAAGGTGAAATAGCAGGTTCATTTGTTGATTTGAGGCTAAATGCTTATCTAACATCAGTATCCATTGACCCTTCTCTCAACATTGAAGACCGTATTGCTAAAATGACTCGGTCCCAACGTTACACTTACAATTTGTATGCGATCGCCTCAACAGATTACATGTTGCTTACGTACAACATTGCAGATTTGCTATTAGCCGTAGAATCGCTTATCAATAAATCAAACCAACGGATGGAAACAGGATTGGAAACCTGTGACGGATACACGAAAAGCTTGTATGAAGTTAAAACTTTATTATCTGACTACCTTCTTGCTTTAACACAGGCTGACAATGAAGTCTATAAAGCATGGTTTACAAGACGAGTCGAAGAACTTAGCGCATCCGTTAGGTTTTTTAGCGATACTAAACAAATTAACCCATCTACTATCCCCTCGATCTCTTTGGGCGGAGCAGGACACTGCATTAACGATGTAAAGCTTATAAAGGCAATCAAAGCCGAATTGTCTGAGTATGCCAATTATCTTTTTGTTGGAGAAGATACAGAATTAACATCTGAGGTTTTGCTACCTAGTTGCTATCAAACTGGCGCATACGGTATAAAGTATCGGCTCATACCTATTTAACACAAAACTTTTAGCGAAGAATTGTAGAACAAGATAGACAGCGTCATTGAGCTTGTAAAAATCAATCACGCTGTTTTACCTCTTTTAAGGTAATGCCTTACCTCTGGCGGCAACGTAAAGTGCATACCAGTGTTCACGGCTTAGCTGGACAGTTAAGGCCTTTTGGCAAGCTGCAATACGAGCTGGCGAGGTGGTGCCTATCACGGGCTGAATGCCTGCCGGGTGTTTTAATAAAAACGCCAGCACTATAGCTTCCGGACTGGTTTGGTACTCTGCGGCCAATTGCGCTACCAGAACGGCAGTGGCCTGCTGAGCTTGAGTTTCAGGGCTACGGCCACCGCTAAACAAACCTTGCGCCAGACTGCCCCAGGCTTGCAGTTGCACCTTGTGCAACTGGCAATATTCCACAGTGCCATAACTAAAATGATGAGCCGCACCATCTGGCATAGCGGTCAGTACGTTCTGCTCCAGCCAGTTTAAATCTTTCAGGCTCATTTGCAGCTGATTGGCAACCAAAGGCTCAGGCAATACCGACTGCAGTAACTGCAGTTGCGGCCAGCCAAAGTTGGATACGCCAAAAGCTTTGACTTTGCCTTGTTGTTTCAGCTCTGCAAAAGCTTCAGCCACTTCATCAATCAACATCAGTTGATCCGGTCTGTGCAGCAATAAAATATCTAAATAGTCAGTTTGCAGTCGTTTCAGTGACTGATGTACAGACTCAACAATGTATTTTTTGCTAAAGTCATAACGCCCTACCGCTGTATCATCAGCAAAACGTATCGCACATTTACTTTGTATGATCAGCTGTTCACGTAATCCGGAATGAGCAGCCAGATAATCGCCAAACACAGCTTCGGCTTTGCCTCTGGTGTAAATATCCGCATGATCAAAAAAGCGGATATTAGCTGCAAGTGCAGCCTCAATGGCGGTAAAGGATAAATCCCGTTGTTCTTTGCTGGTCGTGGGCAGATCCCAGCTGCCGCCCAGGCCCATGCAGCCATAAACTAAGGCATCGGCTTGGGGGAAATAGTGCTGAATAGGTAACATCAGTGGTCCCTTCTAAATAGTAAGCAGCAAGTGTACCTCATCCACCCGTCTTGCCAAGACCCAGCCTGTTTTCTGCTCTAAAATAAACAGCGGCCTTGCCCCTGATGCATTGAGCCCCTAAACTATCGTCCTTTTTCAACTGCCGGGTGTGAAGCTGTGGAGCAAACAACATTGTTTCGTTTAAATAAATTTATTAGTGACACAGGTTTTTGTTCACGCAGGGAAGCCGATAAACTGATTGAGCAAGGTCTGGTGACTGTCAACGGTCAGCCGGGGACTTTGGGCACAAAAGTGACAGAGCAAGACCTGGTCCTGGTGCAAGGCAAGCCACTCAAAGCCAAACCACGGCGGGTTTATCTGGCTTACCATAAAGCTGTAGGAATTACCTGCACCACAGAGCTGGATGTCAAAGGCAATATTATTGACGCCATGGGTTATCCCGAGCGTATTTTCCCCATAGGCCGGCTGGATAAAGAATCTGAAGGGCTGATTTTTTTGACCAACGATGGTGATATCGTTAATAAAATTCTGCGCGCCGGTAATGAGCATGAGAAGGAATATGTGGTTACGGTCGACAAGCCTGTTACAGAGCAGTTTTTGCGTAAAATGGCCTCTGGTGTGCCTATCCTCGAGACCATTACCTTACCTTGTCAGGTGAAACAGATTTCCCGCCAAACCTTTAACATTATTCTGACTCAGGGGTTAAACCGGCAAATTCGTCGTATGACAGAATTCCTGGGCTTTAACGTCACCAAACTCAAACGTGTCCGTATTATGAATGTACGTTTGGCTGAGTTAAAAGCAGGTCAGTACCGTGAACTGACCCAGACCGAAATGGCAGAGCTGGAAAGCAAATTGTTAAGTTCCAGTAAAACTGAAGAGGCCTCCTTATTGGCGACGCCCAAAGCCGTTTCTGCCCACAGACGCAGTGAATGAATAAGCAGCTGCGCTGGTTCCTGCTGCTGTGTGGCTATCTGCTGGCCGTTACACTGGCTCTATGCGCTGCACAGCATTGGAACTACCGGCAACTGACGATAAAAGCAGAGCATCAAAGCGATAATCTCGCCGCTTTTATTCGTTATGAAATAGGCCGTTATGCTGATTTACCACAACAAATTGCAGAGTCGGCCTTCTTAGTCTCTTTACTGCAAGACCTGCCTCGATCAACTGATCCACTTAATCAGTATTTGTTTCAACTACAGCAAAGTGCAGATGTGGCTGATTTATACCTGGTCAACCCTGCAGGAATAGTCATCGCCAGTTCGAACGCAGATAAGAAGATCAATTATCTCGGCAAAGATTTTGGCTTTCGGCCTTATATACAAAACGCGCTGACAGGCCAGAGCGCTCAGTATTATGCGCTGGGTCATACCAGTGAACGCCGCGGTTTTTATTACAGCGTGCCAGTGCTTGTACAGAACCAGATAGTTGCCGTGATGGTTGCCAAAGTGGATTTGGAACCTATAGAGCAACATCAGCACCAAATTGCCGGGCTTGCCGACAGTCACTTTATGGTCACAGGACAAAGTGATGAGGTGTTTTTATCTGATATTCAGCAATGGCGTTTAACCAGCCTGACGGGGAAAGCCCTCAGCCCATCTGAGCAGCAGCGCTATATTACCCAAGATATCGAACCCATGGACTATTCGGTTCGCTCTGCTGTACTGGCTTCAGCATATAGACTGTGGCAGTTGAAGATCGACAACAAAACCTCCAGCTTTTTAGCGTACCAGCGGCCTTTGCCGGAATTTGGCTGGACCTTAACAGTGCTGGCCTCTCCTGCTCCGCACCAATCCTCCCTCTGGTGGGCGTTTTTACTGATCTCCTTGTTTTACAGTTCGGCATTATTGGCCTTGTGGGTAAAACGCGAACGGCAAAAACGTCATTTGCAATTAGTGCAACATAATCAGCAACTGGAACAACGTGTGATAGCCCGGACCAAAGATCTGGCAGAAACCAACAGGCAGCTGATACGTCAGATAGAGCGTCGTGAACAAACTGAAACTGAGCTGGCACAAACTGAACAACAGCTGGTGCAAACGGCCAAGCTTGCGACTATAGGCGCATTGTCAGCCTCTTTGAATCATGAATTGAATCAGCCGCTGACCGCTTTACAAAGTTATGCTCAAACGACTGAGAAGCTGATCGACAAAGGTTATCTGGTTGACGCCAAAACCAATATTCAGGCTATGCGCCAGTTAATGCAGCGTTTAAGTGTGATAGTGGCGCAGTTTAAAGATTTCAGCCGTAAAAGCTCCGGCAAAAACCAGTTAGTGCAGGTAAATAAACTTATTTTGGACGCCCTGGGTATAGTCAAACATCAATGCCAGCAACAAGGCGTAAAAATCAGGCTGCAGCTGCCAGATAACTCCCCTATGGTGCTGGCCGATCCTATTCAACTGGAACAAGTGCTGGTGAATATTTTGACCAATGGGGTGCAAGCTATGGCAGGAGCAGCTGATGCCAGCTTTCATATCGCGGTTAAAACTCAACAGCAGCAGGTCAGTATTCATATCCGTGATCAGGGCCCAGGTATAGAGCCTCATCATTTAGAACGCATTTTTGAGGCGTTTTTTACCACTAAACAACGGGATGGTTTGGGGCTGGGTTTATCTATTTCACAGCGTATAGTGCAATCCTTTGGTGGCCAGCTTGAAGTACGTAACGCCTCTGCGGCTGGTGCTGAATTTATTATTTCGCTTGCTATCGCAAACACAGGATCTTAAATGGCGACTACAGAACAACAGCATCCGGCTATTATTTTTATTGATGATGAAACCGATATTCGCAGTGCGGTCAGCCAGTTGTTGAAGCTGGAAGATTTACCTTGCTTCACCACCGCCAATCCTGCCGAAGTTCTTAAACAAATCAGCCCACACTATAGCGGCATAGTGATCACCGATATGCATATGCCGACGCTGAATGGCCTTGAACTATTGCAGAAAATTCATGCGATAGACGCTGAAATCCCAGTGGTGATGCTGACAGGTTATGGTGCAGTGTCATTGGCCGTCAAAGCCATGCAACAAGGCGCTTATGATTTTCTGGAAAAACCTTTTGATAATGATCATCTGGTAGAAGTCAGTCGCCGGGCTTTGGAAAAACGTCATTTAGTGCTGGAAAACCGGCAGTTAAAAGCTGCGGTTGAACGCGAACAACAGCCTGGTTTACGTATTTTAGGCCAAAGCCCTGTGATGCAGCAGTTACGGCGCACTCTGGATGCCGTGATCGACGCCCCTGCTGACGTGCTGATTTATGGAGAAACCGGCACAGGCAAAGAACTGGTGGCGCGCTACTTACATGAGCAAAGTAGCAGACGCCAGCATAACTTTGTTGCCATCAACTGCGGAGCTATACCAGAACAACTGATTGAAAGTGAACTCTTTGGTGCTGAAGCAGGAGCTTTTACCGGCGCAGATAAAAAACGTATAGGTAAATTTGAGTTTGCCAATGGCGGCACTTTATTACTGGATGAGATTGAAAGCACCCCTTTGTCTTTACAGGTCAAACTGCTGCGGGTGCTGGAAGAACGTAAAGTAACCCGCTTAGGCTCGAATCAGGCCATAGATTTGGATATTCGGGTCATAGCCGCCAGCAAAATGGATTTAAAACAATTGGCTGGCACAGGCGAATTTCGCAGTGATTTGTATTACCGCTTGTCTCTGGTGGATTTGCATTTGCCCGCACTACGCCAGCGTAAAGATGATGTGTTTTTATTATTTTCACATTTTGCCCGCATAGCCGCAGCGCGTTTCCATAAAGAATATATTCCGCTCAAAAGCACAGAGTTACAACAATTGGCGCAGCATCAATGGCCTGGCAATGTGCGGGAGCTGCGTAATATGGCGGAACGTTATGTATTAATGGGTGCGCAGGTTGCTTTTAGCACTCAGCCACATAAAGCAGAACATGGCATCACAGGCAGTATGAGCTTACAGCAGCGGGTTGAATATTACGAAAAAATGCTGCTGGAAGAAGCCTTAAATCAACACAAAGGGGCGATAAAAGCTGTGATGAGCGAGCTGGATTTACCCCGTAAAACTTTGTACGACAAAATGGCTAAATATCAGCTGACCCGCCGCGACTTTCTGGACAAAAACGAAGACTGAGCTGCACCTTGTGCGGATTAAGTGACAACCCTCTTTGTAGCTTGTGCGGAAATCCGCACAAGCCTTCTCACCCTTTAAATAAATAATATGTAACCACCTGAATTTAAACAATAATATTAAAATAAAAAAGCTGGCTTCCTCTTTGCTATTGACTGTCTGACAGGGAGATTTACTCCATAACCAGAGAGACAATAATAATGAAAAATAAAACCAAAAGGCTGCTCTCCAGCCTCTATATCCAAGTATTGTTAGCTATAAGCATAGGTATCTTTTTAGGTCATTTTTATCCGGAGCTTGGCACCGCCATGCAGCCTTTGGGCACAGCCTTTATCAAGCTGATTAAAATGATTATCGCGCCCATTATCTTTTGTACCGTAGTGGTGGGTATCGCCGGTATGGAAGATATGAAAAAAGTAGGAAAAACAGGGGGTTATGCCCTGCTCTATTTTGAAACAGTGTCGACCATCGCATTAGTCATAGGTTTAGTGGTGATTAATGTCGTCAAACCTGGTGTCGGAATGCATATAGACCCGGCCAGTCTGGATCAACAATCCATCAGTAAATACACAGCGCCGGATCAGATGCAAAGTACCACTGATTTTCTGCTGAATGTGATCCCCAGCAGCGTATTTGATGCTTTTGCCCGTGGCGATATGCTGCAAGTGCTGTTTTTTTCTGTCCTGTTTGGTTTTGCTTTGCAGCGCTTGGGTGGCCGGCAAAACCTGATTTTTGGTTATGTGGAAAAAAGCTCAGAAGTGTTATTTGCCATAGTGCATATGCTGATGAAAGTCGCTCCTGTTGGTGCTTTTGGTGCCATGGCCTTTACCATAGGTAAATACGGCATTGCTACTTTATGGTCTTTAGCCGGTTTAATGGCCACCTTCTACATCACCTGCCTGCTGTTTATTTTTATCGTATTAGGTGCAATTTGCCGTTACCACGGTTTTTCTATTACCCGCTTTATTCGTTATATTAAAGAAGAGCTGCTGATCGTATTAGGCACATCATCGTCTGAATCCGTGTTGCCACGTATGATGGCCAAGCTTGAGAAATTGGGAGCTACTAAATCTACTGTAGGTTTAGTTGTGCCTACAGGCTATTCTTTTAATCTCGACGGTACAGCTATTTATCTGACCATGGCGGCGGTCTTTATTGCTCAGGCGACAGATACCCCCATGGATTTAACTCAGCAGCTGACCTTACTGGCGGTGTTACTGGTGACATCCAAAGGTGCTGCAGGGGTGACCGGCAGCGGTTTTATCGTATTAGCTGCTACTTTAGCTTCAGTAGGTTCAGTACCAGTGGCTGGTATAGCCTTGATTTTAGGCATAGACAGATTTATGTCTGAAGCCAGAGCATTAACCAATTTAATTGGTAACGGTGTCGCCACTTTGGTGGTTTCCAAATGGTGTGGTGAACTGGATATGCAACAATTGGATAAGGAGCTGGCTCTGGGAGCAACTTCACAAACAGATACAGTGTCAGTCAAAGCGGCAGAGGTGCAACATGGTTAAATCAATATATTCTGCAGCCGTCTGTTGCACTCTGGCTTTTACAGCGTCAAAGGTCAACGCTTTTGAATGGGACTGGTACGGTAAACTTGAACTACAAGCACTGGATGTTGATAAAGGGCTGTATCGTTATGCCGATCAAGGCCGGCAAATTGAAGTGCCGTTTTCCCGTTTGGGTCTGAAAGCCAAACATCAATTGACAGATGGATTGGCTGTCATAGCTGTGTATGAGTGGCAGGTAAATGGTCTGGATGATGCCAATAAAGGTCACCGCTTCGGTTCACGTAATACCTATATAGGGCTAGCTGGTCGCTATGGCGAATTGGTGTTTGGTAAAAATGACACCAGGTTTAAAAAATCTGAGGGAAAAATCGATTTATTTAACGAGTCCCTCGCCGATATAGCTCAGATCACGCCAGCTCAGGACAGGCTGGAAAATATACTAAGTTATCAGTCGCCGATTATCGAAGGTTTTAACTTTTCCGCCACCTGGCAGACAGGGGCCAGTGATGAGATTGCCGGTGGTTATGACTGGGTAGTGGGTTATGGCGACCCGGCGTTAAAAAAATACCCTCTGTATCTGGCGTATGGCCGTACTGATGAACTGAACAATATCACTGCAGAGCGTCTGCTGGCACAACTGCCACTGTGGCAAACTGATGGTGCTGTGCTTGCAGCAGGCTTGATGTATCAGCACAGTGAACATCTGGTGCGTAATATCGAAGGGGACGCCTGGCTGGCGCAGCTGAGTTATCAGCGTAACGACTGGACTTATAAATGGCAATGGCAAAAGGATGACAGCCGAACCCGTCATGCTGAAAATGCCAGATTGCATAGCATTGGAGTGGATTACCAGTGGCGAAACAATTTGACGGCCTATCTGCTTCTGTCCAAACTTAACTTTGAAACCGGGCGCGATCATGCAGCCGCTCTGGGCATGAAGTTTTTTTTCTGATCTCACCGGAGCCTTGCTCCGGTTTCTTTTAAGGATGTATTATGTCGTCTTTCTCCAGCCGCATGCTGCTACTCTGTGGCCCCTTGTTATTACTACTGACTATTTTGTTACCGCCCCCCACAGCACAAATGAGCCAGGCCGCCTGGATGATCACGGGTTTAATGGCCTGGATGGTGCTCTGGTGGATCACCGAGATCGTGCCCATTCCGGTTACATCATTGCTGCCGATGATTTTTATCCCCCTGTTGGGCATAGATAAACTGGACGCAGCAACCTCGCCTTACGCCCATCCGTTGATTTTCCTGTTTTTAGGCGGTTTCTTTCTTTCCATAGCAATGGAAAAAACCGTTCTGCATAAGCGCATCGCTTTAAAAGCTTTGTCTATGGTCGGGTCTTCACCAGGTTTACAAATAGCAGCTGTGATGGCTGTCACTGCCTTTTTATCCATGTGGATGTCCAATACCGCCACAGCTGTGATGATGTTGCCTATAGGTTTATCCATTATCGCTATGGCAAACGCCTCAACACAGGACCAGTTTGGTAAAGCTGTTTTGCTTAGTATCGCCTACAGTGCCAGCATAGGGGGTGTGGCTACTTTAATTGGTACTCCACCCAATGCGCTGCTCGCCGCTTACTTATCAAAAAGTTATAACATTCAAATCAGTTTTGCCGACTGGATGCTATTGGGTGTGCCATTGGCTTTGACTATGTTGGTTATTTGCTGGGTCTGGCTGACAAAAATCCATTTCCGCATGCCCAAAACTGAACTGGCTCAGAATGATACTTCAGCCCAGTTGCAGGCTTTAGGCGCTATGTCACGTTCACAAAAATTAGTGTTAATGGTATTCGCGCTGGCGGCTTTTAGTTGGATCAGCCAGCAATGGCTGGTGAAATGGACCGGATTACCCGTCAGTGACACAGTAATTGCCCTTTGCGCAGCCGCTTTACTTTTTATCTTGCCAGGCGAAAAAGGTTCTGGCACAGCTCTGCTGGAATGGAAAGACAGTCAGAATTTGCCCTGGGGAGTGTTGTTGCTGTTTGGTGGTGGTCTGAGTATGGCCGATCAGATCCAGAAAACCGGTGTTGCTGAATTATTGGCACAACAATTACAGCTATTGCACACTGTGCCGCCTGTACTACTGCTGCTGGTGGTGACCAGTCTGATCATCTTCCTGACTGAAGTTACCAGCAATACAGCTACTGCGGCAGCTTTCCTGCCATTATTAGGCCCTGTGGCTCTCTCTATGGACCTGTCGCCGCTGTATTTAGTAGTGCCAGCGGCTTTGGCTGCCAGTTTTGCCTTTATGATGCCTGTGGCTACGCCACCCAACGCTATTGTGTTTGCTTCAGGCAAGCTACAAATTAAAGATATGGTCAGGGCAGGCTTAGTGCTGAATCTGGTCGGTATAGTAGCGATCAGCCTGTTTAGTCTGTGGCTGGGTTCACTCCTGGTGAGTTAACTTCCGTTGGATCACAAAAAGCGGTTTAGGCCGCTTTTTTTAGGCACAAACAACACCATTCTGCTCTGCAGAGCCTAAAACGAAAAAAGCAGCCTGGAGGCTGCTTTTTCTAAATTTGGAGCGGGCAACGAGGCTCGAACTCGTGACCTCGACCTTGGCAAGGTCGCGCTCTACCAACTGAGCTATGCCCGCTTAGGCATTTTGCAGATAACAACCTGCTTTGGTATTTCAGGTTTCTCAACCTGTCTCAACATCTTGCTATTGAGATGGTGCCCGGGGCCGGACTTGAACCGGCACGCCCTTTCGAGCGAGGGATTTTAAATCCCTTGTGTCTACCGATTTCACCACCCGGGCAAACACTTTTCAATTTTGTATTACAGCCAACGACATTCAACCAAGTAACGCATTAGATGGAGGCGGGTCCCGGAGTCGAACCGAGGTGGACGGATTTGCAATCCGCTGCATGGCCATTCTGCCAACCCGCCATCTGGCGTACGACTTGGAGCGGGCAACGAGGCTCGAACTCGTGACCTCGACCTTGGCAAGGTCGCGCTCTACCAACTGAGCTATGCCCGCTTTCTACTGGCCATTCGCCGTAACACGAGACGCATTCTACTGGTTTATGCTTTTACGTCAACCACAAATTTATGCTTTTAAATTCGTTTGCTCAAAAAGTAGCTTCACTGCTGTTTTTGCAAACTTTTTCCGCCTATTTACTCAGCGCTGGCCAGGATGCTTTCAGGTAAACCAACATAGACCAAACTGTTAATAAGGTCGCTATATACAGCAGCGCCATACTTAAATCAGTCAGCCAGCCGACAGGCTGCCAAATTAAACCTATCAATGCCAACATCTGCGCTGCTGTTTTGTATTTACCCACTTCGGACACTGCGACCTGAGCACGTTGCCCTACTCCGGCCATCCATTCACGTAAGGCAGAAATTAATATCTCTCTGCTGATCATAATAAAAGCCGGAATAGTCACCCATAAGGTTTGCATATCGACGGCGATCAAGACTAAAGCAGCTGCCACCATCAGTTTATCAGCCACAGGGTCTAAAAAAGCCCCAAAAGGCGTCAGCAGCTCCATTTTACGGGCAAGGTATCCATCCAGCATGTCGGTGATAGCAGCAAACCAGAAGGCAAAAGCGGCAAAAAAGCGGGCGTGTTCCAGTTCAGAGTAAAAACAGAATAAACAAACAGGGATCAAACACAATCGGAACATAGTCAACAGATTTGGAATATTCCACATAACACTACTTCTCAAAGTCGGCACACATATTTAGTTATTGTGACATGCCTGGTAAATCTTTTCGGCCTGTTGCCTGGAAATTCCCGGTACTGTCGCGAGTTCGTCCACAGAGGCCTGCATCACGCCATGCAAACCTCCGAGGTATTGTAACAAAGCTTGTCGGCGTTTCTCACCTACTCCGTCGATATTTTCCAATGGGCTTTTAATAATGGCTTTACCGCGTTTATTTCGATGGCCTGTAATGGCAAAACGGTGCGCTTCATCGCGGATTTGCTGAATTAAATGCAAAGCAGGTGACTCTGCAGCTAAGGAAAAACCTGCAGGGTTATCGGGCAAAATTAAAGTTTCTAAACCAGGCTTGCGACTAGTGCCTTTTGCTACCCCCACCAGCACTGGTTTTTTAGCAAAAGGCCAACTGCTGAAAAAATCGATGGCCTGAGTCAGTTGGCCCTGGCCGCCGTCTATTAAAATCAAATCCGGGATCCGGCTTTCATCTGTGAGCTTGCTGTAGCGTTTATTCAGCGCAAATAACATAGCGGCATAATCATCCCCAGGTGTAATGCCTTCGACATTAAAACGGCGGTATTCGCTTTTGTTCGGTCCCTGACCATCAAATACTACGCAAGAAGCAATGGTTGATTGCCCCATGGTATGACTGATGTCAAAACACTCCATCCGCTCTAAAAACTCAAGCTTTAATGTCTGTTTAAGCTCACGATAACGCACTGCAACCTGCTCTTTGACAGACAACTTAGTGGCAGCAGCCACTTGTGCATTTTTTTGTGCTAAAGCCAGATAACGGGCTTTTTCACCACGTTTGGCATAAACAAAACTGACTTTACGCTGCGCGAGTTCACTAATAGCCTGCGCCAGTTGCTCGTCATCTTCGACCTGCTCGCTCAGTACCAGCTCTTTAGGCATCATTTGGCCACCGGCACCACTTAAATAAAACTGAGCTAAAAAAGAGGGTAAAATTTCTTCAGGTGCAGAACCTGCCGGTACTTTAGGGAAAAAGTTCTTACTGCCCAGCACTTTATGATCGCGTATAAAAAGCACATGGATACAAGCCACACCATGCGACCACTCCAAAGCTATCACATCCATTTCTTCGTGATCGCCACTGACGTATTGCTGCTCTTGAACTTTGCGTAAACTGACAATTTGATCGCGAAACTGGGCCGCTTTTTCAAAAGCCATTTCAGTGCTGGCTTTTTCCATTTGCTGCACCAGTTGCTCTATCAATTGCTGGCTTTTACCGGATAGAAACAGCGAGGTATTTTTTACTTCGGCAGCATAGTCTTCATCTGATATTTTGCCGACACAAGGCGCTGAACACAGCTTTAACTGGTACTGCAAACAAGGCCGGGTGCGGGCGCGATAAAAACCGTCCTCACACTGGCGGATAGGAAATACTTTTTGCAGCAGCTTTAAACTTTGCCAGACAGCGCCTGCGCTTGGATAAGGGCCAAAATACTGCCCTTCCACTTTGCGAGGCCCACGGTGCGAGCTGATACGAGGATGTTTGTGGTTGGTGATCAAAATAAATGGGTAAGACTTATCGTCACGCAGCAAAATATTGTATTTAGGCAGGTACTGCTTAATCAGGTTGTTTTCTAAAATCAGCGCTTCTGTTTCACTTTGGGTGACTGTTAGCTCGACACTATGAATATGACTGACTAAGGCGCGGGTTTTACTGCCGGAAACATTCTGGCGAAAGTAACTGGATAAACGTTTTTTCAGATCTTTGGCTTTACCGACATAAATAACGGTTTCTTTCTGATCCATCATACGATAGACGCCCGGCATATGGGGCGCTGTTTTCAGGAAGCTCTTGGCGTCAAACATCGGCATCAAACATAAGGAAAAGGGTTATAACTTTGCAATGTCAATCATGCCATGCCGTAATGCTAAATGCGTCAACTCAACATCTCCACTGATATCCAGTTTTTCAAACATACGGTAACGATAGGAATTGACGGTTTTGGCGCTGACATTTAACTGCTCAGCGATATCGTTGACCTTCTGACCACGGGTGATCATCAGCATAATTTGCATTTCACGGTCCGATAACTCTTCAAAAGGATTTTGATTGCTGCTGGTGACCCGGCTCATCGCCATTTTTTGCGCCACCTCACCTGAGATATAACGCTCCCCTGCATGCACTTTACGAATAGCGCTGACCATTTCTGCAGGGGCAGCATTTTTGGAGATAAAACCTGAAGCGCCTAATTGCATCACTTTGGTTGGAACCGGCTCTTCGCAGGAGACAGATAACGCCAGAATTTTGATTTCAGGGCAATAATGCAAAATACGTTTAGTCGCCGTCATACCGCCCATACCAGGCATATTCATGTCCATCAGCACCACGTCTGGTTCCTGATGACGACAAAATTGGATTGCAGCTTCACCGGAAATAGCTTCACCTATGACCTTAATGCCACGTTCGTCCATTAGTATACGACTGATGCCGGTCCGAACCAGCTCGTGATCATCCACTAATAACACATTAATCAATTTGATATCTCCGCGACCAGGTTAACTATTCCAGTCTAGCTGGGTTATGTCCGAGCATAAAGCAGAGACAGGATAAAGCTCAAGCACTTCATAAGCGAATGCGATAAGTAACATGGAATTTTTATGTGTGAAACAGAAAAGCTATATAAAGCAATGAGATATAGAGGCTCGTAATATAAAAAAACCACCTTGATGGTGGTTTTAATGGCGGAGGGGGAGAGATTCGAACTCTCGGAAGGCTATTAACCTTCGCCGGTTTTCAAGACCGGTGCATTAAACCGCTCTGCCACCCCTCCGCGTTGGACGTCATATTAGGGGGCCCGCCTTTTTTTGTAAAGTGCTTTTCTATCGCTTTTAATCCGTTTGCTCAGCATTTGTGCAAAGTGGTCAATTTTTCACAATTTTCTTCACCTTTCAGCGGTATTCAAAGCGAAATAACTGCGTGGATACAGATTAAACCGAACAAAACCTGACAGCCCCGCCGCTGTTGATTACAATAGCAACACAACAGATCAGGACCTTCTCTGTCATGAACAAAAAACGAATTTATGTCGCCTACACAGGCGGTACTATAGGTATGCAGCAATCCAGCAATGGTTTTGTACCTGTGCCCGGCTTTTTATCCGATACGGTCAAAAGCATGCCGGAATTTTACCGCTCAGAAATGCCGGAATTTGATATCCACGAATACCATCCGGTGATTGACTCTTCCGATATGACACCAGCGCACTGGCTGGAAATTGCCACTGATATTCAAAGCCATTATGCCGACTACGATGGTTTTGTGGTGTTGCATGGCACTGATACTATGGCCTACACCGCCTCTGCTTTATCTTTTATGCTGGAAGATTTGGCTAAGCCCGTCATAGTCACTGGCTCGCAAATTCCGCTGGCACAATTGCGCTCTGACGGTCAGGTAAATTTATTGAATGCGCTCTATCTGGCGGCTTATTACCCTATAGCCGAAGTGGCGCTGTTTTTTAACAATAAACTCTTTCGCGGTAACAGAGCTACCAAGGCTGATGCCGATGGTTTTGATGCCTTTGCATCTCCGAACTTTTCACCGCTGATTGAAGCTGGTATTCATATCAATTTAGTGGCTGGCCATCTGGCCTCTACTGCTGTGACCAAAGCTTTAAAGATTGCACAAATTACCCCTCAGCCGATCAGCGTCGTGACTTTGTATCCGGGCATCAGTGCGGATGTGATCAGAAACATGGCTGCAGCTCCTATCAAAGCCCTGATTATTAAATCTTATGGTGTCGGCAATGCTCCACAACAACCAGAACTGCTGGAAGCCTTAACAGAAGCCTCTAAGCGTGGCACCATTATTGTCAACTGTACTCAGTGTTTTAAAGGCAAAGTGAATATGGGCGGTTATGCCACAGGCAACGCCCTGCGAGAGTGCGGTGTGATCAGTGGTTACGATATGACACTGGAAGCCACCTTAACTAAACTGCATTATTTACTCAGCCAGCCTTTAAGCACTGAGCAAGTAAGGTTATTTATGCAACAAAGTTTGCGTGGTGAATTGACACTGTAAAAGACCCGTCTTTTACAAAGACAAAAAAAAGCCAGCTTGCGCTGGCTTTTTTTCATCTACATTTTTGTTAAGTTAAACAAGAGTTATGCAAACACCACTCGTAAACGCTCCACTAAGCCCTGCTCTTCTGCTTTGACAGCGCCAAAACTTAACCAGCGTTTTAACAATGCATCCACTGTCAGACTATGACCCGAATTGTGTTTGTCCGATAATAACTGCAACTGCACCTGGGCTTTATCAGCAGCGACACAGTCTTTGCCACTGATCAGTTCTATCGCAGTCGTCAGTTGAGCACGAGTCAACTGGGATTCATTGCCTTTGGCAAAGTCTTCACGAAAACGAGCTGGTATAGATTCAGCCGTTACATCAGACTGAGCCAAAGCGTCAAACAACTGCTGATAACTGGCATTAAAAGCGGATTGCTCTAATGTTTCCAGTTTGTGCTGCAGCTCTGTGAATAACTGCTGTTTTTGCTGCAATAACGCTGACTTAGCCGGCACATCCAACGCTTTTAACGCGCTTTGAGCGGCATGCAGTTCTGCTGCTGTGCTTGCCTGTGCAGCTTGTTGTGTTACTTCAGTGAATTGGGCTTCGGTCTGTTGTTGCTGCTCTGACCATTGCTGGTCTTGCTGCTGTTTTGCCGCAGTTTTATTGGCAAAAATCTGATCGCAAACCACTCGGAATTGTGACCATAACTGCTGGTCAGTTTTACCGGCAAAACCAATCTGTTTCCAGTCTTGTTGTAACTTCTTAGCTCCAGCTACCGCTTCATCCACAGACAAGGTCAGCAGCAACTGCGCTTTTTCAACTAACTGTTGTTTTTCTGCAAGGTTTTGTTCATGTTGACCACGAACCCTGGCCTTGAGCTGATCCACCAGCGTCTTAAACTGAGCAGCCAATTCTTTATAAAGCGCAGATTCTGTTGGACCACTTTCACGCCAGCTTTTTTGCAATGCCGTCAGTTGACTGTCAAAGCCTTTATCCAGAGGTTGATCCAACAAGGCGGTTAAATCGGCCAGAATCTGCTGTTTAATCACAGCATTTTGCTTACGTTGCTCATCCTGTGCAGCGAAATAATCGCGGCATGGTGCAAAAGCCTGCTCACAGGCCAGGTTAAACGCCTGATTCAGCTCCTGCTCTACTGCTTCATCAGCACGGCCTAAGGTCTGCCAGGTGGCACGAGCTAACTTCACCTGCTCTGCTCTTTGTGGTGCTTCAACATCAGTGGCTTCAGCCAAAGCCTGCATTTGTGCGACCAACTCTTGTTTGCGAGGCGTAGCTATATAGTTTTGTAACTCATTGAGTTGCTGCAGTTGCTGCTCTGCGGCCTGGAAATCTTTAGCCAGTTGTTGCTGCTGAGCTGGTGTTAATTCAGCGAAACTTTGTTGAATGCCTTTAAACAATCCAAACAATACTTTATAGCGCCCTGCTTCATATAAACGACGAAACTCAGCAAGTTTAGAACGAACAGATTTCAGATTTTTATCTGCCTGACCGGCAAAACCTGTCATCAGATCCTGCCACTGTGCGTTGAGTTGTTGCTGCGCTTCCGCCAGGCTGTCAGGCAACATAGCACCTAAGGTCTTACGGCCTTTATTCCATTCCTGCTGCCATTGCTGATATTTAGCTTCGATCTGTTGAAACTGGGTCGTATCTGTTGGAAGTGCTGCTGAAGACCAGTCTGCCAATAAACGGGTCAGTTTAAACAGTTGCTCAGCCTGAGCCGGCAGTTGTTGCAACTGGCGCTCAAAAGCCGTCACTGCTTTTTGCAAACTGGTTTTTACTGGTGCCGCTAAATCACTTTGTGAGACGTGCTGTAACAAGCTTGTCGCCTTTGCAGCCAAGGGATCGGTTTCATCCAACCGGCCTTCTGACATCAGTTGTGCTAACTCTTGTTGCAAGGCTTGCAGCTCTGTTTCAAGCTGTTGCTGCTGCTGTTTTAAGGCCGCCAGTTTTTGTTGTTGAGCCAGCTGCTGTTGCTGCTCTTTCAACAAAGGTGCCCAGGCAGCTTCAGTGAGCAATTTTATTTTATTAAACTTTTGCGTCAGTTCAGCTGCATCATCCAACAAAGCGAGATCAGACTGAGCTGAGTCCCATTCCTGTTGGTATTGCTGCCATTTTTGCTGCATCTGGGTTAAATCACCACGTTCACGCACAGCGTTTAATTTTGCCAGCAGCAGGTTGATCACTTTACGTACCTGAACTGGCTTGTCTTTGGCTTGCTGAAGCTCTTGGAGTTGCAGCTTTAATTCACTGGCCAAAGGCTCAGCCAATTGTTTACTGAGCTTTTCCAGTTGTTTTTGATCGGTAATCAAAGCCAATAGCTGACGCTTTTGCTCCAGATTTAACAGGTCTTGCTGCAAGTTGGCTAACACCAGTTCGTTTTTTTTCAGCCGCATCAGCAGCGAAAAACGAATATCAGTATCGACTTCTGTCAGAGCTAATTTTTCTAAAATACTGCTTCTGTGACATTCTTCAATAAACTGACGTTTTAATGGCGCAGAGATGCGATTTTCCAGCACCATTTGTACCAACTGGCTTTCAGCATACTGCTTTAAACGTTCGGCGTTATCCTGCTTGCTGGCTTGCCACCATAAAGAAAACTCATTGAGTTTTTCCAAAGCTGCACGGCGTACCGCTTCATGGCCATCATTAAAAGCCAGCTCGTGCAAAATTTCTTTGTTTTGAGCGTCCACATTTAAGCCGGCAATAGCTTGTTGCCGCACTGCAGCGTCTTTGTGTTGCCATTTAGGTGCAAACCAACGTTTAAAGATCATCATGCGCAAACCTTGCTATCGAAGAGTCCTGAGGGAATTGTTTTTTCATTTCAGCTTTGGATTTAACCACCATCTGACCATCTGCCCCTATGGTATAGGGCTCAGTGGATTTGAGTACATAGGCCTGATAAGCCATCACCAGTTGCTGAGTATGAGCTTTTTGCATATCGGAAAGAGCAACACCATCGGCCCAACGACCCGTGGCTACTGTATCTAACAAGGATTGATAGGTATCAGGCGACATCGCCAGCACAAGAGCTTTGAAATCCATATTACTTTTTTCGCTTCAGATAAATCAGGCGGGCTCTGGCGTAAATATACCAAAGAAAACCACCAGCAATCATGCCTTGGGACACCATGGTTTCGTAACCATCCGGCTCTAAAGCCCAAAAATACAAAAAACAGAAACCAGCTAAAAACAGGATCAAGGCCAGCATGGACTGATTGAGTGCACTCTGAACTTTTTTATCCTGTGCTTCAATGGCTAAGTGATGTTTTCTTTCCGCAGTCATACCGCTTAAATCCAACTGACAATGCTGGCAGGTCTGACTTTTATCCGAAATCTTTTTACCACAACGTGGGCAGGAAATAATTGCCATAGTAAAACCCTCTGAAAGTTATGGCGCACTATAAAGCAAAAGAACAAGTTTGCAAGCCAGCTCAGGCTGACCTGCATCTTCTGTAGACAGGGTTTGTTTACCGCAGTTGGTCAACCACAGCTCGTATCGCCACCAGGCTATCCTGCCCCAGTTTCATTGACCGCACATCAGACCAGCCATAAGCCAGATCTGGCAAATTAGCATTGTCTTTAAATGGCATTTCAAGGGTGTAAGACAAGCACTTAAACTGCTCTGCCACCCAGGTGGACGCTATGGTCAAATTCGCCTGACCCGGTGCATCCAGCTCATAACCAAATTCAGTCTGAAACTCTGGAGTGACTAACAACATTGCATCTTTAAAGCTGGTCTCTAACTGCTGCATTTTGGCATTGTACGAAGGCACACCTTCAGCCCCTGCAACAAAGTTGTACGGCAGATTTTCATCACCATGCACATCCAGCAGCATATCAACCCCAGTCTCCAGCATCTGTTGACGTACTAAATAGACTTCCGGGCTTTTTTCCATACTTGGCGTTTGCCATTCACGGTTTAAGTTCACACCAGCGGCGTTGGTACGCAAATGACCACGAACGCTGCCATCAGGGTTCATATTTGGCACTATGTAAAACACAGCTTTTTCCAGCAAAGTGCGGGCAACGCCGTCATCTTCATCCAGCAGTCTGTCTAATAAACCTTCAACAAACCATTCGGCCATAGACTCGCCGGGATGTTGGCGGGCTGTGATCCATATTTTTTTCTTGCCATCCGCAGGTTCGCCCACCACCAGCATACTCATATCACGACCGTCTAAGGTTTCACCCAACTCAACAATTTGGGCCATACCAGAGCTTTGGGCCTGATGCAGTAAGTCCATATGACGTTCGTAGCTGTAAGGCGCAAAATACGCAAAGTACACTGATTCAGCTTCAGGGTAATGAGTGATCACCAGCTCGTCATTAACCAGTTGGGTTTCCACTCTGAACCAGTTTTCTCTATCGTAAGATGCCACAGCCTGATAGCCTTTCCAGCCATCCGGATAAGCAGAGTCTTTGACATTAACGATGCGAATAGTGTGAGGTTCAGTACTTTGAGAATGCAAACGGAAATGGAACCATTGGTAGAAGTCTGAGTTGTGGTCTTTGCGGATCGCCAGCTGAATATCGGCAGGATGTTCGGCTTTGATCACTTCAATATTACCGCTGTCAAAATTACAGGTAATTTTCATAACATATCCACTTGGTTGAGTGACAGATGCTGCCTCAAGGCAGTCTTAACGGACCGGCATCATAACATTAAATTTCTTACTGTTCAGCCGAAGCTACAGATTTGGCCACCTTAAATAATCAAAAAGGCCGCACTAAGGCGGCCTGCTTTGAGATCAATGTCTACTTGTTGACTGGCAACGTTGGGTATTTTATTCCGGCCATTTCGTTCATAACGCGAATCACCTGAGTGCTGTAGCCAAACTCGTTGTCGTACCATACGTACAGTACACAGCGATCATCCTGCACTATAGTGGCTTGTGAATCGACCACACCAGCGTAACGTGAACCCACCAAATCGCTGGATACAATTTCAGTCGAGCTGGTGAAATCAATCTGATCTTGCAATTCTGAGAACAAGGCTACTTTTTGCAGGTAGTTGTTCAGCTCGTCACGGTTGGTTTCTTTGTTCAGGTTTAATGACAAAATCGCCATAGAGACGTTAGGTGTTGGCACCCGAATGGCATTTCCGGTCAGCTTGCCTTTAAGTTCAGGCAGGGCTTTAGCCACAGCGCTGGCAGCGCCGGTCGACGTAATGACCATATTCAGTGGCGCAGCACGACCACGACGTTCAGCTTTGTGGTAGTTGTCGATTAAGTTCTGATCGTTGGTGTACGAATGCACAGTTTCAACATGACCATTTTTGATGCCAAACTCATCGTTTAAGGCTTTTAATACAGGTGTAATGGCATTGGTCGTACAGCTGGCTGCAGAGACAATACGGTCTTCCGGCTGGATCATGTTATGGTTCACGCCATAGACCACGTTGTGAACGTCACCTTTTGCAGGGGCTGTTAACAGAACTTTGGCTGCACCTTTGGATTTAAAGTGAATAGACAATTCTTTATCGTCTTTCCAAATACCGGTGTTATCCACGACTAAAGCGTCATGAATGCCGTACTGGGTGTAATCCACCAATTCAGGAGAGTCGGCATAAATTACTTTAATAAAAGTACCGTTAGCTTTAATACCAACGTTTTCTTCATCCACCGTAATACTGCCGTTAAATGGGCCATGGATAGAATCACGACGCAGCAGACTGGCGCGTTTTTCTAAATCACCTTTACGGCCGCCACGCACAACAATGGCACGTAAGCGTAACTTGCTGCTTGGACCTGAACGTTCCAGCATCAGACGGGCTAATAAACGGCCAATACGGCCAAAACCGTACAATACGACGTCTACCGGCTTAATTTGATCGCCATGGTGTAATATTTCAGACAGCTGACTATCTAAATACTGCTGTAAAGTCTGACCTTCACCGGCATTTTTGTATAAATAAGCAAAGGCCAGTTTACCAATATCGACGCGGCCTGGAGCCAGTTCCATTTTGGAAATGGCTTCTAAAAGCGGAAAACTTTCTCTTAAACGCAGCTTCTGATGTTCAAAGCGTTCTACTGTTTTATGAGCCTTGATGATATCAATGGTCGTTGCATTGACCAGAGGACGGCCGTAAACCACAACTTCAATGCCTTTATTACGGTACAAACGACCTATAATAGGTTGCATGTTCTCAGCGTATTCCTGACGTTCCTGCCAGCTGCGTTGATACTGTTCTTCGTGTGATAGAGTCATGGTTTCGCCTTTTACGTCTTGTAGGTTCAGAGGTGTGCCTGTGGTCATCGCCACATTGAGGCAGGCGCATTGTAATTGAACATGTAATACTACGACAACAATTACAAAAAGATTTTTTCTGAATTCTTCGTTATGCTGAAGGCAGACAGAACTGATGAGATGTGTATGAAATACCTGTTGTTACTATTAACTGCCCTGTTACTGAGTGCCTGCTCCGAAGGCGAGCTGACCTTGCGTGCTGTCTGCGACAAAGAGCCGGGCTTGTGTACCGACCTGAATGACGACTCCCACTGCAATTTTCAGCGCCGTGATTTGATTATGCAACGCTTTGAAGAAAAGCGCCTGCCGTCGGACAAAAACAAATATCAGTTGCTGCTGGATTTTGAAAAGTATTCAAAATGTATCGAACTGGCTGCTGGTATTGAGCATATTAAACTCAAAGAAAAAACCAGCACCCGCATGGTTGGTTACCTGACAAGCTTGAGAGAAATCAAACGCTTAAGCAACGAGACAGTCAGTTCAGACGATCCACATCTGTTGTATTATCACTGGTCACGCAATAAAAGTGACAGTCATCTGCAACGTTTTTTACTGGCGGAACAAAATAACGAGCTGGAAACCCCACAGCTGCAAATGGCATTGGTCAGTTATTACAGTAAAAGAGACAGAGAAAAAAGCATCCAGTTGTTACATCACGCTTTATCGCTCTATCCACCCAATCCAAAGGTCGATCCGGAGATTTATGCGTCTTTAACCAGTATGTTTTACAAAAAGAAAGACTATGCCAGTTCCTACCATTGGGCCTTGTTGGCACAAAAAAGTGGTGCTTTTAATGTGGAATTGCAGGAGTTGAAAATTTATCTGGAACAAGCACAGCTTGATCACAAAAAAATAAAAGAAACAGCTGAACATACCTTAGCTCAGCTGCAACTTGGGCATTTTACTCCGCCGAAATTTTAAGGTCCGGATTAAATAACAAAGACACAGAATTCACACAATAACGTTGCCCGGTAGGTGCCGGGCCATCATCAAACACATGACCTAAATGTGCGTCACAATGCTGGCATAAAATCTCAATCCGATTCATACCATGGGACAGATCCCTTTCGTATTTGACCTGTCCTTTGATGGCTTTACTGAATGAAGGCCAGCCGCAGCCTGAATCAAATTTATCTGCAGAATCAAACAACGGCTGCTGACAACAGACGCAGTGGTAACAGCCTGTGTCTTTGTTATGCAACAAAGTACCGCTAAAAGGGTATTCAGTGCCTTTTTGTCGTGTCACTCTGTACTGCTCATCAGATAACTGCTCGCGCCACTCTTGCTCAGTTTTATTCATTCGCTCCCCCTGGCTGTCGACCAATTAAAAAGCTCCTTCCGGAGCTTTTTAATTTACTTAACTTTTTGCATCGGCCTGTCGGTATGACTCCAGTCCACATGAAAAGTTTTACCTTTGGCTTTATCTGTACGCTCAAAGGTATGAGCGCCAAAGTAGTCCCGTTGTCCTTGCAGCAGGTTGGCAGGCAACACTGCGGTGCGGTACGAGTCGTAATAACTCAATGCAGAACTTAATGCAGACACAGGAATGCCCGTCATAGCGGCTTCGGCCACAGCACGGCGCCAGTTCATCTGATTCACAGAGATTTGTTTTGCAAAAAACGGGTCCAGCAATAAATTCTGTAAATCGTCATTACGCTCATAAGCGTCGGTAATAGACTGTAAAAACACAGCACGGATAATGCAGCCAGCACGCCAGATCTTGGCTATTTCAGCAAAGTTCAACTGCCAGCCATGTTCTGCCGCCGCTGTTTTCATTAAATCAAAACCCTGGGCATAAACACAGATTTTGGCGCAGTAGAGCGCATCATGCAGCTGTTTAATCATCAGCTCAGCGCTTTGGCTGGTGCAATGCTCACGCACCGGACCTGCCAGCAAAGTAGAAGCCAGCACACGCTGATCTTTTAAGGTTGACATGGACCGGGCAAATACAGCTTCAGCTATAGTAGGCGCAGGGCAACCTAACTCCAGACTACTGACCGCAGTCCAGAGACCTGTGCCTTTCTGACCAGCTTTATCCAGAATGACGTCCACCAAAGGCAAACCTGTTTCTGAATCTTTGGTCGCCAGCACTTCAGCACTGATTTCCATCAGGTAGCTGTTTAAAATGCCCTGATTCCACTCTTTAAACACTTTAGACACTTGTTCTGCACTCATGCCAAGCGCATCACGCATCACCTGATACACTTCACAAATCAGCTGCATATCGGCGTATTCAATGCCGTTGTGTACCATTTTGACGTAATGACCTGAGCCGCCCGGCCCAATATAGGTGGCACAAGGTTCGCCTTCAGTGACAGGGTTGCCTGGTTCATGGCGCTCAAGCGGACGACCTGTTGCAGGATCCACTTTAGCGGCAATAGCACGCCAGATAGGCTCAATACGAGTCCAGGCATATGGATCACCACTTGGCATCAGGGACGGGCCAAAACGGGCGCCCACTTCACCACCAGAAACCGCAGTGCTGAAGAAAATAAATTTCCCTTCGTAATGTTTTTCACGACGCACTGTATCAGTCCACAGACTGTTGCCTGTATCGACAATGATATCGTCCGCCTGAATACCTGCGTCAATCAATTTTAAACAGACATCATCTACAGGTTTGCCAGCTGGCACAGATAAAATAACTAAATGAGGAGAAGATAAACGCGACAGAAGTTCTGTATAAGAGCTGCAGCTGATCACCCGGGCCGGTTTGTCGCCCCGCTCGGCTTTGTCCTGCGCTATAACAGCTTCCAGTTTTTTATGGTCTAAATCAAAAGCGGCAACCCGATAACCGTGATCAGCCAGATTCAAAATGAGGTTTTTCCCCATTACACCTGCGCCGACAAAACCTATATCACATAATACGGATGTCTCAGACATTTGATTTTCCTTTTAAAATCCGGCACTGCAAAAGTGGCCGCGATTATACTGGAAAACTATGGATAAAGAAAAAGCTCAACTGAAAAAACTCAGGTCCAGATGGATAAAGATCGCTCGCTCTGCAGATAACGGGTTCTGGTTGCTGCTTTTTCCAGCATCTCACCGGTTTCAAATTGAGTATCAAGCAACAACTGCCAGCTTTTTTTAGGTAGTTCGACCTGCAGCGGATGATCACTGGCGTTAATAATGACCAGCATGGCCTGATGATCTTTTAAATGCTCTATCACAAACACACAGTTGGTTTTGTACGGATCTGTCCAGTGTTCGTCTTGTTTGACACTGCCATCCGCCAGATACCAGCTGACCTGATGTTTATCGCCATGTAATTGATACTGATCGTCCAGCAAAGACAATTGCTGTAAACAACTGAACGTCTGGCGCAGCTGAATCATCTTTTTAACAAAAATCAGAAACTGCGTGGCCTGATAATCCAGTTGCCAGTGCAGCCAGCTGATCTCATTGTCCTGACAATAAGCATTATTGTTGCCTTGCTGAGTATGGCTGAGTTCGTCCCCGCCTAACCAATGCACTATGCCCTGACTAAGCATCAGGCTGGCGACCAGATTACGTTTATGCTGAAACCGTTTCTGCAAAATGTCGGCATCGCTGCTAGGGCCTTCAACCCCATAATTCAGACTCAAATTATGGCCGTGGCCATCGCGATTTTGCTCCGCATTCAGCCAGTTGTGTTTATCCTGATAACACACCATGTCCTGCAAGGTAAAACCATCGTGGTAACTGATGTAATTTACGCTGCAACAGGCGGGTTTATGATGTTTTTGGAAAATGTCACGTGACCCCAGCAAACGAGTGGCAAATTGGGGCAACTGTCCAGGGTCTTGTCGCCAAAACGAGCGAAACGTATCACGGCATTTGTCGTTCAGTTCTGACCAATGTGCCGGGAATTGTCCCAGCTGGTAACCAAAAGGCCCTAAATCCCAGGGTTCAGCAATCAGCTTCACCTGACTTAACACTGGATCCTGGGCTATTACCTGCAAAAAGGTGGCGTAGGCATCAAAACGTTTATGTTCGCGGGCTAAAGTGACGGCCAAATCAAAGCGGAAACCATCCACCTGCATTTCTGTTGCCCAATAACGCAAGGCATCCAGCACCAGACGTTGAGTGACAGGATGGGCCACATTCAGCGTATTGCCACAGCCGCTGTAATTGCAGTTTTGCTGGTAGTCGGTAATGTCGGCATGATTTTCAAACAGATAGTAATGTCTATTAGCTAAGCCTCTGAAACTTAACCGATAATCCTCAGCTTCTGCGGTATGGTTAAACACCACATCCAGAATAACTTCAAGCCCATTCTGATGATAAGTGCGCACCAGTTCTTTAAATTCAGTGACGGCATCATCCACCTGATAGCGGGCATCAGGTGCAAAAAAGTTAATAGGGTTATAACCCCAATAATTCGTCAGCTTCAGCTTTTCTAAACGGGGTTCACTCATAAAGCTGGCCACAGGCAACAGCTGTACTGTGGTAATACCTAAGTCTTTTAAATGCTGGATCACTGCCGGATGACACATGCCCTGGTATTTGCCACGCAGCGCCTCAGGCACGTCCGGGTGCAATCTGGTCAGCCCTTTGACATGAGCTTCATAAATAATGGTTTTCTCGCGGGGTATCGCGGGTTTTTTACTGTTTTGCCAGTCAAACTGCGGCGATGCCAACACGCCTTTGGGTACCATATAGTGGCTATGAACCTGATACAAGCGCTCATTCCAGACCAAAGCCCGGTTCAGTTGTTTGGCATAAGGGTCTATTAATAATCTGTTACGGTCAAACACCAGACCTGAACTTGCCTGACAGACCCCTGCGGCTCGCAGGCCATACAAAGTACCAGCTTTAATGCCTTCGACGTGCAGATGCCAGACGTCGCCGGTACGGGCAAAAAACTCAATTTCTGCCAAAGGTTCTTCAGTGTCGGGACAAAACAAACATAACCAGAGCGAAGAGGCATCCGGCGCGTAAACTGAGAAATTCCAGCTATGTGCAGCGGTCTGACTTGGACCTGGAGGATAAGCAGTACCTGTACTACTTATCCATTCGGAATGTTGCTCTGGTTTTGTACTCACGATGTTTTACGTCTCAGATAAAGGGTCGACAAAGGCGGTAAGTCCAATTGCACCATATAATTTAAGCCAAAAGCAGCGGCTGGCAACGCTGGTAAATATTCGCCGACCGGATAATTACTACCCCAATAATATTCGCTGTCCGTATTGAGGATCACTTCGTATTCGCCCTGCTCTGCTACAGACAGCAGGAAGCTGCTTCGGGGCACTGGAGTAAAGTTACTGACCACATACACAGCCTGACCTTGTTGGTCCATTCGGTAGAAACTTAAAGTGCTGTGCTCAGCATCCTGATAATTAATCCAGCGGAAGCCTTGTGGGTCATGATCCAGTTGATGCAATGGTGTACAGGCTTTATAGGTCAGGTTTAAATCGCGGAACAGTTGCTGCACCCCTTTGTGTTTTTCAAAAGACAATAAGAACCAGGGCAGTTGTTGATTGTGATCCCACTCAGTGCCCTGACCAAACTCATTGCCCATAAAATTCAGTTTTTTACCAGGATGGGCAAACATAAAGGCGTAATAAGCCCTTAAATTAGCGGCTTGCTGCCATTCATCCCCAGGCATTTTATTGAGAAGACTGCCTTTACCATGCACCACTTCGTCATGGGATAAGGGCAAAATAAAGTTTTCGTTAAAAGCATACACCATAGAAAAAGTTAAATCGTTATGGTGAAACTTGCGATAAGCCGGATCTTTGCTGATATAACGCAGGCTGTCATTCATCCAGCCCATATTCCATTTAAAGCCAAAACCCAAACCGCCCAAATCCACAGGCCGGGTGACGCCGTTAAAAGAAGTCGACTCTTCAGCAATCATCATGGCTTTAGGGTACTGGCTGTACACTTCGTTATTCAGCCAGCGCAATAAACTGATCGCTTCATAATTATGATTGCCGCCATCTATATTGGGCACCCATTCACCTTCGCGGCGGGAATAATCCAGATACAGCATAGAAGCCACTGCATCCACCCTCAGTGCGTCAACATGGAAATAATCCAGCCAAAACAAGGCACTGGCGACCAAAAACTGTCGCACTGGATCTTTGCCGTAGTCGTAAATGCAGGAATTCCAGTCCGGATGCCAGCCACGACGTGGATCTTCGTATTCGTATAAATGGCTGCCATCAAAACGGGCCAGGCCATGGGCATCTTCAGGGAAATGCGCCGGAACCCAATCTAAAATCACGCCTATTCCGGCCTGATGGCAGGCATCAACAAAGGCTTTAAATTGATCGGGGGTACCAAAACGCGAAGTCGCAGCAAATAAGCCCAAAGGCTGGTAACCCCAGGAGCCTGAATACGGATGCTCCATCACAGGGAGCAATTCAATATGGGTATAGCCCATATCCAGCACATAAGGAATAAGTTCAAGCGCCAGTTCGTTGTAGCTCAGAGGCTCGCCATGCTGATTGTGTTTCCACGAACCAGGATGCAACTCATAAATACTCATCGGCTGATGATAAGGGTCAAAATGACGCTCTTGCCATTGCTGATCCAGCCACTGGTATTTACTGTGGTCGTACACTAAAGAAGCATGAGACGGATACTGTTCAGCAGCAAAAGCCAGCGGATCCGCTTTGTGTGGCAATAAATTACCAAAAGCATCTTTGATTTCAAATTTATAGCGTACACCAGCGCCCACTTCCGGCATCACCAGGACCCAATGGCCACATTCAGTGCGCTGCATCGGATGACGACGACCATCCCATTGATTCATGTCACCAATCAGGCTGACACTGGACGCATTAGGCGCAAACACCGCAAAACGGGTCGCATTCAGTTTCTTTTTACCCAGATTGAGTTCAACTAACTGGGCACCCAGCTGTTTATACAGGTTTTCCGGCTTGCTGCTGACAAAATGCACAGCGTAGTAGGCTTCATCCTGGAACTGATAAGGGTCAATCAGCATGTAACTATGATGATGAGGAGTTTCTATCTGAAAATAGTAAGGGCTGGCTTTACGTTTTGTGGGTAACTCCAGCTCAAATAAACCATGTAATGCAGACACAGCTGTCATCACACCTAAAGATTTGCGGCTGGCAAAATCAAACACTTCCACCTTGGCGGCGTCGGGTAAGTAAGCCCGGATCATTAAACCTTTGCTTATCCCCTTCTGCCAGGACAATACAGAAAAGGGAGAAGAGCAACTGACAGAAGCTAACTGAGTTACGGACATGAACTATCCTTTTGATTTTTTTACCGTCTTGGTTTCTAAGATAACAAATTACACTAAAACTGCCACGAGGTTATGACAGTTTTCTCAGTGAATGATATGAAGCCGCAGCTCTGAAGCTTTTCTACGGCTTTCATATCCCTGTTGAAGGCCCGTTAGCTGCGGCGCAAACGGGTCAGCTCTTGCAGCAACTGATTGACGTTCTGTTGCTGTGCAAGTTGCTCCAGCGTCATGGACAATTTGCGTCGCCAGTTCGGGTATTCATCACTGGTACCCGGAATATTTACAGGCTCTGTCATTTCCATCCAGTCTTCCAGCTGCAAACACAACAGCTGGCTGGAGCCTTTAGCGACATGGCGCTGAATGGCATAACTCAGTTCTGTGCTCATTCCCACCTGATCGACATTTTGGCTAAAGTTAGGGTCCAGCATCTGATGACCATGCAAAGAATCTAAAATCTTTTGCTTGTCTTCGTGGCGGGACTGGAACAAAGCCGGTAACTGATGATCCTGATACAAGCCTACTGTTTTACCTAAGTTCAAATCGCCACAATGCCAGTAGCCTATTAAGGTTGGCATGTCATGGGTCGTCAAAGTGGCCATCGCCTGCACCGGATAGTGCGCAGGTGACACAAAACCACCATCTTCTGCTTTTTCAAAGAAAAACACCCGGTACGAATACATACCGTATTCAGCCAGTATTTCACGAATGCCATCCGGTACTGTGCCTAAGTCTTCCCCTATCACCACCACCTGGTGGCGCTGCGACTCCAGCGCCAGAATACCTAACAGCTCCTGAATCGGATAATAGATATAAGCGCCTTCACCTGCACTTTGCGCACCTTTAGGTACCCACCACAAACGCAATAAAGCCATCACGTGGTCAATACGCAAAGCGCCCGAATTTTGCATATTAGCGCGGAACAAATCGATCATAGGGCGATAGGCTTGCTGGAACATCTGGTAAGGCAACATAGGAGGCAAACCCCAGTTTTGGCCTTTAGGTCCTAAAATATCAGGTGGAGCCCCTACGCTGGCATCACGGCAATACAACTCCGGGTTGCCCCAAATTTCAGTAGAAGCTTCACTGACACCTACAGCTAAATCACGGTACAAGCCCAATAACATGCCCTGCTCTTTGGCAAAAGCCTGAGCTTTAGCCAGCTGTTCGCGGGCAATAAATTGCAGATAACAATAAAAATCCAGTTCATGCTCGTGCTCTTTGGCAAAAGCCAGCACTTCTTCACTGTCAGGTCTTTGCCAGGCTTCAGGCCATACAGGCCAGCCCCATGCATTGCTGTCTTTTTGGATCAAATGGGCATGAATTGCATCGTAAAGCGCCAACTGTAATAAACTTTCACCAGATTGTTGTTTAAATACAGAAAAAGCCTGCGCAAGTTCAGGATGTTCAGCCTGATGCTCAGTAAACCATTGATACAATGCTTTGAGCACTGGCAGCTTCAAACGGGTTACGGCAGTGTAATCCACCCAGTCCGCTGCACGGGCAGCTTCGAGTTGTTGCTTAAATCCCGGTGCACTAATCAGTTGTTTTACTTGCTGGCAATGCTCATAACCGACCATTTCCGGTACGGCTAAATAGATAATATTTAACCAGCGGCGAGATGAAGGACTATAAGGACTGGCGGATTCCGGCATAGCAGGATAGAGCGCATGTATTGGGTTTAAGCCAACAAAGTCAGCGCCTTGTTTGGCCAAATGCCCAAGCAGAAACCGCAGATCGGCGAAGTCACCCACACCCCAGTTTTGCTCTGAACGTACGCAATACAATTGGACGGACAGGCCCCACTGCTTTTGTGTTCTGAACTCAGCAGGCTGGAAACAACTGGATGGCGTAATGATCAGTGATTGAACAAACTCCAGCTCGCCTATAGTCAGGCTTAAACTGTGGTAACCCTGTTCCAGTAAAACTGGCAAAGTCCATTGATATTGTTGATATTCTTCACCATCAAACACCATCACCTGATTTAAGTCTGCATCTTCTGTGGCTGTAACGGTAAAATGATGTGTTTTGCCCTGTTCAGTGGTCAGTACCAGCTCTAAAGCGGTATTGGCGAGCACTATAGGCAACTTCAATTGGATTTGTGTATCCTGCCCGGATTTTTGCACCGAGACCGGATCCAATAGTTGCTCCCAATGGTCTTGCTGACGTTCCAATAATTGCTCACGGGCAAGAGCGTCATTATCCACAGCAAAACCCTGGGCTGCCAATAAGGTTAATAAGTTTTGCTCTGCGACTTCTGATTGATTGCCCCATGCGTCGGTAAATTGTGTTTCTATGCCAGTGAAGGCAATCAGATCAGAAAGTAATTGTTTGTCCATAAAGGCTCCAGCGACCGGCTTTTTGCTCAGAAAAGTAAATGGTTAGGGAAAATTAACTACCACAGTCTACTCCAGATTCAAGACCCGGATTAAGAAAATACGAATGCATAACTTTTTTGCACTTGAAAAGAATGACAAAAAATGTAATTTTATTACAGAATTAAATTACAGTCTGGGGATAGGTTATGACAATTCGTGTAGCAATTAATGGTTTTGGCCGCATTGGCCGCAACGTTTTACGCGCTTTATATGAGTCAAAGAAAAATTATGACATCAAAGTTGTAGCCATTAACGATTTAGGCGATGCCGCTATTAATGCTCATTTACTGAAGTACGATACGGCACACGGCATCTTTTTTGCTGACGTAGAGCACTCAGACAAAGCAATTTTTGTAAATAAAGATGAAATTCTGACCTTAAGTGAGCGTAGCCCGGCAAATCTGCCTTGGGACGAACTGAATATTGATGTAGTACTGGAATGTACCGGCCTCTTTACCAATCGTCAGACGGCTGGTGCACATTTAACAGCTGGCGCTAAAAAAGTCATTATCTCTGCTCCGGCCAAAGATGTGGATGCGACTGTAGTCTATGGTGTAAACCATGATGTCATCACCAAAGACATGACTATTATCTCTAACGCTTCATGCACCACCAACTGTTTATCTCCTATAGCCAAGCCGTTAAACGATGCCCTGGGCATTGAATCAGGTTTAATGACCACTATTCACGCTTATACCAACGATCAGCGCTTAAGTGATGTCTATCACACCGACGTACGTCGTGCCCGTGCAGCGGCCATGTCGATGATCCCAACTCAGACTGGCGCAGCAGCAGCAGTAGGTTTAGTAGTACCAGAGCTGAAAGGTAAATTTGACGGTTTAGCGGTACGTGTACCAACACTAAACGTGTCTTTAGTGGATTTATCTTTTATTGCCGGTCGTAATACCACGGTAGAAGAAGTCAATGACATTATCCGTAAGGCTGCAGCGCAAAGCCCTATGAATCAGGTGTTAGCTGTAAACGATTTACCACTGGTGTCCGTCGACTTTAACCACAACCCTATGTCCTCTATTTTTGATGCCAGCGAAACCCGTGTAAACGGCCGCCTGGTGAAAGTAATGGCCTGGTATGACAATGAGTGGGGTTTCAGTAACCGTATGCTGGATAACACTGTTGAACTGATGAAACATAGTCAGTAACCTTGTGCTGAAGATCATTGAGGCGGCTTTTTAGCCGCCTTTTCTTTCCGTCGAATCTGAGGCTATCGAATGAACAGCATTACTGCACAATCAGGTTTTGCCCACTTAGATGACTTACCCTGTTATGTATTAAGCTGTGGTCAGGCTAAAGCTGTGATCAGTAGCTATGGCGCTCATCTGCTTTCTTATCAGCCCAAAGCTGGCACCGAAGTGATGTATCTGTCTCCGGAAGCTGAGTGGCGAAATAACAGCCCTATTCGTGGTGGAGTGCCAGTGTGTTGGCCCTGGTTTGGCCCTGTAGCGACAGAACTTAATCCTGAACAGCAAAAATTACCTAATCATGGTGTAGTGCGTACTGAACTCTGGCAGGTTGTTAAGCAGTCAGTCACTGAAACGGCAGTCAGTATCCAGCTGCAGATAAAAACAGAAGCTTTGCCTTATTCCAACGCCCCTTCTTCTCTAAGCTTAACCTTAGAGTTAACCGAAGCAGCATTATCCCTGACACTAAGTTCAGACCAGGGTTTACAGCAAGCCGCATTACATAGCTATTTTTGCGTGGATTCAGTGCATCAGGTTGCAGTCAGCACTTTGGCCGGAGCTTATCTGGACAAAGTCAGAGGTGGTGCTCTATGTGTACAACAGCAGCCTGAACTGAAGTTCTCTGAAGAAGTAGACAGAGTCTATCTGGATACAGTCGGTGAATTAGCCTTAAAGCAGGGAAACAATACTGTGCTGATCACCCAGCAAGGACAGGACGCCAGCGTATTGTGGAATCCATGGACAGAAAAAGCAGCAGCATTAAAAGATTTACCTGACCTGGCCTATCTGGATTTTGTTTGTGTTGAAACAGCACGCCTGAGCCTGAACAACACAGCGCCTTTGCAACTGGTGCAACAAATCCGTTATCTGGGCTAGTCAGGCCAGCTGGAATAAAAAGGTAATAACAATACTTTTTCACCTTGGGTGGCATGAAGCAATATCAGGTGCAATTGCCATTTCATCCGGGGCTGGCTGCACGCACCCAACACCATTTCGGCCACATACTGCTGCTGTTGCCCCGCCACAGCTTTAAACAGCAGAGGTATAGTGCCCATACTCATCGACACTCCAACCACTTTTGCTTCTTTGATCTGCCAGCCTTCGGACAATTGCACAGACCAGGTGAGTAACTCTTCAACCGGAGCCTGGCCCGGGCTTAAACTCAGGCTGACCTGATCATCCTGATGCAATTGTAAAATAGCAGCAGCTTCAGTCGGTTTTTTATCAGAACAGCCCATCAGGCAAAGTAAATAAACTGCCAGTACCACTAATCTCATCTGACCATTTTCCGTAGATAATCTGTAGCCAGTGTACCTTCAGGCAGCTATCAAACGCAAAACACTGCTGCAATTGGTTATTTTGCGACCAGCAATATTGTTCTACATCATAAAACAGGCTGTTTTGCCTATCTTTTCAGAGGCAAAACTCGTATTATTTCGCCCCAAAATGGTTAAGGGTATAGCCGCTTTGAAACGAGCGAAGGCTGCTACACTGTTAATCAACAAAAAGAAGGGTCACCTAAGGGTGAAATTTTAATCACTAGCAATAAACTGCAGCGGAACTCAACATGAGCCAGACCAAATCGTTAAATGTTGACTACAACTATACCGTTGTCCGCCTCTTTGCCGTCACCACAGTATTGTGGGGTATTGTCGGTATGGTGGTGGGTGTATTACTTGCGGCGCAACTCTATTGGCCCGCACTTAATTTTGACACGGCATGGTTAACATATAGTCGTCTTCGTCCTCTTCACACTAATGCGGTAATCTTCGCATTTGGTACCAGTGCTCTGTTTGCCACCTCTTATTACGTGGTACAGCGGACTTGTCAGGTCAGGCTTTTTGCCGAAAAACTGGCGATGTTTACTTTTGTCGGTTGGCAAATTGTCATTATCGCTGCAGCTATTACTTTGCCTTTGGGCATTAGTCAGAGCAAAGAATATGCCGAGCTGGAATGGCCTATTGATATTCTGATCACCCTGGTTTGGGTTTCTTACGGTATTGTGTTTTTTGGCACTTTAGTCAAACGAAACACCAGCCACATTTACGTAGCGAACTGGTTCTATGGCGCCTTTATTATCACTGTTGCAGCCTTGCATATCGTCAACAGCATGGTGATCCCTGTGTCGCTGTTTAAATCCTACTCTGTGTATGCAGGTGCAGTGGATGCAATGGTGCAGTGGTGGTATGGTCATAACGCTGTAGGTTTCTTATTAACAGCGGGTTTCCTGGGTATGATGTATTACTTCGTACCAAAACAAGCTGGCCGTCCAGTTTACTCCTACCGTTTATCTGTAGTGCATTTTTGGGCACTGATTGCGTTATACATCTGGGCTGGTTCTCACCACTTGCACTACACTGCCCTGCCAGACTGGACTCAGTCTGTAGGTATGGTGATGTCAGTCATTCTGTTTGTTCCAAGCTGGGGTGGCATGATCAACGGTATCATGACGCTGTCTGGTGCCTGGCATAAGCTGAAAACCGACCCTATCTTACGTTTCCTGATTGTGTCCTTGTCTTTCTACGGCATGTCGACTTTCGAAGGTCCGATGATGGCGATTAAGTCCGTAAATGCGCTGTCGCATTACACCGACTGGACTATAGGTCACGTTCACTCTGGTGCTTTAGGCTGGGTTGCAATGATCTCTATAGGTGCTATGTATCACCTGATCCCTGCAGTATTTAATCAGGGCCGGATGTACAGCATTAAGCTGATTAACACCCACTTCTGGTTACATACTATTGGTGTGGTTCTTTACATAGTTGCAATGTGGATCAGCGGTATTATGCAAGGCATGATGTGGCGTGCAGTCAACACTGACGGTACTTTGACCTACAGCTTTGTACAAAGCTTAGAAGCATCCTACCCGTTCTACCTGATGCGCTTTATTGGTGGTTGTTTCGTCGTCGTCGGTATGCTGATTATGGCCTATAACGTTGTGAAAACTATCAGAGCAAAAGATGGCGCTCTGGAACCAATAGCTGAAGCAGCGTAAGGAGCTTATTGTGTCTAAGAACTATCATGAAATATTCGAGAAAAGCGCTGGCTGGTTAGCCATAGGCACTGTGGTTGCCATCAGTTTTGGTACTCTGGTTGAAATCACTCCTTTGCTGTTTTCCAAAGAAACAACCGAACCTGTCGACGGTTTAAAGCCATACACTGCACTGCAGCTGGAAGGTCGGGACATTTTCATTCGTGAAGGTTGCACCAACTGTCACAGCCAGATGATCCGTCCTTTCCGCCATGAAGTGGAACGTTACGGTCACTATTCTGTGGCTGGTGAAAGCGTATGGGAACACCCGTTCCTGTGGGGTTCTAAGCGTACTGGTCCTGATTTGGCCCGTGTGGGTGGTCGTTACAGTGACGACTGGCATCATGCCCATTTAATGGACCCTCGCTCTGTTGTGCCTCAGTCCAACATGCCAGCTTACCCATGGCTGGATGAAAATCTGTTAGATGGTGAGTTAACTCCGAAGAAGATGGAAATCTTTAACAAGTTAACCAAAGGCAAAATGCATGCAGACGATGAAGATGGTGTGATGTATTCAGCCGAAGAAATTGCAGCAGCAACTGATTCAGTCAAGGGTAAAACAGAGATGCAGGCGTTAATTGCATATCTGCAATCCCTTGGCACGGCGTTGAAGTAACCATTATGGATATAGCAACCCTACACAGTATTTTCACCGTGCTAGTGTTTGTAGGTTTTATTGGTCTTTTGGTCTGGCTTTTTGTGTTAAAACGCAGGCCAGACTTTGATGAACAGGCTAATTTGCCTTTTGCAGACGACCAGAAACCAAAACAACAACAGAAACAGGAGTCGGATCATGAGTAGCTTTTGGAGCTATTGGATCATTATCTTAACAATAGCGTGTATCGTATTTTGCGCCGTCATTCTGACCTGGAACTTAAAAAACCATGTTGGTGTGAAAGAAGGCGAATCAACGGGTCATGATTTTGATGGCATTGAGGAGATTAACAACCCGCTGCCAAAATGGTGGACCTATATGTTTTATGCCACCTTAATCTGGTCGGTCTATTACTTTGCGGCCTACCCTGGTCTTGGCAACTACAAAGGCTTTTTAGACTGGACCAGTTCAAATCAGGGCATTAAAAACCTGGCTGAATCCAAAGCCGCTGTGGAGCAAAACAGACTGGAAGGTAAAAACGTACAGCTGGACCGCGAATATGCAGCTGCCAACGAAACATACGCCAAAGAGTTTGCCAAATACACTAACCGCGACATTATGGATTTGGCTTATGATCCGGAAGCCTTGAAAATTGGCCAGCGTTTGTTCCTGCAAAACTGTGCTCAGTGTCATGGTTCAGATGCCCGTGGTCAGCGTGGCTACCCTAACCTGACGGATGATGACTGGCTGTACGGTGGTACACCAGACAAAATCAAGGAAACTCTGCTGTACGGTCGTAAAGCCGCTATGCCAGGTTGGGGTGATGCTTTAGGTGAACAAGGCATTAAAGAAATGACAGCTTATGTGTTAAGCCTGTCAGGTCGTAAGGTAAATGATAAAGACGCTGCTGCAGGTAAAACCAAATTTGGCATGTGTGCGGCTTGTCATGGTGTTGATGGTAAAGGCAGCTTAGCCCATAACCTGCCATTTGGTGCACCTAACCTGACAGACAATGTCTGGTTATACGGTGGTTCAGTTGGCGCAGTGGAAGAAAGTCTGGTCAAAGGCCGAAACGGTGAAATGCCAGCGTTCAAAGAGATTTTAGGTGAAGAGAAAATTCATATTATTTCTGCCTATGTCTACCGTTTATCTCGTCCTGAAGAGAGCAGCAAGTAGTTTATTCTGCTGCTCAACTGTAAAATAAGCCCCGCCTTGTGGGGCTTATTGCTATCTGAAAGAGGAAGACCTGATGTTGCATGATACAAAACCCTGGTACAAACAGTTCTGGCCCTGGTTACTACTGGCCTTCCCCATCGTATCCTTTGTTAAAGGCGGCCATACCATCTATATCATGCAGCAAAGTAATCCGGACTTGGTGGTGGACGACTACTACAAAGAAGGCCGCGCCATTAATATGAATCTGGCGAAGTACCGTGAAGCCGAGTTGCGTAACTTAGATGCCAGTACACTGATTGCCGCCAATCAGGTGATAGTGCGGTTTGAACAAAATAAAACCTTAGGTCAGCATCTGACACTGGAGTTTTTCCACAATACGATAGCGGCCAATGACTTTATTGTGACGGCAGAACGTAGCGGCGAGAATCTTTATGTCGCCACTTTACCCAAACTTATAGAGGGTAAATGGAATCTGGTGGTGTCGGATGAACACAAAGACTGGAAGCTTAGAGCCACAACTATGCTGCCTCAATTGGGTGAATTTAAACTGGGATATTAACAGTGCCGTATTCAGGTTGTTTTCACTGCAATGAAGTTATTCCCAAAGGTTCAGCTTTTAGTCTCGAGATAGAGCAACAACAGAGACAGTTCTGCTGCCCTGGTTGTCTGGCCGTGGCTGAAACTATTATCGATCAGGGGCTGAGCGATTATTATAAATTCCGTACCGCCCCTGCCAGTAAAGCTCAGCTTGTGCCTGATCAGCTGCAACTCGTTAGTTACGACAGTGCCGAAGTGCTCGCTGATCTGACTCAAAACAAAGATGAGCAGACACAAATTGAGTTATCCATCAGCGGTATCAGCTGTGCAGCCTGTGCCTGGCTGATTGAAAAGCAACTGAAAAAAAATCCTGCGGTCAAAACCGTCAGCGTCAATTCCAGTACAGCCCGCTGTACCGTCAGTTGGGATGTGAAGCAGCTTAAACTCAGCGACATTCTTAACAGCATCAACCAGTTAGGCTATCAGGCCGCACCTTTTATGGCGGATCAGGAAGAAGCTGTTCAGCAAGCCGAATTACGCCGGTTTTTAAAACGTCTGGCCGTGTCCGGCATTATGAGTATGCAGGTAATGATGCTGGCCTTTGGCCTGTATTTTGGCGAATACACCGGCATAGAACCCCAATTTGAAGGTTATTTGCGCTGGATCAGCCTGCTGCTAACCACCCCTGTGGTGTTTTACAGCGCCAAACCTTTTACTTTAAGTGCCTGGCGGGCAATCAAAGGGCGCGAGCTGAATATGGATGTGCCAGTAACACTGGCCGTGTTTTATACCTTTATCGCGTCGGCTTACGCCACCTTATTTGGCATAGGTGAAGTTTATTTTGAATCAGTCTGTATGTTTGTGTTTTTGCTGCAGCTCGGTAAATTTTTTGAATTCCGCGCCAGAGCGCAGGCGCGTGCGGCGACCGGAAATTTATTAAAAATCATGCCGGTATCAGCCAGACTAGTGAAAGGTGATGAACTCATTCCTACCTCGGCCCGTCGTTTGGAAGCAGGACAGGTTATTTTAGTGCAGGCCGGTGAAACCATTGCCGCTGACGGTGTTGTATTGTCGGGCGAAAGTTCGGTGGACGAGTCCATGCTCACCGGCGAATACAAGGCGGTCAGCAAGGCTGTTGGCGACACTGTGATGGCCGGCAGCATTAATCATGACGGCGTACTGAAAGTGACAGTGCATCAGGCTCTGGCTTCGTCCCGTTTAGGCCAAATCATTAATCTGCAACAACAGACTCTGAACCAAAAACCACAAATTGTTGAAAAAACCACTCAACTTGCACGCTTTTTTATTCAGCGTTTATTGGTGATTGCGCTTGGTACTTTTTTAGTCTGGTACTTCTGGCTGGATCAGGAAAGAGCCTTTTGGGTCACCTTATCCGTGCTGGTGGCCACCTGCCCTTGCGCTTTAACCCTGGCCACCCCTACTGCAATTACCTGTGCTTTGGCGCGCTTAAACCGCAAAGGCATTTTGATAAAAAACCAGCAAGTGCTGGAAATTTTGCCGCAGCTGACTTCGGTGTTCCTTGATAAAACCGGCAGTCTGACTCAGGGCCGTTTTAGTATTTTACGCTCTCAACTGCATAACACCTTCTATGACGAAGCCAGTTTGTTAGCGCTGATTGCCCGTATTGAAACCTACTCCGAGCACCCTATAGCTCACGCCTTCAGCTCTTATCTGAGCACAGAGATCAAAGTTGAGCAGGTCCAGGTGCATGTCGGCTCTGGTTTATCAGCCTTGTGGCGACAAGATGATGGATCTTCTGTGGAGGTGAAAGTAGGCAGCACGGCTTTTTGTGCTGTTCAGGACCAGACAGCTGCTGCCGTCTGCTGCACTATCAATAATCAGTTGGTGTTATCGGTGGAACTTTCGGATGCGCTTCGCCCCGAAGTGCCTGCCCTTATCAGTGCTTTAAAACAACGGGGTTTAACCTTGTCTATGCTGACAGGTGACTCTTCTGCTCAGGTCGAAGAAGTGCAGCACCAACTGCAGTTTGATCAGGTATTTAAAGGCTGCAGCCCGGAGCAAAAAGTAGAACATATCCAGCAGGCGGTCACTCAGGGTGATAAAGTGCTGATGCTGGGCGACGGTATTAACGACAGCCCTTGTTTTCATGCCGCCCATGTTTCAGTGGCATTAGATTCAGGCACAGATTTATCAAAAAATCAGGCCGATGTGGTCTTGCTGCATAATGATTTACATTTAGTGCAGCAATTGATTGAAGGGGCTGTGCTTGCGCAGCGTATTGTGAAGCAAAATCTGTGGTGGGCTGTGGGTTATAATCTGGTGATTATTCCTTTAGCTGTAGCAGGTTTTGTCTCACCTTATATAGCCGTGATTGGCATGTCATTCAGTTCTATTTTAGTGGTATCTAACTCACTGAGGTTACTCAAACCATGAGTATTATTTATGTACTGATCCCTATCGCCATACTTTTTGTCTGCATTGGCCTTGGCATCTTTTTTTGGGCTGTACGTAGCCGCCAGTTTGATGATTTAAACAAAGAAGGCATGAGCATTTTGTTTGAAGAAAAAAAACAAAACAGCACCCAAACCGATAAGGACAAACAACCTCCACAATGAACGCCGAACTTGCGGTAAACCTTTTTGCCGCTTTGAGCATAGGTTTTTTAGGCAGCAGTCATTGCCTGGTGATGTGTGGTGGTATAGCCAGCGCATTGCAGCTGTCCATGCCAGGGCTGAGTCTGATGCAGCAACTGAAACTGCAACTGATGCTCAGCCTCGGCCGTTTAACCACCTATAGCCTGTTGGGCGCATTGACAGGGGCTTTTGGCGCAGCCCTGTTGGTCAAACTGGGTATTAGTTTATTCTGGCTAAAACTGCTTGCCGGCATACTGTTGCTGCTGATGGCTTTTTATGTGGCCCGCTTGTGGTTTGCTTTGACTGTACTGGAAAAGTTTGGCTCGGCCTTGTGGCGTAAAGTTCAGCCTGTTGCTAAAACCCTGTTACCTCTTGATAGCAGCGCCAAAGCCTTAGCTTATGGTCTATGTTGGGGATTTTTACCTTGTGGTCTGGTGTACAGCAGTTTAGGCTGGAGTCTGGCCAGTGGCAGCGCCGTTCAGGGTGCTTTGCTGATGCTGGCTTTTGGTCTGGGAACTTTACCCGCCATGCTGGCGGTGGGCAGTTTCGCCCGCCAGTTAAGCCAGTTTAAAAACAATACACTGATCAGAGCCAGCGCCGCTTGTCTACTGGCGTTTTATGCGTTGTACACTATAGCTATTGCATTAGCTCCACGACTTTTCTAAGCTGGGAAAGTTGCTACAAAGGAATATGTATGTCCGGTTCAAATTTAAGTTGCCAACATTGCGGTTTTAGTCAGTTATGTCTGCCTTTCAGCCTTAATAACGCTGAACTGGACAGTCTGGACGATATTATCGAACGAAAAAAGCCTTTGCACAAAGGCGACTTTTTGATTGAAGCAGGCACTGCTTTGCATTCTCTGTATGCCGTGCGTAGCGGATCTTTTAAGACTTTTACTTTAACCGAATCAGGCGAAGAACAAATTACCGGCTTTCACCTGCCTGGTGATGTCATAGGTTTTGATGCAATAGGCGAGCAGCAGCATCCCAGCTTTGCTCAGGCGCTTGAGACCGCTATGGTGTGTGAAATCCCTTATAGTCAGATGGACCATCTGATGGGCCAGTTACCGAAGCTGCGTCAGCAAATGATGCGGCTGATGAGTCAGGATATCAGCGGTGATCAGCAAATGTTGTTATTACTGAACCGAAAAAACGCCGAAGAAAAGCTGGCTGCCTTTTTAACCAATCTGGCGCAACGTTTTGCCAACAGAGGTTTTTCGAAAAAAGAGTTCCGTTTAAGCATGACCCGTGGCGAAATAGGCAATTATTTAGGCCTGACTGTTGAAACTATTAGTCGTTTATTAGGTCGATTCCATAAGGACGATTTAATACAGGTGGATGGAAAACTGATTAGCATCAGTGATCCGGACGCTTTAAGCAAACTGGCTGGTGGCTCCGCTATCGCACGCTGATCATACAAATCATTGATCTGGCACAAGGAATTATCAGCCTACCTTCGCTACCTTGGCTACACTTACAGGGTAAGCCTTAGCTTAGCAGGAGCAAGATATGACCTTATATCCCAAAGTATTGGTAGTACTGGACCCATCAGTGCTGGAACAAAAAGCACTGAACCGGGCCGTTGAACTGGCCAAACTACAAGACTGCCAACTGACGGCCTTTTTATCCATTTACGATTTTTCTTACGAAATGACCACCATGTTGTCCGGTGAAGAACGCGAGTCCATGCGTCAGGCCGTGATCAATGACCGCGAACTCTGGATCAGTGAACTGGTAGCCGAACATCAGGAACAAGGCCTGAAGATTGATATTCAGGTGGTGTGGCACAACAGGCCTTTCGAAGCCATAGTGCAGGCTGTTTTAGAAAAAGAATACGACCTGGTGATTAAAGGCACTCATGATCACGATGTGCTGAAATCCATGATATTTACCCCAACCGACTGGCATATTTTGCGTAAATGCCCTTGCCCTGTCTTGCTGGTGAAAGATCATGACTGGCCAGAGCATGGCAATATAGTGGCAGCAGTGAATGCAGGCAGTGAGCAGAGCCATCACAGCTCACTGAATCAACGTATTATTCAGCAATCAAAACAACTGGCCGCTTTGCTAAATGGCAAAGTTCAGTTGGTGAACGCCTTCCCTGGCACTCCGGTGAACATCGCCATTGAAATTCCTGAATTTAATCCACAGGAATACAATCAGACCATGAAAACCCATCATCTGGAGTCAGTGCAAAAATTGGCGCTGGAATTTGAACTGCCCACAATTCAAACTCATGTGCTTGAAGGTATGCCTGAAGATGTGATCCCAAAAATGGCGCAGCAACTTGATGCTGAAATGGTGGTGATTGGCACTATAGGCCGTACCGGATTGTCTGCAGCCATTATCGGCAATACAGCTGAACACGTAATAGACAGGCTCGATTGTGATGTCCTGGCAGTCAAACCTGCTGGTTTTGTTTGCCCACTGGCAAAACATTAAATTCCCACAGCTTCAAAGTTATACCTAAGGCTATAAAGGCGGCGTGTAGTTGGTTATACTACGCGCCATTTTTATTTAGGGTCGTTGTTTTATGTCACATGCAGAGCAAGCCAAAGCACAATATAACCTGAACAAATTACACAAACGCCTGCGCCGTGGCGTAGGTCAGGCTATTGCCGACTTTAATATGATTGAAGAAGGCGACAAAGTGATGGTGTGTTTGTCCGGTGGCAAAGACAGCTACACTCTGCTGGACATACTGCTGAATCTGCAACAATCCGCCCCTATCCATTTTTCTATAGTGGCAGTGAATCTGGATCAGAAACAACCTGGCTTTCCTGCTGATGTATTACCCAATTATTTAAGCCATATTGGCGTTGATTTTCAGATAGTGACTGAAGACACCTACTCCATAGTGAAAGACAAAATTCCGGAAGGAAAAACCACCTGCTCTTTATGTTCCCGCCTGCGTCGTGGCATTTTATACCGCACAGCCAAAGAGTTAGGCGCTACTAAAATTGCATTAGGCCATCACCGTGACGACATGATTGAAACTATGTTTCTGAATATGTTCTACGGCGGAAAAATGAAGTCTATGCCGGCTAAACTTATCAGTGACAACGGCGAGCATATCGTCATTCGTCCTTTGGCCTATTGCCGCGAAAAAGACATTGAAAAATACTCTGTAGCCCGTCAGTTCCCCATCATTCCTTGTAACTTATGTGGCTCGCAGGATGGTTTACAGCGTCAGGTGGTCAAAGAAATGCTGCAGGACTGGGACAAACGTTTCCCTGGCCGTATCGAAACCATGTTCCAGGCCATGCAGAACATTGTGCCTTCTCATATGATTGACAAAAACTTGTTTGATTTTGCCGGCATCAGCAAAGACAGCCCTTTGCCTGCAGAAGGTGATATGGCGTTTGATAAACCTGAAGTACCTAAAGTACCAGTAGGTTTAATCCAGGATGAAGACGAAACAGCAACTGCTACGGTGCAATTTGTCGAACTACTGTAGGGGATGGGCTTGTCCCATCCCGTCTCAAATTCCAAACCAATACCAAACGGAGCTTGCCCCGCCCGTCTAAAACATTTAGCGCTTATTAAATTCATCAAAGAGCAGCATCAGTTGCTCTTTTTCATTCGGGTAACCACTTTGTAGTAACAGCTCCATCACCACTTCAGCTGTGCATAAAGCCCCTTCTTTTTGATTGCGTCTGAGTCTGTAGGCGGAAGGCGTATCCGGTTTGATGCCAAGCCGATAACAAGAGCGCAGATAAGGGCTTTGCCTGAGCATTTTGGCGGCTTCCTGCCAGGTTGCGTCCAGCAACAGCCAATGTTTGACAGCTTCAGAGCGACGCAAGGCAAGACGTTCAAGCCCAGCTGTATTCACAGCATGATACTGACCTTGTTGCAGCAAATAACAGGCCACTGGCGCTTCAGGCTTCATGAGGTCCGGTGATAATGGATAAACTAAGCCAAGTTCTTGCTGAGCTGATAAATCCAACAGCAGTGCATTGGGCTCTTTACGCTGCCACTCAATCAATTCAACCCTGATCTTCACAGATGCGGCTAAAGCCTGGATCACTAAAGCACCGGTATTGGTCGTTTTATGCATCTCCCTGCTGTGGGTCAGCAGATAAAGTACCAGCTCCGGCATCTGATTTAAGGTTGCTGTAATAAAGGCGTGGCGTGATCCGGCACTTTAGAAAACTCTACTGTTGCATTGTCAGCCAAACTGGCTGCTAATTGAATACGACAACGATGTTGTTCACACAGCAGTTGCTGCTGAACAGTTGCATCTGCACTTTGCGCCATCACTTCGGTGGTAAAATGCAGGGTTAAACCACGAACATCAGGTAACCAGTATTTACCCAGTCCGGCCAATGAATCCAGAAGCTCGTCAAACTGACTTTGTAACTTACGCAGTTGCGCAACAGTCGCCTGTTGTGGCACCGGTATTTTGCTGCGCAGCTTAAAGTTTAAATCGCAGGACTCGGCGCCTTCTGGTTGCTTCAATATAATTAAAGCTTTACGGCGATTGAGCAGATCATCATAAGGTAAAATCAGCTCGCCATTGTTGGCGATAGTTAAAGGTGCCTCTGAAATGTCTGTAGTAATCATCGCTTTATCTACCACACAAGTTTCATTGGTTCCTGCTTTTTGCAGCATAAAGGCCAGTGTAATATCACTGAACTCCACCTTTTCGCTTTTTTTCATCCGGGCATAAAAGCCATCGTAATTAAATACGGTATCAGCTAAAGCTGAACCACTAAAAATAACCAGCGCGCTGGCCAGAACATAAAATTTCATTATTAGCTGTCGATATGTTTAGTATTGGCTTTGAGCATGGTATGGATTTCGTTGACATAATCCTGACCACGCTCTGAATACCGGATCAACCCTGTCACCAGATGGTGTCCGGCTACTTCGCCTTCAGCGCGGCGTTTTGCCCTGATTTGACGTAAATCTTCATACACATAAAAGGTGTTGAGGTTGTAAAAGTAACTGTTAATAGCTGCAGCGACATCAGGAAATACCGCTACCTCATGGTATTTACCTGCACTGCGCTTTTGCGGCACCACACCACAGCCCGCTCTGAAACACCACTGACCAAAAAAATTATAGGCTTCCAGAGCAAAGCGGCTTGTGCCCCAACCTGATTCTTTGGCCGCCTGAATAAGCACTAAATCTGCCGGTATGGCATCCACCCGGCTTAACAACAAACGAAAGCCTTCGGCATCAACCTCGGGGTAATCCAGCTTAAATTCGTCGTACAGGCTGTAAATAAAAGCATATTCTTCAACTGTAAGTTCTTGCTGCTGATGTTTTTGTTGCACATCCTGAATATGCTGGCGAATATGCAGCAAACGGGCGTTTTCTCGCTCAATAAAAGGCATTAAATAGTCAAAAAAAGCTTTTTTCTTTTTGACCACATCTTTGTACTGTTCAAAGTCTGGCACCGGCAACAATTCAGGCATAGCCACAGGATAAGCCAGTCGTTTTAACAGCTTGCGTTGATCAGCTGCATCCAGAGCCTCTAACTTTGACGGCATTTGCCAGTCGGCTAAAGCAGCTATATCTTCAACAGGAGCTGGTTTTAGCCATGGGTAAGCGGCGGCATACAGCACGACAGCCCATAACACTAACCAAAAACTCAATTCTGTTTTTTTCATGCGATACCCTGATTTCGCCTTTATCCGATCCTGTCACTGAGTGAGCAAAACCATAATGGTGCGTATTCTAACCAGATCCGTTGGTAGTTTCGACCACAAAATGGCCTGCATAATTAGACAACCCACAGAGATAAAACATAATTCATTGTTTTTATAGGAAAATTTAGTTGGCAAGAAAACTGCATAATCCGCTACAACTATGAAAAAAGGAGAATAACATGCGTCAACTTACTTTAATTTCTGCTCTGGTTATGGCTTTATCTGCAACAACAGCAATGGCTGATGATGTCAAAGTGCTGGAAAAAACTATAGATGCAAAACACTTGACCAGGCTGGTACTGGACGTTCCTGTCGGCGAAATTAATGTCAAAGTAGCGGAAGGAACTGAAATCAGCTTAGTGGTAGAGGTAGAAGCTGACAAAAACTGGTTAGGCCGCAGCAGCGATATATCAGACGCCAGCATCAACCTGCGTGAAAAAGGTTCAACGCTGCAACTGAAGGTCGATCTGGAAGATGACGACAATGTAAAACAAAGCTGGACAGTAAAAATGCCGGCTGAAATGGCGGCAGCATTCAATTTAGGTGTAGGTTCAGTGGACCTGAAGGATCTGACTTCGGATATCAAAGTGGATGTCGGTGTAGGTGATATAGACATCAAAGTTGACACCAGCTTATACGCGTCCATCAAACTGGATGCCGGTGTAGGTGACACCTCGATCAAAGGTGGTAAAGGCCGCTATCAGCAGGAACGCGTATTGATCACCAGTTCAAGCAAGCTGGATGGTTCAGGCAAAGCTAAACTCGAAGCTAATGTAGGTGTGGGTGATATTGACGTGCGCGACAACCAATAATTGCTCCGCTAAGGCGCTTTATCTACCCTAAGTAATTGGAGTTGCAGCAAGGCAGCAAGTGACAGAGACCCCAGGAGCATAGTTGTTCCTATGTGTCTATGGATTGAGGCGGATGCTCGCCAGAAGGCAAAGTTCATCCGCTAAAACATGTGACTGGGGCGAGGAGCGCAGCCAACACAGCTGCGGCTTCAAGTACAACGGGTATGGATCCAATTGGGTGTAAAGTGCCAATATGTTGCAAGAGCCTGCTTGAAATCAAAAAAACTGGTTAAAGGCAAAGAGTCACCGCTGATACAAGCGTAAGTAAAGCGGTGACAGTTGTTCTTCAATAAGTCGTACTGCTGATAACTGTAAATCTGTTCAATAGCCCTGTTGGCCGCTATTTCTGAGCCTATGATCTCACCTGAAGTTGTGGTGGCGAAAATCAGTTCGGCGCCAGAGCGGTCAGCTAAAAATCGCTGAAAAGATAAAGAACGCACTAAACCAGAGCCTGCCAGTTCAACAATCTGCCCTTCCCCTATATAAATACCTGTGTGCTCAAAAAACTGAAAAATTTCGCAGCCAACCACAGCACCAACGGGGATAGTTCGAAGACTTGTCATAAAGCTCCTGATTTTGCCGCTTTTTTTTGCAATCATACTTGCAAAAGACGTCTGGGCGTGTAAAAAGGTGTAAGCAAAGATATTCAATGAAAACAATAGACGGAGACACAAGGATAGCGGTATGAAACCAATAGAGCGCTCGACAAAATTAGATGGGGTTTGTTATGACATTCGGGGTCCGGTGGCTCGTGAAGCCAAACGGATGGAAGAAGAAGGTCAGCGTATTTTAAAGCTCAATATTGGTAATCCCGCGCCTTTTGGTTTTGAAGCGCCGGATGAAATTTTAAAACACGTGATCCACAACCTGCCCACAGCTCAGGGCTATAGCGACTCACAGGGTATTTATCCTGCCCGTGTTGCAGTGGCGCAGTATTATCAGCAGCGTGGCATTTTAGGTGCAGATGCGGATGACGTGTATATAGGCAATGGCGTGTCAGAGCTTATTCTGATGTCGTTACAGGCACTTTTAAACAATGGCGATGAGGTGTTGATCCCCTCCCCTGATTACCCGCTCTGGACTGCCGCTGTGAATCTGGCCGGCGGCAACGCTGTGCATTACCGCTGTGATGAACAATCAGACTGGTTTCCTGATTTAGCCGACATTCGCGCCAAAATCAGTAAAAAAACCAAAGCTCTGGTGTTGATTAACCCAAATAACCCGACAGGTGCTGTGTATTCCAAAGCCTTTTTGTTGGATCTGCTGGCTATTGCCCGTGAGCATAAGCTGGTGGTATTGAGTGATGAAATTTACGACAAGATTTTGTACGACGGTGCAGAGCATGTCACTACAGCTTCGTTAGCAGACGACTTATTTATGCTGACTTTTGGTGGCTTATCGAAAAACTACCGTATTGCTGGTTTTAGAGTCGGCTGGATTTTATTATCCGGTGCTAAACATTTAGCCAAACACTATGTGGAAGGCTTAAATATTCTGGCGTCTATGCGCCTCTGTGCCAACGTGCCTTGCCAGCATGCAGTACAAACGGCCTTAGGTGGCTATCAGAGCATCAACGAGCTGATCATACCGGGCGGTCGCTTGTACGACCAGATGGATTTAGCCCACAAACTGGTGACCAGTATTGATGGCATTAGCTGTGTACGACCTAAAGGCGCTATGTACTTGTTTCCTAAACTGGATCGTAAAAAGTTTAAAATTAAAGACGATGAGTTACTGGTGCTGGATTTTTTACGTCAGCATAAAGTATTGCTGGTGCATGGCCGCGCTTTTAACTGGCCAGAACCGGATCATTTCCGCATTGTGTTTTTACCCCATAAAGAACAGCTGGAAATGGCGATTGGCCGCTTAGCACAGTTTTTACCGGGCTATCAACAGTAGTAAAAGGCAATAATGATTACCGATAAAAATACCAGCCACTTTTTCGCTCATCTGTTCCGGATGAAGCTGATTAACAGATGGCCGCTGATGCGTAACGTCAACACCGAAAATGTAGCAGAACACAGCCATCAGGTGGCTGTGGTGGCTCATATGCTGGCGCTGATCCGCCGTGAAGTATTTGCAGGTGAAGTGCAACCCGAACGCGTGGCGACACTGGCGTTGTTTCACGATGCCAGTGAAGTGCTGACCGGTGATTTACCTACACCTGTGAAGTACTTTAACGCCCAAATTGCACAGGAATACAAAAAGATAGAACGTATTGCCGAGCAGAAGCTGCTGTCGATGTTGCCGGAGAAATTACAGCCTTTTTATCAGTCTTTGCTGCTGTCAGAGCAGTATTCGGCGGATGAAAAGCTGCTGGTCAAAGCGGCTGATACGCTTTGCGCTTATGTCAAAACTCTGGAAGAACTGTCCGCAGGTAATCATGAGTTTGTGCTGGCGAAAAAGCGACTTGAGAGCGTACTTGAAGGCTACGCTTTACCAGAGGTTAACTACTTCCTTGAGGTGTTTATTCCAAGCTTTTCGCTGTCGCTGGATGAAATCAGCCTGCAGGATGGCAATCTGTAGGGGTGGAGTTTATCCCCACCCGTCGTAACGATACGCGGTGCAGATGGACGGGCCGGGACAAGCCACGGCCCCTACGACCACCCCGACTTTAATGCTGGTCCCGACACACTTCCTGATTAAACTCAAACTCTATGGTGGTATGTTCCAGCTGATAAGGCTGGAGCAACTGCCGTATTTGTTCTTTATGCGCTTTTAACTGCTCTGTAGCTGTCTCGGCCTTTAACACCAGATGGGCTGTTAATACGTGTTTTTCACCATCGAGCGACCATAAATGCAGATGATGCACATCCTGCACAAACTCAAGGTGCTGCAACTGGTGCTCTATTTTGGCCGCCAGTTTTGGATCCGGACTGACCTGTAAAAAAAGTGCCAGAGTGCGGCGCAAATTACGCCAGACATTGATCAGAATAAAACAGGTAAAACCTATACTTAATACCGGGTCAACCCAGGCCCAGTCGGTAAAATAAATCAGAATAGAGCCGACCAGCACAGCAACCCAACCTAAAACATCTTCCAGCAAATGCCAGGTGAGAATTTTTTCGTTTTGGGTTTTACCACCTCTTAACTTAAGTACAGCTGCACCGTTTACCAGTACACCTAACACCGCCAGCCCCATCATGCCTAAGGCATGGGGTAACTGCGGCTCCCATAAACGAGGTATAGCTTCATATAAAATCCAGCAGGAGCCCAACACTAAAATCACACTGTTGACCAAAGCACTCAACAAGGACCAGCGTCTGTAGCCATAACTGTAACGAGGATTAGCTTCTTTGCCCGCGATTTTAGCAGCAAACCAGGCAAAAGCGATCGCCAGTGTATCGCCTAAATCGTGCATCGCATCGGCCATAATAGCAACGCTGTTGGTCAACCAGCCGCCGATAAATTCAATAATGGTAAAACTGAAGTTCAGCCAAAAAGCGGTGGCTATATTGCCTGACTCAGAACCATGATGATGGTGATGATGACCAAAAAGGCCATGGGAATGCTCGTTGTCATCTTTATGATCATGGTCATGATCACAAGCTACACTATGCTGATGAGTTTTATGATCTGGCTTTGAATGGTCGTGTGGCATGCTACACCTGAAAAAAATGCCGTAATATGAGTACCATATCTGGTTTTACCCTGCGCTGCCAGAGCGCAAAGTGCCTTGGCAGAGAGAATTTAAACTATTCACTGCTTCAGGCAAAAAAAGCTTGAGCCTAAGCCAACAAAACACTAGTCTGAAACTGAAGTTTGGCTGAACGCTGCCGATACAAAAGCATTCACCAGGAAGAACAAAAACAACAGATGCCATTAAATCTCCCCCTGCTTATGCTCACAGCTATTTGTGCTTTATTGGCAACATCTGCCATGGCGGGCAGTATCAGCCATCAAAAAAGCTCAGATTACGCCGCCTGGTCAGAAAAAAACCGCGATGGCAGTTGGACCCGGATCACAGAGCAAGCTGTGGCACAATCACCATTAGTGAAGCTGGTGCCAGCCGATGTGCAAAACTTCTGCCCTCTTTATGCCAGTTTAGCGCAACAACAGCGCAGCAAATTCTGGGTCGCTTTGTTTTCCGCTATGGCTAAACCTGAAAGTAACTTTAAACCCCAGTCTTTTTATCAGGAAAAGTTTAAAGATGGCAAAGGCCGTCCTGTGATCAGCCGGGGGTTATTGCAAATCTCCCACGAAAGCGCTAATCAGCCCCGTTATGCCTGTGATATAAAACAGCCCCACCAACTGCACGACCCCAAAGTGAATTTAAGCTGTGGCGTAAAAATAATGAGCAAATGGGTTCAAACCGATGGCGTGATTAGCCAATCACACTGGAGCAAAGATCCTAAAGGTGGCGCCCGTTACTGGTCCACCTTGCGGCCACAACGCGGCAAAGTACAACAAATCGCTAACTTCACCCGCCAACTACCCTTTTGTGATCCTTATGCCAATCAACGGGATAAACAGAAAGTACGGACTGCAATTTAATGCTTAACGATTTACTTTAAAGGCTTGTTTCACGAGTCTATAGAAAGTGTTTCTACTCACATCATCCACACTCAAAAAACGGCTCGAAAGCCCGGCCTTTAGAAGTTGCTCTAAAGATAGGAAACACAAAAAGGTCTGGAACCTTTTTGAACAACGCGTCAGCGTTGGCCCGGAGGGCATTTTACAGGATAGAAAAATGTACAAAAAGGTCTGGAACCTTTTTGTACAACGCGTCAGCGTTGGCCCGGTAGGGGTTGCGCCAGGGGGGCGCAAATAAAAAAGCCACCCGGAGGTGGCCTTTTACTCTGCTCAAAGAATTAAGCAGTTAAAGCTTCTTTTGCCTTAGCGACTAAAGCAGCAAATGCGCCTTTGTCGTATACAGCGATATCAGCCAGGATCTTACGGTCGATTTCAACAGATGCTCTTTTCAGACCATCGATGAAGCGGCTGTAAGATAAACCGTTCTGACGAGATGCAGCGTTGATACGCGCGATCCACAGTTGACGGAATTGACGTTTACGTTGACGACGGTCGCGGTAAGCGTATTGGCCAGCTTTAATAACTGCCTGGAAAGCGACACGATAAACACGACTGCGGGCACCGTAGTAACCTTTAGCCTGGTTTAAGACCTTCTTGTGACGAGCGCGAGCTGTCACACCACGTTTTACTCTTGGCATTTAAAATCTCCTAATATTATGCGTATGGCAGACAACGAGCGATACCAGCCACGTCAACTTTTGCAACTAACGTTTTTGGACCTAACTGACGCTTACGCTTAGAAGACTTCTTCGTCAAAATGTGGCGAAGATGTGATTGCTTACGTTTAAAACCGCCTGAGCCGGTTTTTTTAAAGCGCTTTGCAGCACCTTTGTTGGTTTTCATCTTTGGCATAGTTAAATAACTCGCATTGTTTAAATTACAACGAATAATAAGGCGATAAAAAACGCCGCTTTATTCAAGCGGCGTATCTTATGCTTGAAAGCTCTTATTACTTCTTATTTGGGGCCAGCATCATGACCATCTGGCGACCCTCAACGCGGCTTGGGAAAGATTCACAGATAGCGATATCTGTCATATCTTCTTTAATCCGGTTAAGCATCTCAATGCCGATGTCCAAGTGCGCCATTTCACGACCACGGTAGCGGAGCGTTACTTTAGCTTTGTCACCCTCTTCAATGAAGCGACGCAGGTTGCGTAGTTTTACCTGGTAATCGCCTTCATCAGTTCCAGGCCGGAATTTTATTTCCTTAATCTGGATCTGTTTTTGCTTTTTCTTCTGCTCTTTAGCAGCTTTGCCTTTCTCAAACAGGAACTTACCATAGTCCATCAACTTACAAACAGGTGGTTCAGCGGTTGGGCTGATCTCTACCAAGTCAGCGCCTGCTTCTTCTGCTAAACGAATAGCTTCTGAAGTGATTACTACACCTAATTGCTCACCTTCCAGACCTAACAAGCGTACTTCTTTAACGTTGATTTCTTCGTTAATACGGTTTGGTCTGTTCGCTGGTAAAGTTTTCTTTCCTACTTTAATAGTATGTTCCTCCAAGAGTGAAAATAATTAGACCCGGTTTTTAATTTCAGTGGTCAACTTAGTTACAAAGTCGCTTACACTCATTTTTCCGAGGTCTTCGCCCTTCCGTGTTCTTAACGCGATATCACCGGCTTCAACTTCTTTGTCACCGACTACCACTAAATAAGGAACACGCTGTAGCGTGTGCTCGCGGATTTTAAAGCCTATCTTCTCATTTCTCAAGTCAGAAATTGCTCTAATACCATGAGATTTGAAAGTTTTTACTAAATCCTGCACATATTCGGCCTGATTATCGGTAATATTCATCACCACAACCTGAGTTGGGGCCAACCAGGCTGGAAAAAAGCCTGCATATTCTTCAATCAGAATTCCGATAAAACGCTCCAGCGAGCCCAAAATCGCACGGTGGATCATCACTGGTACTTGTCTGTCGTTGCCTTCAGCAACAAAACTTGCACCTAAACGACCCGGTAAAGCGAAATCGAGCTGCACTGTACCACATTGCCAGGCGCGGCCTAAGCAATCGTGTAAAGTAAATTCAATTTTAGGGCCATAAAAGGCGCCTTCACCAGGTTGCAGGTCAAAAGCTATGCCATTGGCTTCTAAAGCTTCTGCTAACCCCTGCTCAGCACGGTGCCACATTTCGTCAGTACCAATGCGTTTTTCCGGACGAGTGGATAATTTCACTTGCACGTCTTTAAAACCAAAAGTGCTGTACACGTCAAATACCATTTTGATACAGGCAGATACTTCAGCCTGCACCTGATCTTCAGTACAGAAGATATGGGCGTCATCCTGAGTAAAACCACGCACCCGCATCAGGCCATGTAAACCACCTGATGGCTCATTACGGTGACAACAACCAAACTCAGCCATACGCAATGGTAAATCGCGGTACGACTTTAAGCCCTGGTTAAAAATCTGCACATGGCCAGGACAGTTCATTGGCTTGATGGCGTAATCACGGTTTTCAGAACTGGTGACAAACATATTGTCTGAGTACTTTTCCCAGTGACCGGATTTTTCCCACAGCACTTTGTCCATCATAAATGGACCTTTGACTTCCTGATAATCGTATTCGCCCAGCTTTTCACGGACAAAAGTTTCCAGCTCGCGGAAAATAGTCCAGCCGTCGTTGTGCCAGAACACCATGCCTGGTGCTTCTTCCTGCCAGTGGAATAAACCTAAAGCTTTACCAATTTTACGGTGGTCACGCTTTTCCGCTTCTTCCAGTTGCAGTAAATAAGCCGCTAATTGCTTTTTATCTGCCCAGGCTGTGCCGTATACACGTTGCAGCATTTTGTTTTTCGCATCACCGCGCCAGTACGCGCCCGCTACTTTCATCACTTTAAAGTGTTGGCAGAAACGCATATTGGGCACGTGTGGGCCACGGCACATGTCGATGTATTCTTCGTGATGGTATAAACCCGGCTGGTCGTCTTTGGCGACGTTCTGATCGAGGATTTCCATCTTGTAGCTTTCGCCACGCGCAGCGAAGGTGTCATAAGCCTGTTGCCAGCTTACTTTTTTCTTCACTACGTCATATTCGGTTTTGGCCAGTTGCAGCATGCGCTCTTCAAGTTGCGCTAAATCTTCAGTGCTGATTGGACGGTCTAAATCAACGTCATAATAAAAGCCGTTGTCGATGACAGGGCCAATTGCCATTTTGGTATTAGGCCATAACTGCTTAATCGCATGACCTAATAAGTGAGCGCAGGAGTGGCGGATAATTTCCAGGCCTTCCTGATCTTTGGCGGTGACTATGCTTAATGAAGCGTCTTCAGTGATCAGCTCGCAAGCATCAACCAATTGACCATTAATTTTGCCGGCTATGGTGGCTTTCGCCAGACCTGGGCCTATGTCTTTGGCTACGTCTAATACAGATAAAGGGGCGTCAAATGAACGCTGACTACCGTCAGGTAAAGTAATAACTGGCATGATAAGTCCTCACAGTGGTGGCCCATACCAAGGGTCACGTTGATGGATGGTATTTTGCAGGTTTTGCGCGCCTTGCGTGCCAGTAGATGACCCCCACTAAGAGCCATTTGGTACACAGCTTGGTACACAAAAATTAATCCCGCGTGGGGATAGTACCATTCATGGCTATTTGCATAAAGCAGAGACGCTTAATTTTTGGATCGGAGAGGGATTCGAACCCTCTCTTATGTATTGCTGTGTCCGCCACAGTCCTTTGCTGACTGGGTTCTGCAGCTTAGCGTTTGGACAGAAAAGGACTAAAGCGGACTCAGTTCCGCCCCAATTTTGTCCCATCACAGCGATACTCATCGCTTTCGTGATATTGTTTTTCTGGATCGTAGCAGGTAAAAGGTAGAAGCTTGGTGCGATCAATTATCACGTGTTATAAACTCTAAAGTGCTGGCAAAATCTAATGATCCATTAGATGTTAAATTCAGAGAAAAAAATGACTAATAAAGACGTAGCTGATTCTCAAAGAAAACAACACATCGAACAGCTTCTAATGCCTGCGTGGATCAATCAGATGAATGCAATTTGGTCAATACATCAACATGTTGTTGTGATTGAGATTGCAACATTGTCAGCCTTCTATTTTTTACTTTTCTCTCACGAAAAAGATTATCAGTTTTATATAGTAGGCGCCTTAACTTTTATCGTTAACATTTTGCTTCACTTATGTCTTATGGCAGTTAGAAGGCATGCACAACTCCTTTGCAGCTATGAAAGAACCCTTGAGGCCGGTAAAATATTTCCTGATATTGATAAACCATCCTCTATATCTCCCTGGCCTAACTCAAATTTATTGAAGTTCGCAAATCACTCCATATCCAGACTATCTATATTCTTGGTTATATGGATAAATTTACTAATATTTTCTGCGTCTGGATTTATATTTCTCAGTTCCTTTCCTGATATTTATTCGCTATTTGTCATAGTTTTAAACTGTATAATACCAGTTGGTCTCTTAAGCAATTTCTCCTTCAAAATAAAATCCACGGATACTTAAATTGTTAATTGTTAATTGTTAATTGGCCAATAGTCATTGGATCTGAAGTTAATATCTAACAGATCTCCACGTGACAATAATGCGTTGCATGCATCTATATGGTCAGATACCCATTGAACACAATTCGTTTTCTCGGACTGACCATAGATGCCGAGAGCTGCATTCAGTTGACCTACAGCATTCCATTTTGACTCTATGCGCTTTGTGCATTCATTTTTTACAGATTCTTTGGCGGCGCAATAGTCAAAATCCCGCTGCCGCAAAATGGCCTCTATATTTTCCGGACTTAAACCTAGTGCTACCATGTAGTCAGTAGTGCAATTTGAATGAATGTTGCCGCCTACCAAATAAGTGTACATATGTTAATACCTCACATAAAATAAAAATCAACCCACGAAAGCCGCTCTGAAACCAATCAATGTCCCAGTATCTGCACGGGTAAAATTTAATCTCAATGACCCGAGACCAGCATCCGATCCGTCAATCCAACGCCCGCCGCGGCATGGCAACCGCTCTCCTGAATTCTGCTGGTAAATACGGCCAGTCAGCGCGCTGCCAGCTGGCTCTACTAAGAGCCGTTTCAGCAGCTGATTCGTCACATAGCCGCCTGATTTTGGCATGGTGGCCCACGGTGTATTTGTCGATGCTGTGGTGGTTAAAGCGTCACTCAACGTAACACCGGCAACGGCGTTCAGGTAGGCAGCTTGAAGTGCCCAACTCGCCTCTGCCTGGGTGTTAAATGTTGAAGCCTTAATCCGGCCATCGACCAGTGAAAGTCCGTCTTGCCACTCCCAAACGTTACCAACCAGATCAGATATGCCAGCTAATGTGCCATCGTGTCGCCATGTGGCAGGACCAGAACCAGCTCGGATCCGTGCAGTACCAGTCGCATCACCTGGTAAGCCGCCATCCTGACGGCGGCCGTATTCAACCACCCGGTCATGTGCTCTGCCATAGTTGGTATTTCCGCGAGGCACAAAACCATTAGCCTCACACCACAGCGCTATAGCGGCCCACTCGTGCATTGTCATCAAGTGCCATCCAGTGCCTTTTGATGTACAAGCCGTTTTTGCGTTGTCGAAGTTGATAGAGGCAGCAGCATCAGCAAATGGTACTGAGCACGCTTTGCCACTCACCAGGCTTGCATGGTATGCACCAATGAACACTTCCGGTTTGTGGCTGCCAGTACCAACATCAAACGCACTTGCTATACCTGTGCCCATGCTTGCGGTTAAACCCAACTCCTCATAACGAAACACGGGCAAGACATACATCACTGAAGCATTGCCGCTGTTGTCGTAAATAACGGTTTGGCGACCACCTGATGCGCGTTCAACAGCTCGGCGCTCAGCATCTAACACGTAGATACGAGGGGTTGCCTCATCGTCAGCTGCTGGGGTAGCTGTTTTTAGACTGCCAGTTGCTGTGCGTTTAGGTATCGTATTCGCTGTAGCAGCTGACACAGCATTGATATCAATCGCCTGCTTTGTTTTCAGAGATGTCATAAAACCGTTATCATCAGTACCAGCTTGGGCCTGTACTGTTGAAGCTTTATAAAAGTTATCTATCAATGCTTTTAGCACAGCAGTTGCAGCAGCCAAATCGCCATCTGTTGGAAAAGCTACCGCCGGTTGCCCGGATTGAGTCGCGTATGGCCACGGAGAAATGAGTTCCAGCATTTTTACTGAAGCATTTAGGTAGCTACGCTTCACCTCCACAGGAGGCTGGTTTCCAATCACCAGGCCTTCCGCCCCTTTGATCATGCCTACATCGTCACCTGTATTTACAGTAACAGTCGACTGTCCAGCGGTAACAGTTACGCTGGATGCTTTCCACCATGTCATAAGATTTTCCTCAGCTTGCGAGTTTGTTTTCGAAGGTTTTAATAGTTCCTGACCGCGCGATCAGTGTGAATGGACTGGCGGTGCCTACCATTGATATTTCTGCTGTATAGTTTCGTAGTCCAGACGTAGAGGCCGTATCGATTACCGTGCCGCCCACATTGCCAGACCAGTACGTTTCAGCTTCCAGAGCTTCATATGTACCGGAAAGGCGAGTATCAAACACGCCAATTTGCAAACCGTTTCGCTTAATTACGACACGGACAGTAAAACTTTTTGATGTTTGGTTGCCTGCTGCAAATGCAGATACATAGCCAGTTGCCGCGACCTCGACGGCGAATCCAGATGAGTTGTGGTTTGATGCTGTTAAAGTTAGAGTTGCACCCGTTGTGCTGGACCCTGAACCCATTTTACTTTCAACGATTTGACCTTGAAAAAACTGACTTTTGATAAAGCCGGTTCCATTCTTTTTAATCCAATAAATTCCATTGGCATCATTTTTAACGCCGTCACCAGCCCATATTAAATAATCACCATCATTTGTCGTTTCAACGCGCATCCCGCTTGCAGCTGTCCTTAGTAGCCCCCCCGTGACGATTGGGCCGGATATTTCTGTGCCAGCTAAAATCTTGTCACCAGCTATTGACCCCGTCGCTATCAAACTGCCGTTTATGAGCAGAGTTGGCGCAACCCAAGACCCACCAGAATACATTTTGGCACTGGATACTGTACCCGCCGAGTTACGGTAAACCAGATGGTCTTGATTAACTGGATTGCGGCCGATGTAATTTAAGAAGTCAGCGGAGGCGTTGGCGTTACTTGGAAACACCCCTTCACGCAATGTTAATGTGTAAAAACCTGCACCGTTTGATCCATTGGTGCCATTGGTGCCATTAGTGCCTGGAACCCCCTGATCGCCCTTGAACTTCGACCAGACATAGTCAGTTTTTACATTCGACTCGGCCTGAACTGACTTGTTCGCCGCAATACCGATGTATTGAGTTGATGCTGTCGGTGTATCGTACAGCCCTGTGCCGTCTGAAGCGTCTGAATACTTGATCCAAGTGTACGTTGGCTGCCCATCAGCTCCAGGCGGCCCAACAACACCTTGATTACCCTGAGGCCCCTGGATCAGTGACCAGGTGTAATCACCCGCATTGTTTGATTCTGTCGGCGTGGCTTTGTTATATGCAAACCCGACATAGGTTTTCCCTGTCGGGTTGTCACTTAAACCAGCTCCAACCGCTGAATCTGCATATTTAATCCACGTGTAAAGCACCTGACCTGGCACGCCCTGAGGGCCGGGAGGTCCCTGCTCTCCGTCCCTTGCTCGGATATCCTCCTCAGAGTTAATGACCGTATTGTCATTCAACACCATTTTACCTGCGAAAACCCACGTGTTTTCGGTGTTATCCCAGTACAGCTTTTTCACGCCTTCGGTATTTGTCAGGATAAGTCTATCGCCGCTTAACTCAAGGGCAAAAAATTCTCCATCAATCACAATACCGGTGATTTTTTTAGCGCCAGCGTTATTTGTAGTTGTTGTACCTAGAAACGCACGTGCAAACGCTTGACCAGCTTTATTTACTGTAGATTGCAAGATCAGTTCTGTTTGTGCCTGGTTATCAGTACCAGTAACCGCCGTTCGTATGCCGGCCAAAGCTTCGGCAGCTCCATCTGCGTCACTCTGCGCTTGCTGGATCAATAAGCTTTGCGCGTTAAACTGTCCATTGACGTTAGTTTGTAAGTTGGTAATTGCTGAGGTTCTGGCCGAGGTTTCGTTGCTGATAGCCAAGTTTGTTTGTGTCAGCTGGGCATTTATTTGGCCGAACTGAGTGCCAGAGCTTGCCTGCAAATTTAGTATTTCTTGAGCAAGAGCGCTTTGGTCGGTTGCTAATGCCTGTATAGTTCTGTCGGCTAATGCTATGTTGCTGCCATCTTCCAACAGATTGTTACGTAATTTATAGAGTTCGTACTCGGCAAAAAATTGTAACCGCGCTAAATCTCCACCTTCCAACCTTAACCGACTGATGCTCAATAACTGTTCGCGGGATTGACCTAACACCGCATCAATACTTTCTTGCACGGCATTAAATCGGCCATCTACCTGGCCATCGATAGCATCATCTAAGCCACCATTAGCAACGAAGCTGGTTACCGCAGAGGTAATGTTTGCATCAGCCGCAGACACCCATTGTGCTGCAGTATTTGCTTTGGTCAGGGTGCCATTTTCGTCAAACGCATTCAGCCTTGCCAACACACTGTATGTGCTATCCCAGCCGCTGATCGTGGTTTGTACGTCAGTTTGTGTCAGTGTCTTATCGTTAAAATATGCCGTTGTTACGTAGTTTGTTAGACTGGCCTCTATGGCGTTGATCTGAATGCCAACATCTACAACCTGAGCTGATAAACCTTCAAGCTGCAATAATGCTGCAGTCGGTTTGCCTAGAGTTATAGCCCGGATAACAAACGTATCCGCTGTAGTGTCTCCGAGCAGCAGGCGTACTGAAGTTACTGTGCCGGTAAATAGTTCGTTTGCAGATAGATTTAGCGTTCTTACTACAGATCCAATTTCAACAGGCTCAATTACGCCCGCAAATAAGCGCGTAACGCCGTCGATCACAAACTCAAGATCACCTTGCCAGCCAGTACCCGCTGTGCGCTCAATGCTGATAGTCACTATTGGATTATCGTCAGCACTGTAATTCAGTGATGAATTTCGAATATCACCTAACGTTAAACTGATCTGGCTCATGCCAGGCGTTAAAGTGCCTGTTACAGCAGCCCAACCTTCGGCGCTGTCAAAGAAGCCAAAGCTATAGGCTGGCTGGATGGCCTCGAGCGCGCCTGCGATTTGTTCAGTAACGTCTGTATAAGTAGCACGTAGTTCAATTTGACCAGCCTGCAGAGTTATTTGGCTTTCTGCATTTGTGATCCGGTCTTCTGATACGGTTAAGCGCTGCGTAGCAACATCAACCCGGGCATTTACCCCATCGATCAGTAAACTGGCCTGCGTAAAAGTGTTGTCAGTGTAGGCAAAAGCCCGGTTACGGATTTGCCCTGTCGCTGGGTCGACTTCAAAAACAGCGCTGGTTAAATCCCCTAAATCAGCACTTAATCGCATGCGCAGTCTTACTGCTGCAGCTGCTGTATCGAATAACTGTTTGTCGGTGTTCTGCCGGCTAATTTGCTCTTGCTTAATACGCAAGGCTAAATCGTTGGTTTGCTGACCAACGGTTTCAATCACCTCGTCTATTTGCTCCTGCAGGTCTTCAGCTACGGGCTGAAAAATGCTTTCAATTTCCGGACGTATCAGGTCCATGATCACTGTCGGATCTTTCAGTGTTGTTGCTGTGCCACTGATCCAGCCTGATACACCAAGGGCATTCACAGTACGGGCAAAAACCGTATATTCAGTATCTGAATTTAGCCCTGCGATTATCATGCTGATGCCGCGGGCTTTTACATCGTCAGTTGTATTTAGTGCAAACTCAAACTCGGTACCAAGGCCTATCCCAGCAAGTTGCGGAAGCACCTCTAACTGAAAATTGCCAGGGTTAATAACCAGGCTGGTTGGTACAACAGGTTGCACGACACTGAAAGCCAATACAGCTGCTGGGGAAAACGTGCCTAAAGAGCTGACTGCATAAATTCTGATCACATAGTCATTCGGCGCCAGCAATGGTAAATCGATTGAACGGCTTTGAACCTCAGAATTAAATACTTCGGTTTCACCAGCGACTATTTGAACCCGGTAACGGCGGATAAAAGCGTTATTTTCAGCTGACCAGGTTAACCTACCGCCCGTGGCAAAGGTTGGATCCTGAACGATAGAAAGCCCAGTAGGTGCCGGAATGTTAGTGGGGTCACCAAGGTTAGTGCCGCCCACGCGATCGGAGTAGGCCACGCCGGACCATGGATAAATAGCGTTCTGGTGCTCAACAAATTCAAAGTCAACGTCACCATCTTCACGAAGCTTGCACTGCTCTACTCTGAATGGCTTTTCATCCCAGCCCCGAGTGTCGTCACTAATGCCAACAATATCGCCTGGCTCTACAACGATGGCTGGAGGTGAGGCTGTAAAGCTACAATCCATTCGGTTGCGGCTTCGCTTCGCCACAATCTCTGCCATTTGATAGGCTTCAGCTTTGTTGGTAATGGTGTCGAATTCAAAGGGTTGTTCTAACAGTACGCCGTTATCTTCGGCCAGCCATTCTACAAATAAAGGATCGTTAGCATCTGGAAAATGAACTTCATCACGTTCATAGTTGGTCAGCTTGTTAGGAAATCGGATAATAACGCGGTTGTAACGATCGTTTTTACGGCCGGCTTTACTCTTCACCGGGGATGTAATGAGGGCGTAGTTTTGTCTTTCGCTTTTGTTGTGGCCGAAGAAAAAAACCGGATCGCCTTCTTTTTCGCACACCAGCCGCAACTGGCCACTACCGATCGGCATCATGCCGCGCATACCAGCCAGCATTTGCTTCACATTGCTAAAAACTGACTTACCAGTGTCTATCACATGATTGCCACTGATCCGCGCATGGGTAACAGATGAAGTTTCACCATTAATTGTTACGTCACTGATGATTTGTTCGTCGGCCCAGTGCGCGGATTCAATAAACGATTGTTGCATCAGCCGACTTAGGCTTAATCCTTTGCCGTACCTGGTGTTTGTCAGATAATCCAGCAAATGCAAAGGCAGGTTTTCACTGTAAGAGGTCTGGCCGTTACGTGGGTCGTAAATTTTGCGACCGGCTATCCGTGCAGTGACCTCAGGCTCACCGCGCCAAACGCTCTGACTTTCGTCCATCTGCAGGCGCAAGTGGATATAGGCGAGGCCCTGCAACCGGTGTGCAGCTGTCCAGTTCGGTATACCAGTGCTTAATGCTGCCTGTTCATCGGTACCGTTGCAGCGCTGTACAGTAAACCACTTACCACCACCATCTTTATTCCAGCGCGGATCAACTTCGGATACGCCATCAAAAAACAACTCAGAAATTGCCTCAATAGGCCCTTCGCAGAACACAATGATCAGGTGTAAGAACTCATTCTTAGCGCCGCCATCAGCATCAGTGACGTACTTATGCACCTTAATGCCACCTATCCTCCGCGTACCGTAAACAATAGGTATCGCATGATCACTACCCTGCTTTTCTACTGTTACAGCTTGCGCACCTGGAGTATCTGGAGTAGGCACCAGCCAACTGAGTATTTTTTTAAATGGTTTGGTGACAGCTTTCCAAATGCCACTAAATAAACCCATTATTCACCGCCCCATTTCAAGTCTTTCTTAACCTGAGCTGCGAACTCAAGTCCTTTATCGTTTGGGTAAAATCTGCGCTGGCTGGAGTCAGTAGAACGCCGGCCACGTGGCGCTTCAAAGTCAGCCCATTCACTGGTCAATGGCGTGGTTATTTGTGATTCACCTTTTGAGTCAGAAACGTCTGGAGCATTGAGAAGCCATGTATGGAGTAAAATTGGATTAGGTATGACCTGGCCTTCGTCTGTCAGGTAAGCGCGGAAAATGTAGGCGTAACGGTTGATTTGGTTCACACCCAACATAAGGGCGACCATGCTTTGATCAGCAGCTGTGAATGCCAGGCCTATTTCGCCTATGCGCAGCTCAGCATTAAAAGTTGGTGCATCCATACCGAGTAGCAAACCATTGGCTTCAAAGATCTCCCCCTGCCAGTCAACCGGATAACCGCAATCCGTCATGCGCAAAGTGACGTTATTGGCCAGTTCCAACCTTATTAAATGGCAATAGCTATGCTCGCCGGCAATTGCTGCAGCGACCTGTGGCGTTACTTGAAGCATGGGGTTATAGAACCTCGATTACATCTAATTCGAAGGAGGAAAAACCAGATCCGGATACTGCGGAGTCGAATTCTTGGGCGTCACGAACAAGGCGAACAGTGAATGGAACATCCTTCACAATAGCTGCAGTCCCGAGCGGAATATCAGCGCGCAACTGCGGGAAAATAGACAGAGTTAACTGGCCAGAAACATTGCTGTTTACATCTCCCATTAGTTGATACACCTTACTGTGATTAGCGAAACGAATAAAATCCCCCGCCAGCAGTTGTCCATTCACAGGGCCTGAAAAACCCTGCATTTGGACCTGTGTTGCGCCGGCCGTTGCTGCAGTCCTTACCGTAGGACTGCCGCTGGCAACTCCACGCGGTTTGCTATAAACGGGCAACGTTGTATCGAACACACTATAACGGCCGTTTTGACTGAACACCCACGCCATTAACTTCCGTATCTCAGTTTTATTAAGTGGCACAGTAGTCAAAGTAAACTCCCAGCGCTGAGCTGGAATTTTACGAACATGCTGGATCAAAGCTTTGCTTTCAGTGGCAGTGGTTGGGCTGTTTGATACGAGCGTTGACTTATTGAATCGTAGGAATGCAGGTACATTAGCCATCAGTAAAGTTTCACTCCCTGCTCTTCCAGTGATTGAACTAGCATCCCAGATATCGCGCCTCGGTTGCTCAAAAGCATTTCAATCAGGCCTTCATTGTTTAAAGCAGACATGTTGAAATGCACATCCAATTTTTTTACACCCGGCTCAGCCGAAGAACGGCTGCTGGTTTGTGGAGTGCCACGCAAGAAATTGGTTAAATCTTGGTTTTGGCGTGGGCTTAGAACCCGCTCCCCTTTATCAAGCAACCATGTGCCTTCTTTTGGAATGTAATCAAGGCCGCTGTGAGCCATACCTGCCAGAGTGGAGCCTGCGGCGCTAATTGCATTCATTGCTAGCGGGCTTGTTGCTGCTATTGCTGCTGACATTGCACCTGGTGCGAGGCCGGGGCCGACCACAGGTATTGCTGCTGTTGATGCAAAAGCATTTATCGCAGCTAAATTCACACCAGCTATTGATTGACCTGATACCTGAGCAATATATCCAGCAGCAGCTGAAGCTCCCATAGTCTTTTCCAAGACCCAATTCACCATTTTCTGAGCGCCAACCCTGATCAACATCCGGATGGTTTCTTCTGCCATGTTCCTGAGCATGTCAGAAAGGCTAAAGTTGCCAGTAGTAACGAAGTCGTACAGCGCATCTTCAAGGCCACCAAATGCAGATGTAAAAATGTCTTCCATTTGGCCTGCTATGTTGCTGACCTGATCACTCCAGTTTGCCCAGGCTTCATCCCAGCCTTTGGTCCAATCGCCGCGCATTTCGTCTTCGCGGGCGTAGTAGTCTTCCATCATTTGCAGGCGAGCACTTAGCTGCTCGTCCAGCATTTCGATTTGGCTGTCGTATTCTTCCTGAGAGATAGAACCACTGGTAAAATCGGATGTTGAGCGGTCGCGGCCACGCTGAACATCACGTTCAATACTGTTGCGTTCGCCCTGCCTTTCACGCGCACGGTCACCCATGCCAAAGTTGGCCAATGCATCGCCGTATTGCTCTTGCTGGGCTTGGATTTCACTCTGCAGGTTTTGCTGATAGGCAGTTAAGCGGTTGATCTGTTCGCGGCTTTTTATTTCGCGTTCCAACTCTACGTTGCGTTGCAACTGAGTGCGAATAGCGCTTTCTTCGGCTAACAAGCTTTTTTGCTGTGCAGTAAGGATTTTCTTTTCTTTGATGTCGGATAGTTGCTGCTCGAACTTGATCAACTGCTTTTGTGCTTCGCCCAACTTTTGGTTGGTACCCAACTGCTCACGAAGCGTTGCTTCCTGTTGAGCTAGCTGCATCATGTAAACTTTGGCTGAGTCGTCAGTGACCTTTTTCGTAGTTTCTTTAAACTTTTCTTCTATAACCGCTAAGCCTTTAGCAACAGATTCTGGTGATAAAAGAGAATCGTTCGGATCGCTCTTACGAATATTATCCAAATCGGCATAATAGGCTTTGATTTCTGCGGCTTTCTTCTGTTCTTTGGTAGCGCCTTCATCCAACAGCTTGTTTATTTTTTGCTGTGAAGCTATCGATTCTTTGTTTAGTACTGCCTTTCTCTGCTGTTCTTCTGCACCAAGTTCCTCTAGAACAATTTGCTCAAGCAATAAGCGGCGCCCTGCCTCTAACGAGGAGATATCAGCACCTGCTAACGGCTTTCCGCGCAAAGTTCTGGGGCCCTGCTGCCTTGCCTTCTCTATCTGAGCATCCATTTCTTGCAGACGTTCATAGAGAGTGTCTTTCCTGCCAACGTCCAGCACAGCATCCCACGCCTCTGTACTGCTTTCCTTAATCGATTTCCACGCCCGCTCAATGATGCCCAGGTTATTCACGATCTCTTGTGTGCGCTGCTCGGTCGCATCCGCATAAGCATTCATTGCCAAAGTGGCAGCGTCTTGGGTTTTACCCTGCTCTTGCAGTGCGGCTATTTGCTTGTAGATATCGGCAGTAAGGAAGTTGTATTTTTCATTGAGTTCAGCAACAGACTTAGCTGGATCCTTAGCCAGCGATTCAAATTCTTTTATTGTGTCGGAAATAGCTTTACCAACCGTGTTTTCCATCAGAACCGCTGAGCGGCTGACCATTTCAAGTTGTTCAGAGGTGAATTTGCCTGTGGTTGCCGCTTCTGCAATGGCTTTTGATGCCTGCCGCTGCGTACCGGACACATCATCAATACGCTTTGCCATTTCGGCAAGTTCGTCGGTAGTTACACCAGCCACATTGCCTGTGAATACGATGGCCTGACGGAATTTGTCAGCCTCGATGCTGCCTTGGTAGTACGCTAGGGCTAAAACACCTGCGCCTGCAGCTGCAACTGCCAGAGGATTTATAAGGCCTACTATGTAGCCGGTTAAAGCGCGTGCTGCAGGACCTACACCGCCAAACATATCTTTTAGTTGCCCGCCCTGCTGCAAGAATACTAACATTGGATTTTGGCCAGCAGCCAAAGATACAAAAATGTCAGTAAACTGAGCGGGGACGCCTCTTAGTGCAAAATTTAGCTGCTTTTGACTTAGCTCTGTAGCTTTAGCTGTCTCATTGAGAGATCCGAGGGCATTTCTTGATTTTGTAACTTGTGCAGACAATTTATCATATTCGGCCTGGTCAATTAGACCTGCAGATAAGCCTGCCTTTAGCTGATCTTGTGCTCTATCGAGTTCTTTTATTTCATGAGTTATAGGGTCAAATATTCTGGCTATTCGTTGCAGCTCAGCCTCTTGAGATTTTATAGCTGCAGTGGATTTGTTTTGAGCATCAGTAGTACCGTCTACAGCCTCGCGCATCTGGCTTATTTTTTGTACAGACTGATCATATTGAGACTGATCTATTAATCCTAATTTTAGGCCGTCTGCTAATTTACGATTTTGTGCATCCAGATCAGCGAGTTTCGCAGTCACTGGATCGAGCTGCCTTAAAATAGTATAGAGCTCAGTTTGCTGTTGCTTTAATTCAGCATTTGCTTTGTTTTGAGCGTTTGCAGTGCCGTCTATCGCTTCTCTGGATTTCCCCAGGACACTATTCAATCTATTGAACTCGGCTTCATCAATAAGTCCAGACTTGAAGCCTTGCTGCAACTGATCCTGCATCCTGTCTAGTTCGGCCAACTTGCTAATAGCTGGGTCAATTTTATTGATCAGGTTGGAAAACTCGCGTTGCTGTACAGCAAATGCAGAATTTGTCTCTATAACCTCGCGCTGCATAGCCTTAAGCTGTTCGGTGTAATTGGTGTATGCATTTTCATCAATTAACCCGTTTGTACGGTTTTTTTCCAGTTGAGTTTGCATTTTATCGAGCTTGTTTAGCTCTGCGACTACTGGATCTATTTTATCAATAAGGCTTTCAAGTTCATTCTTCTGCCGCTGCACAGCTTTATTCATTTTGTCTAACGCGCGCTCAGTTCTGTTGGCTCCTTCTTCAAAACTGCCGGTATTGGCAATGACGTTTAACGTCAGACTACCCATGCTGCGTGTCGACATATTTACCCCATAAAAAAACCCGCCGAAGCGGGTTGGTTTGTTTAACCTAAAACTAATTAACTTTTACAGATCCCGGCAGAGCACTTTCTGTGTATGCGTAATTTACTACAACGCCATCTTTCAATAAGACATCAAGCATTTTTGTGATGCCAGTGCTCTCAACCTGCATACTGAACACATAGTTAGTTGCTTTTGCGTTTGCTACTGTATGGCTGTATATCCACTTCTGCTCTGTTTCTGAAATAACCGTTTTCATAAACGGCTGACCGATCAGTAAAACCAGTTGGCTATCAGTGGTTACACCTTTCTCTATTTTAGCCACATTTTCAGAGGCGAATTCATTACCAGTCTTATAGGTAGATGTGGCGCACCCTGTCAGCAATAATATCAGCGAGATCAACCCTAAACGTTTCATCAATATTTCCTTGTTTTAGAAAAACCGTATTGAATATAACTCGCTTTTTTTGAGATGCACAGCTTTGCGATTTTTACAATTAATCCCAAGAAGTCATCGCTTCTTCGAGTGTCAGTTCTTCTTCAAATTTAGGTGTTGCTACCATAAAGTGATCGAGCGGCTTTTCACTGCCGCCAGCACTGTGGTGCGTTAGTGCCATTTGGTGCGCGGCGATCAGCTCCATGCGGTGTTGCATAGCTAAGCGGCCGTACTTTTCCTTGTACGATGCCCAGATGATAGTTTCTTCATAACTCAGGTTGTTCTGAGCTTCTTCTATTGTTTTTCCGCCAACTCCGGCGAGGACGATTTCGCACCAGAATTCATCCTCTTCCGTGAGCGCTTTGGGTCAGGCTTTTTAGATAGGCCATTTACCTCCCAAATTGCAGCCAGCAATGCCATGCCCAGGCTTTCGCAGATTGGGCCGTGCTCTTCTTCGTCTTCTGCCAGTTCGCGGCCAGAGTTTCCCATCAGGTCTTCTGGTGTGAATAGTGGTTGGCTTTGCTCGTTTACGATGCAGGCACAAATACGAGCCACCATCACACCGTCATTGGCCTGAAACCTTGCTTCTGTGTTCACAGTGGCAAATGATTTTTTACGCACATAAACGGTGGCTGAAAGCTCTGTTTCATTACCTTCGTCGTCTACCACATACCATTTAATTTCACGCTGTACAGGCGCAGCTGCAGTAAAACTGCGGCTGCTGGCCAGCAAATCTTTAGTTAAAAGAGACATACACTGATCACCTTATTAAGCGGCTGGGGTGTATGCATCTACTGCACGTCCTTTTTTCAGCCATTTGCCTTTACCTGAGCGCTGGATAGATAAAGCTGTTTGAACTACAGCATTAATTGCAAAATCAAATGGGAAGTCGGCAACATAGCCTTCAAAAATATACCAGGTGCGGGTGTTTGGTAGTTTTAATGCTCCTGCAACTACTGTAGGTGGGATATCTTTACCATCTGCCCAGCCAACTACAAACTGAATATTTCTTTCAGTTTCCTCGTCAGCTAATTCCGCTAATCGGATATGAGCCGCAACTTCAGGATCTGCCTTTACAGAGCCTGATGCTTGACCAGGTGTAGGCATACCCTTTTTATAGCGCATGGCTGTATCTTCTAAATCGGTATCATCAACTTGGCCAGCCGGAGCTCCACCGGGATTAAACTGAGTAAGCCCGTTTATTTTTACGACTTCTTGGCCCGCCGTAGCATCAGGGTCAATAAAATAAACCTGAGTGCCTTTTGTTAACTGAGACATAGTGGTAACTCCTTTATTGCTTTATTGCTTTAAGGCTTTATCAAGCTCTTTATTGAGCTCGGTGCTGAAACGGTTAATAACCTGGTTAACATTTGCGCTGAAAACAGGGCGCATATATGGTTGTTCACGCACGAATTTCGTGCCGTACTCCATGAAGTGCCAATGAGGCGTGTTTCCTTTAGGCCCAGTATCTGGGTTGCCTTTAGGGATGTTTTTAAAATTTGTTGCTACACCAATTCGGTATAGATGTTTACCCGTTTGACGGTAAACCTTACTGCCAAACTGGAGGCGGATATTGTCGGCAATTCTGCGGCCTGTTTTTGGATCATCGATGGCTAAAGCTCTTTGCTTTACAGCTCTAACAATGATGCCTGAGGCCCTGCGCAACGCAGACCGTGTGGCTTTGCCCCGAATTTCTGATTTTACTAAGGCGAGTTTGCGCCTCGCTTCATCAAAACCGATGAGCGAAAATGTGATTTTGTTTGCCATAGTTAACTCATGTATTTGAAGGTGATTTCGCTAACCAAATCCGAAGACACCCAACCTTGTTCTGGGTCTCCGTCTTGATCGAGCTCTTCAACATCTACATTAATGAAAGCGTAATGTTCGTTTGCATCGTTACAGTCTTCGAGTGCTGTGGTCACCTCCTTCACCAGCAGTTTTAGCTGAACAAAGTTTTTAGCAACCAACTTGAATGTCATTATGAAATCGCCGATATCAGACTTTTCACCGTCTAAATCGCGCTGCCGTTTCGGTTTACTAGCCTGGTAAATAATGTATGGAAATTCGGCATCTTCATCCGGATAAACAGGTGTGATTCTGTCGACAACCGACGCCTGTATTTCTGGCTGGGCCAGCAGGTAATCCCGTATGGTGAACTCTATAGGTACTGCATCAGGCACGCGGCACCTCCAGCACTAAGATCAACTCTCTATTTTGATTTTTTGTGTTGTCGACCTTGGTTATTTTGTACATACCACCCTGATAGCCAGCTAATAAATTCGCCAGTACTTGCGGGTAGTACCTGGTGCGCAGCATGATCTGCCCTGCCACAGCTATTCCTGCAGCAATCTTTTTCGCTGACTCAGTAGCTGATAATGGCTCACACTTTAATTCGCCAATTTTTGTGGGTGCTTTGGTCTTTTGGCCGCTGGCATCACGAGCGCCTGCCTCGCTGTAAATTTCCAACTTGTGCCTTAAGCCGCCGCTGCGCATTAGCCTATCCTTGGTATGCAGTAATGGTTTAACAGCATGCTGACCCCCATTGGCAACTCACCAACATTTACAGCTGTGCTGGCTTCTCTGTTTTCATACAGATGGCCGATGATCAATAACGCTGCACTTCGGACAGTAGCCGGCAATGCTTCGAAGCCAACTTCTGCGGTTATAGTTACAGACTCAGGCTCGGCAATAGTTCGCGGCCAGCTTTGACCAAACGGCGGAAATAGCACAGGATAAACTAGCTTGCGGCTATCTAACCTGAGCGTTTCAGCATCCAGTTCTTGGCTAACACCATCTGCATCGATGTACTCAACCAACGTAATGTTTTGTACTGGTGTCCAATCTAGCTCGATAGCTGCCGCCGCTGGTGGAAAACCATCAAGGACGAGAATTTCTTCTCTTGATGTAAAACAGGTCCCTGTCATTTCTTCAGCCAGTTTCAGAGCGGCTTCGGCCAGACCAAGCAAAAAAGCATCATCACTGCCATCATCAAAGCTTGAATCAAGACGCAGGTGTTTTTTTATCAGCGCCAGATCAATCATTGGTAATTCCTAATGTCAGTGAGCATGTTTTTCGAATAAAAAACCGGAGCAGTTGCCCCGGCTTCGGTTTGTACTTTTTCAGATATTATTCAGCTGCTTTTTCTTTCAACTCTGAACCTAAAACTGCAACCTTAATCCCTTCTACTAACTTAGTTGCCTGATCCTGCGGGAAACCGGCAACATCACCGCGACTATAACGGCCCCAGGGTTTGGTAAAAGTGACGGTTACGTTTTTGGTTTCTGCTTTATCAGCTGCTTTATCTTCAGTTTTTGTAGTGGCCATGATGACTACCTATTTTGAGTAAATTTAAAGACGGCACTTAAGCCGCCTATTCGTTTTCGATTACCAGGTAACAGCAGTACCCAGAGCTAAGCCGGTGGCATGACGGAAACCTACGTCGTGGTTTGCTACTACACGGATCAGGGATTGATTGCGAGCATAAGCTGAAACCATTACTCCACCAGCATCCAAATATGTAGCTTCACGGCTAAAATCCATTGTCATATTGTCCATTTCACCGATTACAACGTCGTTCCAGTCTGCAAAGTAAATCTCTGACTCGTTGGTGCCAGTTCCTAAATTAACCGGAATAGTAGTGCTATGGTAAAATGGGTAGCCTTTCAGTGTACCCTTTGCCATTTCCGGATAAACCTTATTGCCATTGCCATCGCGCAGACCTTGCAAATAAACAAAAGTTCTTGGAGACATTGCCCAACCAGGTCTAATCAGCAAGCTATCGCTTTGGATAACCATTAACATTAGTTGATCCAAGTAAGCATCTACTGTTGCTAAGCTTGCTGTGCCAGACCAAGGCAGGGTCCGACTCGCATCAGCGGCTCGCTTTTTAAAGCCGATTGGTGTATCACTGGTGCCATCGTCACGCAAAAACGCTTTGTCTTCACGAACCTGCATTGAAGCAAGAATGTCTCCCAAAATAATCCGCTCTACTTTCGGGCCTGCGTAGCCAATTAACTGATTGCTCATTGGTACAAGAGTGATCATGGTTTTCGCTGCTAACTTAACATCACCAATTTCAGCTCCTGTTGCCAAGACATCATTGCCTTCACCAACATAAGACGATACCGCACCAGATGCCATTTTTGGCATTGACATGTTGCCATTTGGCAGCGGAATTTCTTGCGCTCCCAACTTGCGGACTACGGTACGAGCCCGCAATAACTCAATGACTTCTTCCTGAATATTGATTGGAACCAAAGCGCCGCCGCTGCCGGATGATGTTTCGATAGCCATAGCTACATCTGCATCACGGATTTCGTTACGGGCAAATTGGGCGGCAATTTGCATATCACCCTTACCTGCAGCAACAGCCATCGCAAAACGCGCCACTTTGGCTCCTGCATACTGCTTAGCTTCTTCCTTAACGTGAACTGCGGCTGATTTATTGCCAAAGCTGGCAACCTGAGTAGCAGTGGAAGCTGCCATTTGTTCAGCTTGCTCTAAACGGCCTAACTGTTCACCCAGTTGTTTAAACTCGGCTGACAGTTGATCAAACTCTGTCAATTGCTCGGCATTTAACTGGCCGTCAGCTTGTTCAATGGCCGCAATAGCCTGAATTTTGGCGTTGATTTCAGCGCGCTTGCGGCGGAGTTCTAATACTTTAGACATGGTATTTCACCTTTTTTAGTTACAAAAAAAGCGCCTTAAGGCGCTTGGTTATGCTGCTCCGCCGCGTGGCTAGAGCGTCAAACTTGAGTTAATGGCAGAGGCCTGAGCACGGATACTGCGGCCGCTACTTTTCGGAACGTGTGACATTGCAATGGCGTTAATTGCATCCTGTGCAGGCGCAATTTCATCAATCAGTTTTAACTGCAGGGCATCTTCAGCACTGAATAACTTGGCTTGAGTGGCTATTACATCGTCAGCCTTCATGTTGCGGTGTTTTGCCACTGAATTTACGAAAACACTGTAGGCCTGATCTAACCGCTTTTCAATTTCTAACACTGCCTGATCGGTAATTTCTTCGTGAGGTGAAAAGTCGTTTTTGTGGCTACCGCGATAGAACGTATTGTATTTGATGCCAACTTCCGCTTCCCACTTGCTCACTTCGTAGGTTTCGATGATCACGCCCACAGAGCCTACACCAGCAGTAGGACTGGCAATAATTTTGCTACAGGCCGCTGCTAACATATAACCAGCGCTGTAAGCCGCAAAGTTAACCAGAGCTGTAATGGGCTTAGTTTTTGTGCAGGCCCGTATAAAGTCCGCCAGCTCCGCACAACCAATAGCCTGACCGCCACCAGTGTGAAAATCTAAAACCACTTCTTTGACCAACTCATGGTTTACAGAAGCGGTGATCTGTTCTCTTAAACGCTCATACGAAAGCAATTCTTCACAGGTCGCTGTGATAGCGCCGCGACGTGCTACCAAAATGCCGTGAATCGGGATTATCGCGATGTTTCCTGCAATGGTAACGCCGCGTAACTGTCGTTCTTCGTCACGGCCCATTGCAACACCGGAAATTTCTTCAGCCAACTCTACGTCTGTGGTTGTTCGTCCGAGTAATCGTGGTTCTAAAACAGCTTTTACTGCGGTTACCAGTTCTGAGGTTGCATACAGTGGAGCACCAAAAACCATGGCCGCTATATGCGGAAAGTTGATCATACGCGGCATAAGATTTCCTCTATGTCTTTCATTTGCTCTGGTGTGGCATTCAGTGAACTTTGCACTTTGGCTGAATCCACCATGTTGAGCGGAGTTAGGTAACGATCACCACCAGGTATTGGCGGCATATTTTCCAATCGGCGAATGTCATTCACTGACAACCAGCCCCAGTTCCGGCCGATGGCATAGGCTTCATAACGTGACTTCTGATCACCGCGAAGCAAGCCTGAGATGTTGAATTCTATGTAGTAGTTGCTACGCTCGTCTGGCAGCAGAAGATCACGCATCATTGCAGCTTCGTGGCGTTTTACCCATGGCAACAGCGTATAGATAACGTACTGCAAGCCCTGATGCTCTATGTTATTGAAAGATGCTTTTTCCAGGTGCTGCACCATGTGCGGCGGGATCTTGTACAAACGGCATATTTCGATTACGCCAAAACCACGACTTTCAATCAGTTGGGCTTTTTCATTATCCATAGCCAACTGTTTGTACTGCATGCCCTCTTGTAATAATGCAACACTAAAGGCGTTGCGCAGGCCACCGCCATGGCGTTCTGTAAATTTGTTTAGCAGCCCATCAACCTTTGTTTGGTCACTTATGGCTGCTGACGTGGCTGGTCGTTCAATCACGCCGGACATAGTTGCACCGCGCTGAAAGACAGCTGCTGCGTGTTGTTCTGTGGCTATGGTTAAGCCAATGGTGTCGGTGTTGGTTTGCAGCGGTGATAAGCCAACATAGCCATCCAAGCTGAAGTACTTAATGTGGTGGATCATGTGCATAGGCACAGTTTCATTCAGATCCAGCAGCCGGTAATACGGCATACCATCAGAACCTTTGAGTACCTTCACTTTGCTGTAGTTAATCGGGATCAGTTCTTTTGGATAGCCGTAACTATCGCGGTCGATTAACGCAATATGATTGCCTTCAATACCAAGTGAGCCCTGAGCTTGTTCGTAGTACTCAAAGCTAGTGTCCTTTTTGTTCGGTGTGCTGTGGATTAAGTTATAAACCGGATGATCTGTTGCACGCTCACGGCCACCGTCAGCTGTTCGGCGATATAGCTCACAAGGCAGCTGGGCAATACTTTCTGCAAGAAGAGTTACGCACGCTCGAAAAGCGGCAACCCCCATAGCAGATTCAGTGTTAACCATGACACCGGCACTACTTTGGCGACTTCCCATAGAGCTGATCCAGCTTGTGAAGTTCTGCCGGGCAGTAACGCCCTTATCTGTGCCGAACAGGTTAGGTAAAAACATTATTCCGCCTTAGGTTGCGACTTCTTATTTTGCTGATAAGCCAACTGCCTGGTGTACAGGTAACTGGCAACCATGCAAAACGTACCAATGCAGATGTATCCGGCTGCGCTGTTCAGCAGCCAAACACCAAAGCTAATCAGGCCAGCACCTACAAGGCCCAGCACAAACAAAAAAATGGGTATCAGCATGTTACGTCCGAGGTGTCGTAAATTGATTCTTTCGGCATTTCAACAGCTCTATTCAAGATCCGCCCTATAGCCATCAACGTGGCCACAATGCCGTCTATTTTGTATTCATTGCGCTCTTTGCGCGGGTAGATGTTTTCTTTTGCATCAGCCTTTGCTGTCACGTTGCTGGCCATCCATGTGAGCAACGGGTCTGCATCATGGTTAAAGCGTTTGCCAGTGATAGCCGCTTCCATTTCCCGCATCGGTGGGCTCATGTTTTGCACCGTGTTGCGGTACTCAACAATTTCAGCGCCGTCTTTCATCAACTGGTGGGCTAACTGGGTCGCTCGCCAAGGGTCGTAAGCAACTTCCGTGATATCAAATATTTCGCTGAGGTCTTTGATTTCTTCCCTTATCAGGTCGAAGTCAATTTCTTCACCATCAGTGAGCGTCAATCGACCTTCATTCACCCACTTCTCATAGGCTGATCGGTTATTACCAGCCCGATCCAGGGCGCCTTCAGGCAAGTAATTCCGGGTAAATACGGTGTATTTAATGCGGCCTGATTCCAATACTTCGTCAAAAACTAAAGACAAGCTGGCTATATCTGTTTTACTGGCCAAATCCACGCCAAGCGTACAACGCTTACCTGCAAAATCCTGCAAAGTCAGACTTGTATCACCACACGCATGCCAATCTGCCATGTTTAACCAGGCTGATCGTGCTGAAACCCAAACATTCAGATGCTTAGTTAAAAAGCTATTCGTTCGGCTTGGGTAACGAATGGCATCCCGCAGCTGCTTATTCAGGTAATCAGCGCTTACCGATATCCCAAAGTTAGGGTTTGCCTTGCGTAAATTCGCTGGGTCTTTCCAGTCGTCGCCAGCATCCTGCGTCCAGATAATGCCGAACAGTTCTTCGTTGGGCATAACACCATCAAGCATTTGCTGAACTTGACGGCGCTTTTCATAACAGGGTCCAGCCAGATTAAAACCTGCTGTTGTGATGATAAATGCGAGGGCCTGCTCTCGTGAGCCCATGCCTGTGATCATCGTTTCGTAAAGCTCTGGCCCGTCATGCTCGTGGAATTCGTCAATCAACGCACAACTTGGCGAACTACCATCACCAGGGTTACCTATCAATGGCTCAAACCTTGAACCATCGCCTGGGATACTGATATTTTTCGCCCAGATCTCTATTCCCAACAAGCTGGTGAGCTGTGGCGACTTTTCTAGCATTATTTTTGCTGGCCTGAACACTTCCCACGCTTGTTTCTCTGTGGCTGCACCACAGTAAATTTCTGCGCCATATTCACCATCGGCGCACAGCATGTAGTTGCCAACACCTGCAGCAATAACCGACTTGCCGTTTTTACGCGGTATTTCGCAGTAAGCTTCAGAAAAACGCCGTAAACCATCTTTCTTTTTCAGCCAGCCAAATACAGCGCAAAATATAAACTTTTGCCATGGCTCCAGTTTTATCAGTTGCCGTTCTCTGGCCCACTTACCCTTTGTGTGCGGTAGCAGTTGCACAAAGTCACAAACATGCTCTGCAGCGTCTCTATCGAACTTGTAAGGAAAAGCCCGTTTTTCTGAGGCTTTTAGATCATCAATGTGCCGCTGGCAGGCCTGACGAACTTCCTTGCAAGCAGAGATCTTGTCTGTTATCACATCCCGGGCATATTTGTTCGCCGCATTGACGTTTGGATAACTGGCCATTCATTCTCTACTTACCGCCTCGTTTTCTAAGCAGTGCTGCAAAAGGGTTATCTGCTGGCTGCTTAGCGCCAACACCAAAGCGGCCCCTACTTGCTGGATCCAACCCTAATGCTGCTCCATAAGTTGCCATCTGTTTCAGGCATTCGTTTATTACTGTGGCTGACGGGTTTTTAATCGGGCCACCAGTTGCACCTGGCACAACTGGACCATGTTCAGCGTAATGTTCTTCAGCCTGCCGCCATCTTTTGTAAGCACTGCAGAAGGCTTCAAGGTTGTGAATATCAGTAGCCGTCAGGATCTTGGATTTAACCAACCATTCTGCCAAAGCGTTCCACATATCAACGGCTATACCTGTCAACCAAATTGGGCAATCAGGTACTGCCCCCAGTGGTTCACCTTCTGGAGCATCTGTATTAAGTTGGCGCTTTCCAGCATTACCTTGAATAACTTTCAAACTGACTGGTTTTGGCTTTCTGCCACTGCGGCCTGCGACTCCCGGCATTCTCAGTGACCTCCAGTTTTAATTTCATTTTTCGCGAAAATAAAAATCTTATGCGGGGATCGGTGTCCGACGTAAAAGGCTGTAGAGATTTGATCCCCCCTCCCCATGCCACGCCATTCGTGGGCTGCAGGGCATTCAGCGCCGACGTCCACGCTCGGCCTCTTGCTTTGTCTTATCGTCATGACATGGCTTGCAAATCGCCTGCAGGTTGTCGTCAGTGTCGGTACCGCCAACAGCCAGCGGCTTGATGTGGTCGACCTGAGTTGCAGGGGTTAACCGATCGGCTTGAAGGCATGGTTGGCACAGGCCATTGTCACGCCTTAGAATTCTTTCCCGAGTTGTTTGCCACTTGCGGCCTCGAGTCCGCTTTTCACTGTGGCGATTGCTTTGCCACTTGACAGCCTTGTCTTTGTGCTGCTCGCAGTAGCCATGCGCTTCAACAGTCTTGTGTGGGCAAAACGGCTGTCTGCACGGTCTCGGTGGCTTGGGTGGCATAGGTTTAACCTGGTAAACGAAAAGACTTAGAAGTTACGAACCGATCAATGTACGAAAGCCTGCGCGCTTCGCACCCGCAGCGATCGAGGGGGTGCGGCACAGTACCTTTTTTAAGTCGTTGACTTTACTGAACTTCATGGCTTGCCCTTCTCAAGCTGCGCCATGCGGGCCTGGTGCTCGCGCTCTTCCATCTTCAAGCGACGAGTCTGCACCCAGTAGTTGAGGCCCCACGTTGCCGCAGCAAACAGTAGACCACCTATTGCTGCCCACTCAGATACTCCAAAGGCGCCGATAACAAATGTGCCTCCTGCAGCGGTATAGCTTGCACCTGAAGTTACTTGATCTGGCATTTGTCTTTGTCCTGTTTGCATGCTTGAGCCTCCCGCCACTGCTGAACGCGCTGAATGTCCGAGTTGCATAACTTCAAGTCGGTTATCAGCTGCAGCGTGTAGCGATGATGATCGAGATTGGTCTTGCCGTTAAAGGGCTGCAGCTCGCAGCCCGAGTTTAGAAAATTTGCTGGGGGTAACAGTGTGACGGTCTTTGTCACGGTAACCGTGCGGACTTCGGCTGGCGGTGTGGAGCAGCTGCAAAGCGTCAGGAGGCAAATCAGAGTTAGCCCAAGTTCGCGTGTATTCATGTGGTGATACCTGGAGTTGATTGGAGTTGGTTAGCCAGTCTTGTTTCTGTGCTAACAGAAACTGAGTTTGCTGTTCGTGCTCAGTGTTCAGGCCGGCTAGCAGTTCAGCCTGAACAATCAGCTCGGCAGCCTGATCATTCAGGAATTGAACATCAGCGGTCAGGCCGTTCACTTCCAGCTGCTTATTGGCCAGCTGAATGACTTGTTTATCAACAACAGCTTTCTGTGCTGTCAGCTCTGAATCCAGAGCGACGACCGTGAAACCCAAGCCAGCTAAAGCAAGTGCTGCAATACCTAATAACGAACCAGTTAAACTAATTTTCATGGTTGAATATCCTTGAGGCACATCTTTCGCTCAGCTGCACGGCGTGTGCGTAATCCGTTGGACTCTTTGCCTTTGATGTAGATCCAGCGTGATAGCTGGTTACATGCAGATACCCGAAAACCTTCATTAAGATTTCCAAGCATTGTTGATTTGCGGAACTGGCCAATGCCCACGTTATACACAAAAGATAAATAGGCGGCGTGCTCACCTTCAGAGAGCGGTACCTTAACAACTGATAGTAGTTGCCTGTTATGTTCGGACAGGTCGACCACTAACTGATCTAAGCATTCGTCATCACTGAATTTCATACCTGGCTTTAAGTCTTTGCCAGTATGGCCATAACAACTTGTTAAGATGTTTGCCGGGTCTAAATAGACCTCATTAACTTTGCCTTCGTGGGGAGCAATAAGGACAGCACCTGACAGAGCAACAGCACCAGTAATACCAGCAGCTAACAATGCACCTTTCAGATTCTTCATCGCTTCCACCAATAAAAAAGCCCCAGGCAATAAGCGTGGGGCGAATGCAACAGGCAACGTTTGGGCAACAAAAAACCCGCCTTTTGAGCGGGTTCTTGCTCAGCCATTTCTGACCAGCTTAGATAAAAGTAACTGATTTTTACTGTGAAAAACACGCCATAAATGGCGGGTTTGAAAATAAACTATAAAAAAATGCGAAATCCTCTTGCTTAATACATCCATTGGATATAAATTTAATCACATCAGCAGCGCGCTGATACTGACCCAGCAGAACTGGGAATGTCACGAATTGATAGGTGATGAAAATGAACGAATTATATGAAAAAGCCCTGCAAAGCGACGAAGCCTTAGTCTCACTGAAAAACATTATTTCTTTCACTGATGGCACTGAAAAAGTTATTGAATTCACTTACGAAAACGCACTGCTGCATAGTCATCCATCAGAATTGGCAACTTTGCGGGATTCAATACGCCAGCGTTTTGGCAAATGTGAAGTTTCTCACGTTACCGAATGGAGCAAAGAAGAAAGCCATATCATTGCAAAAAAAGAATCAATCATCGCTCGTAGAAAATATGTAGATGAAATGATGAGTATTGGCGGTTGAAAAACGTGATCATATCAAGCTCTTGGTACGGTGGCGTGCCAAGAGTTACCATATCCAGAAATGGCGATACGGCTGTAATTAAATTGCTAGTCAATCGCCAACCATCAAGCAGTCGTCAATATAGAGCAAATATCGCTGGGATAAAGTCTTTACAAACATTGAGGCTGCCATTAGACGATACCTCGAAAATATTGGAATCTGCATTGGATATGGCTAAATCTATACCTGACTGCTGGGTGTGGGATTCGTGCAATATCGGTGTTGCAGACCTATACAATAAACCATTCAATGATGAGATTAGTTTCTAATGCTACTCCCAAACGAACACTTGATCGGCGCAGGCAAAATGTACCCCGACGCATGGAAACAGGTTGATGTATTCCGTCAGGACAAAGGCCGTGACCTGCCTGACTGGCCAGCTTGGTGCTTTATGCCGATGGCTGCCTGGTATGCAATTGTATCTGGCGGCGGTGCAAACCGGCTCGGCTTAGATATGATAGGCGATGTTGCCAAACTGGCTGCAATTGGCACCTGGCGTTATAGTCAGGGCATTTACCAATTTGATCCAGATTTTTACAACGCCATCATCGACACGGTGCCAAGCGGCGATCTGCCCTCAGAAGTGCTATACCGGCTGCCAGAGTGGAGCCTTTATATAGAAACGCCGTGCGGCAAATGGTTTGACACTGACATGCACGGTTTTTGGGTGCATTTAGAGTGGGACGCAAACACCAATCGCCACGAATTGCGCTTATTGCTGAATACTGATGGCACTCTGGCGCCAGTGCCAATACACATCGGCAAATGGACGCTGACAGAGGCTATTGATAGGGCTATATCAGAAGCCAAAGCACAATCCAGAATTGCGGGTATAGATGCAAACTTACCAGCAAATCTCCCTGAACTAATGGCTAAACAACTTTACGGCATTGTGTCGCTGGTGCTGTATGTATGCTCTGAAGAGCCGGAAATAGACGACGAACGTCAGCCAGGGACAGGCCCTCGGCGGCCAACCCCAAAACGCACTAAACAAGGTTGGCGACTTTTCCCTGCAGAAAAACCACGGATCTGGAGAGTCGGGCATGAGACAGGAAAAAACTTGCGCCAGCCTGATATTTACGAATCAGACGGCAGAACTGTACGTCCTCACCTGCGCAGAGCGCACTGGCACGGTTACTGGACGGGCCCACGCGAAGGTGATCGCAAATTTAAATACAAATGGCTACCGCCAATGCTGATTGTCTCGAAAAATAGTTAAATTAATTCGAAAACCAACTTGCATTATATATCCATTGGATATATATTTGGTCACATCAGCGGTGCGCTGATACTGACCCAGCAGAACTGGTAATATCACGAATAGATAGGTGATGAAAATGAACGAAGAAAAAAAAGGATTAATGGCAATTGTAGAAAACAGCTCTGGTACTACAACAATAAAAGATTGGGCAACTGCAGCTAAAAAATTAGCTGATGTTATCCACAGCGTTGATGAATCAGAAAAAATTCGCCTGATGAGATTTGAGTTGTCCCACAAAAGCATGGCAATAATTCAAATGTGGAAAGATGGCCTGAATGAAAATACTCCATACAAAGCTATTGAAAAAATATTGCATTCAGACTGGATGCTTAGACATTCCATGGAAAAGAACGAAAACAAAGCAATATTCACATTTAATTTATTTGATTTTAGCTGATAGGCTAAAAAAGCCCCTTACGGTTTTTTTAACGAGGCATATATGGAAAAAGTAACACCAGATCAGGTGAAAAAAGCCAGAGAAACAGCTGGGCACACCCAAACCCAGGCTGCTGCAGTAATCTACAAGAAACTTCTCGCATGGCAGCGCTATGAGTCTGGTGGTCGTGAAATGGATCAGGCTTTTTACGAACTTTATCTGATTAAAACAGGGCAATCAGTATAGTGACAAAACAGCAGCCTGAGCCTGCCAAAGTTTGGGCCATTCTGTTTTTAATAGCTTGGCCTTCTTTATATAAAACCGATTAATTATTTGACGCTCATGTACCTCAAGTTGTTCAACCACTTTGTCTATCTGCCCTACCCACTCCGGTACAAAGATGCTTTCGGCATGGTGGCTAAATAAATGCTTATCTGAACTAACCCAAATGCCAGTTCGCATAACCTCACAGCAGCGTTCTGTAACTGATGTATTTGCATAGCCTTGCAAAGCCTCCTTACCTGCCCAGAAACAACCCCAGCTTTGCAACAACCTATCCAGCTCTTTTATGTTCATCAATGGCCTCCTGAGCAATTACTATCGCGTCTATTAATTCTATTTTGAATACGCACTCACAAAACGCCATCACTATACCAAACGCGGGTTCGGCCTTTTCAGCTTCCCACCGCTGATACGTCCGCAATGGAAAATCCATGATCGCTGCAACCTGTTCCTGAGTAAAACCAATCTTCTTTCTGTTGGTTTTCAGAATAAATCCGCCATGCAATTTCCAGTACGGATCATTGCTATGCATCGCGCTTACCCCTCGCCTGATACCAGCGATAAAACAGAATGCTGGCCACTATGCCGAGTGAGCCGCCCCAACCACTAACGAACAGGGCAAGATCAGCGTCTGTCGTGTTAGCTGATATCCGGGCGAACAAAAACTGGCACCAGGTGATACCCCAACTGATAGTAAAGGCCTGTGCAATTTTCTGATCACGAACGAACTGGCTGCTTAAACCCAACAGGAACACATTGCCAAAGCTGGCTATAAATAGCAGGGCCAACTGCTGAAAATCATTTGCCAGTAAAAATGCCACTGATCCCTCCTTTCGGCTGACCATACAGCGCTATCATGGCCGCATCACGATTGTCAGCGTTGCTTTTTCCATTCCAGCCCGTTAGCCGGTTAAAGGCTTCTGCTTTATACTTCTTGCCACTTCTGGCGCCTTGCAGTGGCAAAACCATTTCGACGGTAAAACCAGCTGCAGCCAGTTCCTGCACCAACACCTCGGCCGCATACTTAACTGCACCAATGTTCTGGGCAATCTTCATCATCTGATTCCGGCTTTGCCCTGGACGCTGGATCACTGGTTTAAAAGCGTTAATATCTTCCAGCTTAATTCTCAATTGGTACTGGCCAGATAGGTCGTTCAGAAGCTCTATCAGCGACTTATTGCCCAGCGTGTAAAGCTGCTGAATGATGCCGTCTTTTACTAAAGCAACACCGTGCTTTTTGGTGTCGGGATCAATGCCAACGATTAACATTTGGTCCACCCAGAAAAGTCAAAACTCCCCCTTTCCCTCTTTTCTTCAGGATCACTTTCAGTAGGCAGAGCAAAACGGATCATTTCATCGAGATTAGTCGTAGCTTCTTGCATTTTCTCGAAGTAATACTTCTCTATAGCAGAGTGGTCAAAAACGAGTCTGTGATGCCTGGCTCTATCCATCCATCTGTGGTGATCGGATATCCGAGCGACAGTTGTCAAAATCTTGATACCGCGACGAGCAGCTAATTGCTGAACTCGCTTCGCCTCGGCTGCATTATCAAAAACGACAAAATCACCGGACTTCAGCGAGTCGAGCATTTCAGCAGTGCGGCCTGTACGCCGAGATCTAGCAAAGAATATTTCAGCCAGCGAACCCAGAGCGGCATGAACAGTGTGATGGTACATAAAGACCCCTTTTGCAATTTAATAATGTTCAGGTATTACAATTCTTAATTACGCTGCAAGCCTTGCTGCATATCGCATTAAGCTGCCTTGCTCTGAGCGCCAGTGCCTGTACTTGGCCTACATGAAAACAGCCAGTTGTGATACACATTCAGCGCTGCCAACTTCACATCAATAGCTCCGGCTTTAATGTACACAGCATCTAAACCCTTTGGTTTGTGGTTCAATAAGCGTTCGCCAACCCAGTAATCGATACCCAATTCTGCCCAGCTGCTTCTGGCAAATTTACGTAAATCGTGAGCACTCCAGTTGCCCTTACCTGCTTGCCTTACCCACTTCTGTCCCTGACCTGCTGTGAGTGGATAGCCTTTATGCTCAAACAGGTTTCCTGAACGGCTGCCAAAGTGCTGCTGATACTCTGTCAGCAACTCAAACACTGCATCAGTAATTGGCAGCACGTGGCTATCTTCGGTTTTGGTTAACTCAGCAGGAATGACTATGCGGCGTTCCTTAAGTTGAATATGCGACCACTGCAGGTTTCTGGTTTCACCAATACGAGTCCCAAACATGATCATAAACAGCAAGAACATGCGTAACGGGTTCGGCTGATTAAACAGCTGCTCCATCACCTGATCTCTATCAGACACATGTAGCTTTGCCTCTTTTGGCTTGATGCGTTTTGTCACATGCTCGCCAAATACAATGCCTAACATCGGGTTTCTAGTTATATATCCAAGATCCGCAGCACGTTTAAAGGCCGGCTTTAACGTGTAGAACATATGCTTAATCGTCGACGCTTTTAACGCTTCAGCCTGCAGTGGTAAAAACAACTTTTCATCAATCAGCTTTTTATCCAGATCACACAATCTGATGCTGCCAAGCTTCGGGATCAGATGGCAGTCCATGTGGCTTTTAATAGCCCTCTTGCGGCTCAGCGCTTTAAACTTCTCAGCCTGGCATCTGTCGCGGTACCAGGCCAAAAGCTCCCCTACTGTGTCGAACTTATCAGCGGAAACAACTTCAGAGCGGTTAATTCGTTGAAGGGTATCTGGCACCATAGCCACTGCATCTTTCGTTTTCAGCGTGGGCCAGTAGCCAAGGCGGTGGCGTATTTTCGTGCGCTTCTCATAGCGGACTAAATACCACGTACCCTTCTGACGGCTTTTATGGAAACGAAACGCCAAAGGGTTACGCTGATCACGCAGTTCGCCCACATCAGCATCAGCTGAATGCCGAGTGATGGCTGCATCAGATATAACGACAGATAACGACTGCATTACGCCCCCTGCTTAAATAGCTTTTTATTCCGGTTTAACGCTTCAACCATGCGGCCGCGCTCTGGCTCTGGCATAGCCGCCAACTTTCGGTCTATCTCCGGCTTGGTCATAAGGTTGGTTCGCCAGTTATGAAGCCAGAGGCAAGCCACCTTGTTGACCGCCTCAACTTCAGCCAAAACCGGATCTGCCGCCAAATTAACAAATGTCATACAGACACGTTTTGGCCGCGACCAGCAGAGTGATTAATCCCTGTTCTGTGTGATGGCCAGTTAAAATTCACTACAAAGCAACTTTGAAAAATACGGTCGTAAATCCGAGCCTGCAGCACGTCGTGTAGATCAGCTGTATTCAGGTTAGAGATCAAAATGGTGCGGCCTAAGTTGGTGATCCGTTTGTCGAGGAGCAAGTTCAGGGCGCCTTCTGCAAAGGCACTTTTTGAACCTAAATCCACTTCATCCAAAACCAACAGGTCTAGCTGGGTAAACTCTTCAAGGATCTGCTCCTCGGTTTGTTTGGCATTTTTGTTCATAGTTGCACGAAGCTTTGCCTGGTATTCGGCAACGCTAATCACAGCTGCCGATAAACCACGGGCAATAATTTCTTTACATACGGCTGATGCTAAATGGTTTTTTCCAGTGCCGGTTTCACCACAAAAAACCATATGACGCACACCGTCACGTCTATGGAAGTCCTGCAAGTACGCATTGCATGAGAAAACAGCCTGCTGCTGCTCTGGCAGCTTTACTTCAAAATTAACTAAGCTGCATTGCTGGTGAAGTGGACGAATACCATCACGCTTCAGCAGGTTTTCAATACGTTGCTGGCGTTGCTTCGCCATAACCACTTCAGTGGCCGCAGCCTGTTCCTTACGCTGAAATTCCAGATATTGATCCGGGGAAAAAGCAGGTTTTAAACCACGTTCTTTCATGATCTGCTGCACTTTAGCGCTGATTGTTGCGGTGTATTGCTGTGAATTACGCATGACTGATCAACTCCCCTTTTTCGTTAAACTGAGGAACGCAATTCTGTTGGATGTGCTTATTCCAATCCTCCGCAGTTCTAACCATCCCATCTGCGCCAATGGTTTTTGGGTGTGGCTTCTGCTGCATTGATTTCTTGAGGTCGTTCCGGATATCGACCAGAGTTGCCCAGTGCTTCCGAACAGAACTAGGAGCCATACAGTTTTTTCGCCAAAACCTATCTGCCTGGGCAATTTTGAAAAGAGTCAGGATGTGTTCTGGCTTGCGTTCGTCAACAGTGCGCATCATGCGAACGTCGTTACATTTTTTGGCCAATGCAGCTGGCTTAGGTGGCCTGTAATCCTCACCCTGCCATCCAGCTAAAATCGACTCCATCTGGTTGACTACATCAAGGTCTTCCTGCGTACCCCAATTAGTCCCTTTCTGAATAACAGCATTTGGCTTAGTGATCGTCTCGTCGTCCGCTTGCGGCGACGAAGGTAGATCTATTTCTTTAGTTCTTTCTTTAGTTCTTTCTTTAATGCTGGAGCAATTGTTCCCATCAACTGGAGCATTTGTTCCATCTAACTGGAGCATTTGTTCCACCTGCTGGAGCAATTGTTCCCGCATCGAATTTGCGGCTTTTGCTCTTTTTTCTGACTTGCCGTCAGTCATCACCCAATCACTGATCACTGGATTAGGACCAACTAAACCCTGTTCGTCTTCCCATATCATCTTTCTGTCGATCAACGACTTCTTAGCCTTACTAATCGACTTAACGCAGTAGACAGATTTGGCTGCAAGATAGGTGTTTGTAAGTCCCCATACTTTGCGTTTAAAGCCATAGGTGTGACGAATAATCAAAAGCAACACACTTAACTCAGAGCCAGACAGATCTGTGGCGCCGGCTGCATCCATTAAGGTGTTAGAAATCATCGTGTAGCCATCTTCAATCTGAGCTACCACAGGACGCTCCTTCTGCTTGCGATATTTAGTTAAATCAGCTACATTTTGCGACATGGACATTAAAACCTCGTCGTAGTGGTTAGTGTTCTGGATAGGCCTGTTGACGCAGGCCTTTCGCTTTTCTGGCAGTTGTACCTGCCGCCGTTCTGCAGGTTGCCCCCAAATGCACACTGGAGGCGCACATGGACCGCAAACCCTATTACCTTGACCTTTACCGCCAAATGCTTGAACAAGCCCGTATCGGCTATACGCTGGCTATTTTTGGCGATCATCTTGCAGCCCAGCAGGAATACGAAAAGCACACTGGCCTTGATGCCGTGCACTACTTCCTGATGCAAAAACACCATTGGACCCGCGGTCAAATTCAGGCCATGACGCAGGCCGATATACTCTTTGCCATGTCGGAAGAATTTGACTTGTGGACTATGCCGGACGAAGCCAGGCAGGTTTTGGCAGATATGACTGAGCATCAGTTTTCACCCTCAAATGCTTCAGCGCTAAAATGAAGTATCAAAGCCCAAGCAGCAGTAACGGCTAACAATATGAGGGTGATAGTTATCACTGCGATGGCTTGTGGCTTTGTATCTGTCGGCAGCCAAGGCATGAAGCAAAACAGACAGAGCCAATAACAGCACCAGTCTGAGAATGCACTGCAGCTTTGGCAGTGCTTTTCCAATTTAGCCTGCCGTGACATGGTTCAACTCGCTCAGTGCTATTCTGAAACCAGCAGCGTTTTTATGCCCACCACCGCCGAACTTGGCTGCAATAAGCGAAACGTCCGCGCCATCCGGTTGTGATCGCAAGCTATAAACACGGTTATCAGCTGTATCGTAGTAACAAGCTGCAAATGCTTCGCCCTGGCTCATTTGGTCTCCAGCATCAGAACTGTAGAAGTACGGGGCGTTTAAAGTGGGTACGTCATGGCCAGCGATGACAGAACGGTAAGCAGCAGCGCGAATAAGCTCATTCACGTCTTTGAAGTGTTTGCGCTCAATCGCCTCACCTTCACCTATAAAGCTGTTGTACAAATATGAGTTTTCGCAAATCTCTGCAACCCGGTCCCAGTTTTCAAAGGTGTATTCAAGGCTGAATAAATTGGCCTGAAATGCGCGGGTATGTTCCATTTTGAATAACCATAAATCACGGTCTTCAACATGGCGGATCAAATCGCTTGGAACTACGTCAGGGTGGTAATGATTCCAGGCCATCATGGCGCCACTGCGATGCATATCAAAAATGGCGGTTACATTAGCCGGCAGGTCGACCAAATCACCAGCGGCACTTTTGTGGTGATCCAGTATCAGCACAGTGTTGGCTACAGCAGCTATTTGCAGTAGCACGTCACGCTTATAACTAAAGTCGACCATCACCACATCACGGCCAGCGCAATCAGGTGGCTCTTTGCCATAGGTGCCCGGGTGAAACTCAGTATCAGGGTGTTTTTTACGAACGGCCCATGCTGCGGTAAATCCATCTGCACAGTTAGCGTGGTAAATGCAAAGAAGTGGTTGTTTCATAGTTATCTGCCTGTTTGTTGTCGTAGTTTTGCCGGTTACTGCCATCCGGTGGCTAGCCCTGTTCCCAGGCTAGTCAGCTAAGCGCCCACAACTGGGTTTGGCTGTGCGAAATTGCCGAGGATCAGCGCACACGTTTACTTCTCGCCTCGGTTGAATCTGGTACACCAAGCAGGGATCGAACCTGCAACCTACGGATTAGAAATCCGTTGCTCTTTCCAATTGAGCTATTGGCGTATTCAGTTCATTGGCTTTGGTGTTTGCCCGACTCGTATCGTTCAGGGCGCTTTTGGGTCGGCACCGGCACAGGGTTACCCCATAGGTCAAATGACGAAAACACCAAACCAATAAACTGAACCCTGCTTACCATCGTACAGGGCCGCTCTATTGGCGGCGGGTGCAACGTAATTACGCTGATCAGCATCGTCATTGCCTACCAATCAACCAGCTGATGCTCCAGTATCATGGCTCCATAAACTTCATGGGCGGCTGCTCTCTTTAAGGTATTCAGCTCATTGGTTTGGTGTTTGGCCTCCTTTCAGCTGGCTGTGTGCGCGTTTCCCTCCAGTCCCACACCTGACTGTTCCCCCTGCACCCTTCAGAGGCCGGGCTTTAATCAAACACCAAACCAATAAACTGAAACTAACCAGCACTCCGCCACGCACCCGCAACGCTTATCTGGCTTATCAGCTTTCGCCGAAGTGTTTGTTATTCGCGACCCTGGGTGCCTCCCAGTGACTGGTTACATCATTACCAGTCGGGTAGTCGGCCATCTAATGACCCCCGTGCGCTTAGCCGGATTAGTGGCGAATAACGTGCTGTCTTCCCAGCTGCCAACACAAATTCACACCCGCTGTTACCCGGGTTAATACAACACGATGCAGCACCGAAGGTTTGACTGGCAGAGGCATCTGTTATCAGTCCCCCAGCACCAGCATCGGTAAGCACTCTTACAAAAGCGCTTACCGATGACGCTGATCAAAAACCTCCGTTCAGCCGATCTTGCTGCGCGTTTTCATTCCTGCAGGTTTCGTTACAAAACATCGTAGATTCCGGCACAGGCTTACCGCACCAGTTGCAGGTGCACTGCTGAATTACATCCAAAGTGAAGCTTTGGAGAGGCACTTGCAGATCAGGTGCTTGTGAATTGGAGTTCATGCTGCCTCCTCGCTTTTGGGTAGGCACTTGATGACATTCTGTGCAAAGTCATGACCAGGTGACTTTATTTTTCCGTGAGTAAACTTGAGTAAAGTGTTGTATTTGACACTCGACTGTTCAGCTAAGGCCTTTAATGCCCCCCTCTTTGACAAGAGCTTTTTTAATACTATTCGCAGATCTTCAGTTGGCATAGACAATTTTAGTCACCTTAAAGTGATTATATGCAACTTAGAATAAGATCAATGATGCCTATATGCAACCTGTAATTTTGCTTCGAGTATTGGTGGTGGTATTTTGGACGTAAAAAAACCCACAAAATCGTGGGCTTTTAGAGTTGAGATGTTCTAAGAATAGATCGCTGCTAAATTAGGATTTGAAGCTTCCCCAGTATGTCAGAATCAGTTTTCAGCACTATTGTGTATGCTGATAACCTTTTCGGCGTCCTCGAAAAATGACTCCTGGTTGAAACGAAGTTCATAAGTTGGGTCTAAAGACCGAATCTCAGCAAGCAGATCTGTAGCTTTCAAGATATCTGGCAGCATATCTGGCATTTTTTTAGACATAGCTGTTATGTATTTTTCGAAGGTGATGTTTTTGTCAGCGTTAAGCTTTATCATGCTAAATATTGAGTTGTATCTATCCGCAATCTTATTGAGTCCTTCTAAAAGTGGCTTGGTTTTTTTCGCTATTTCTAGCTCTGCTTTCATAGCTTTTGCGTCGACGAATACGCCATCTTCTAATATTGATATCTCCCGTTCACTGGTTGAATAGCTTATGTCTTCTGGATTAAATTCGGAACTCTCAATTGCCTTGGTAAAATTGATAGCCTTTTCTCTAAACTCTCTGTTTTTACTATCCCAAGTCTTATAACTATAGAGTTCGCTGATAAATGTTGGATACTTCCACTCAACCAAAACCACAGTTTTACCATCAACCTTAGTCACTTTTTTAGCATTAAAAGTAATGCGTTCTAGCAGGTACTTGTCTAACTTGTAAAACTCATCTGTTGGTTTTGGTGAGTCTTGTTCATCAACCAACTCATTAAACTCGGCGATAGTTAAAATGGCCTTTTCACTGGTTGCGAGCAGTTCATAACTTGGCTTTTCAGCAAATTTCACAGCGATTTCCTCTGGTGACTCTCGGGAGCAACTAGATAAACCAGCTATCAAAATAATTACTAATAAAAAATTCGTTACGATGCCGTTCATTACATTCCCTCGTAGCTGTTTAAACTAATATCAGTATAACCAAACACATATAGCGGTCTAGCAATTTTCTAAAAATCAAATTTCCGAATTACTTTTATGTAAATTAATCCAAAAACACCCCTAATAGGATTGTATTGCACAATACAAGCTGACTATAATCACTTTACTGATTATGGGAAAGACTAAAAAATGAGCGAACAGGCAAGGCAAGCTTTTTCAGATAATTACCAGTTCTTACTGGATCAGCGGAAACTAGACGTTAAGTCTTTGGTGAAAAAAGCGAAAGACTTAAATGAAGAGTTTGACTACAGCTATTTCAACAGGGTTTTGCAGCTTAAATCAAACCCTACAATTGAGAAAGTTGAGCAAATGGTTCGTATTGCCAGGATGCTTGAAGGTTGCAGCAATGTAGAAATGTGGATGTTTTTCATTCCAAATTATTTCAAGAATTTAAATAACTCTGAAGTATCTGCAACGCTATTATCTGAATCAGCGCTGAAAAGTTTTTTACATGACATACTTTACGGCGTTAAGCAGCTAAAAATTATCGACTTATCACCAGATCAGTACGAACAGATAATGAATTTTTCCAGCTATCTACTTAAGAAGAATAAAGGCCATACAGATCCTCTACTCGTTAAGCAGTCTAGCTAGTAGGGACAAGAATGGTCTATCTTACATTCCTGATGAGGCGGGCCACGTTCTTGTATAAACTCAACATCCTGATCTCATCCTCTTGAACTTGTATTGCAGCTCTTTCGCTTAACACTCTATTCATGTCGTCTATCCATGAGTCATAAGCAATGATCTGATTAACATCTTTTGGCATGTCCTGAATCTCACCCCAGCGCAATATAAGCAACTCGTACCTTGCATACAGATTAACAGCTGAGCCAGGTTCGCTGGCCGTTGCTTTGCTGATCTGAGTCATTCTGAAATGAACCACAACAGCAAATATGGCAATAGATATTATAAGCAACAGAAAGATGAAGTTGATATTCAAAACAGTTCCCTCGTTTTAAGTATGTTTTTAAAATATTTAGAATAAAACTCAAAAATCACAAACGGCACTACCGCGACGTAAATAGTAATAATCCCGTATTGGTAGACCACATCTAAAGATCTGTCGTGCAAAACAGCCCTTAGATAAAAGCCGAAACACTGCAAAAAAATAACAGTGACTAGAGAAACTGATAAAAACAATGCAAGCCTGGTTGGAACCATATTCCACTTCAAATGAGCATAATAAATGCAGTAGATAGAGGCAGCCGCCGCAAGCGACCAACTGCCATACCAGATCCCATAGCCAATATCAGGGTAACTTGTTGCCAAACCCATTATAGTGCCATTCAACAACTGACAACTCACATCATGCATCACCCAAATAAATAGTGATGCAGTCGATGAACCATCTATTTTCACTGCGTAAAACAACAGAAGGAAAAATGCAGTTACTGCTAACTGCATTGAATCAAGTGATAGGAAACCCTCTGGCCACATATCTTCGACCTGCTTTACTTAGGTAAATCTGGCACACCGCCAGAACCACTACCGAAAGTTTGAGCTTCAGGTTCCTTAACTGGCAAATCAGGCACACCACCAGAGCCACTACCCATAGTTTCTGAGTCAGACTCTTCATCCTGCTGTAAAAGAGCCAAAGCTTCAGCCGACAATGTCACTTTATCAGCATTGCTAACAACAGGTTCTTCTGTGCCCAAATCAGTGGTTGAGTTTAAAGCTACGGCTCCAGTTGACACTGCGCCAGTTGAGTTACTTCCGGTTTGCGAAATGTTCATAGACAACTCCAAGTTGATTATTCGCTATAACAGATTGTTGATGAACCAAATCTAACACGACTAAACACATCTTATAAGTCCCAACTTTCGATAATTTTTTTATATGTGAAAAATATGAAAGTCCACTAAAGTGGAAAACCCCGTTTAAAAACCATTTAACAACCCACCAAAATGTATATGCGCAACCTCAGAGTGCATATTGTCATTTTTTGTGTTTACAAGCAACACAAAGATGATTATAGTCATTTTACACAAGACAAAAAATGACTGAAAGGACGATAAGATGACTGCATTAGAAAAAACCACCCAAACCGAACAAGCACCAGCACCGTTTGCAACAGTGACCATGACAACACCAGCCAAAACTCTGGAGTGGAGCCCTACTTTACTGGATGGCCGCAGAGTGGATTACAAAACTGCTGTTGAAGCAGTTGAGGCTTTAGGCGAAGGCTGGCGCATGCCAACCCGCGCTGAACTGGTTTCACTGGTTGACGATACCAGCCTTGGCCCCGCCATCAATACAGATTTATTCCCTGACACCAAAAGCACCTGGTACTGGACCGGCACACCATGCAAATGGGACGAAGATTCAGGCGAAGAGTCTGCCCGCTGGGTGGTCCTTTTCGGCCACGGCGGTGTCGACGGCAACGACATCGGCGACGAGGCCTGTGTGCGGGCCGTTCGCGGCGGTCAGTAGTTCTTTGCCTTTTTGCTTTTAACAATCAAGTGAGGGTTTAACAAATGTCGGTATTAACAAAAACCACCCACCGCCGCAAACACGCTATGGAAGAGCTGCTTTTGTTAAGCCTGCGCTTCCGCTGCTTTATGAGTACTGCTGAGGATTTAAATACAGATCCAGCCGTTTTGGCATCAGCTCACAGGCTGCTACGCCGCATCAAAGCTTACTTGCCTTCGATAGAGTTCCAGCGCACCTATATGGACCAAATGAACACTATTGGTTCTGATGGCCGCTTTGCTCTGCACATCGATCACAACATGAACGGCGTCACCGTGGTACGAACTAGCACGCTGGCCAACGTTCACCAGTTCTTAAGAGGTGGTGCATGAGCGCAGTTCAAACAGCACAGATATGCCCGAATTCAGTGTTCACAGTAGGTGAATTTTTAGAATTGACTACGCAGCAAATGGTAGTGCTTCACCTGATAGACCAGCACTGCATCGGTGCCGAGAGTGTGATCAGCATCGGTGCAATAAAGAGGTCAGGGGTTTTCCACAGTCATGCACAGGCCGTTTACCAGGTGAACGAACTTGCTGATAAAGGCTGGCTGTTAGCACACGAAGGCACTTACAGGCCATCACCTAAAACTATTAACTGGCTGAAAGACCACCGCGCAAGAGTTGGCTTATCTGCCGCTACACAGGAGCAGAACCATGTGGTTTAAAAACGCCAGGCTGTACGCCATTACCGAAGCCTTAGCTACCGATGCTGAGCAAATTGAACAGGCCCTAGCCGCTTTCAAGTTTACGCCCTGCACTTCTCAGGAAGCGTTAAAGCTGGGCTTTTGCTTTGCCATGCACCCGGGCACTGGTGAGTATTGCCACCAGGTGGGTGATTTGATGGTGTTCAGCATTAAAAAGCAGGAAAAGCTGTTGCCAGCCCCTGTAGTGAATGAAGAACTGGCGCCGAAAGTTGAAGCCATGGAGCAAGAGAAAGGTCGGCCATTAAGCCGTAAAGAAAAGCGGGCCTTAAAAGAAGAGTTGATCCAGACGCTTTTGCCACGCGCTTTCAGTAAGTCGACTGTGACCACTGCGTACTACGACCGCAGCACCAGCATGCTGATAGTCGACACAGCCAGCGCTTCAACAGCTGAAGATTTTCTGGCACTGCTGCGTAAGGCCTTTGGTTCACTGCCAGCAATGCCTCTGCTGGACAATCACCAGTTAAACCAACAAATGCACTTCTGGCTGCAGGGTAAAGAGTTGCCGGCTGGTATTGCGCTAGGTAGTTCTGCCGTACTGAAAGCCCCAGATGAAGAAGGCGCTCAGGCCAAGTTTATCAACCACCTGTTATCTGCTGACGAAGTGCAAAGCCACTTGCAAGACAAACTGGTTACTCAGCTGCAGTTAGAGCAGGACGAAAAAATCAGCTTCACCGTGCGCGATGACGGCAGCTTAACCGGTATTAAATTCCACGACCTGCTTTGCAACGACAACGAAGAACTGGGTTGGGATGACGCCATTGGCCGCTTAGATGCTGACTTTATTCTGATGTCCGGTCAGTTCAAGCAAACCCTTACCAGCCTGCTGGCCAACTTAAAACCGGAGGCCTAACCATGTTCGCTGTATTCGGTGTCGACCCTAAAAAAGTGAAAGAGAAGGCCCATAAGCAGGCTCTGGCTGTTGTCGGTAAAGCGAAGAAAAAGGCCATTGATACTAAGGGTAAAACCAAGGTTCCGGCCGTTGAAGTGGTAGAGGCAGAGCTTTTAGCAAAACTGCTTGAGTCTACCCCCCCCATTCGCGTCAGCCCCGAATACAGCATGCCGGCTACGTGCGAACAGTACATAGCCATGGCAGAGAAACAGGGCTTCATCCGGTGCAGCGTGTTTATCAAAGCACCAGCCGTATCGAAAGACAAAAAAGGTCGCAGCAAAACCGTGCAGCGTTATGTGCAGTTTTTGCCGGGCAATGATTATCAACTGAAAGGTCAAACGCTATGAACTTACATATCACATGCGCCAAAGGTGCAACGTTAAACATTCACTTAACTGCTATCGGTTCTGCAGCTACTGAGGCCGCTACTGACACTGCAACAGTACTTGAGCCAGCCACAGGCCTTGAGTGGAGCAAAACACTACTGGACGGCGAGAAGGTGAACTTCGAAAAAGCTGAAAAGGCAGTAGCTGAATTAGGCGAAGGCTGGCGCCTGCCTACCCGTGAAGAACTGCTGACGCTGGTCGATTTAGAGCGCCACGACCCATGCATTGATACAGATAAGTATCCGGATACCAAAAGCACCTGGTACTGGACGTCAACGCCATGCGCATGGAACAAAGAGTCTGCCCGCTGGGTGGTCTATTTCAACGACGGCCTTGTCGACGGCAGCGCCGTCGGCAACGGGGCCTGTGTGCGGGCCGTTCGCGGCGGTCAGTAGTTTCTGTTTTTTGATTTAACCAACCCAGAAGGAAAAACCAATGTCACGTTTTACTAAAAGCGAAGACGGCAAAACAGTAACAGACACCTTAACAGGTCTGGTGTGGAGCCAAAACACAGTGGCAAGTGATGTCACTTTTGAAGATGCGGTAAAGGCAGTAGCGGAATTAGGCGAAGGCTGGCGTTTACCTACAGTCGACGAGCTGCAAACCATTGTCGACCGCACAAAATACGACCCTGCAATCGATACAGACGCTTTTCCGGATACAGAAAGCGACTGGTATTGGACAAGTACTCCGTGGGCCAGACGTCCTGAGTCTGCCCGCTGGGTGGTCCATTTCTACAACGGCAATGTCAACAGCGACGTCATCTACGGCGAGGCCTGTGTGCGGGCCGTTCGCGGCGGTCAGTAACTTTTTGTCTTTTTGATTTGTGAGTGAATGCTATGACGGCTAACAGAAACGGATTACCAGAAATTGCTCGTAAGGCGGAAAGCCTGGCTGTTGCTATTGAAAACGCAGTCAAGGGTTTTGCCCGGTACAACAAGTACGCGATCGGGGCTAACTTGAGAACAGCAGTGATGCTGGTTGTTCAGTTATGCAACCGCGCCTGGCGTGACCGTAGCCGTCAAATTCACTGGGTAAACGAATTGGTTTGGGCGATTGACGAACTGAAAGTAGTTGTTCAGCTGGCTAAGCAGCTGCATGCGTTTAAAAGCTTCAATCAGTTTGAAGTTATTGTTCGTGCAGCTGATGATTTGGGCCGGTGTGCTGGTGGGTGGAAACGCGCATTGCATGATAAGAGCCAGAATTCTGCTGTGTCACAGCAGGAGCGTGCTCAGATACTGAGTGACCGTTACGCCTCTCAATCGGGGCCAAAACATCGGCAACATTGTGCTACCCAAGGGGATGTGCAATGAAGCTTCAAGCTAACGGTAACAAGTCTGCCCGCTGGGTGGTCAATTTCAACAACGGCAATGTCAACAACAACGACATCAACAACGAGGCCTGTGTGCGGGCCGTTCGCGGCGGTGAGTGTCAGTGCAATCAAGTCGTTTCGCTCCAGCAAATTTACGATGCGTGGGTTAAGGCCCGTAAAGGCAAAAAACCAAGCGCAAACCAGTTACATTTCGATACCAGCTGGTCAATTGGCCTGCTGGAATTACATCACAGCATTAACGACTGTTCGTGGCTACCAAAGCCAAGTACGTGCTTTATTGCTGCTCGACCAAAAGCCAGAGAGATTCACGCACCTGACTTTTCAGACCGTGTTGTACATCATTGGTTAGTGCCTCAGTTAGAAAAACTGTGGCAGCCAGCATTTATCTTCGACAGCTATGCAAACCAAAAAGGCAAAGGCTCACACAAAGCGGTGGAGCGTTTGCAGCAGTTTATCCGGCAGGTGCCGACTGCTTTTTACCTGCAGCTGGATATTCATAATTTCTTTAACTCAATCCATCGCCCGACGCTGTGGGGCCAGTTAAAAACGAAACTGGTTAAATCAGGTGCATCTAACCAGGTGATGCATGCAACTCATGCCTTGCTGAAAAACCACCCGTTGCAACAGGGTGTGAAATATCTGTGCAGCGATGCAGAACGCTCAATCGTGCCAATGCATAAGCGCCTTGAGAACTCAGCACCAGCTTGCGGCTTACCAATCGGCAACCTGAGCTCACAGTTTTTCGCCAACGTGTATCTGAACGCGCTGGACCAATTCGTTAAGCACACTTTAAAAGCAAAGCGCTATCTGCGTTATGTGGATGACTTTGTGCTTATTTACCACGACAAAGAACAGCTGCAGAGCTGGCAGGCTGATATAGAGCAGTTTATTGCCCAGCAATTACGGTTGAAGTTAAAGCCGGATATCAAGTTGCGCCCACTTTCAGACGGTATCGACTTTCTGGGTTATGTCGTAAGACCAACCCACACACAAACACGCCGCCGTGTAGTCACCCACTTTCAGGATGCGCTGGCCAGCTTTGAAAGCCAGTTCGTTACGCCTGATTCAATCACAGCAACGCCTGATGATATCCGGCATATCCGCTCTGTGGTTGCAAGCTACACAGGCCACATCAAGCAATCTAATAGCACCAGGCTGATGGGAAAGATTCTGGACCGTTATCCGTGGATGAACTCCGTCACAGTAAACCGTAAGTTTGATTTCCGGTTGGAAGGTCAGCTGGTTGAAATAAAGACAAATAACAATTTTAGAGAGGTGCGGGCATGACCGACTTTTCAACAAAAACCACCAGAAAGGCAATGAAGCCTCACAGATGCGAGTTCTGCGGTAAAGAAATCGCCAAAGGTGAAACTTATGAGCGTGTTTTCATTGTGGATGGCAAGGCTAGTGACTATGCACTGCACACCTTCTGCGATTCGATTATTCAGTCAGAGCTGGCAGAAGGTGGTTATGAAGACTCCACTTTGGATCTGCTGCTCGACTGCGCCAGAGACAAAGTATTTGGAGAAAAAAATAACGTAGTGATGGCTGATTTTTACGGTGTAACGGTTGAGCAAATCACCTTCGTTTTTGGCGAGGTGGCAGCATGAGCGACGGATTTTTATTACGCGACACCAGAAGCAACACAGGTAGTAACGCTTCGTTTTGGGCCTACGCTGGCGGCTATACAACAAACTTACGTGATGCAGAAGTATTTGACCGCGAGATAGCTTTACGCCAACACAACTCACGCGAAACCGATTTACCTGTGCCTGTCGAGTTGGCATTTCCAAATGGTAGGCAGCGCGTTGATATGCAAATGCTTGGTTCCGTTGAAGTCGTCGACGGGGAGTTTTATGTACTGGTGGTACAAGGTGAATATGACGGCAACGACTGTTTGTTTGTCGGTGAAAAAGGCAACTCCTACAACTTAAACCAGGCCATTCGCTTAGAAGCTGAAGCGGCCTGCCAGCGCTGCACAAAACAGAGCAATCTTCGCCCATATCATGCCGGAGAAATGGAACATATAGCCAGGCTAACAATTGCTGCTGAATTAGTGCGTCCGGATATCTGTGCAAAAGTTGGTGGTTTTAAGCTGAAAAAGCCCCAGCGGATCACCAAGCCTACATACAGATGCCATGGCTGTGGCCGTTTCATCACTGAGTTGCAGAACTATACAACTTGCCCTCACTGCGAAGCGGAGAACCGCCCATGAAACGCCCTGAACTATTAACAGCCATCGGTATTGCCGGATTCGCCGCGGTGATAGTGATCGCCGTCTACCCTCGCTCCGCAACCACACAGGCCGAGTACTGCGCTGAAGAAATAGTAACCCGCCGTGTGAATGATGGTCTTTTAATCGAATCCCGTAGCTGTGTGAGCTGGGTCGGTTGGCCTATTGAAGTTATGGAGGTGGCGAAGTGAGCATCAACAGAGCAAGCCTTATAAACCAGACCAGCGCAGAGCAAGGTTTTGAATACTACACACCGCAAACTTGGACTGATGCAGCTCAAGAGCTGATGGGTGGTATTGACCTTGACCCTGCCAGCTGTGAGTTCGCCAACAACTGGATCCAGGCTAAACAGATATTCACCAAAGAAAACGATGGCCTAAGCAAGCAATGGTTTGGCCGAGTGTGGATGAATCACCCGTTCCACCGCGGCGAAGCGCCATGCAAAGCCAAGTGCTGCAAGAAGACCTGCGTCAACCGTGGGTACCACATCACTGAAGCTATACCTGGCAACCTTGTCTGGATCAACAAAGTATGTGGCGAATACTGTGCTGGCCGTGTTACAGAAGCTGTGATCATAACGTTCTGCAATTCATCAGAGGCATGGTTTCGACCACTGCTTGATTACCCTCAGTGCTTCCCTCGTACCCGGGTGCATTACGTGGGGCCAGATGGCAAGAAGGTTAAGGGCTGCACCAAAGGCAGTGTGATCACCTATATGGGTCCAAATGTCGACGGCTTCGCCAAGGTGTTTGGCAAGCTCGGAAAAATCAAAGTTCAGTATCAGCATTCAGGAGAAGCGGCATGAAAAACAAATTAACTGACTTAAACAATCATCTATTTGCTGCACTGGAACGCCTGGCCGATGAAAGCCTCGAGGGCGAAAAGCTTCTTGCTGAAATTGAACGAAGCAAAGCCGTTACCTTTGTAGCAAGAGAAGTGATCCTTAACGGTAAGTTGGTGCTGGAAGCACAGAAAGCATTTGATGATGGCCTGGTAAAGAGAACTCACGAAATGCTCGAGGTGAAATCATGAGCCGCGTCATATACACACCAGAAATGCTGGAATTCATTGCGGCTCAATACAAGCTGAAAGGTTTGCCGGAAGTTACTGCGGCTTTCAATAAAAAATTTGGAAGTGACAAAACAGTGCAGCAAATTCGCGCCACTCTCAAAAACCACAAAATCACCTGTGGCCGGAAGACTGGCGAATTGAATAAGGGTGTGCTGCGAACGTTCACCGATAAGCAGGCCGAATTCATCAAGCAAAAGTATACCGAATTATCTCTGGTAGAGCTTACCGCGGCATTCAACTCAGAGTTTGGTACTGATAAAACCATCAAGCAGATCCGCTCATTTACCAGAAACCACAATGTTAAATCTGGTAGGACTGGCCGATTCGATAAAGGGCAGCAGTCGTGGAATTCTGGCATGAAAGGCTGGTGTGCTGGTGGCAGGTCCGCTGAAACAAGATTCAAAAAAGGCCAGGCACTTAACACCATGCCTTTGGGTTCAGAGCGGCTCTGCAGTAAAGACGGTTATGTGATGATCAAGGTGGCTATGCCCAATAAGTGGCGCATGAAGCACGTTGTTGAGTGGGAGAAGCATAACGGCCCTATCCCTAAAGGTTACCGCATTTGGTTCAAAGATAATGTCCGGACGAACTGGGCAATTGAAAACCTGATGCTGATAACCCGGGCTCAAGGTGCAGTGATCAACAAAATGGGTATGGGCACAGTGCCGGCTGAATTAAAGACTGCGGCTGTGACCATGGCAGACATTTCTATGAAGCGAAGAAAACTGAGCACCAGTAAACAGGAGCAAGCAGCATGACAACAACTATTCATCCAGACGATATCGCTGTCGACAACTTTGCCGCGGCTATGAAACTGAAACTTGCTGCTGCTCGGGACAAAGGCCGCAGTGGTTGGGATAATAAAGATCTGCGCTCAACTGGAGAGCACTTAGCTCAGCAGCTAATAATCCATTTAAGCAAAGCCAACGCCGGCACGTTTGAAGACATTGCCAACTTCGCCATGATGCTGCACCAGCGCGGCGAAGATCCAGCTCTGCTGAAAACTCAGTTCGACTGGTATGCCAGAGTATTAGCCCAAACCGTCCTGAACAAAGTTGCTGATAAGTGGCTTGAAGAACTCACGGAAAAGGCGGGTGCAGCATGAAATCAGCAGATGTAAAAGCAGCCATCCGCAAACGCTGGTCCGGTCAGGAATGGGCTGTTTTCTTTGAAGTAGCAGATGGAACTGGCGGCAGTAAACGCCGATATGCTGATGCTGTTGCAATGAATCTGTGGCCATCACGCGGGCTGGAAGTACATGGTTTTGAAATAAAAGTCAGTCGCTCGGACTGGTTAAGTGAACTGAAAAAACCAGAGAAATCAGCAGCTATTCAACAGTACTGTGATCGCTGGTGGATTATAACGCCTGCCGGAATCATTAAGCCTGGTGAACTACCACCTACTTGGGGGCAATATCAGGTTTCAGAGTCTGGCCAGATCACTCAAGTAGTCGCAGCGCCAGCACTTCAACCAATGCCGGTCGACCGTGCCTTTGTTGCAGCCCTACTTCGTCGGGCTGGAGCTGTTGATCAGGACGAAGTGTATTCAATCGTCCAAAAGCAAGTTCAGGATCAGACAGACCAAATTAGGAAGAGTGCCAACTATGAGGTTGAGCGTTTAACCGAACAGTACCAAAAGCTTCGTGAAAAGCTGGATACCATTAATAAAATGACTGGTATCGACTTAACCAGGTTCACGCCAGAACCAGAAGTAGCTTCATGCATAAATTTAGTTATGAAGCTTGGGGTATTCCGCACCTACGGAACTTTGCAGCAGCTGTTAGAGCAGTCACAGAAATTTACTCAGGAAGTGCAAACAGCGCTGTTGGGTATGCAACCTAAAGAAAGTGATTTGGCCGGCGAACTTACAGACCTCTTCAAAAAGACTGGAGCAGCATAATGGTAAATAATCAAAGTACTGTACTTACCACAGATCAGGTTTGCACCAGGTATGGCTGGAGCGCTACTACTTTGTGGCGCAAACAACGATCTAAAGAACCCGGCGCTTTAGCTTTCCCACTGCCTGATTTTGAGGGTAATCCAAATAAATGGCTGATTAGCACATTGGAAGCTTGGGAAAAGGAAAATCGGCAATTAAAACGCGACAGGCAAGAGGCCCTAATTAAGCATACTGCGGCTTAGTCACGCAGTATGCTTTTTGAAAGATAGAACGTTGCTTGCTGATGAATTAACCTGAAGATGGTTATACCAGGTGATGTAAGCGTGTTCCTGATCCTTCAGATAATCGTGTTTATTGTAAACAGCCATAACGCCAGCCAGTTTGTGACCTAGCATTTTTTCGATGATATACGGCGGGATCCCAAGCTCTGATAGTGAAGTGTCCAGAGTACGGCGGCAGTCATGCAGGCCCCATGTAGTTAAACCAAGGTGATCTGAAATCCGGTTTGTGATGTTCACCAGGCTCTGGCCGCTAACAGGTTTATCTTTGCCTTTGTTGTAAGCGTCCTCAACTGGTACCAGATATTGCGAGTTCGGGAAAAAATCAATTAAACGCTGAATGTAGTGCACAAAAGGATCCGGAATTGGCCGCCGAACAGTATGGCCAGCTTTTGTATCGGTCGCTGTCCAAACTCGGTTTTTAAGGTCCCAATCTGTTTTTAATGATGTTCTAATTTCTACTGTACGGCAACCGTACAGTAGAACCAGAATAGTTACCAGCCTGTTTCTGGCACCGATTAAATTCGTTTCGTGTAGGTATGGCCAAAGCAGCTTAAGTTCAGAATCGACCAGCCGGCGCTCCCCTACACTTTCCTTTTTGCCAATGTCTGCAACTCGAAGATCATCTACGGCCCTGCAGTCGGCAAAACGGTGAACCCGGCAAAACCGTAGTGCCTGTTTCAACTTGCTAAGTAATATGCCAGCCTGTACTGGCGCATGCTCACCATCAGCACCTTTCACCTGTTTAAACATTGCGATCCAGTGCCTAGTTTCTGTTTGCTCTAACGGCAAATCGCCCATAAACGGATAAACATGGTTTGTAAAAAGCTTCTTTACTTTGCCAGCTGATTTCAAGTTTTTATCTACATACTCAGTCAGCCAATAGTCTATGGCCACTTGCACAGTCACAGGGCCTAGATTCAGTTGTGTACCAATTTTCTTTTCGAAGCGTGGATCGATACCTTTGTCTGCATTTCGCTTTGCAGCATCGTTTAGCTCTCTGGCTGCGCTTAAACTCAGTTCAGGGTAATTACCCAAGCGGATCCGCACAGGCTTGCCCTGCCACCGATAACGGCGCTGGAACGTGATCAGGCCCTTGGGTGATATCCGAACAGACAAACCATCACGGTCAGCTATTTCTGCTGGTCCACTGTAAGGCTTGCCGCTAATGCTTCGCAGTTTGGTGTCGCTGAGTGCCATGTTAAAGCCGATTTGGTACACATTTGGTACACAGTTTGTCTGATAGTAAGTGATAGATCAATGAAAAGGTGTGAAATGATAAAGCGTGAAAACCCCTGAAAACACCAGCACTGGCGCGGCCTTTATGGATAATTATGAACTGATGCGAAAACAGGTGAAATACAGATGGGGACTTATACCAAGGGTCACGTGTTGATTCAATTAAATTAAGGGAATGCTTTTTGCGGTTCAACCTTACGAGCGGTAGAACAAAGCAGTACAACACGTAGTTGTGACTGTTTTTAACAAAAAGCGGCTGCATCATAACCGATACGGCGCTTTATCGGCAACAAGAGGCTAAACCTCAGCCACAAAACTGCAATTTTTCGCCTACACTGAATACAGGTTGAGGAGCATTATTCAGAAGGATCTGCCGATAGTCAGTCGCTTGCCCCTGTTCAACAGGAGCCAGCAAACGGAGGATCTATGGATTTATTACATAAAACTATTCTTTGCCCTTTCTGTGGTCATCCCACTCATATCACCCTGGATATTAGCGGAGAAGATCAGGACGACATTGAAGATTGCAGCAACTGCTGCAACCCTATTCATGTGCAAACCCATAAAGATGAACTGCACAACAAAGTGCAGGTGTTTATTGACGCTGAAGATGAGCAGTATTATTAAGCCGTTCTAACGCAATTGTCGTTAAGCGTTTTTAGCAGCAAGCACCCGTTCTACTGTGTCCACTATGGTCACGGTTTGCTGATCCAGTTCGATATTCACCCTGTCGCCTGCTTTGCGTTGGCCCAAGGTGGTCACTTCCAGAGTTTCAGGTATTAAATGCAGGCTAAAACTGCTGGCTGTGACTTCGCCCACCGTCAGGCTGATGCCATCAATACTGATAAAGCCCTTACTTAATACGTAGTTTTTAAACTCTGGCTTGAGCTCAATATCCACCCGCCAGTTCGCACCACTTTGTTCTACCGCTAAAATCAAAGCAGAGCCATGCACATGGCCTGATACTAAATGGCCGCCAATTTCACGGCCAAAAGTTAAAGAGCGTTCAAAGTTCACCAGTGAGCCACAAGTTAAAGCACCTAAATTGGTTTTGGCTAAGGTTTCGTCTATTACATCAAAACTAACCTGACCTAATGGCGGTAGCTGATTAAATTCGGTGGCCGTTAAACAAGTGCCATTCACAGAGATACTGGCGCCCCGCTCCAGGTTTTGCAGTAACTGCGAAGGGACTTCAAGACTGAGCCTGCGAAACTGCTGCTGGTCGCTGATTTCACTGACTTTAACTTTTGCCTGTACTATTCCGGTAAACATAAAGCCTCTGCTGTGCTATCTTTACGGCGTTTTTTCGCCTGTCTGACAAGAGTCGTTATGTTACCTTTTTCCCGCTTTGAAGCCAAAACCATTCTGAAGTTATCCGGCCCTATAATGCTGGCCCAGCTGACGCAAACCATGATGTTTGTTATCGATACCATTATGGCGGGTCGTGTCAGTGCGCTGGATATGGCGGCTATTGCTGTGGCTTCTGCCATCTGGTTGCCTATTATTCTGACCTTACAAGGTTTATTGCTGGCCTTAACCCCTATTATTTCTCAGCTGTACGGTGCAAAAAACCATAAGGCCATTCCGCATAATGCGCTGCAAGGCTTTTATCTGGCGATGGTACTGGCCACTGTCATTGTCATAGCTATGCAGTATATCCACCTGCCGTTGCAGTATCTGTCGATGGAAGAAAACCTGCGCGACAAAGCCATAGATTATCTGGTCTATGTCAGCTACGGCGTTTATCCGGCCGCTGGTTATATGATCTTCCGTAACCTGTTTGAAGGCATAGGCAATACCAAAGCGACCATGTGGATAGCCTTCGTTGGTATTCTGGTGAATATCCCAGCCAACTATGTATTTATTTATGGCAAGTTGGGTATGCCTGCTTTAGGCGGCGCTGGTTGTGGTGTAGCGACTTCTTTAGTTTTTCTGGCGATGTTTATTGCTATCACCATTTATGCCTTCAGAAGCCGTAGTACAGCGCTTTATATGAAAAAGCCTGACACAATGAAACCCAACCGCAAAGACTTATGGCAGATCATCGCCATAGGCACCCCTATTGCCTTTTCGCTGTTTTTTGAAGTGACGCTGTTTTCTTCCATTCCACTGATGATTGTGCATTTAGGCCCCATAGTGGTGGCCGGTCATCAAATTGCAAATAACTACAGCGCTTTGGTCTTTATGTTGCCAATGAGTATGGGTATGGCAACCACTATACGGGTCGGCCATTTGGTCGGCAGTAACGATGTGCAGGAGCTGAAAAAAGCCGTCTCGACCGCAGTGCAGCTGGCAATGATGATGGCGGTGGGTATAGCGCTGGTGACTTATTTTGGCCGTTTTTTTGTGGCGTCGCTTTACTCTACTGATCCTGCCGTATTGGCAGTTGCAACTTCTATTCTGGTTCTGGCCTGCTTTTACCAGATCTCAGATGCAATTCAGGTGGTGTCAGCCTGCGCCTTACGTGGACTAAAACACACCAAACCTATCTTTTTTATCACCTTTATCGCCTACTGGCCGATCGGTTTTGGTTTGGGCACTGTATTAGGATTAACCGACTGGATAACACCCAAAATGGGCGCTCATGGCTTTTGGATTGGTATTATAGTGGGCTTGTCCTGCGCTGCTGTACTGCTGGCGCTTATCTTAAAAAACCAAATCAGGCGACTGGAAGATGGCAAAATTTTACAGCAGCAACAGGCAGCAGCCTTTCACTAAAGCTCACATCCTGGTTGCTGTGGTTTTTGTGTTAAGCGGCTGTAGCGATCCTGCCCTATCTCTCATGAACGACTATGCTGCTCGTCTTGGCCGGACTTTGGCGCTGGAGATCCAGGACCCAGCGCCGCTGGATTTACAGCCTTTGCCATCCATTACAGAAACCAGAGCAAAGATTGTTGAAAGCCGAATCACTATGGTGGAGCTAGTCGCCACACGAGCTTGTGGCCTGGATTTATTGCTGGGTGAACGTAATAGCAGCCTGGGCAAAGTGATGAGCCCAAGCCAGCGTCTGAAGTATGAATTAGAGTTCTTAAAACAAGTGCAGCCTTGTTTAACCAATCCGGATATTGCACCGGAGTTACAACAAAAACTTTCAGGGCTTGCCTTAGAGAAAACCGCCCAAATCGATCAACACTGGCGGAATTTCCTGCAGCAGGACGAAACCTTACGCCAGCAACTGCATCCTTCCCGCTCCTTATCAGCACCCAATTCAGTGGCTGGTGTGGTTGAGACTATGCAGGCTTTGCATTCGTTGCTTGGGCTCAAACAACATATTCTTGAGCAGAACTGGCAAAAAGCCAGTCAGATTGACCCTGAACTGGCTTTAGAAGCGTTATACAAGGCCAATACGCTAAGCCAAATGCAACAAAGCTTACGCTTCAGCCAGAACTGGCTACAAAGCCTGAATCAGCAGTTAGAGCAGGTTGATTTAAATTTGATATGCCCAGCAGCTAAACACTCCGGCAAAGCAGATATTTTAAACACCATTTTGCTGCAGTATTTTATTGCCAAAGTGCAGGTCTATTTCGCTCAGACAGACGGCGCTTATCAGCAATTGTATCCGCTATTGCAGCAGCTGTATCAGGGCACGGCCTTGTCACACAGCATTCAGCAGCGCTTAGAAGCATCGAATACCGCATTAAAAGCAGAATTAAAACGGCATGTCAGTTGGTGGAAAGCAGTACAGCAGCACTGCCCAAAAACTTAAAAAATGCATTATAAGACACCATATCCCCTAAGTAATTGATGTTGCAGCGAGGCGGCATGTAGGGGCGCGGTTTATCCGCGCCCGTCCATATGTAAAACTGATACCCAGAGCCCGTAGCCAACAAAGCGGCAGCTTCAAGTACGACGGGGATTACATTTCGATATATTGAGGCCAGCCTAACAATGGATTCAACATACCTTGTTTATGCTCATAAGCATCACGGCGCTCTGGCGATGCATTCTCTGCCAACAGCTTTTTATAGCCTTTGGCAAACTGCAAAGTACGAACCAAAGCAGCGTGGAAGTTTTCACCCAGCTCTACTGATACAGCTTCAGAGAAACCGGCAGGCAATAAGCTAAGCACTTCACTGGTATGAGCTTTGATAAAGGTTACGTCAAACCATTCATCGGCTAAATCGATATCGCGTAACCGCTGTTTTAAGTCTTGCTTCACCTTGCCGCCTTTGGTGCAAAGACGATACAGCACCACTTCAGCCAGCATATCTTCCAGGTTAAAGTGCTCAAAGGGGTCCAGCTGCGTATGGTAAAAATAAGTTTGTTTCACCACGCTGATGGCCTGACGACGACGTGATTCGCGCACTGCCTGCTGATATACAGCCACACCCTGCCACTCTTCAATGTCCGGAGGACTGGCGATATCCTGCAGCAACTGTTCTTCCACTTCACCGTACAAGGATTTGCGGTTAGGCGTCAGTAAACTCACCTGCGACAACATGCTCCAGCCTTTCTGGAAAGGTTTAACTATGCCTTCAGGGCTGACCAGCAAAGCCAGGGCTTTGTCCACATCATGATCAGACAGTTCTGCCAAACCTAAACTCGCCACACCAATAATGTCGTGCGCTGCTTGTTCTAACAGATGCATTTTGTATTTATTGTAAAACTTGTCAGCAAACTTCAGGCTCATCAGCACAGCTTTGCTTTTGACCTGCTCCAGCTGTGCCTCTGACAGTTTTTGCTCTGCCATGGCGTAATTTAACACTCTGGTTAAAAACGGCCCCTGATTGGCATCCCGCACCATTAACTGCATAACTGATCCTTTACTCACCCTTCGCCTTAATCAAGGAAGCTGAACATATCGTCCACTTCAGCGTATTCGTCTGTGGATTGGTTTTTCTCTTTGGCTTGCATCACCAGCTCTGCGGCAAACTTATTGATAATATGTTCCCAACCCGAGTTTTCGTTACGCACCAGATTTTTAATCGCTTGTTCAACCTGTGGCGTCAACTGGCGGATCAGCGCCAATAAACTGCGTGGGTCGTCATAACCTAAGCCATGCACTTCTTCGTTCAGATGACGTTCGGTGTAACTGACCGCTTCTTCTAAATCTTCTTCTTCCTCGTGCAATAAATCATGCACTTCGTCTTCATCTTCTACTTCTTCGCCGCGATACAGCTCGATAAAAGGAATAGACAAATAAAATAAACCCGCCGGATCTTCTGCTATGGCTTCGAGAATCTCAGCCTGCTTGGTTTCACTGTCCTGTGTACGAATCAGGTAGGTCAAAAAATCAAAGGTATGCTGCTTTAAATCTTCCGCATTATTTTTGATTTTTTCTTCCCAGTACAAAGGCTGCTGGCAAACGATGTCGCGGATTTTTTCCGGTGTCATCAGCTCAGAAATAATGGATGGAAAGGAAATATCGTGCTGACTGTTAATTTGGGTCAGAGTCACAATATCAATATTTTCAATCACTTCAACCAATTGCGCGTCCGACATGGTGTTGGCCATCAGCTCAAACTTTTTGCTGGCCTGTTTGGGCTCAACAATGGCGAGTTCTTTAATTTCCGCAACGGCAATTTCAATCAGATTATTCATCAACGCCCTTCCCGGTTAAAAGTGATTTCATCGTATTGGTTATCGTACCCTTCTTCTTCGTCTTCATTGCCTTCGTAATCATCATCAGCGTCATTTCGGAAAGAAGACTCGTCTGAATCTTCGTCTTCGTCGTCATCTGTGTTACGTGGCCCTGGCGCTGCAGCTATATGATTATTCAACATAAAAAGCACAGCACAGCTTTCTATCAGTAAATCTTCGTTAAATTCGCGAATGGTTTTTACCAGCGGCAAATCGGCATTATTAAAAGCCACAGAAGTTTTAAAATCATCCCAGGCTGGCATGGTATTTTTGGCAAGCCAGCCGGACCATTTCAGATTGGCTTCAGGAGTGAATTTCACCCGGCCAAATAAAGCCACAGGCAAATATTCAGGCACTGAATGCAACATCTTTGGGTCGGCCTGTAAAATGCTTTTGATTTGGCTGGTAAATTTTTCCAGCGCTTTTGGGGTATCCGGGTCGTTGTAGGATTCAATATTTTCGTAAGCGTCTGTTTTTAACGCTTCTAAACGGTTTTTGTCGAATGTTTTGCTCATGAGGTTTAACCTTTTACGGACGGGTAATAACTATCCCACAGCTCTTTCATCGCTGCGGTCGGGTCCGGCACTATCACATTATTAAAATCTTTAATAAAAGCCGCGCGTTTTTTAGCGTCAGACAATACATCATAGGCTTCTTTTACCCGTTGTAATTGTGCGCCAGCCTGTTCTTTTTCATCATCGCTTAAATTCAGCAGTTTATCCGGATGGTATTTATTGGATAAACGTTTGTAGGCTTTTTTAATCTCGTCTTCATTGGCGCTGGATTTCACGCCCAAAATGCGAAAATAATTAATCATTCAAAGTCCATTGAGTTAAAAACATAAGCGCCGGAGGTATCAATTAAACAGAGCGCTAAAGTGAGGCGATTCTAACAGAAAATCCGATCTCTGCATCAACAAGCTATGCACCAGAGCCTCTTTTATACTGAACTGGATCTGGTGATCTGGAGTGAAAGCCTGGCAGGAGACAAAAGGAAAATAGAAAAGGCGTAGCTGAGGGGCTAATAGAGGTTGCAGCACAAAAAACCAGTGTCCTGCAGCCTCATGCCCTAAGCCACGCCTTCCATTGTTTTCTTCGTTGAAGATGTTGTCTTAACCAGCAACAGCCACTTTCTTATCTGACGCCAGCAACAAGACTACGCCGATAAGCGGAGTAAATAACATGGAGGCGAATAAATAGCCCCAAAAACCTAACTTACGATCTCTGCCCATATAAGCAACTGCGGCACACAACAACAAATAAAATAACACGTACATAGTTCTCTCCTTTTAGTTAACTACCTTTCAGAAGATCTCCCAGTCTGTGGATTTTCATTTCCTCAACCAGAATATCGCCTTCAGTGATGCCATGGCTGTTACAACTAAACATTAGCCCTTTATCGGCAAATTCGCTATTACCCTTGTACAGCAATGTATCTGCTATCACCTCAGGCTCGAATGTATGGGAGGCCCTGAGTGTTTCCTGAATCATACTGGCGGCAAGATAGCCCTGAATGGCCCAATTGTCCGGCTCAATGCCATACCTTTGTTGGTAAGCCGTAGCAAAACCCTGAAATCTTGTATAGGCCGTTTTAAAATGTGGACAGGCATAACGCTCAGGCAAGCAGTTTTCTTCGCCCTCAGCACAAACTTCCGTGGGTACCACACCTTGCAATGTGGCGTTGTACGCCATCCTGTATTCGTTCACATCATGAGTTTCCAGAGCATAGACGTCACCATAGCTGGCACAGTTATTCTGTGTCTTACAGTGATTTTTTAGCTCGATCAGCGGATGACCACCAAAAATCGGCAGATCAATGTTCAGACCTCTGGCTTGTGAAATAGCCAGAGCGACTTCTGGCGTAAAGCCGGCAATAAATATGGCATCTACCTTACCTGATTTAATTTTGCTGACCCGTTTCTGCATTTGTTCTAATTTAAGCAGCACATCACCGGCATCTAAGTCGATCACTTTTCTGATGGTCAGGCGTTCGTTTGCCAGGAGAGGTGGTGCGGATGTTGGGGAAATACTATGGGCCTGTACTGACTTCACCCTATCAATCCACATCTGCAATTCAGCATCCACCTGTTCAAGTTTTACATATTGCTCCTCTCTGGCGAGTGAGCTCAGCTCTTTCTGATGACTGTGAAACAAGGCTTCCAGATAAGCAGTTGACGAGCTTTGCTCCAGCTCCTGTTGCAAATACTGCAACAGCTTCACTCTGGGCATGGAATCAAAGAACCTGTTGTTACCATTTTTCTGTTTTTGCTCAAAGGTAAGAAACTGAATGATACTGGCATCGTCCCCCGTCGCAGACAGTTGCGCAATCTGTAGAATACGTTTTGCTCTTTGCAACTTGGCCTGTAATAAAGCAATTTCATCTGTCAGATTAATGGGCCTGATTTTACTGCGTAGCGACGACAACACTGGTAAAAAGTCTTTGGTATTTTCTTCGTAAAAGGTATGAGTCGGCACTCTCAGGCCGATAGCAATGGCATGTTCTATAAAATAATTTGAAAAATCTGTGCCGTATAAATCCCGCTCATAGATCACATAAACATTGATATAACCCTGGTCGTGAATATATTTTGCCAGTATTTCCGCATTGCTATCGTCATTTGCCGCATTGCGAAAGATGTGTTTGAAATCGTATTGGGTCAATTTAACGTTAGTGGAGCCCGATGAAAGCATCAGCACCCCTTTATATTCATAAACGGCTGCGGCAGGAATTGCTGCATCTGAACGATAGTACCCCAATACAGCCAGTGTATTCAGATTGCCAGCTATCTTCTTCGCTTGTTTCACGGCCGCCTTTCGATCCGCTGGCTCGGCATAGATGTTCAGCTTCAGAGTTTTAGTTTTGCATTCCTGATTGCCCACCAGCGCCAATGTGTCCTGATCCAGTATCTGGCAACGCCCCAATCCTTCTGCATTCATGGCTTCAACAACCAATTTTACCGCTTTGACATAACCGGCCTTGTCATCGCCTTCAGGCCAGACCACCGCTAAATCAAGCTTGTCAGTTTGCACCATATGGTATTGCCTGAGATCAATAGCGGTGACAGGTTGAGAATGCATATAAAATCTGTAGGCGACAAAAAGCAGGTAGCCAAACAGCAGCGTACAGAACAATCGCCACATCATTTAGCCCCTCCGGCAACAGGATCAAAAGATACACTCCACTGCTTTTTCATGGCTGATTCGCCTTTGCAGCAGGCGCATTGTCCTGTGATCCTTCCGCCGACTCTGCAGAGGCTTGCGGGGATTGTTTGCGGAAATTTTCATTTTCGGCATTGAGGATAATAGGCAATGAATTTCTGTCCGGGCCTATCAGAATAACTTTGGAGTTTTCCGACTTAGCAATATCTTTTGTTGCTTCAATCCCCTTCCATAACAAGACGTTACCACTAAGGCTTGAATTCACTATGGTGTTATATCTGCTGACACCCTCGGCTTCCACTCGTTTACGCTCTGCTTCTTTTTCTTCTCTGATGATCCTGAAATCATAAGCAAAAGCTAATTGTTGTTGTGTTAGCTTTTCCTGGATAGCCATATCGACTTGCTCTGGCAACACAATATCTGTAATCATCACTTCATCCACAGTAACGAACTTTCTGGCGACCCGGCCTATGGCTTCGTTGACAGCTTCCTGAAAGGTAGATTTTGTCGCCAGAGTGGCGTAAATGTTAGTTAAGTCATCGTCTACCACATAAGAACGCACTGTCGCTTCGATTTCCGGCAGCACCACAATTTTAAAATAATCCTGGCCTACATATTTGTGCAGCACCCCCACCATATTGCGGTCCGGATGATAACGAATGGCCATTTTGATGGTGATTTTTAAACCTTCTTTGGTGAGTACATCTAAATCGTGCAACTCATTTTGTACCCGTAAGTTGTAAATTGCCATGATGTTCCAGGGGTAAATTAAATGCAGCCCCTCACCGTAGAGTTCATCCACCACAGTACCGCCCGAAAATCGCTTATACAGCACCCCACCTTCACCGGCCTGAACAGTAATAAAAATGCGGTTCCAGAATAAAATCAATAAAAACAGCAATACAAAACAGGTGATAATAATATTAGGTAAATACTCTTCTATTTTGGCGCTGACACTGTTAAAAAAAGCTTTTATCTTGAGTCTCATTTGTGCTCCTGCCTGGTTATACTGGCAATTTTTCCATATTCAAGCTTGATTAATGTGTCGGCCATATCAAAATATCTGTCGTCATGACTGACCAGAATAATGGTTTTGTTTTGTTTTTTCAGTTCAGGCAGTATGACCCGGTAATACTCTTCCCTGAATTCAGGATCCTGATCCGCCGCCACTTCATCAAACACCATAATAGGTTTGTCTTCGAGCAGGGAGACTATTAATGCGATACGTTTACGCTGGCCTGTGGATAAATCCAGGCTGCTGAAGCGTCCATTTTTAAAGTGGGTTTTGTTTTCAATCTGCATCCGTGCCAGTAAATCGTTGACATCTTTTTCTTCGTATTTGTCCAGACCATACAACTTTTCAAATAAGTGGAAATCAGTTAATACGATAGAAAACAAATTACGAAAATCGTCATAGCTATCGTGCTGCAATGTACGATCATCAATATGAATGGAGCCGGATGAAGGGCTGTATAAACCACAGAGGTTTTTCAGCAAAGTGGTTTTTCCACTGCCATTACCGCCCACCAGAAAAATAATTTCACCGCGATTCAGCGTCAGATCAACAGGCCCTATGCTGAACATCTTATTTTTAGTTTCGTCCAGATAGTTGTAGCTTAAATCACTTAACCTGATGCTGGAGAAATCATTAAAGTAACCGGGTCTGTTCTGCTGTTCGCATTCCAGAGCCTGATTGATCCTGCTCTCCATTTTATCCAGATTACTCAGGGCAATATCTGCTTTCATCACAAGCGGCATTGCCTCAACTAACAGCCCTATAGCGCCAGACATAAAAAGCACCACTGCAGTGATAGACATCAGCACGCTGGGCTCTGCTTCATCCAACTGAGGTAATAAAAACACAATGCTGGCCATTAAGACGTAAAACAGGCTTTGGATAAAGGTGGTATTGGTCACCACTTTTTTCTCAGATTTCAGCTTTAGCTCTACCGATTGATGAAGGTTGGCACTGAATTCATTAATATAAATATCGTTGCTTTTTTCTCTGGAAATTTTCAGCTCTTTAAAGCCGTCGAGAAAATGATTCAAAGCGTTAAAAAACTCGGCATCTTTAGCCTGAAACTGATGATAAAGCTCTACCACCTGACGTTGTGCTCTTTTATAGGTGAAAATGCCTATCGTCAGGATCACAGCACACATCCAAAATGCGATAGTCGACAGCCAGGCTATATAGCCAAAACAGAAAATCAGCATCACACCAGCAGTACTGACGTGGACTAAAATACGGGTGGATTCATAAATAATCTGGGAGTTGTCGAGCAGGTTACTGATCACGCTCATTTTGCCGATTTTTTCATACTGGCTCAGCGAGCTTTTTCGCAACTTATCTATGATGGTTAAATGGCGCTCAGAAATGGCGGACTGTATACAGGCCTGAGTATTGTATTCAGAGTAGCGCCTTGCATACATAAAACCAAAAATGCACAAGGCAAAAAATAACAAGTTTCTGACATTGATTTCATTAAAGTCTTTTGCAACATCATTAATCACCAGCATCACCATACCATTGGTAATACCGGCGAAAATGACGGAGGCCACAATTTTGTTTCTTTTGCTGCCCAGCCTACTCAGGATAAAACTAACCAGATTAAACTTCATTTTTTATTATATCCATGACGTCTCTCTTATCCACTGTCGATACTTCATTACTGGAAGCGCGCTCTGACACTCAGATTATTACTTTTATCTGTCCCCTCAACCCCAGCCCATGGCATGTTGTCCTTTTCGTAACTGAAATTGTAAAGCAATGAAATATAAGCATTAATTTGATACTCAAGCCCAAGAATAAACTCAAGCTTAGATTTACTGCCGCTCCCAACAACGCAATAATCTGAACCTGCAACTACAGGGCTGATGCACTGAGGATTAGCCAGGCCACCACTGGTCTTTGACGGCCCTAAATCAGGTAGCGATTCTAAGCTATGCAGCCAGCTGACACTCTGATTAATGCTGATGGACTGGCTGATATGCCAGGACAACTGCTCGACAAAATAAGCCACTGAATAATCCAGTGAACCAATACCCACAGCTTCTGCGTTGATAAATTTGTCGTGCTGTTTACCCAAAGCCAGCATGGTGCTCAGGTTCACTTTGTCTGTATCGAGGATATGAATACCGCCACCTGCATAGACCACCTGCTGACGGTCCAGAGACTGGCTGGTATCCTGTTCAATAATGTAGCCGCCTTGTCCAAACCAGGTCTGGTTAAAATCGTAACGGCCACCGTAGTTAAAGGCATAATGTTTTTTGTCCAGCGCCACAACACCTGACTGCTTGACGTCATCTTTTTCGTAGATCAGCGTCAGGTAGTTAGTCCAGGTATTAACGCGGGAAAAGTAGTCCACTTCAACATGGAATTGCTCGCCATCAAGATTTCCGCTCATCTCTTCCAGATCAACTGTCACTTGCACTGCATGTTGCCACTGATCATCGGGACCATCCTGATCATAAGAGCTGTCATACCACCATTTACCTGGCGGTCTGGCAGCTTCAGGCTCGGCTTTAGTGTGCTGTTCAGTGACTATGGCTGCATTCTTTTTCGGCAAACCAGCCTGACAGGAGCTGTTTTCCGGCTCTTTACGACACAACTCCACAGCCATTAACTGCTGGTATAACTCTGGATTTGTTGTTTTCAGGTAGTCGATATCTATAGTCTGAGCTGCTAAGGGTGAGCTTAAAAAGGCACTGGCCCCCAGTGTTGCTGCATAAAAAAAATGTAGTTTTGCCATCTGGTTTGTCCACAAGAGCGATTGATGAAATCAAAAATGAACGCAAAACAGCAACATACAAGAGCGCAATGGAACAGCAGCTGTTTTTATTGCTTCATCAGAAATAAACAAGACAAAGCGAAGATCCTGAAGTAGCGACCAAGCTTTGTCCGGGTTTAATTAAAGACGTAAAAAAGCTATTCGACGTCTTTTTTTGCTGCCTGAGTGACTTTTCTGCCTACTTCAAACTGTTCCTTAAAGTAAGCCTTTACCTTTGATGGGTCCAAATCCAGGAAAGTACCACCAGATGCAAAATGTTGGTTAAAAACCCGGCCAATAGCATAGGTTGTTGAACCACCCAAAATAGACATAGTAATGGCGCCTGTGGTCTGGCCAATTAAAGGAATTGCTTTAATAAAGCTGGCTACAGGTTGTGCTATAGCAACAGGCAGGAAACCACTGATTAAAGAACCTATGATTGCTTTACCACGGTCTTCAGAGAACTCAATTTTATAAGTCTCAGACAGCTGGTGCAGCATTTTGATTTGAATGGCGGTTAAACCAATAAAATCTACCCATGGAATAGGAATTAAACCTACACCGGCCGCTGCATAACTATGTTTGCGGATTAACTCTTCGGCTTCAGCTGATTTATCTTCAACTACAACCTGCTCAGTCTGCCCCTTTTGTTCGGCTTCAGTTCCGGTTTGCGCCGGCGTCTCGCCTGTATCAGGTGTAGCTGTTTTTGTGTTTGCCATCTTGATCTCCCTCGTAGTCGTAAGCCTAAAAACTTAAATGAAACAAAGAGTTCTACTGACTGCTTAACTAATATACACTCTCCAGCGATTAATTTATGAACTTTTTGTGATTTTTTTTTCAGCCTTTGACATCAGGCCATCAGGCTGTACTAAGATGGAGTGAAATAGTGACAACCTTGTGTCAATGTCACAAACAGCTACCCCAACCTGGTACTAAAGGGGACGGATCATCACCCATATCCGTGTACCACTTTGTGCCAGAAACAGAGAATGTTCACCTATATGAAACATTCATGCAATAGATTATCATCAAAACAGAAGTTAGTATGTACCAAAACAGAAACTAATTAGAAAGGCTTTTTCCTTGTTCCAGCCATTTATGGTACAGCCTTTATGATCCAGTTCACTTAACGGGAAGACATCACATGGCATTAAACAGTAGTACTGAGGAATTGTTTTTTCAATGGTTTGTTAGTCCGATTGAACAACGTAATAACGCCACGCTCGTTTTTGAAATTTCCGGTCTGCTTGATGTAGATCAGTTTCTGCAGGCCTGCTACTGTTATTTGCAGCAAAATATGAACGACCGTCTTGGTATTGACTATGCCTATCGCACAGACCAAAGTGCAATCACCGCAGAAAACTACGTAGAACTGCTTAGATTCGATGATCAACACTCCTGTATTTACGATTTTATCAAGCAATTGGTGAACCGCCCTTACGACTTATCTTCACCAGCCCAACCTCACTTGTTCCTGATCCAGTATTCCGATTGCAGCTACTACTTTGTGATCAATACCTTCCATCTGGAAGTTAATAACGGCCTGGCCGAACAGCTGATGCAACAGATATGGAGCTACAGCAAAGACAGAGGCTTTCTGATCACAGCTGATCAGCAAGAGCTGGCCGGGCCTGTGCAAATCCAGACTAACGACCAAGAGCTTGAGTCCGCCCGTTGTTACTGGCGTGAGCAGCTCAAAAACATGCCACTTTTTACACCACTGCCTGTGAAACAAGTCGACGCAGCACGTTACCAGTCACAGCAGTTTTTATGGGATGCTGAACGTGTCACTTTGGCAAATAGCATAGCTCAACAGCTTGAACTGGACAGTTATCAGTTGCTGGCAGCGGCTTATTCCACCAGTCTGGCCTTGCTCATTGGCCAATCCAGGCTGGTGTTGTCCGCCCGTAAACTGAACCTTTGTGATATTCCATCCCGTTTAAGTGCCCTGCCCTTGTGCTGCGATTTACGTCTTGGTTCTATGCAACAGGTGCTGCAGTCATTCAGCACGCAGTATCTCAATGCACAGCAGCACAGTGCTTTAAGTTTTTACGACATTATTTATGATCAGCAGCAGTTAACAGGCACAACCCGTTGCCTGAATCTCGATTTTGCTGAAGCGTCTTTGACAGAAGTGGCTTTAGACGCTGATGATCTGGCGATCATCCCTTTACCTATGCCCTGGAATACTGCAGATGACTATGATCTGTCACTGCAATTTGATCGCAGTGACAACCACCACTGGTTATTCAGATTTACCTACAACAACCTGCATTTATCGGATGAAGAAGCGCTGTGGTTACAACAAAACATGGCCCGTTATCTGGATGCATTAGATCTTCAGTTGCAAGAAAACGCTGCAACAGCGACAGCCTGTATCCATCAGGTGTTTCAGCAAACAGCAGCTTTGTATCCGGCCACAACGGCTTTAGTGGCAGGTGATAAAAAACTCAGCTATCAGCAGCTTGACCAGCTAACCGATCAACTGGCAAGGCTGATCCGCCAGCATTACTTTAATACAGAGCAAAGCACTATGCCGCTGGAAACTCCTGTGGTCATTATGCTGGAGCGCAGCTGGTATGGCGTTGTTGCTATGCTTGCTGTACTGAAAAGTGGCGGCTGTTATGTACCGGTGGACCCGGATTTTCCAGAGCAGCGCATTGATTACATACTGAAAGATTGCCAGGCATCTTTGCTGATCAGTCAACACAGTGTGCAACATAAATGCCCGGCCAATGGTGCCAGCTTGTTATGTATCGAAGATTTATTACAGCAACTACCAGCGGGTCAAAGTACAGCACAGCCTCTGCCACAAGCTGCAGACAGTCTGGCTTATATTCTGTATACCTCCGGCACTACAGGCTCTCCCAAAGGCGTAATGGTGGAGCATCGTAGTGCGCTCAACACCATCTATGGGCTCAAAGAGCTGTATGGTGTACCGGGTTATCGTATCGCTGCTTTTACCAATTTTGTGTTTGATGTTTCAGTCACAGAAATTTTTGCGACTTTGCTTTATGGCAACGAATTACATCTGCTGCAAAACGACATCAGACAAGATGCACACGGCTTGTCGCTTTACCTGAATCAACAGCAGATCAATCTGGTCTACCTGCCCCCTGCTGTGCTGGCCATAGTACCCAGAGTCAATTACCCGGCGTTAAATTGCATTATTTTTGCCGGCGAGCCCTGTGATCAAACGGTCGGTCGTTATTTTGCAGAACGTTTTGCCTTGTACAACTACTATGGCCCTACTGAGGCCAGTATTTATGTGACAGGCAAAAGAGTAGACACAGAGGATGTCAACGACATTGGTTATGCCTTACCTAATATGCGATCCTATGTGCTGGATGAAACCATGCAACAGGTTTCGGACGGCGAGACCGGAGAATTGTATGTGTCAGGTGTAGGTCTGGCCCGGGGTTATCTGAACAAGCCAGAGCAAACAGCGGGCAGCTTTTTAGCCAACCCTTTTGTCACTGAGGCTGAAAAACAACAAGGTTTTGGCCGGCTTTATAAAACCGGCGATCTGGTCAAGCTGACCACACAAGGCAGTCTGAAGTATTTAGGCCGCAATGATTTTCAGGTCAAAATTCAGGGCTTCAGGGTGGAGCTGGGTGAAATCGAAGCGGCTTTATCCACTATAGAAGAAATTGGCCAGTCTCTGGTTGTGGTGAAAGAACGAAATCAGTTGAAGCGTTTAGTGGCTTATTATCAGGCGCTGGCCCCTATGGATGATAAGAGTCTGAAAGCCCGGCTGGCTGAACTTTTACCGGGTTATATGCTGCCGCATTATTTTGTCGGTTTGCAGTCTTTCCCTTTAAACACCAATGGCAAAATAGACAGACAACGTTTGCCTGAACCTGAATGGCAACAGCACGTGGGTGCTGTGCCCAAAGATCCGACTGAACAGCTGGTTTTAGCCATTTGGCAACAGGTACTGGGTTCAGATCAGTTTGGCGTTACAGATGATTTTTTCCTGATCGGCGGCGATTCGCTGGCCGCCATGAAAGTGGTGTTGTTGTTACAACAGCAGCAACTGGATTGCAGTACCAAATTGCTGTACCAGCACAGCACAGTGCGTAAACTGGCGCCTCAACTTCGCTCCTTACAGCGCCAAAGCCAGCAGTTTATTGCGTCAGACAGCACAGAACTGAATGAAATGCAGCGACTGATCCTCAATCACCAGTTGATCACCAGCCCGGTGCTTTATAACGAAAATATCACTATTGATTTTCAGGGCATGGCATTGACTGAGCCGCAACTGAGCCAGGCCCTGGCACGTTTTATCAACCATCATGCTTCGATGCGAATGAAAGTTCTGGAGGATTATCAGCATTTTGTCGTAGCGGCTGCGCTGGAACAAGGTCCACAGCTCCACACAGAGCATTTTTCAGCCACTGAATTTGAACAGAAATACAAAGCCAGTTTAAAACACTGGGTCAATTTACCTTTTTCTTTGCTACAAGGGCCTTTATACCGGTTTGTGCTGTTTTATCGTGATGAAAAACCGGTGAAGCTGGCCTTTATTCACCATCACCTGATCAGTGACGGTGATGCTATGTATAACCTTTTTGTGCCTCAGTTGTATGCTTTGCTCAAAGATGGCAATACCAGTTTAGCGCCTTATCCGGCCCAGGTTGCATGGCCTTTGCCTATGACGGATCTGTCTGAATTGATCCAGGACATGCACAGAGTGGATTTGTTTAACAGCCGCCCTGCTGTGGACTGTCAGGGCGACTATCTCTGCAGCAGTTTTAGTGAAGCTCAAACCAGACAATTAGAAAGCCTGGCCCGCCAGCACAATGTCAGTTTGTATGCTGTATTGCAGAGTCTGCTCGCTGTGCTTATCTGGAAATTTTCAGGCCAGCAGCAGATGAGCATTGGTGGTGTGAAGTCATTACGTGGACATGACGCAGAAGCTGTGTATGGCAATTTCCTTGCCAATGACATCAGCAATTGTCAGGTTAATGCCACAGAGCCTTTTATTGAGCTGGTGAAACAACGTTTTGCCGATATACAGCAAAACCTGGACCAAATTATTCCTTATCAGCAATTGCTGGAGCTATTGCGCCAGCAGTCCGGTTTAGATGAAAAGCTGCCTGGCATTTATATGACGCTGGAGCCCAAAGCCAAAGTGCAATTGCTGTGGCAGGTTACACAAAATGATACCTTGCCACACAGCGTTAAATATCCGCTGTATTTTGAATTTGATCATCAAAAACAGCTGCTAGTGCGACTGGAATATCGCAGCGCTATGTACAGCAAAACACAAGCACAGCAGTTGACCACAGCCTTGCAATTGCTGGCAGAGCAATGCCTGCAGCATCCTGAAACAAAGATCCACCAACTCAAGGTCATGCCAGCCCAACAGATCCAGCAGTTGTTGCATCCGACCCCCTCTGAGCAAAGCATACAGCAGGAACACACTCTGGTGCAGCTGTTTGAGCGTTCAGTGCAGCAGTTCCCCACTCATGTAGCGCTGAACTTTGGTGATGAAGCCTGGACTTATCAGCAACTGGATCACAAGGCCAATCAACTGGCCCATTTCATCCGGCAACAGATTGACGTCAAAGCCGATACGCTGATTGCATTACTGCTGCCCCGTTCTCTGGATACTGTGCTGGCGATACTGGCGGTGTTAAAAGCAGGTGCGGCTTATGTGCCAATCGACATCAGCTATCCGGCCGACAGAGTCAGTTTTATCCTGCAGGACACAAAAGCACCTCTGCTGCTGACTTATCAGAGCTATTCAGAGCTAATCGGCAAATTTTCCGGCCAGAGGCTGTTTTTAGATCAAAACAGCTGGCAACAGCAAGATACTAAAGCGCCAGATGTCAGCATAGATCCACATCAGTTGGCTTATGTAATTTACACCTCAGGCAGCACAGGTCAACCTAAAGGGGTGTTGTTAGAGCACCAGAATGTCTGTCGTTTACTCAGTGCAACAGAAACCGACTATCAGTTTAACCAGCAGGATGTCTGGTGTTTATTCCACTCCTACGTCTTTGATTTTAGTGTATGGGAGATCTGGGGTGCATTCGCTTACGGCGGCCGGCTTTTTGTGCCCACCAAAGAACAAGCGCAAGACACTGAAGCTTTTGTCGCTTTATGTCAGCAGCAACAACTGACGGTGCTAAACCAAACCCCATCGGCTTTTTATAATTTTAGCGACAGGGCTTTGCTGTTGCCCCGCATTCATTCTTTACGTTATGTGATTTTTGGTGGCGAAGCGCTGAACCTGAATCAGCTCAAGGCCTGGTTTGGCTATTACGGCGATCAACAGCCCTTGCTGGTGAATATGTACGGCATCACAGAAACCACAGTGCATGTGACCTATAAAGTATTGCAGCAGCAGGACATCAGCGATCAATCCACCATAGGCAAACCGCTGAACGACTTGCAGGCTTATGTGCTGGATGATTATTTACAACCTGTGCCTGTGGGAGTAACCGCCGAGCTTTATATCAGTGGTGCGGGTTTAGCCCGTGGTTATCTGAACCGGCCTGAACTGACGAAAGAGCGTTTTATCCCTAATCCTTATGCAAGGCCTGGTCATGAGTTTTTATACAAAAGCGGTGATTTGGTCTGTCTGACAGCACAAGGCGAACTGGACTATATAGGCCGTATTGACACTCAAGTGAAAATTCGCGGTTATCGTATTGAATTGGGCGAAATTGAAGCGGCTTTATCTGCGTATCCAAGGGTACGCCAGTCGCTGGTCATTGCCAAAGAAACCCAAAACAGCAAAGTATTAGTGGCTTATTATCTGGCTGATTCAGCGCTGGATCAAAACCAGCTGTCTGCCGCTTTAGCCAGCCAGCTACCGCCTCATATGGTGCCTGTGCATTATATTCATGTCGAAGAATTTAAGTTAACAGTTAATGGCAAACTGGACAAAAAAGCCCTGCCGCAACCAGATTTCAGCTCACAAGAGTACAGCGCACCACAAAATGAGTTGGAACAACAAGCCTGTCTGATTTGGCAGCAGGTGTTAGGGGTTGAAAAAGTCGGCATGCAGGATGACTTTTTCCGTCTGGGTGGTGATTCCATCACCAGCATTCGTGTCGTGGCACGGCTGAAAGATCTTCGGCTGGATATTTCAGTGCGGGATATTTTTGAGCACAGAACGCTAAGCGCTTTATTCAGACATACCGGCAAATACAGTAGTCATCAAACAAGCTACCAGGCCTTTGAGTTAGTCGATCCCGCGCTGCTGAGCCAACTGCCTGTCGACGCCTCAGCTTTAGAAGACGCCTACCCTGCCACCTGGTTACAGCAAGGCATGTTTGTTGAGTCTGATAAAAATCAGCAGGTCTATCACAATATCGAAGTGAACCACATTCCTGCCGTTTTTGAGATGCAGACTTTTGTGTCTATCTGGCAGCAACTGATGCAAAAACACGAGTTGTTGCGCGCCAGTTACCTGAAACAGGACGGCTTGGGTTATCTGACCCTGATCCATAAAGCGGTCAGCTGTGAAGATAAAGTGGTGTTTTACCCGCAGTATGCAGAGGCTTATCAGCAAGAACTGGCCACGCCGTTGCCGATAGACACCCCTGGCTTATTCCGTCTGGCGATAGTGCCACAGCCTGACTCCTTTCAGTTGTTGTTTACCTCCCATCATTCCATCGAAGATGGCTGGAGTGTGGCGTCTTTACTCAGCGAATTTATTCAGGCTTATATGCATCAGCAGCCGGTGCAAAAAGATCACCAATTGCTGTTTGCCCATTACGTAAAACAGGAAACAGAAGCACTTAACGATCAGGCGCATAGCCGCTTCTGGCAAAACTATTTAGCCGATTACAGCATGCCCACAGTGCAGTTTACAGAGCGGGCACAGCAGTCAGACAGCCCCTTGCTGCTGGAATCGGCTCTGGCTTTAGATCCGGAACTCAGTCAGGCTTTATCCCAACTGGCATTCCAGCAGTCTGTCTCTGTCGATACCGTCTATTTGTCTGCTTATCTGTATTTGCTCAGCGTGTTTTTTAATCAAGACGATATCACGCTGGGTCTGGTGGTGAATAACAGACTGGAACTGGATGGCGGCGATCAGCAATTTGGTTTGCATCTCAATACTATACCGCTGCGGCTCAAAATTGCAGACAGCGCCAATTTGCTGAAAGAAACTCATCAGCAACGGCTGAAACTGCTGCGCCACAAAATTTACCCTTACGGTAAAATCAAAGCTGATTTGGGCTTGCAACAAGACATTTATCAGGCCGCTTTTAATTACATTCACTTTTATCAGAAACACGCCACTTTAGAAAAAACCGGCTCTGAGCTGGTGGATGTATTGGCTATTACCAATATTCCGCTGGCGTTGGTGGTCAGTCGTCAGGACGATAGTTTTGAGATTGCTTTTCAGGGTCACAGCGCCTTTATTGATCAGTCCTATTTGCAGCTAATGACAGAACATTATCTGTTTTATCTGCAGCAACTGGCCAGACAACAGCATATCGATCAGCGCTTAACTTTGGCACATCAGCAGCAGGTGCTGCTGGAACATAACCAGACAGAAAGCACTGTTGCCCAAAAAGATCTGCTGCAGTGGTGGTATCAGTCTGCCACACAACACGCCTTAGAGTGTGCAGTCACAGATCCAACAGCCAGCCTGAGCTATCAGCAACTCAACACCGAGTCGAACCAACTGGCACACCATCTGCTGCAACTGCTGCCTGTTGTCTCGGCCAACCAGCCAGCGCCACTGGTGGCGATCATGGTGGAACGTTCAACAGAGATGCTGGTTGCTATACTGGCGGTCCTGAAAGCCGGAGCAGCTTATGTACCAGTCGATCCGGCCTACCCGGAGCAGCGTATACGCTATATGCTGCAGGACTGTGAAGCCCGGCTGGTTTTAACCCAGCGCCATGTACTGAATTCTGCTAATCCTTTATCTGGCCTGGACTTAGCTGTGTATTGTATTGATGAGCAGCAACATCTGACAGCGGCAGAAACTGATTTGCCGTTACCTGACGATCTGAACAGGCTGGTCAATGTCATTTACACTTCAGGCACCACAGGTAAACCCAAAGGAGTGATGATTAACCAGGCTGCAGTGGTGAATCTTGCCGCTGCACAACACCAACTGCTGCATATGGTCAAAGAAGATAAAGTGCTGCAATTTGCCTCCTTTAGCTTTGACGCCGCCACCTGGGAAATTTTTGCGACCTTGTTGCAAGGCGCCACTCTGGTCATTTGCCCAAATTCGTACAAAGAAAATGTGGGCGCCTTAGTCAGCTTGCTGGAGCAACAAAAGATCAGTGTCGCCACTTTGCCTCCGGCGCTGTTGAATCTGATGGAAGCTGCGCTCTTACCAAAACTGCGGCTGCTGATCGTTGCAGGTGAAGCCACTCCTTTAGCCACAATGCAGCGCTGGTCTGAAGGCAGAAGCCTGATCAATGCGTATGGCCCTACTGAAACCACAGTCTGTACCAGCCTGCATTATTATCAAGAGGGTGATTTGGCCAGCACTATAGGCAGGCCTTTACCTAACCTGAAATGTTATGTGCTGGACACCCATTTACAACCCGTGCCTTGTGGTGTGCCAGGTGAGTTGTACGTCTCTGGTGCTGGTGTTGCGGCAGGATATCTGCATCAGGCGGAACTCAGCAGTCAGCGTTTTATTGCCAATCCTTATGGCAAAGGGCTGGACCCGTCGCAGCAGCGACTGTATCGCACAGGTGACAGTGTGCGCAGATTACTCAATGGCGAGCTGGATTATCTGGGCCGGGTGGATCATCAGGTTAAAATTCGCGGTAACAGAGTAGAGCTGGCAGAAATTGAAGCTGTACTGACAGAATTCCCTCAAGTGAAACAAGCTACGGCCGTGATCCGTGAACGCGATGGACAAGCTTATATAGCGGCTTATTTTACGGCTATGTCTTTAGGACAGAGCACTGATCTGTCTCTGGTTGCGGACTGGAATAAAATCTACGACAGCGAATACGGCAAAAAATCGGCGGAAGACTTTAACCCCGCCGATTTTGACGGCTGGAACAGCTCTTTCGATGGCAAGCCTATTGCGCTTGAAAGCATGCAGGAATGGCGTGACGCCACTCTGGAACGTATTTTACAACTGAAGCCAAAACGTATACTGGAAATAGGCAGCGGTGCAGGTTTATTGTTTTATCCGTTGCTGGCCCAGTGTGACTACTACTTTGCGACAGACTTTTCAGCCCAGGCCGTGGCGAAATTACGCTTTGGCGCAACAGTGCTGAAGGTCGAACATAAAACCCGCTTTGCCTTATGTGATGCAGCGTCCATTCTGCAGGCAGTCGAAGGTTATCAGCCTGATCTGATTATTATCAATTCAGTGATCCAGTATTTCCCGTCCGCTGACTATCTGCTGGATGTAGTTCAGCAAGCCATGACCTTGCTGAATGGTCAGGGCCAACTGTTTATTGGTGATGTCAGGGACGCCCGCTTGCTGGATATTCTGCATTACGATATCCAAAAACATCTGCAACCTGATGCGCCTTTTCCGGCCTTAGTGGAGGCCACCAAACAAGCCAGAGTGCAGGATAAAGAACTATTAGTGAGTCCGGACTTTTTCCTGACTTTTGCCCAAAAGTACCAACAGGGTGATATTGCGTTGCCAGTGGATCTGCTGATTAAAAAAGGCCACTACAGCAATGAAATGCTGGATTACCGGTACGACGTGATAGTGGATTGCTCTGCAGGCTCAGCGTCACACCCCGTGCCACAAGCTCAAATCGAAACAGAGTTCCACTTCTCTGCCAACCTGGCTGTTGAACACTGCTGCCAGCAGAACTTGCAAAGTTTTGTGATCCGTAACTACCCTAACAGCCGTGTGTACCAAAGTTATATTGAGTTTCATAATGTGCCGGGCAAACTGGCGGCAAACCAGGTGTTGAGCTATCTGCAACTGGCAGAGATGGCAACAAGCCATGGTTATCAGTTTAAAGCCAGTGTGCAACCTGATGATCCTGCCCTGCTCAGCCTGATATTCAGCCGATCTGATCAAAGGCTGTTCAGTTCACAACTGGTGAGCGCCAGACCACGACCACTCACTTATGCAGTGCGCGAACCTTTTATGCCACTGGACACCAAAGCGCTGCGCTCTTATCTGGAGCAGAGACTGCCTGCTTTTATGTTGCCTAATGTGCTGGTGCAGTTAGAGGCTATGCCACTGACCCCCAATGGCAAAGTCGATCGCAAGGCCCTGCCTGAGCCTGAGCAGGACCAACGCAACTACGTCGCGCCACGAAATGAGCTGGAACAGGCCTTGTGTCTGATTTGGCAGGATATTTTGGGCATCACCCGGGTGGGCGTGCAGGACGATTTTTTCCAGCTCGGTGGCAACTCCATTTTGGCTATCTCCTTAAGCCACAGAATATCCACAGTGCTGCAACGTGAGGTCAGTCTGGCCACTTTGTTCAGACACAAAACCATAGCCCAACTGACAGAACATGGCCTGAGCAAACAAGCTGTGCTGATCCAGCCTGCGACTGTGACAGAAAAACCTCTGTCTTATGCACAAAACCGACTGTGGTTTTTACAACAGTATGAACAAGACTCCAGCGCTTATCATATTCCGTTGTTGCTTAAACTCAGCAGCCATAAAACAGACTGGTTAGCTGTTGCGCTGCACGCCGTACTGGAACGCCATCAGGTGTTGCGTTCTGTTTACCACGCTTTCGATGAACAGACAGAATTACAACTAAGGGACGCGGGTACCCTTTGCATAGAGCATCATCACTGCGCTTTACCTGCATTGGATCAGTGGCTAAAACACCACATCAGTCTGCCTTTTGATTTAACAGAGCAGTTGCCAATACGCGCCAGTCTGATCCACACAGAACAAGAGCAGTACCTGCTGCTGGTGATCCACCATATAGCTTTTGATGGCTGGAGTGTGGATCTGCTGCTGAACGAATTGAGTCTGTACCAACAGCATCTGGTGTCAGCACAACCCCTGCACTTACCTGAATTACCGGTGCAATACAGCGATTTTGCCATCTGGCAACGGCAGTTTTTAGCTGTGGACGAGCTGGAACGTCAACTGGATTATTGGCAACAACAATTACAGGGTTTTGAACCACTGCAATTACCAGAGTCAATGCCACGACCAAAAGCCTTTGATTACAAAGGTTCGAACTTACAGCTGACGCTTGAAAACGACTTGAGTCTGCAGTTGAAAAAACTGGCCAGACAACAACAGATCAGCTTAAACAGCCTGTTATTGGCCGCCTTTAATCTGTTGTTATCTAAGTACTGTAATCAGCAGGACATCGTCATCGGCTGCCCTGTCGCTAACCGGCACTATCAGGGCACTGAATCCCTGATCGGTTTTTTTGTGAACGCCTTAGCTATACGAAATCAGATTGACCCGGAGCAGCCTTTCAGTGCTTTTGCTTTGACTGTGCATCAGGGGCTGGTTGCAGCACAGGGCCATCAGGATGTGCCTTTTGAGCTGATCGTCGACAGAATGCAGGTGGAACGGGACAGCAGTCGTCACCCTATTTTTCAGGTGATGTTTTCAGTCCAGAGTTTTGGTCAGACAGAACAGCACTGGTGTCAGCTGCAAAGTGTTGATCAGCTCTACCCTGTGGCCAAACATGATTTAACCTGTTTTGTCACAGAGCATCCAAACCATCTGACGCTGGAGCTGAACTACGCCAGCTCCTTATTTAGCGCAGATTTTATCACGCAGCTGGCAGAGTCTTTCCAGAGCATTCTGCTGCAATTGCTACAGCAGCCGGATGCAAAGTTAACCAGTTTTGAGGTGATAAGCCAGACGCAGCGGCACTGGCTGCTGTATGACAATAATCAGCACCAGCAACAGCTTCCATTCAGCCATTTGTCAGAGTACTGGCGCCATTCAGTGGCCAGGCAAAACACAGCCACAGCGCTGCGTTGCAACGGCATCAAGCTGAGTTATCAGCAACTGGACCAGTTGTCGGATCAGCTCGCTGGCTATATCCATCAGCAGCAGTATTTATCAGAGCGGCCTGTGATTGCCTTAGTGCTGGACAGATCCATTGAGTTGTTTATCTCCTTGCTCGCCAGTATCAAACTGGGGGCAGCCTATCTGCCCATCGACAGCAGCACTCCGGCAGAGCGTATTGCCTTTCTGCTGGAGGACAGTCAGGCCGATTTGGTGATTAGCAGCGAAACCCTGCGCCACCTGATCCCACAACAGCTGCTGGTGTTGGATTTAAACCAGCTGGAGCTGTCTGGTGTTCAGGCGGAATTACCTGAGCTTGAGCTATCGCCACGGGATCCTGCTTATATTATTTACACTTCCGGTACTACAGGTTTGCCCAAAGGGGTGTTGATCAAACAAAGTTCAGTGGTCAATTACATTACCAATGTGGCCAACAGCAGTATGACTCCGGGGGCTGTGGTGGATTTCTCCTCCAGTATGGCCTTTGATCTGAGCGTCACCACCACCCTGGCGCCCTTAATGCTGGGCAACGAGATTGTCATTTTTACTGAAACACTCAAAGACTTAGATGCCTACCGCCAGCATCTGATTTCAGAGCAGATTACCTTTGCTAAATTAGTGCCCAGCCTGGCTGAACAAGTGTTTTTAGATGAGCATCGCATTCACCTCAACTGCCTGATGGTGGGCGGTGAAAAACTCAAAGCTCAGCAAAAAGCCTTGTTATTGCAACATTGTGATCGGCTTTTAGACGAATATGGCCCAACCGAAACCACAGTAGGTGCTTGTCTGGCGAATGTGGCTCTGGATCAGGGCATAGGCCGCTCTTATGCCAATTACAAATTGTATGTGCTCAATCCAGAGCAAAAACCTGTACCTGTTGGGGTATGGGGAGAGCTGTATATTGCAGGCCATGGCGTGGCTTTGGGTTATCTGAACCGGCCAGAACTGACAGCAGAACGTTTTATCGCCAACCCTTTTGATCAAAGTGAAGACTACCAACAACTGTACCGCACAGGCGACACAGTACGCTGGTTGCCAGAGGGTGAACTGGAATATCTGGCACGAAACGACAGTCAGGTGAAACTGCGGGGTTACCGTATTGAATGTGGTGAAGTCGAAGCCGCAGTAGAGCAATTGGAACAGGTGCAGCAGTCTGTTGTGGTGCTGAAACAGGTCGGCCAACAGCAGGCGCTGGTGGCTTATTATGTGGCTGCTGAAAAGCTGGATGAGGATCTGCTGCGTGACAGGGTCGCCAGTTTTTTACCAGACTATATGCAACCTGCTTATTATCAGTGGCTGCCCGTCTTACCTCTGACTCATAACGGTAAGCTGGACCACAAACAATTGCCAGATCCGGTGATCCGGCAGCAAAAATTCGAGCAGGCAGAGGATCCGTTAGAGCAACAATTGCTGAGTATCTGGCAACCTCTGCTTGCCGTAGAGCAACTGGGCGTCAACGACGACTTTTTCCGCAGTGGCGGCGACTCTATTTTGTCTATTCAACTGGTGTCACGTTTACGTAAAGCTGGCTTGAGTTTGTCGGTCAAAGATCTGTTTGAACATCGCACAGTGCGAAGCTTAGCAAGACATCTGCAGTCAGCCACCATAGAGAGGCCCGGCGTTCAGCCTGGTCTGGCGCAAGGCCAGTTTGGTTTATTGCCGATACAACAGAGCTTTTTCCGGCAGCTTGAGCAAGGACTGCTCCAACAGCCCCATCACTGGAATCAGAGCTTTTTTATTAAAGTGCCAGGGCTTGATCCGCAGCAACTGCAAAAGGCCTGGACTGCACTTATTCAGCATCACGATATTCTGCGCTGCGTTTTTGTCTCTGACCAGGGTCAGTGGCAACACAACTACAGTGCACAACAAGGCCGTGAAGTGACACTGATTGATGCCAGGGCTTTAGATGAAACCCAACTGGCACAAGAGTTAAATAAGCTACAACAAAGCCTGAATATTGAAACAGGTCCTTTGTATTCTGTGGCTTACCTGATCGATGCTGAACAGCAAGGCCGGATTTTTGTCTGTTGCCATCATTTACTGATAGACGTCGTCTCCTGGCGTATTGTGCTGGAAGATTTATACGCGCTTTATCAGGGCAAACCTGTGGCACAAAGCACCAGCAGCTATCAGCAATGGGTCAGTTACCTGCACTCCTACCCCACAGTCTTCGCTGAAGAAAGCAGCTATTGGCAACACTTAGCCCAACAACAGGTCGATTACACAGCTTTAGTCACACAGCCAGAGGCGAATAAGAGCCAACACCGTATTGAGTTTTCAGCAGAGCTGACGCACAAGCTGTTAAAACAAGCTCACAACGCCTATGACACAGAAATTAATGACCTGCTGCTGACCGCCCTTGCCAAAGCTCTACAACAGCTATTTGGTTTGGATGCCGTTTCTGTCACTCTGGAAGGTCATGGCCGCCAGCCCCGGGACAACCAGCTGGATTTAAGCCATAGCATTGGCTGGTTTACCAGCCAGCATCCGGTGCATTTGCAGGCAGCGGACGAACCCGGACTGGCGATACGTCAGGTGAAACAACAGCTTCGGCAAGTTCCAAACAAAGGTTTAGGTTTTGGTGCCTTTGCCGGGCAGCTTCAGCTGGATTTACCTGCGGTGCAGTTTAACTATCTGGGTGTATTAAGTGCGGACAACCATGACGAATGGCTGTTGCAACTGGATGAGCTGTCTTGTGGCATAGCGCCTTGCAATCAGCAATCCTGGCTGCTGGATATCAACGGCGCTGTAGAACAAGGCCAGTTGTTTTTTGATATCAGCAGTGCTTTGTCTGAAGAGCAAAGTAAAGAGTTTAGCCAGCTATTCAAACAGCAGCTCACGGGGTTGACTGAACATTGTGCCGCTTTGCCAGACGCCGGCCCCAGACAAAAAACACCAGCAGATTTTGGTGTGCCTCTGACGCTGGATTATTACGATCAACTGATGAAACAGCACCAGCTGGACGCCATTTATGCTGCCACCTCTTTGCAAAAAGGCTTTTTGTCTCATGCGCTGATGCACCCGGACGATGATGCCTACAGAGTGCAGTTTGTCATTGATTATATGCAACGGCTGGATGTCGATTTATACCGTCAGGCCTGGCAACTGGTGGTGCAACGTTTCCCTGTGCTTCGAACCAGCTTTGACTGGGCTCAGCAGCCAGTGCAGTTGATCCACAGCTCAGCTCAGCCTGAACTGGTGCTGCTGAACTATAGTCAGTCAGACCATGCAGCGCAGCTGTTGCAGGAGCTACAACAACAGGACCGCCAACGCGCCTTTGACTTACAAAAGCCCTGCCTGCTACGGCTTTATCTGATCAAACTTTCTGAGGATCATTATTGCCTGTTACGCAGCGAACACCATTCGATTTCGGACGGCTGGAGTGGGCCGCAATTGATGAAAACTCTGCATAGTTATTATCAAACTTTGTTAAGCGGCAGCAAACCCACAATCACAGTGCAACAAAGTTACTTGCAGGCACAAAGTTATTACCAATATCACCAGCAAAGTTGTCAGGCGTACTGGCAACAACAACTGGCCGATATGACCACAGTCAATGATTTATCGCCGCTTTTTGATCTGCCATTCACCAGAAAAGCAGCAGAGCAGCATCTGGTCACTGATGCAGGTCAGGTGTTTTGTCAGACCAGTGTGTCAGCTTTAGCTGAACTGACACAACAACATGGCATCACCTTGAGCACTTTGCTGCAGTTTGTCTGGCACAAGCTGATTGCCAGCTATACCTTTGCCACCCAAACCATAGCAGGCACAACGGTCTCAGGCCGTGCTTTGCCTGTCGAAGCCATAGAAGAAAGTGTCGGGCTTTACATCAATACCCTGCCACTGCTGGTGAATTGGGATAATAGCAATACGGTACTGCAGCAGTTGCAGCAGATCAGCAAAGCCATTAACTCAATGAACCATTTCTCTTTTGCTGATTTGGCTGAGTTGCAACGCGGACGAGGCTCGTTATTCCAGTCCATTCTGGTGTTTGAAAACTATCCGTCCGCCGGTGAACAACAAGATATTCAGTATCAGTATCGCGAAGCCTTTGAAAAAGTGAATTATCCGCTGGTGCTGGTGGCCTATCAGCAAGGGGACAGTCTGCATTTTGGCCTGAAATACGACGCGACCCATTTGTCAGGCCACAGAGCCAATGAATTACTGTCGCAGCTTAATCTGTTGCTTGCCGCTTTACCTGATGCTTTGCTGCGGCCTCATTCAGAGCTTTGTATTCAGCAATCCACTACAGCAGCCTGGTGCCTGCAAGGACCCAAACGCGCTTTACCTGCGCCTGATATCATCCATTGGTTTGAACAAACAGCTGGGCGTTACCCTGATCAGAACGCCATCTATTGTGACAGCAACTATCTGAGCTACCGTCAACTGGACCAACTCAGTGATCAACTGGCATGCCGGCTTCAAACACAGCTGCAAAGCCAGCCTGATGCAGTGATAGCACTTTGTCTGCATAAATCTGCAGTGATGATTATCGCCATGTTGGCGGTGCTCAAAGCCGGAGCTGCCTACCTGCCACTGGTACCTGATGCTCCGGTGGAACGCACTCTGTTTATGCTAAAAGACAGCAGAGCTTTACTGGTGCTGACAGACGAAGAGAATCACCCCTCTGTCGCCGCATTCAGCCCCTGCCCAGCTATGGCGCTGGATCTGAAACAAATGCAATCAGAGGCTGAGCAGGCTGACAAACCCAGCTGGACAGTAGGCAGTAACCAACTGGCCTATCTGATTTACACCTCAGGCACCACAGGCCAACCTAAAGCTGTGATGACAGAACATCAGGGCCTGGTGAATATCAGTCAGTCCCAGCAGTTATTATTGGCGCATAAACCTGGCGACAAAGTGCTGCAGTTCTCAAATTATGTCTTTGATGCCTCAGTGTTTGAGATTTTCCCTGTATTAACCAGCGGTGCTTGCCTCTATCTGCTGCCACAACAGCTACAAAATGATGTGAATGGACTGGTGGACTACCTCTGCACTCATCAGATCATCACGGCTTTTATCAGTACTGCAGTGATCAAACATCTGTATGGGCTGGAGCGCACTAAGCTGAAACAACTTTATACAGGGGGCGAATCACTGGAAGGTTTGCAGCAGTTACCACCTTGCACCTTATGGAATCAATACGGCCCAACCGAAGCCAGCGTTTGTGTATTACAAAGCCAGGTGGTGGATCATAACAACATTGCGATAGGCCGCCCTGTACAAAATATGCGGGCTTATTTGCTGGATCACTGGGGTTTGCCTGCATTACCTGGTGCTATTGCCGAGCTGTGTTTAAGCGGTATAGGCCTGGCGCGCGGTTATTTGGATGCAGCAGAACTTAGTGCAAGGAAATTCAGGGCCAACCCATACAGTTCTGAACCAGGTTTTGAACGTTTGTATCATAGCGGCGATTTGGTCCGCCTTGGCACTGACGGTCAGCTGTATTATCTGGGCCGTCGTGATCAGCAAATCAAAATCAGGGGCTACAGGGTTGAACTGGGCGAAATTGAGCAGGCCATACTGCAGCATCCGGCCGTTGATCAGGTGCTGGTAATGCAGCGTCAACAGGACGAGCAGTTACTGCTGGTGGCTTATTACCTGTCGCGCCAGCAGGTGGACAGCAAAGCGCTGCAACAGCATCTGAAAACCTTGTTGCCAGACTATATGCAACCTCAGGCCTGGGTAGTGCTGGAAAAAATGCCACTGTCAGCCAGCGGAAAAATTGACAGAAATGCGCTGCCAGATGCGATATTTGTTACAGGTTCAGTCAAAGCCAGTACAGAGACAGAGCGAAAAATAGCACAGCTTTGGCAACAAAGCCTTGGCGTCAGTGATCCTGGTATAGAGGATGATTTTTATCAGCTGGGTGGAGACTCTATTCTGGCCATCAGTCTGAGCCAGCAGATCGCTTCAGCTTTTGCTTGCCCCCTGAGTGTCAGCGACTTTATCAGAGCTAAAACCATAGCGGCTCTGGCTCAGATCATCGATCAACACCTGCTGCAGCAAAACAGCTTCGACAGCGGAGAGATTTAACCATGCAGCTAACAGAGCTTTTATATCAGATCAATGAGCGTGGCATTTTTTTATGGGTAGAGCAGCAGGAAGGCGTTGAGGACAAACTGAAATTTTCTATTCGCCAGCCTCTGGCGGATAAAGATCAGTGGCTGGCGAAAATCAAACCACACAAAACTGAGCTGATCGCCTTGCTAAAAGGTGCTGGAGTGCTGTCGGACAGCCTGCAGTTGCCTGTAATTTATCCAACCAACCAGCAGCCCTTTGTTTTATCTTTTGCACAAAAAAGGCTGTGGTTTTTACAGCAGTTTGAGCCAGACAGCGCCGCCTACAATGTGCCGCTTATCTTAGAAATGCAAAACGGCAACTCAACACAAAACGCTGTTGCCGCAGAGCAGGCTTTAGTGGCCGTGCTGGAGCGGCATCAGGTATTACGTACTGTGCTGATACGGCAAAGCGCTGAACCTGTAGGTGTATTAAAAGCCGCGACAGAACTGGAGTTTAACCACCAGATACTGCACCCAGAGCTTGATCAAGATGCATTGCATCATCTGCTGCGGCAAGAACTGTCCAGGCCTTTTGTGCTGGAGCAACAATTGCCGGTGCGGGCTTGTTATTACCAGCGACCGGACCACAAAGCGATTTTGTTGATCACTTTGCACCATATAGCCGTAGACGGCTGGAGCCTGCCTTGTTTATTGCACGAGTTTCAGCAGTTTTACCTGCACTTTAGTCAGGGTACTCCAGTTCAGTTAGCCCCTTTGACTTTGCAGTATCAGGATTTTGCCTGGTGGCAGCAGCGACTGCTGCAAGGTGAGCTGCAACAGCAGCAATGGCAATTCTGGCAACACCAACTCAGCGACGTGCAGACACTGGAATTACCTCTGGATCGCCCCAGACCCGCGACTTTTGATGCAAAAGGCGACACGGTAAAGTTGCAACTGGACAGCAGCACTTCAGAAAGCCTGCATCAATTAGCCCGCTCTTTAGGCTGTAGTTTTTATGCCTTAACCTTATCGGCTTATTTTGTGTTATTGCACAAATACAGCCAGCAAAACGATCTGCTGATTGGCACTGCAGCAGCCAACCGTCATTACCCGGGCACCAGCGATATGATTGGCTTTTTTGTCAACAGCCTGGCCATTCGCTGCCAAACCAGAGCAGACATCAGTCTGACTGAACTGGTGCGCTCTGTGCACCAGAGCCTGATTTCTGCCCAGCAGTATCAGGATATGCCTTTTGATTTGCTGGTAGAAAAACTGCAGTTACCCAGGGATCCAAGCTGCCATCCTTTGTTTCAGGTGTTTTTTGCAGTGCAACAGGCCGATGAACAGGCCCAACAGCAGGAGTTCAGCCTGCTGACCCCTGAAGGTCTGTATCAGGTTGCCAAATATGATTTATCGCTTTTTATCACTGAAGCCAAAGATGGCTTAACGCTGGAACTGAACTATGCCACAGCTTTATTTGATCAAAGCACTGTGGCACAGATGCTGGCGCATTATCAGACTGTATTAAAGCTGTTGTTAGCAAAGCCCACTTTGCCATTAAACCAGCTGCAGCTATTAAGCCAGCCGCAACAACAGCATCTGCTGCTGGAACTCAACGATACGGCCAAGGCTTTACCTGATGTATCCAGTGTCACCGCATTATTTTCTCATCAGGTGAGCTTAACACCTCAACACAGAGCCCTGAGTTTTGTCTCAGACAGCTTAAGCTATCAGCAGTTGGATCAACGCAGCACTGAACTGGCCTTAATGCTGCGCCCCCTGCTGGAGGCTTCGCCATCCAAACTGGTGGCGTTGCTGATGTTACGTTCGCTGGAGCTGATTGTGGCTATTCTGGCTATTCATAAAGCCGGTGGCGCTTATGTGCCTGTAGCAGCTGAATTCCCGCTTGAGCGCCAGGATTATATTTTAAAGGACACCCAAGCCGCAGCTTTAATAAGCCATCAGGCGCTGCGCCACAAAGTCACAGCGCTGTCGGGTTCCACTCCGGTGCTTTGGGCCGATACAGGGTTATGGCACCAACCGGCGCCAGAGGTACCGGCACCAGAGAACAGGGCACAACAGCACAGCTTGCCAGACAAGATTGATGGCGATCAGCTGGCTTATATTATTTATACCTCTGGCACCACAGGAAATCCAAAAGGCGTGATGCTGGAACATCAGCACCTTTTGAACCGTATTGACTGGATGCAAAACACTTACCCGCTGACGGCTTCGGATAAAGTGCTGCAAAAAACCCCATATATTTTTGATGTGTCGGTGTGGGAGCTGCTATGGGCCAACGCTTATGGCGCTGAAATTGTGCTGGCAGAGCCTGAAGGCCATAAAGATCCGGATTATTTGTACCAACTGATTGAACAACAACAGATCACAGTGCTGCATTTTGTGCCTACCATGTTTCAGGCCTTTTTGGATGATCTGCAACGCCGTGGCCGCATTATTCCATCGTCGTTGCGTTATATTTTTTGTTCAGGCGAAGCGCTGCCTGTCGCCACAGTGCAGCAATTTCAGCAGCTGGATCAGCAGCAAAACACCCAACTGCATAATTTATATGGCCCTACAGAAACGGCCATAGACTCCAGTTATTTTTATTGTCAGGGCGAACTGCGCTGCGTGCCTATTGGCAAACCCATCCAGAATACCCAGTTGTATATACTCGATAACAACCAACAACTGGTGCCCAAAGGCGTGGCGGGCGAGCTTTATATTGCAGGCCATGGCGTAGCCCGTGGTTATCTGAATTTGCCGGAGCTGACAGCTGAACGCTTTTTAGCTAACCCTTTTTACCATGCCACAGACAATGCTCAAGCTGGCCGGCGTATGTATAAAACCGGTGACAGAGTAAGAATGCGTGCTGACGGCAATATAGAGTATCTGGGCCGCAATGACTTTCAGGTGAAATTACGTGGCTTTCGTATTGAACTGGGTGAAATAGAAGCGGCGCTTTGTGCTTTGCCACAGATAAGCCAGGCCTTAGTGATGGTCAAACAAGCCTCAGGACAAGACCAGCTTGTGGCCTATTGCCAAACTGAAGCCATGCCAGAAGCGGATCAGCTGCGTGCTTTGTTATTAAAAAAATTGCCCGATTATATGGTGCCTGAGCATTTTATTGGCCTGAGCCGTTTTCCGGTGAATGTAAATGGCAAGCTGGACCGCAAGGCTCTGCCAGAGCCAGAACTGAAAACAGAGCAGTATGTAGCACCAGCCACAGAGCAGGAAAAACAGCTCTGTGCTTTATGGCAACAGGTGCTGAAATTAGACAAAGTGGGAGTTGAAGATGATTTTTTCCGCCTCGGTGGCAACTCCATACTGGCGATCAGTGTCTCTCATGCGATGGCCGAACTGTTGCAGGCCCACTACCCTGTAGCACGGCTGTTTGCCGATAAAAACATTCGTAACGCGTTACTGAATATAAAGCAAAATTCAAACCTCAGTTTAAAGCAGAATAGTCAACAGCAGCGGGCTATACAGCCCTGTTTTCTGGCCGAACCCAGCTTGTCTTTTGCTCAGCAACGGCTGTGGTTTTTGCATCAATACGATGCAGGCAATACAGCCTACAACATTCCTGTTGCGTTACAAGTGCAGACAGGTTCGGCCCTGCAGTTGCAACAAAGCCTGACGCTGCTGGTAGAACGGCATCAGGTATTACGCTCTTTGATCAGGCAAAAAGATGAACAAGCCCATTTACTACTACAAACCACAGACAGCTTCAGGCTGGAAACCCTGAAGCTTGCTGACGATGAGTTTGCCGAAACTTTTAAGCGCTGCGTCAACTACTGCTTTAACTTAGAACAGGACATCCCCATCAAAGCCTGGTGTTTTGAACTGACGTCAGGCCAAAACATAGAAAACACAAAAAACACAGTGCTGTTGATCAACATTCACCACAGCGCTTTTGACGGCTGGAGCCATGGCCTTTTTATGGCAGAGCTGGAACAGGCCATGCATCATTTCTGCAAAGGCCAGCCTCTGCAGTTAGCTCAGTTGCCACTGCAGTACCAGGACTACGGCCACTGGCAGCGTCAGGCTTTTGCCGAAGGTCAGTTTGACTCCCAGTTAAACTACTGGCAGCAGCAGTTGCACCAGTTAAGCCCACTGCAGATGCCATTGGATAAGCCACGCCCTGCCAAACTCAGTTATGCCGGTGATAACCTGCTGTTTCAGTTTCCTGCTGCTTTAACCACTAAGTTAAAAGCGCTGGCAGCTGCTCGTGGTTGCACCTTATATAGCCTGATGTTGTCAGGTTTTGCTGTACTGCTGCATAAGTACTGCGGCCAGCAGGATATCCTGGTCGGCACACCTTTTGCGAACCGGCATCATCAGCACACAGAGCAACTGATTGGCTTTTTTGTCAACACCCTGCCGCTTCGCCTGCAGATACAGCCCGATCAAAGCGCTGAGCAATGGCTTGAGCATGTGGTGGCCAGGGTCACAGAAGCCCAACTGAATCAGGACCTGCCCTTTGAGTATCTGATTGATCTACTGAAGCTGCAGCCGGATCAATCCCGTCATCCGGTGTTCCAGCTGCTGTTTTCGATGGACCAGTTTGAGGATACAGCCCAATCGGACTATTTTTCTGCCTTTGATTTAGGCGAAACTTATCAGGTCGCCAAATACGATTTGTCTTTGTATATCAAAGATGAAGGTGAAGAGTTACTTGGAGCGCTTAACTTTTCCACTGCGCTTTTTAATAAAAACACTATGCAGCGCCTGACCGAACGTTATCTGGTGTTAATGCAGCAGATAGCAGAGCAACCTCAGACCAAAATTGCTCAACTGCAGTGGTTTAGCGCTGCAGATCAACGGGTCTTGTCCGAAACAAAAGCAGCAGCTCCTGAGCACAACAGCGCCAGTTTTGCCGGATTATTTTACCAACAAGCAGCCCAAAGGCCGACACAACAGGCTTTAGTCTGGCAAAACCACAGCTGGACTTATCAGCAACTGGATCAAGAATCCAACCAGCTCGCCCATCAGTTACGCCAGCAAGGCTGCGACAGGGGTGATTTAGTTGCTTTGTTGCTGCCACGAGGGCCAGAGCTTATTTTGTCGATACTGGCCATACTCAAAGCCGGTGCCGCTTATGTGCCCATCAGCCCGGATTACCCGCTGCAGCGCATTCAGTTTATGCTGCAGGATGCAAAGTGCCGCCTGCTGTTGACCGACAGAACAGACTTAGCAACTGAAGTTGAGCTCTATAACCCAGCGAGCAACAGGCATCACAACCAGCCCAAAACCGCCTTAGCGCTTTACGCCAGCAGCACAGATCTGGCCTATGTGATTTATACCTCAGGCACCACAGGCCAGCCCAAAGGTGTGATGATTGAACAGCACAGCTTTACTGACTTTTTGCTGAACTTCCCGCTTTATATACCGGATGATCAGCAGGTACAGCTGCTCTCTTTAACCTCTGTCACTTTTGATATTTTTGGCCTGGAGTATGGTCTACCCTTGCTGCGTGGTGGCACTTTGTATTTATCCGATCTGCAAAACGCTGTGCCGGATTTACAACGCCATCCACAGATTAATATGCTTCAGCAGACCCCTTCGGTGTTACGTACCCTGCTGGCGATGCAGGGAGCTGATTTCAGCGCTGTCACTTGTCTGGTTGGTGGTGAGGCACTGGATCATGACTTATTACAACAGTTACAACAGCAGTTTACCCAGGTGGTGAATGTGTATGGTCCTACTGAAACTGTGATTTGGAGTACCTGCCATCTTTACAACAACAATACAGACAACAATCCGCTGCTGATTGGCAACGCCTTGCCGCATGAGCAGATTTATGTGCTGGATTCAGAGTTACAGTTCCTGCCTTCTGGTGTGATTGGCGAATTGTTTATCGGTGGTGCCGGATTAGCCCGGGGTTATCTGAACAGGCCGGAGCTGACGGCAGAGCGTTTTATTATTCACCCACAGAGCCAGCAGCGACTGTATAAAACCGGTGATCTGGTGAAACAAAGACTGGACGGTCAGCTGGAATACAAAGGCCGGACTGATTTTCAGGTCAAAATTCGTGGCCATCGTATTGAATTGGCAGAAATTGAAAGCACATTGCAACAAGACAGCCGCATACATCAGGCTCTGGTGCTGGCCGTGCAAGAGCAACAGAGTGACGCTTATCTGCTGGCCTATTATCAGGCCGATTCTGAGCTTAGTGCAGAGCAACTGACAGAGATCGTCGCCCGGTATTTACCTGATTATATGTGGCCTGAAGTTTATATCCGGGTTGAACAATTTAGTCTGACGGCCAATGGCAAACTGGACAGAGCCGCATTGCCAAAGCCAAGACGGGATCAAACGGCAGCAGCAGAGTATCAGGCGCCAACAACGGCCTTTGAGCAGCAGATCTGCCAGATATGGCAACAGGTGCTGGAACTGGATCTGGTGGGCCTGACGGATGACTTTTTCCGTTTAGGCGGTAATTCCATGAAAGCCTTGCTGCTGTGCCATAAGTTAGCCAAAGAGGCCGCCTGGCCGCTGGCTGTGGCCGATTTGTTTCACTACAGAACTATTGCTGCGCTTATCAAATACTGCAGAAGCAACAGCACAGGCAAGCAGCAACACCTACCTGTATCAGAGCCTGATAACCACAGAGCTCCGTTGTCTTTCTCACAAAACCGGCTGTGGTTTTTGTATAAGCTGGAACCACAAAGCACGGCTTATCATATTCCTATGTTACTGCAGCTGAAAACACTGGATGTCGCTCGTTTGCAACAGGCATTCACTGGCTTAGTTCAGCACCAACAGCTGCTTTGCTCCGTCATTGAAGAGCATGAGGGCAAAGCCTGGCAGCAACTGGTGTCTGTTGAACGTTTTCATCTGGCTTATCACCAACTGAAGGCCGCTCAATTGCCGGAACAGATCCAGGCTGCAGTGCAGATGCCTTTTGTGCTTGAGGCGCAACTGCCCATTCGTGCCACTGTATTTGAGCTTGACGACGGTACTTATTATTTACTGATCCTGCTGCATCATATTGCTTTTGATGGCTGGAGTATGGACTTGTTATTTAGTCAGTTGGATACCTTATACCAACAACAAAACCATACTCTGCCGCCTTTGGATTACCAGTACCGTGACTATGCGCGCTGGCAGCAACAAAAGCCCGTGGCGCTTGAGCAGAACCCCTATTGGCAGAATTTAAACCAGGTGCCACCGCTGGATTTACGTCCCTGCTACCCCAGACCAAAAACCTTTGATTACCAGGGCGCTGACTATCACTTTAGCCTGGGCCAGAGTTTATCCGCCCAAGTGCAGGCGTTAGCCAAACAGCAGCAGGTCTCTGTTTATAGCCTGTTGCTGAGCGTCTGGAGCTTAACCCTGCATAAACTGACGGGGCAACAGGACATACTGCTGGGCACTCCTATGGCCAATCGCCAACTGCCTGGCTCTGATGCCTTAATAGGTTTTTTTGTCAATACTCAGGTACTGCACCATAGCATCCATCCAAAGGCTGACTTTCCTGCCCTGTTAGCGCAAGTGAGCCGGCAAAATACCGAAGCACAGCGTTATCAGCACTTGCCTTTTGAACAGCTGTTGGAGCAACTGTCCATAGAGCGGGACGCAAGCCGTCACCCGCTGTTTCAGGTGATGTTTTCAGTCCAGACTTTTGCGGAAAAAGCCTCAACACTGGACTGGTTAAGCCCTGCCCCTTTGCCTGCTGGCGGATGCACTGCCAAATACGATCTGTCGTTGCAGCTGGAGCTGCGCGATCAACAGATCAGCGGCGTACTGAACTATGCCAGTTCTTTATTCAGCGAAAAACGTATTGTGCTGATACAACAAGGTTTTGTGAATCTGCTGCAACAAGTGGTCGACTCACCTCAAAGCCAGAACAGCCAGCTGTCTTTGCTTACTACAGAGCAAAAACTGGCTATGCTGGCACTGGGCGACAGGCAACAGACCCATTCAGATAAAAATTCAGCGAAAGAGTACAACACCACACTCAATGCGTTATTTGCACTTCAGGTGGCCGCTTATCCACAGCAGATAGCCGTGCAACTGGACGATCAACAGCTGACTTATGCAGAGCTGGATGCTTTATCCAGCCAATTGGCGCATCAGTTAGTGCAACTGGCTGGTGAAAAGCAGCAGATGATCGCTCTATTGCTGCCACGGTCCATCTGGATGATAGTGGCTATTCTGGCCGTACTGAAAACAGGTTCGGCCTGGGTGCCAGTTGAGCCTGCAACTCCTTCACAACGCCTGCAGCATATACTCAAAGACACCGAAGCTAAGCTGGTTTTGAGCCTTTCTGATGCTTGTCAGCATGGCCAGCAGGATTTACCAGAGCAATGCCAGATGCTTTATCTGGACCAGCTTGATCTGTCGCAGCAGGCCAGGACTGCGCCTGGTATTCTGTTGTCAGAGCGGGATTTAGCTTATGTTATTTACACGTCTGGTACTACGGGTGTGCCTAAAGGTGTGCTTATTGAGCATCAGTCTGTGCTTAATACGGTGCTGCAACAGCGGCAAAGATACCAGACAGGTCCTGGCTCTGTGCTTTATCTTGGCCTGTCTTATGCCTTTGACGCTGCTGTGGCTGTGATTATGAATGCGCTGCTCTCTGGTGCTAAGTTATTGCTGAGTAAAGAAATAGACTTTAACCAGCCCAGTATGCACAACGTCAGTCATCTGATTTTATCCGGTGCTGTGCTGGATCTGTTGCAGCCAGATTGTTTTCCCAAGCTGAAGTATCTGATTTATGGCGGTGCTGCTGCAAGCTCTGCCGCCTTACAGCGCTTTAGTCATGTTGAAATTTATGCCGAATATGGTGTCACTGAAGCTGCTATTACCTCCAGTCTGGCGAAAGTCGACCTGACTCAGCCCGCTGGCATTGGTTTACCGCTGAACCATATCAGCCTTTATGTGCTGGACTCTGAACTTGAGCCTGTGCCTGTTGAAGTGACAGGCGAGCTTTATATTGGCGGTGTAGCTGTTGCCAGAGGTTACCTGAATCAACCAGAGCTTAACCTGGTCTCTTTTATTCCAAGCCCCTTTATTGCCGGTGATCGCTTGTATAAAACCGGTGATCTGGTGCGCTGGCATCAGGGCGATAAAGACAACTGCCAACTGGTCTTTCAGGGCCGTAAAGACAAACAACTTAAATTACGTGGTTATCGTATTGAACTCGCAGAAATAGAGCAGCAGTTGCTAAGCCATAAAGATGTGCAGCAGGTGGCGCTGAAGCTGCATCAGGTGAATGGCCGTGATCAGTTGTTGGCTTATCTGGTGAGCTCAAAGCCCGATATAGAGCCCATAGTTGCAGAGCTAAAACCACGACTGGCCGATTTTATGCAACCCGATCACTGGTTATGGCTGCCGCAATTGCCCTTGACCAGCAATGGCAAGTTAGATGAAGCGGCTTTGCCTTTGCCACAACTACAACACGGTTATATTTGTCCTGCCACCCCCACAGAAAAGCAACTGGCAATGCTTTGGCAACAACTACTGGGTGATGTCACAGTCGGGCGCAATGATGATTTTTTCCAGTCAGGAGGCGACTCCATACTGGTGATGCAGCTTGCGGCTTTATTGAAAAAAGCCGGCTGGCACTGCACTGTGAAAAACCTGATGCAACACCGCAGTTTAAAAGCCATGGCGCTACTGCTGGATCAACAACAAGAGCAACAGGAAATGATTGCAGAGCAAGGGCAACTCAGCGGTAGCTTTGAGTTGTTGCCCATTCAGCACTGGTTTTTTGATTTGGTGCAGTCGGGTCAGATAGCTAACCAGAACCACTGGAATCAGTCGTTTTTACTTAAAGTGCAGCCGTTAAAGCCAGAGCTGTTGCTGCAAGCGGCCAGACAACTGGTTATGCATCACGATATGTTAAGAGTCCGATTCAGCCGTACGGCTGATGGCTACCAGCAGTCTTATCTGGCCGATTTGCCGCAGTTTCATATCGAACAACTGGACCGCTCAGCCGTTACAGAAGAGGAGCTGGAGCAGCAATTATCAAAATGGCAAAGCCAGTTTGATATTGAACAAGGCCCGCTGTTTAAACTGGCTTATCTGTACAACTACCCGGATCAAAGCGCACGGCTGTTTTTTGCCTGCCATCATTTGCTGATTGATGCAGTCAGTTGGCGTTTGCTGGTGGAAGACTTAAAAGCTCTTTATCAACAGCAGCAATTGCCAGAGAAAACCAGCAGTTACCGGCAATGGGTCGCAGAACAACAGGCAGCACCACAGCTGTATCCGGCGTTTTATTGGCAGGCCTTTTGTGCGGCTCTGCCTGAAATAAAAAAACCTGCGATCACAAATAGTACCCAGGCGCAGTTGCAACTGACAAAAGAGCAATCGAAGGTGCTGATGCAGCAGGCTCATCTGGCTTATCAGACTGAAATCAACGAGTTATTGTTGTCGGCTTTAGCCCTGGCATTGCGGGACATCTGGGGCAATACCGATCAGGCTGTGCTGCTGGAAAGTCATGGCCGCCAAACGACTAACAGCAGTCTGAACCTGAACCGGACTTTAGGCTGGTTTACCAGTTTTTATCCTGTGCTGTTAGCTGCGACTGACGATCTGGCACACAACATTCATTACAACAAAGAAACGCTGCGACGCGCTTCAGGCTATGGCCAGAGCTATATCAGCTCAGGTTGTTACCGCCAGGCTAAGGCAAAACAACTGGCGGTGAGCTTTAACTATCTGGGACAAATTAATGCGGGTAACGCTGCCGATGACTGGCAGATCCTGGCTGAATCCAGTGGCGCTAATTATCCATCACAGCAGGATGCTCTGGACCCTGTGAGTATTTTGGCTGTGTTTCAGGATCAGCAGCTCAGATTTTCCTGCACTTCCTTGTATGGCCAGCAGTTTAGCGACCAGCTTGCCCACTGTCTGGAACAGCGTCTGCAGCAGCTGATTGACCATTGCTTGCAGCACAAAGGCCCTGTACTCCCATCGCTTTGTGATTACCCGCAGTTTGCTCCGTACCAGTTGCACCAGGGAGAACAAGCCAACACAGTCTTTGTGTTTCCGCCAGGTGAAGGTGATAGTGTTGATTTTTATCAGCCTTTGCTTCAAAAGCTGCCCAACACCCGTGTGGTTTTGTTCAATAACTTCTACCGTTATTTAGCAGAGCAGCATGCCGGACAAGCTGCGTTAACAAGTTTCACTGAGCTTGCTCAGCAGCTTATTCCGCTGATTAAACATCTGCAACCACAAGGTCCATGGCATTTTGTTGGCTGGAGTTTTGGTGGTGTACTGGCACTTGAAGTCTGTCGTTTGCTGGAGAAACAGCAGCAAACACCAGGATCTGTGCAACTGATCGACAGCTATTTCAGTCTGAATAAAGCCCGGTTGGGTTCACCAGAGCTGGATACACTGCTGGTCAGTTACGACAGCAGTCAGAATATCAACGCCCGGCATCTGCCCTCAACTCAAGTGCAGAGCAAAGTCAGGTTGTATAAGGCATCCTGTCCTTCCGGCGGTAAATTGGCGGAGAATTTGCAGCTGTTAGAACAGGCCTATCTGAGGACCCCGGCTAACTTTATTGAAGACTTTGCGGCCAAAGTTGAAGTAGTACCTTACCAGGCCGGACATTTTGACCCGCTGACAACTGAACTGGCAGAGGCTTTGGTGTTGGGTGTCGCGGCCGGGCTTGGCACTGCCAGTCCATAGGCACAGCGGTATCAATAAAGGGGCGGGGATAAACCCCGCCCCTACATTTTTTGCAGGATACAGATGAATTGGCATCAGAATTATTGTAGGGGCGGTCCTTTAGGGTCGCCCGCTGGCATTGGTATTTTAGCTATTCATCCACTGCTGTACTGCCGACACCAACTCATCCGGATGGAACTTGGCAATAAACTGATCGGCACCGACTTTTTTCACCATGGCTTCGTTAAAAACGCCACTTAAAGAGGAGTGCAGAATAATATGCACATGGCGTAAATGCTCATTGGCTTTTACTTCAGCTGTTAAGGTATAACCATCCATTTCCGGCATTTCGATATCAGAAATAATCAGCGGGACTTTGCCTGAGATATCACCGCCCAACTCCTGCGCTTTGGCTTCGAGCCAATTCAGCGCCAGGCGGCCATCATTCACAGTTTCAACATTAATACCTATGGTAGATAAAGCACGTTTTACCTGATTACGGGCTACAGCTGAGTCATCTGCCACTAAGACAGTTAAATCTTTAAAGTCTGCGTTTTTAGCTTTGTCTTTCACTGCTTCACTGACAGTTTCATCTACCGGAGATATTTCGGAAAATACTTTTTCCACATCAATAATTTGCACCAGCTTTTTATCTACTTCAGTCACAGCAGTTAAATAATGTGAACGGCCTGCACCATGAGGCGGAGGTAAAATTTGCTCCCAGTTCACGTTAACAATACGGTCTACACCACCGACTAAAAAGCCCTGGGTATTACGGTTGTATTCAGTCACCAGAATAAAAGCATTGGATAAATCGGAAATAGGTTTACCACCAGTGGCCTGACTTAAATCTATCACTGTCACAGGCACACCACGTAAATGCGCTATGCCACGCACATGAGGATTGGCACCCGGCAATTCGCTGAGTTCAGGGCAACGTATTACTTCACGCACCTTGAATACATTAATGCCATAAGGCTGAGGCCCATGCAGACGAAACATCAGAAGTTCGAGGCGATTTTGACCGACAATATTGGTGCGCTGGTCTACTGAATTCATCAAACTGGTCATACGATACACCTCTTCTTACTAAAATTTTGTCGCCCAGACAGGCTTTATGGCACCAACACAGAGTAGTACTGACTTAGCTAATCGACTAAATATCAGATTTACTTAACTTTTATTTTAACCCAGGCTCGCTTTATTATACATACAGCTTTTGGTGACACTCTTGATCTGCATCATAGCTTACCGCCTCAAAATGAAAAATACGATAAAAACTAAAATTTAGCAACAATGTACCCACAGAGCTGACACTACAAAACAGAAAAAATGCGAATGAGTTAATAGCATAGCTGGCATACCACAGATAAACAGCGGAAAAAATAAACTTTATATCAATAAAGTAATGGGCTCAGACTGTGACAAGGGGAATAAAACCAGACAAAAACCAATGCAGCTAACCAGGCTCATATTTCTGTTTTACCGGCAGTTTTAACATCACAGAGGTCTCCTTGCTGTCTGACAACCAACTCACCTCTGCACCAATAGCTTTAGCCCGGTGTAATTGACTGGCAAGCCCCCTGCCACCGCTTTGAATGGCGTCAGTCAGTTCAAACCCACCACCATTATCAGTCACTGTAACCACCACAGAATCCGCGTCAAGACGGGTGCTTAGCGTCACTTCTGTGGCTTTGGTATGTTTAATAATATTGGTGAAAGCTTCCTGCAAAATCCGTAAAACGTGTAACGAACTTCTGGGATCAAGCCAATCCAGCGGCGGGATCTGCGCCACTTTCCACTGCAAACGAATGCCGGTATTTTCAAGCCTGGCCCCCAGACGAAACCTCAAAGTGGCCAGCAGCAGCAATAAATCGTCATCGACAGGCTCTATTGAATCAATAGCCAGTTTCAAATCGTCGATACAATCTTTCAGTACACCAGCCAATTCACCCGACTGCATTTTGCCATTTTCAACCACTCGTAAGGCACTGACCAGAGACGAACCTAAGCCGTCATGCATTTCCTGCATCAGCCTTTGTCGTTCCTGCTCCAGCGTCTGAGATTTTTCAATAGCACGCAATTTTGCATTGCTGTTGGCCAGTTCAAAGGTCATGGTAATAGCGGACAATGTTGTTTTAGTGCTGTTCAACAGCTGGCCCAGCAAGGCAAAAAAGTACAGAAAACCCGCCATAGCCAAGGAATGGTAAATAATGTCTTCCATAAACCAGAGCTTAGAAATGATACCTGTCACTTGCGGCAAGGCAAAAGCAAGATAAAACAGCGGAACAGGCGACAAGGTTGCCAGACTCCCCCCTAACATGCCGGCAAAAACCCCCATCACTAAAATGCCTTCAACGTCACTGACATTACTAAGTACCAGCCAGCTCAGCAGCCCCCAGGTGCAACCGTCAACCAGATGCAGTACGGTATATATCATGGCTTTACGCCGGATTTTCACCTCAAGCCTTGTGCGGTTCAGACAATACCAGCTGTAGAGTTGCAGCAGCAGGTTGGATGAAACAGCCCCAGCCGCCCACCAGTGCAGGTAAGGCGTATTGACTTCATTCGAAAGTGTCCACCATACCAACAAACAAATGGGAATGATCACCAGAGTGCTGCGAAAGTGCCGCATGACCAAAGTGAGTTGTTGCTGCAAGATCTGTGGTTCTGCCAGACGAAACGGGTTATGCATATTCAGGCTCAGCTCAGTACAGAGTAAGTTTCACTCTTGTGATTAAAAACAACAGCTTATTTATCCAGTAACCCCTGGATCCTCGCTTCATAAATAGCTTCAGTTTTAGAGTTTACTTTCAGCTTGGCGTAAATACGTCTGATAAACGTCAGTACAGTGTGATGAGAGACGGCAATTAAAGCCGCAATTTCATTGGAGGTAAAACCTTTGGTGATTAACTCCAATACCTCCTGTTCTCTGGCTGAAAGCGTAACACAGCTGTCATCCGCCTTCACAGGAGCTTTATTCATCAATGCCTGATCTGGCCGGAACCGCATCAGTATTTTACGGGCGATCAGCGGACTGATAGGGCTGCCACCCGAGTGCAAACTACGTAGTTCACTGATTAAATTTTGTTGGCTGCTGTCTTTTAATAAATAGCCAGTGGCCCCGGCTTCAAGCGACTTCATCACATTGGATTCATCGGCAAAGGTGGTGCTGACCATAATGTTGCAGGTAGGCCATTGCTGATAAGCCTGTTGCACCAGCTTGATACCAGAACCATCAGGCAAACCCAAATCGACAATTAATATATCTACTGGCGGCGCTTTGAGTAGTTTTAAACCTGCTGACAGAGTTCCGCTGACTGCAACTAAAGCCATATCTGGCGCCAATTTCAGCGCTTCTGCAACCGCCGTCTGAAAACCTGTGTCGTCATCCACTAAGGCAACTCGCACAACGGACGGATTAATTTGCTGCGGCATAGAAGAAAACTACCTCAAAAGATGAAAAGGCTATCCTTGTTTATCACTTTATCGGCGTAAAGGAAAAACACTCTGTTTTTCACTGTCGTTGCCAAATGCTGCTCAGCAGTGCTGTTGGGTAGTACTCCAAACAGATAGTCGAGTATAGCCTAACTAAATTGTTGTTTAGCCTTCAATTTGTCACTAGTTCTAGTGACAGACTGACTCCTGACTGAGCGCCTATGATGAATGTCAGTCGAGATGGCAAAACAACAAAAAGCGCCACAGGATAAAACACAGGGTTACTCGAAATCCAATGTGTTTATCAGGCCAGAGGAGCTGTACCCATGCTAAAACGAGGTCCGTTTCCACCGGGACAGCTGTACCCTTTTGCACTCTCACTGGCGGTTTGTAGCTTAGTGGCCTGTACAGCCAACACCACTCCTTTTGGTCAATCCGGTCACCTGAGTGCTGAAGCAGTTGCCAGCCAACGTTACCTGCAAAAACCTTATGGTCCTGTGCAACAAAATTTGACTGAAGGTATAGCGGCTTTAACCCAGGGTAATGCAACAAAAGCAAATCAGGCCTTTAATACAGCTATTTCTTTGGATATGCACAATGCGGCTTTACATACAGCCAATGCATTGGCCTATCAAATTCGCAGCCGCCATGGTGAACGGGATTTATTTGAACTGGCTGAAACCGGTTTTCTGATCGCACTGGAGCAACAGCACGACTCACAAAACGCTGTGTTACAGCTGGCTCATTTGTACCTTGAACATAAAAAATATAAACAAGCTCAGCTTGCTGCGGCCTACGCCCTGAAGCTGGATGCCGCTGATCCGGAATCCTTACAGTTGCTGGCCAGCGCTTCTTATTATCTGGGTGAAACTGAACTGGCATTATGGGCAGTACAACGACTGCAAAACATTGCGCCTCAGGATGCCACCACAAACCGGATCTCCCTTCTTATTTACAGTTCAGCCGGATTAACGGCTGACGCCATAAAGCTGTACCAGAGTGTGCAGCAGAACCTCAATGCACAAGACCAGCAAAAACTCAGTCAACGTCTGACACAGTGGCAAAGCTCGTATCAATTCAATGATACGAGCCAGTTGCCTGATGAAAAGAGCAACATAGTGCCTCTCCCTCAGCCCGCAGCTTCAGTAAAGACAACTGATGCATCAGGCCCGGTGATGTATGCCTGGTCTGACTGTGTACAACGCCTGACACCAGTTGCAGAAACATCAGACACAGATTCAGGTTCAGACGATTCACCAACTCAAGGTGTGGCAGTGGATGAAACCAAAGTATTGCCCAGCCTGCCCTCACCTTGTTTAGGACGGCCCTTGCCACAAATGGCGGTCATTGATGTGGTGATTTTGCGCAACAACCAGCTTAATACCTCCAGCACAGGGTTAAATTTGCTGGATAACCTGGCGGTCAGCATTCAGAACACCACCAATAAAGTAACCACTACCACCTCAGGTGAACCCGGCATCACCAACACCACCTTAACCAGAGATATAGGTTTGGGTACTTCAGCAGGCGGTGCTATTGCCTATTCGCTGAATATTGCCAATGTGACAGAACAAACCACCGAAGTGGTAGCCCGCCCCAGCTTATTGGTGCTGGACAGGCAGTCTGCACAGTTTTTCTCAGGATCAAATATTGCAGTGGGGCTGGCTGGCAGCGATGGTGGCTCAAGTTCATTTAATCAAATCAATGTGGGGGTCAGTCTGTCGGTTACCCCTACTTTTATTGACGACGAACATATGCTGTTGAACGTCAAAGCCGCCCGCACCTTTTTTGAACCTATCACCGGCTCTTCCACCTTCTCGCAATCCGTTCAAACCTCAAGAAATACGGTGTCCGCCGCCAGCAGTGTCAAAGTCAATGAAACCCTGATTTTATCCGGCCTGGTGGAAAGTGAAGTCATTTCCGGCAGTTCAGGTGTGCCTTTGATTAAAGATATTCCGGGTGTAAAAAACCTGTTTTCAAGAAATACCCAACAGTCCTATAAAAAATCTGTGCTGATCCTGATCACCCCACGAAGGGTGCCAAGCTACGACAGAACACTGCAAGGCGCCGAAACCTCAGAGATACAAGCCGAAGAGCCTGCAGAAAGCATGAAAGAGTTGCGCCAGTTGGCCCACAAAGAACTCAGCGAAAAATGGCCTGATCTGATGGCCCGTACTCAACCTATGTCTCGCAAAGTTCGTGCTTTTAACGCCAGAACCCATGATATCCAACTGGATGACTGGTTTGCCTTGCCACGGATGCAAAACATTTTACAAGAGGTGACTGAACCTTAAATCAGCACGACCTGATGTATTTATTTTGGAGTTTTTTCACAGGATGAACACTTGATCGCTGGAAGTTGTGCTCATCCCGCCCAACCACAACCGGAGTTACACAATGAACTTAAAGAAACATTTCACGTTATCTATTGCTGCAACAGCAGTGCTTTTATTAACTGCAGGCCAGGCTCATGCTCAGTCAGGCTCACGCCTCTGCGGTTTTATTTCAACAGATACAGCAGGTAAAGTAGGCCTGTTATACGAAGCCAGAACCAAAGATGCTTCATACAAAAAGCAATGTGATGAAGCCATCAGCAAAATGAAGCAAAAAATTGAAACTACTGCTGAGCTGAAAGCCATGAACTGGCAGGAAGTAAAACGCTGGACATGTGAAGACGTAGGTAACAAAGGCTTTGTCAATCCGGGTGAAAGCTCTGACATCTGCGAAAAAATGGAAGCCAAAGTAGGTTACAAAGTCGTCAAAAAAGGCCCTGCAGCAGCCGAATACACCAAGCAATAATTGTTTTGTCTGAAGCCCTGTAGGGAACAGAGTTAACCTCTGATCTTCAGCGGGTTGCGTATTTTTCCGGCAACCCGCTTATTGTTTTTGTACTTCCTGCCGCACTCTGTTCAGCCCTTGCTTCTGATTTTCACTATCACCCTGGCTTTAATTTTTATTTGGCCTGAGCTTAATTTGTTTTAAGCTGTCAGCGGCAGAACAAAAATCATGGAACTCATATGAAAATCAAAGCATTAAGCCTGCTGACTTTGTTAGCTTGCTCAGGCCCGGTTTGGGCGGATAAACAGTATTCTTACACTATTCTGGTCGACAACGGCGTCAAAGCCGGCGAACAGATAGTCAAAATCAGTGACAGCGGTGACATCAGCGTTCGTTATATTTTTAAAGACAATGGCCGTGGCCCTGAACTGGATGAAAAAATCAGCTTAAACAAAGAAGGTTTTATTCAGGACTATCAGGCCAAAGGCAATACCACTTTTGGCTCTGTCATTAATGAAAGCTTTAAAGTTGAAGGCAATAACGCCAGCTGGAGCACAGGCCAGGAGCTACACAAAGCGCCTTACCAGAACAACGCCTTGTATCTGCCGGTCGACGGCTCGCCTTATCTGTCTTCTATTGCCATAGCTGCTATGGCGAAAAGCGGCAAAAACTCTTTGCCTTTATTACCCAGCGGCACTTTAACCCAGCAAGTCGTCAGCGAACTGATGGTAGATAACGGCGGCGAAAAACAACAGGTTCAATTGCTGGTGCAAACAGGAATAGGTTTTGAACCTAACTTTGTCTGGGCCACCCAAGGCGAAAACCCCAGGCTTTTTGCTTATTTAGCACCTGGTTACCTCACTCTGATTGAAGAAGGCTGGCAGCACAATGCCAAAGCCATGCTGACTATCCAGCAGCAGGCAGAAACAGCTTTACTTGAAAAGCTGGCGCAATTGCCGAAAAAGTTACAAGGCCTGACGGTGGTTCGTAATGCCCGTATTTTTGACAGCCAAAGCCTGAAACTAAGCGCAAGCAGCGATATTTACCTGCTGCGGGGCAAAATCACCAGCATAGTGCCAGCCGGAACTTTACAGAGCCCGGTACAACATGAAATTGATGCCTCCAACCGTATTGTGTTACCAGGCCTGTTTGATATGCATGGCCACTTGTCCCGTTGGGAAGGCCCTTTGCATTTGGCCGCAGGTGTTACCACCTTAAGGGATATGGGCAATGACAACGCCACCTTGCAGCAAATGATGGATGAAATCAGTGCCGATCAGCTGTTAGCGCCAGCCATAGTGCCCACAGGTTTTCTCGAAGGTGAAAGCGCCTTTTCAGCCCGCAATGGTTTTGTAATTAAAGATTTACCCGAAGCCAAAAATGCAATCGACTGGTATGCGGCCCATGGTTATCCGCAGCTGAAAATTTACAACTCCTTTCCAAAAGAGATCCTTAAAGACACTGTAGCTTACGCCCATAGCCGTGGTTTGCGGGTCAGCGGTCATGTACCGGCATTTTTAAAAGCCGAAGACGCCATAGCAGCAGGTTTTGATGAAATTCAGCATATTAATCAGCTGATGCTGAATTTTTTAGTCAAAGCCGACACAGACACCCGCACCTTAGACAGATTCTACCTGCCTGCCCAACAAGTGGCCGACTTAGATTTACAGGGCAAAGCAGTGCAGGATTTTATCCGGTTGCTTAAAACCAACAAGGTCACTGTTGATCCCACACTGGCGACTTTTGATTTCCTGAAAAAAACCGACGGCACTGTGGGTGAACCCTGGCGCGCTATAGTCACACACCTGCCGCCTGATATTCAGCGCTCTTATGCCCGCGCTGAACTGGATATTCCTGATGCAGCCACTGCAGAGCGTTATGCCAAATCCTATGCCAAAATGGTTGAGTTTGTAGGCATGATGTACAAAGCCGGCATTCCTGTGGTAGCAGGCACAGACGAACTGGCAGGTTTTACCTTACAGGGTGAACTGGAGTTATTAGTCAAAGCCGGCCTGACGCCAGCCGAAGCTTTACAGGTCGCCACCCTAAACGGTGCCCGTTACAGCAAAGTGGAACAGCACAAAGGCCAGATTAAAGTGGGTTTTGACGCCGACTTATTGCTGGTCGATGGCGACCCAACCAAAAACATCGGCGATATCCGTAAACTGGCGCTGGTGATCACCCAGGGCAAAGCCATGGTGCCTTCGGATTTATACCGCCAACTGGGTATAGAACCTTTTGTCAAAGAGACTGTAAAAATCCGCGACTTTGCCACAGAAACAGCACAAGGCGGTGGCAAAACCCGGCAAGGACACCGGCATTTGCATTAAATTCCATAGAAACAAGGGGCGATCTTTATGGTCGCCCGCTGTCCTAACGGCCTGACTTCGGCACATTTTGCATAGACTTCAACTGCTACCCGAATGATATCCAAATGTCTTAACGGGCCTGACTTCGGCCCATATTCCACAGAAACTGTAGGGTGCGACCTTTATGGTCGCCCGTTGTCTTCACGGCCTGACTTCGGCCCATATTGCATAGTATGGTAATGGCTTATTATGAGCCACTGGAGTGAAATCCAGACCAAAATCGAGGAACTTATTGAATAAATAGTTCAGCCACGTATAGTGATCAGGCTTTGGCAGAGAAACGAAATGCTCTTTAAAAAACAGTTACAAAGGCGTTAAAAAAATAGCAAACTTTGTACCTATAAAACAGTGCGATAAATTTGATTGCAAGCTGTTGATTTTGTTAAAAGAAAAAACAGCTTGGAGCCAAAGCACTGCCCCGCCAACTAAGGGGATTAAGACATTAAGCTCGGTCTCGGTGTAATCCTCTGGCGCCAAAGCACTGCCCCGCCAACTAAGGGGATTAAGACCAGGTGACAGCGCATTTATTGCATTCCAAGCAAGCCAAAGCACTGCCCCGCCAACTAAGGGGATTAAGACGCAGCTGATACCTGCCACTTGCCGTTTTGCCAAGCCAAAGCACTGCCCCGCCAACTAAGGGGATTAAGACTCAGGTGTAACGCCTTCACGCCATATGTATCTTGCCAAAGCACTGCCCCGCCAACTAAGGGGATTAAGACATGATGACCGAGCTTCTTATTACACCGTTAATAACGACACTGGGGGTCAGGTCTTGAATCCTGCACGCATTAGGGCCAAAGTGCTGCCCCGCCAAATCAGGGGATTAAGACTCTTCAATTGCCTCTTCTACTGTAGTGTTTTTGCCAAAGCACTGCCCCACCAAATAAGGGGATTAAGACACACTCACCCTATTTGAAAAATCATTCATTTTAGCCAAAGCACTGCCCCGCCAACTAAGGGGATTAAGACAGAGCAAAATTAAGATCATACTCTGCATCAACGCCAAAGCACCGCCCCGCCAAATAAGGGGATTAAGACCGAATACGGCTTCTGGACTACGAAAGACACTGGGGGTCAGGTCCTGAATCCTGCACGCATTAGGGCCAAAGTGCTGCCCCGCCAAATCAGGGGATTAAGACATCTAACATATGCCGAGACGTCAACTCTATTTGCCAAAGCACTGCCCCGCCAACTAAGGGGATTAAGACTTTTCTTCATAGTTTCGGTCCGCCCTTTCTTGGGCCAAAGCACTACCTTAAAAATACACGATTTCCAATCCTCTGCGGGTGACCATAAAGGTCGCCCCTAGGCTCAATCTGAGGCTATAGCTTCAGGCGATCTGATTAGCTTAGCTGTACGTCTGGGATCTGAAAAAATGTGTAGCAGGTAGAATCTGCACCTAAGGTGGCCAGAACATCCGACTGATGTTCTGGCTTTAGAGGAGCTTTTTAGAAGTAGTAATTCAGGCCAACAGACAGATTGCTGGACTTAATTTTTATCTCATAAGGCCCTTCAGAGAAGGTTTCATCCGGCAGTTGGATGTATTCAAGATTCACAGCAAAATTGTTGGCAAATTTAACTTCAGCACCCAGACCCAGAGCAATACCATTGACCGTATCCGTTTCTGAAAAAGAGAATGTCGAACCAGTTGCTTTGTAGCCAAAATCCGTTTTGCTGTAGCCTGCAACAGCAAAAACTGAAAAAGCATCAGACAAACTGTAGTTGGCTCTGGCTAGCAACATAGTTTGCAGATCGACGCCAAATTTTTCGCTGTAGTCGCCGTCGCGGTCAGATTCATCTTTTACACCAGTGCCGACACGGGCTTCTACTGCAAAATAATCATTGAATGAATAACCAGCCAAAGCGGTCAGGCTGCCAAAATCCACAGAAGAATCACCGCCACTGGCTTTTAACGTAGTTTTGTTGTACTGACCACCAAAGTAAAAGTTCTGCATTTCAGCCTGAACTGCAAAGCTACCTACTAAAGCCCCAACCAACACCATTTTTTTAAACAACATAAAACGTCCTATTTTATTTAGTGCAATAATCGCGGCGGTTTTATATCTGAAATGAGTTTGTTAGTAAATAGTAACAGCTAAATAACATCATTAGTGGGGCGGACGATATAGCTACAGAGGCGACGACAGAGAGGCAAAGTGTGGGCATAGTCCTGACCATGCCCCACTTCGTTTGATTTATTGCGACAGGCTTGCTGTTATTGGCTGCACATCCAGGCCATAACCTAACCACACCGCACCAATCAGCACCACAGAAGATGCGATCAACAGTTTCACCATCAGTGGCCAACAAAAACGGAACCAGTGGCCGTAAGGCACGCCGGCAATACCTATAATGCCCATCAGCACCGCATTGGTTGGAATAATCATATTGGAAAAACCATCGCCAAATTGGTAGGCCAATACAGCCACTTGCCTTGGGATCTCTAATAAATCACTCAGCGGCACCATCAGCGGCATGGTGACATAGGCCTGACCACTGCCCGAAGGGATAAAAAAGTTCAGGAAGGTTTGGATCAATAACATCCCAACAACCGCAATTTCAGCGCCAACGTAAGACAACGGCAAAGACAAAGCATGCACCAGCGTATGCAAAATCTGACCATCTTCCATTACTAAAGAAATTCCCCGCGCCACACCAATTAACATGGCTGTGGTGGTGAGCTCCATTGCACCTTCAATAAATTTCTGCGCAGCAGTGTCCGCTGAAACCCGGCCAATCACTATGGTGAACAAACCCCAGGCAATAAAGCAGGCGCTTAATTCATACAAATACCAACCATGCGCCCGTATGCCATAAGCCACTACACCAATGGTGCTGACGAAACTCAGCAGGATCAGCCGGTGCCGCCAGTTCAGCTCTGGATAACCTGGTGTCGCTTTATCGCCCAGCGGACAAGGCAAACCGGCCACCATAGACTGTGATGGATCCGCCTGAACTTTTTTGGCATAGCTCCAGACATGGTGAAAACCAATCAGCACAAAAGGCAGGAAAATAGCCAGCCGCAGCGCCATGCCAGACAACACCGGCAGATCAGCAATTTGCTGGGCAATCACCACGGTAAAAGGGTTGATCGCTGACACACCATAACCAATGCCATAACCGGCCACCGTCATCCCTACTGCGGTCATCGCATCCAGTCGCATCGCTTTACACAGCGCCACCAAAATAAGCACAAAGGGAATATATTCACCGGCAGTACCTATAGCGCTGGACGCCATGGCAAAACAAAACACCACCATCAGGATCAGCATTTGTGGCCGTTCGCCGTAGCGGCGCAATAAGCGACCGATCAGCGCGTCGACTGTGCCGGTAGCGCGGGCAATGGCCAACACACCGCCTAAAATCAGCACAAAGAAAATAACATCCTGGGCACTGGCGAATGCCCGGGGTATAGCTGTTAATAACTGCCATGGACTCAGATAGTGCTGCTCTTCCACCAGCGCAAAAGTGCCCGGCACCACAGCAGCACGGCCATTGGCAAGAGTTTGAGTTTCAAAAAAGCCCTGCGGCACAATCCAGGTGGCGATCATCGCCAGCACCATCATGCCAAAAAGTAGCGTCAGGGTATGAGGAACCTTGATAAATTTCTGCATTGTTAACATTTCTTTTTCAGTTCAGATTTAAGCGCGCCAGTATACAAGAAAAATTCCGCACCAACACCCGTAACCTGAAGTTAACATAAGACACGCCCTGAGCTGTACTTTTGCAACCTCAGTTTAAGTGTCAGAGCACCGACGCCACAGAGGTTGAGGGATGATTACCGGGGACGAGGGCCCGCCAAATAAGGGGATGAAGACTGATAAGTTTTCTGAGTTTTAATGTCTTGATGCCAAAGCACTGCCCTGGTCACTAAGACAAATAATCCGGACGAGCAGAAAAACTGAGTGATGCCGATGCGCTATTTCACTGTGTTTGATTGCACTGTGTATGATTGCATAAGGATCAGTCTGAGGAATTTGGCGCACTGCTGCTTTGCAGCGAGTGCAGCCAGAAAATCGGGATCACTGAATAAAGCTAGATCAACGCAACTTCAATATCGTCCTGGTCAAAACCAAAGACGCTACCATCAAAGTCTACCGACAAACGGCAGCTGTTTCCCGGTGAAGATATCCGGACTATATGCCCTACCTGACCATAACATTCGCTGGTTGAGTCCGTCACTATTACATCAAGACCCACAGTCCACAGTGGTTTTGTCATCAGTTTCTCCAAAATTGACGCCTGATTAATACAACAGGTATTAATCATCAGCCGGGCAGTGTACGCGAATTGACCTTTTAAAGCGAGATAAGCTTGCAACTGCTTTACCGGCATGCTAAGGAATCAGTATGTGCAATAAAGCCTGAGCCCTATAAAGATAGTGCTGTCCTATGCAGTTAAAACCATCAGATTTAACTACAGCAGATAGGAACGGCCTGGAGTTACAGCCGCATTTCTAACGTATTGGATATCAAAGCACACAGATTATTTACCAGGTTATCTTTTGTGCTTTCACCGAATAAATCAACGGAACTTGCTGACCTCTATGTAGCAACTGATAACCAAGGTTGGGTACATATTCTAAGCCGTTAAAGCAGTTGTAGGGGCTATATTTATACTCAGAGAAGCCTTGAATGATGAGGCCTGCTCCAATCAGCGCTGTGATGACTTCGCTTAGTGAGTGGGGCCACGTCACTATCTTTGATTTAGCCCCGTCACAATTCTCAGTATAAGTCCCCTCTTCTTCAACATCAGGCTTCGCCTGAGGGAAATAAGAGTAGCCACCAAGCAAATCATTAAATGTATGAAATTCTATAAGATGGAACATCCCCCCGTTTTGAGTGACTTTGCTATAGTGTTTGCCCATTCGTCGAGATTTGGTAACCAACACAGCACACCATAGGACGTATAAACAATATCGTATTGCTTTGTATGTTCGCGGCCAAACTGGCAAACATCACTCTCAATAAAGGTGGCTTCTAACCCTAAGTCATTTTTAAGTGCATTGGCTTGCCCTATAGCGTTGCTGGATAAGTCCACACCTGTGACGATCGCCCCTAACCTGGCCCATGACAAAGTGTCTTGCCCAAAATGGCATTGCAGATGTAGTAACGACTTTCCTTCAACATTGCCAACTTCGTTAAGCTCGACAGGATTGAGCGAACATTTTCCTTTTTTGAACGAATCAAGGTCGTAGAACTTTGAATCGACATGAACTTCTGTTCTTTTGTCCCATGCGTTTTTATTTATTTGCAAATAGTTCATTTATTATCCTGTATATCACCTGAATGTTTTTGCTGAAACAGCATAAAATCTGCTGGATAGACAACTCACTTTTCATACAAGGGCCTTTAGCTAAGCCACAAGAACTAAATAACTGGTAACGTATTCATACTCAATGCGGTTGGTGTCTTTGGTTTTGTTTGGCGACTGATCAGATCACGCAAACCGCATTGAGATCCCTTACGCAAGTGATCTGTTAAACGGAACAGTTATTTAGTTGATTTTCTGCTTTCCGTTTCCAATGCACATCCACAAAATCACGAAGCCCTTTTGGTAGTTTCGATGCTCTATAAGACACCATTTTTTATGCTTTTCCATTCCGTCTTTTACTCGTTTATACAAGCGTTTATTGCCTCTAAGGCAGGTCGCTAACCCTTACTACACCACCCTGAAATAGCCCCAGGTAAAGTACTTTTTGGTTATTTTCTATGCGACTGGTCATACTGAACACTCCACCATATATGGTGTTGTCTGAATGAGTGTACTTCTTCCACGTTTTCCCGGCATCATGGCTGATATCAATAATAAGCGGCTGTGGAGCTATACTTTTGGTCCAGCCAGCTGTATAAAAATGACCTTCATTTTCACTGTCTGGGATAACATCGAAGTAAAAACGATGTTCATTATTAACAAAGAATCTTTGCCAATCATTTCCGCCATTTTTGGACTGAATAATTCCGCCTTCAGCACAAACGAGCAGATGTTGTTCATCAAATGGCGAGTAACGTATAGCAAGAACTACACTCGGAGCGGGCAACAGCGCTGTCGCGGCCAAACTAAAATCTAAAGTTCGTCCCTGTGTCAGACTATGTTTCCTTAGCACTAAACTTTCGAGTGCCCCTTGGCCTCCATACCAAATATCAGTCTTATCCGAGCTTAGCGTAATGGATCTTAAACCTGTCGAAAACGCCCCCCAGAAGCCATCAATTACCTCCCAGTTGCGACCATGGTCGGAAGAGCTGGCAACGACATCAAACCCAACGCCATATAAGTAACTATTTTCAACAACCATTTTAAATAGAGGTTCGTGGTTACCTTGCTCAATATGCTCGCCACCAAAGTTATGTACAATTTTTTGCCATAACTTTCCGTTATCTAAACTTTCGTATAGCTCATAGCGGGTGGGATTGCCCACTAGTGGATCGGCATCTGAAGTACTGATGATCCAATGCCCGCTGTTGATTACTGCCCAATCAATGATCCGCCACGAAGAGTCACCAAGTAACTCCCAACTGTTGCCTGACGTCTGGCGATATAATCCTTTATCGGTTGCTGCGTGCAGACTACCGTCAATTACTTCTAGTTTATAAACGATAAGGCCGTTTAGACCGACAGATCGAACGGTCAACTTCTGCGAGTTATCGTTGTTAGTATCGGTTGAGCTTGAACCACAACCATATATCGCCAGTAACAGCGTAAACAAGTACAGTCGAATGTTTGTATTGAAATAATCTAAGCGCATGTGTCACCTCTGAACACTAAATCTCTCGATGATTGTTTTATGTACACACTTGAATATCAACCTACCCAAAGGGGCTCTGGTAGGATTGAATGTTGGTCTCATGATGGTCCAATGGTGTCCAATGTTTTTTCTACGCCAAACTCAAAAACAGGTCGTAGGCATTTACAGCCTCGACTATGCACGACTCGTGTGGCATGCAGAATTCGTCGTAAAACCTCAAAGTGTCGTCCAGTAGGAACACTAAGTTGTTCACCGATAAATGTCGGTGGGGAACGTACTTTCGTCCCAGGCAAATCTGCTTGTAACCCATCAAGGTCATCAGCGAGATACCACTTAATCCAACGATTCACACTGGGCCTTGCGGCCTGTAACCGCCGGGCAATCTCAGCTTTGGGCTTCCCCTGAGCCCACAACAAAATGGCATTGGCTCTGCGCGCCAGTGGCCTGCTTGGGTTCCATTGCATCATTTTTTAAGGTGGTACAGCGCCTGTGGCGTAAAAAATGGTAACGTATTCATACTCAATGCGGTTGGTGTCTTTGGTTTTGTTTGGCGACTGATCAGATCACGCAAACCGCATTGAGTTCCCTTACGCAAGTGATCTGTTAAACGAAACAGTTATTTAGTGTTAAACCAGACCAGAGCAAGCTTAACGTCAAGATCGTCTGTTCCGCTAAATACGATAGAATTTACCTGAGGCGTTTAAAATTAAAAGCCAAACAGTAGCTCCGCAAACAGCTACTATTTGGGTAAGCCCTAAAGTATTAGCACTTGCCGGCCGCTTTTAGCAAAGTGTTACACACAGTCCCACTTTTTTGCTCTGTCCCGCCAGCTTCAAGCACACTGCAAACCGCGTCAGAACCACTGGACATGCCAAAACTCATTACTTTGCCAAAACCAGATGATTCATATATATAGCAGTTGTACCTTGTACCCTCTTTAGTACTGATAGCATATTCAGTTCTCACAGAGCCACCAGGTGCTTCTCCTTCGCGCTGATTGGTAATAGTGAAACTGCCGACTTCCCGGCCAATCGCAAAAGCAATTTTTTGCTGTGCTTTGTCTTCGGGAGTTGCGGTGACAGCCTTGTTGCCTGACATGGTAGCGCAACCTGAGGCGGCAGTGGCAAGCAGCAGTGGAAACAACAGTCGATTAAATTTGTGTAACATTTTTTTTCCTTCCAGTTGATAGCAGGCCACGGCTTTTGATTCATCCTGGCCCAGAGTTTTGCTGTACATTTTGTGGTTGTTTAACAGGTTTTCTATTCAACTGGTTTCAGTTGCTGCAGGTCCCCTTAGATTCAGAGCTGTTTCTGTTGCGGCTGGCCAGATCACGACGACCGCCCCCCGCTTCCTGCCTGTATCGCTATGTCGATGAGCATCTGGCAAGCTGTCTGACGGATAAATCCGCTCTGTCACGGCATGGATCTGTCCCTGAGCAGCCAATTGCAGTAATTGAGTTAAATCTTCACTGCGTTCATCCGATGGGCCACTGATACAAACTTTTCCGTCTTTTCGTCTGGTCATCAGTTCCGGCAATCCGCCAGCTACAGCGACATACCTGCCTTTGGTTTTTAGTAGGGGTAAACATTCTCGAAAGCTTCGTGCTGCAACAGCATCAATAATCACGTCAAACTCAGATTGAATGGGTAAGGACTCAGCATTGTCGTACGCCAGCGTTTCGTCAGCCCCAAGCTCGCGCATCAGTGCCTGATTACGTTGACTGGTTAAGGTGGTGACTCTGATCCCCTGAAGTCGGGCAAGTTGCACCAGGGCGACGCCAACAGCACCAGATGCGCCTATGATCAAAAGATGCTCACCAGTCTTCAGCGCTGCTTTTTTTAAGAAATGCATAGCGGTTAAACCACCAAACGGCAAAGCCACTGCTTCGGTAAAGCTCAGTGTTGCAGGTTTTAACGCAGTGCAGTGGCTGGCTGAAACTACACAATACTCAGCATGGGCCCCCTGCCTGAAGCCCGTCATAGCAACCACATGATCACCAGGCTTGAAATCAGTGACTTTAGTTCCAACTTGCTTTACGACCCCGGCGACATCGACTCCGAGCACCTGCTGACGAGGACGACGTAAACCAAATATCAACCGGCCAATCAACCCCATACCCGATGGAAATCTGCAGCTGCGGATCCTTACGTCGCCCGATGACACTGTACTGGCACACACCTGAACTAAAATGTCGCCTGCGCCAACTACAGGTAAAGGACGATACTGCAATTGCAATACATCTGCACCGCCATAGCCTGTACAAATCCAGGCTTGCATGAGAGAGGGTAATAATAGCGACATTCAGGCCTCTTGACTTACACTGTAAGTTGAATGGAATTAGCCTAATGCTTACACTGTAAGTACGTCAAGTTAAACTTTGTATTTTTTGTAAGAGTGTGATGCCTAAAGAAAAACCTGCACTATCAGTGCAACGTATAGTAGAAAGTGCTATGACCATTGCCGATCAGGCCGGATTGGACGCATTAAGCATGCGGAAAATAGCCAAAAGTCTGAGTGTCGAAGCGATGTCGCTTTACAACTATTTGCAAAATAAAGAGCTATTGCTTGATGCAATGGTCGAAGCTGTAGTGGCTAAAATTGATCTGCCAGATCCAGCCTTACCATGGAAGATGGAGATGAAGAAAAGATGCAGCTCCGCCTATCAGGTACTGAAAACCCATCCCTGGGCTGCCCATTTATTAATGGCGCGACTAAATGTTGGCCCTGCCATGTTGCGGTACGTCGATGCCAGCCATGGTTGTTTATTGATGGCAGGATTTAGCCATAAAGATGCCGATCTTGCCCGCAATCTGCTGGACAGTTATATCTATGGTTTTACCCTGCAAGAGCTGACGTTTCCAATCGAGCCTGACGACTATGCCAGTACTGCCGCAGAATTTCAGCCACGCCTGGACAGCAGTGTTTATCCGTATTTAACAGCGCTTGCGGCCGAGGTAGCATCAGGCCGATATGATGGCAAACTGCAACTGGAGTTTGGGTTGGAGTTATTGCTTGAAGCCTTGGAATCAAAACAGAAGTCAAAGCTGAAGTCTTGACCCGCAGCAATTAGACAATGAAGTGAACTCAGTGTGGTCCGGCGCAAAGTGCCGAAGCCGCACTTTTCAGTATCAGCGCTCTTTGTTCTAGTTCCTGGTTGTAGTTCCTGCCATCGGGTTCAGGCCAACAACTACTACAGCGCTTTGATTTATTCAGTCACTTAAAAAACAAAAACGCCACCTAAAAAGGCAGCGTTTGTGTTTTAGAATTTGGTGCGTCCTAGTGGACTCGAACCACCGACCCCCACCATGTCAAGGTGGTGCTCTAACCAACTGAGCTAAGGACGCATATGTTGTGTTGTTACTATATCGTCACAACGGGCGCTATGTTATGCAGCGCATGCTTTGCTTGCAAGCACTTTTTTTAAAAGACGGTGTGTTTGCTGTTATTTTAAACGCTTCAAGGCTTTAGGCTGGTCTTTGCTGGTTCAACCTGGTCCACCAACGGCAGTAGTCCTGCCGCTGCGGGCATATACCTTAGCTCAAAATCTATAATAGGGTGACAACTGTTGTTTTGCGTTTGCCTTTCGGCATCCGTTAAAGCTCTGGCCTGAAACACTTCACCCGCCCTGGAATTTTGACGGAATTGCTCGCGTATCAGCGGCACGTTACAAGGCAATAGCTGCAAAAAATCCTGTCGCTTTGCTTCAGAGATTAAAGCAGCACCAGCACCATCCTGCACCCAAAGCTGCAATGTCTGGCTTTGCAACTGATGCGCTGCCGCCAGCCATTTTTTTGCAGGAAGCTGGCCGTTGTAAAACAAGCTGATAGCCAAAGGTTTTTCTAACAAACCATCTAACCCTGTCAGCTCGCCGCTTAACCACTGCAAATAAGATGCAGAGGTAAAATCTGTATCGTTCAGCTCCATCGGCAAATACCAGCCTTGCAGCTGAAGTGGCAGCTGTTTTAAGACATTGAGCCAGTGACGACGTACTTGCAGAGATAACTTCAGTTGCTGCTTAAAATAGAGCTGCTTTTGCGGCTCAGCACTCTGCATCTGCTTAAAATAATCCGGGTCGGCGTATAAACCAAGCCAGACGGGGATTTGCAGTTGCTGCAATGCGCCAAGTAACGCGGACGATGGGCCTTGTGGATCAAAAAAAGCCACCTCCCCATGCTGCCCCCACTGCAATGCCAATGCGGTCATGCCTTGCTGCTGTGCCCGGGTTAAGATGTATAGCCACTGCTCAGCACTCAACTGCTGATCGCGCAACAAAGGCTGATAAAATACGGTGCTGCCCCCTGCTTTGACAGAAAAACAGCAGATCAATATTGATAAGACAGCTGCAAAGATAAAGCGTGTTGATCCCTGCTTAAATCGCCGGCCAGTTGATACTGCCATTCCAGGTTGATCTCCAATTTATGCCGGTACGCATCATACTTAGTTTCGCCCAAGCCCAAACGTGACTGCAGACCCAATCCGGTGGTCCACTGCCAGCCTTCGGCATTCAGATTGGTCGTTGCGGCTTTTTGTTTACGGTAATCCAGCTGACTTAATACATAAGCACGGGTGACCTGAAACAGACTATCGTCATAGCGAACCACCTTGCCCTGTTCAAACTTAGACTGCAACAGAATTTGACCGTCGGCGGGCCAATACACTGCATCGACAAATAACTTACGTTCTCGCCAATGATCCAACTCTGGTTGCCATTCGGATCGCCATTGACCCTGATTAAGAAAATCACCGGTCAAACGCACCAAAGTACGCCAGTCACCTTTGCCCAGGGGATATTGCTGTACAGCAGCACTCAACCACAGGTTGGTATTATCTAAAGCTTTATAGGCCATACCAAATTCCTGACCAAAGTTGCGGTAATACTGTTCGCTGCTGCCATTGGCTGAAATTTGCATGTATAAACTGGTGTCACGTTGTAAAGTATCGGTAAAATGCTCCAGCCGCACTGAAACTTCATTACGCACAGTTTCGGGATCAGGCGCAGGCTGCGTTGCTGAACCGAGTACCGTCAGACTGGCACCATGACGCAACGCTGTGCTGGCGCTGACTTGCCAGTTCTTTGCTATAGTCTGATGGTAACGCTTTAACCGATACAGCTCTGTTTTGCTCAGTTTATTTTGTTTGTCAGTTTTGTGCTGACGGTCAATCGACTGCTTTAACCAATACAAGGTTTCATCGGCATCCCTCTCTTCTGCCGACAAATAAGCCACTTGCCCTGCAATGGCAACATCATTGGCATACTGGCTCTGGCGCGCAGCATAACGTAAATGCTTTAGTGCTTCTTTAGTGCGATTCATACCCACCAGCAAGTAGCCATAGCCAGCATGTAACTCTGCCTGTTCGGGCGCTTTGGCAAGCGCTGCACGCCAGGCTTGTTCAGCTGCCGGATAATCCTGCATTGCCTGATATATCCAGGCCTTTTGCAGATACAAACTGATCCATTGCTCTTTGCTGGTGCGAACTATTTTATCCAGATAGGCCAAAGCAGCTTTGTTTTGTTGCTGCTTACGTTTTAGTGCGGCGGCTTCCAGATACCAGAGCGCCTGATCGGCGGAAGAGAGCAATAAATATTGCTCACCTGTCCCCAGTTCATCCAACTCCAGCGCCAGTTGCGCAGTATTTTGTTTATCGTCATCCGATAAACTGCTGATATCTAAAGAAGTAAAGGATAGAAATGCAGCAACAGGGTCATTTAATTTCTGCTGCAAATAAGCAATATTCAGCACGTCCGACTCTTGTGGCTGCAACTGATAAGCTTTTTGCCAGTGTAACAACGCAAATTCCGCTTCATGCTCTTCCTGACACAAAGCCAGACTACGCCAACCTAATGCGGTGCTTGCTTTACCTGCCAACAAGCTCAGCGTTTTATCGCAACGTCCGGCTAAACGCCATAGTTCAGCGCGTTCAGCGGCCAGTATTGTCCAGCTGTCGGTTTTTGCTAATACCGCTGTATTAATGGTTTTCTGCTGCTTTAAAAGCTCCAGTACCCGCTGTGGTAGTATCTGCTGACGCTGAATGTCAGCGTCAAAGGGCAAGGCTTTTGCCAGCAGAACCAGCGCTTTGTCGGCTTCGTTTGCCAGAATATATTGGTAACTCAGTTCATCCAATGTAGGGGCACTGGCTTTGTACTGATGCAGTTTTTGCATCGACTGCATTTTCTCTGCACTGGCGGGTAAAGCCTGAGTACTGGTCAGGATCAGATCATACTGTGCACTTTGTTTAGGATCGGTCAGTAATTGCTGTAATACCTGTTGATACTGCCCTGCTGCCAGACGTTTTTGCGCCACTAAGCGCCGTTGCTGCGCCTGCAAATGCTCTGCGGCCAGATACTCTGTACTGATCTGATCGGCATTAAGCCATTTCTCGGCGTACACCAGCCAGCTGTCAGGATTAGTGCTGGAAGGACACTGCACAAACATCGCATTCGCGCGGTTTTCATCACCCGCCTGCATATATAAATCGATGCGCTGCCAGCAGTTCAGTTGTAACCTCTCAGCCAATAAAAAAGCAGTATCCCAGTATTTCTCAGCCACAGCCCACTGCAGTTTCTGCAGCATTTCATCAGGGTTTAGCTGGTGATACGTTTCGATAAAGTCAAAGCTTTGCAAAGCAGCGTCCCAGTCCTGCAACGCTATGTGCTGCTGCAATAGCTGACGGTGATACATCAACGCGGCTTCAGACTTTGGTTCGGACTCAATCAGAAACAAGGCTTTGTTTGCGTGCCCTGTTTGCATCAGCGCCATCACTAATCTGGTTTTATCTTCAGCGGATAACTCTTCAACTGGCAAAGATGATAAATCGCTAATCACCTGATCGGTGAAACGTAACGATTCAGCTAAAGCCGCATTTAACTTGAGTACTTCTGCTGGTAATGGCTTTTTTGCCGCCAGCCACTGATAAGCCTGCTGCTCTTGCTTTAATGCAATAAGGCGGGATGTCACGAGTGTCGCAATCGCCAGTTGATCGTCAACATTCCAGCCAGGCCACAGAGCATCAAGCGTCGGTAAGTCAGGCAAAGACTGCTGTTTTAATAACAGAGTCAACCACAGCGGATACAAGCCTTGTTGCTCTGACACAGGAATTTGTTGCAAGGTTGAAGCCGCGGCTGATAAATCCTGAGCTTCAATCTGGTAACGAAAAACTAATGCAAGTAATTCAGACTGACCTGGCACCAAAGTCAGGGCTTTATTAATTTCAGCTATAGCGGCAGGTAAATCATCTTTTTGCTGCAGACGATAGGCTTTTTCGACATAAGGATAAGTGCGGAATTTCTGATAGTCCGTCATAGGCGCAGCAGTGGCAGAGCTGGTCAACAACAGCACTACGAAAAGCCAAAACCGCATCAAACCACAACCTCTTGTCGCTGAGTTTTTTGCTGTGGTGCCAGCTCTTGCACCAGTTGTTGTATGGTTTTCCGGCGGTTTTGTTGCAGTTGAACTACTTCAGCCAGATTTTCTGCACTAACAATGCCTTCCTGCAGCAAATAGTCTCCCAAACGCAAACCACTTTGATGATCAAAACTAATCAATACCTGATTAACAACAGCGGGTTCCAGTAAAGCGGCCTGAACCAGCGCATCACCAAAAGACAACTGACTGGCGAGATAACTTTGTCTGAGCACAGCCAGATCGGACTCTGTGATCAGTCCCTGACGCAGACAGTGCGCAATATAAGCTGAGGGGTTCAGGTCTATTTCCTGCCTGTACCAATATCGGATCCCTAAACTTACGACACCATAGGCACAAATGCACAGCTGAACTTTAACACCTGTTTGACGTTCAATTTGCGACAGAGCAACGGGAGACAGCTGACTTTCACGCACCAGAGTTAATACACCATTTTCCTGCTTAACCGGCAACACCATATATTTCAGCGCCAGCCTGTCTGGGAAACTGGCGATCAGTCCGCCATCAATAGCAAAGGGATCAGCATCCACATAAGGTAATTCCAGCTGTTCAGCCACTGCTTTACCCAGTTGAGCCGGAGTCAGCATACCTAACCTTAATAATGACTGGCCCAATCGTTCACCTTTTTGCTGTTGCTCTAAACCAAAATCCAGCTCCTGCTGCAACAAGGTGCCTTGTGCCACCAGTATTGATCCTATGGATCGGGTGGCACGGTTTTGACTGATGCTTGGGTATTCGTGCGAGGTTTTGTCCCAGGCCACACGACGTGGATCACCATGCTGCAGCACCTGCTTCCAGGCCCGCACATTGGCAAAAAAGTTAATGACATTGCCCCACAGCTGACGTGGGACAGACAATAGTGCCTGCCCTATACCGTAATAGCGACGCACAAACACCATACGTTGAAACAAGCGGTTGATAAAAAAGAAGAAGTTCAAACCCAACAAAGTTTGCACCAACGGATCATCCACAAAGATGGATAGAAAATGATAGCCATCGGCAATCAGTTGATCGTATAACCAGAACAGACAAAGCTGCGCAAAAATTAAGGTTGAAATAAAGCTGACAAAATAAGTGATCACCCCTTTACGGTCGCGCCATAAAAAGTAATTTAACTTCCAGTCGTCAACCCAACGATGAGTTTTGAAGCCCTGAAACACAATACCTATGATCCAACGGCTTTTTTGTCGCACAGCTGTATGAAAAGTCTCAGGGAAATACTCTCGTACACAGACTACATTGCCATGACTTTGACTGCGACTACGGCTTTTTTCCGCATAGCGGGCTAGCAGGTTATCTGTGACTGGGAAACGAACAAAAATCTCTTCCATACCCCAGTGTTTTAGCCTGAATCCTATGTCGTAATCTTCAGTTAAAGACTGCACATCAAAAGGTAAACCGTCCCCTTCCTGAGATAGCTTAATAATAGCGCGACGGCTGAAACAGGTGCCTACACCAGCACTCGGCACCTGACCAACCATAGATTCACGTACAACGACGTCTTTACCGTGGCTTTCGGAAAACTCATCCAGATAATGGCCAGATGTAAAGGCAAAAGGGCCCTTGGCGAAGGGGTAAACCGGCAGTTGGATCAGATCTTTTTTCGGTAACAGATAGTTGAATAGCCTCAGTTCCATCGCAGACACCACATCTTCGGCGTCATGCAGGACAAAACCGGCAAATTTCACCTGAGTGCGGCGTTCGAAGTCCAGAATGGAGGTAATGATATTGTTCAGACAATCCGCTTTACTGGTGGGCCCTGGTCGTGCACACACTACTTTATGTACATGAGGAAAACGGGCACAGGCCGCATCGACATCCGCCTGAGTAGCTGGATCATTAGGATAAGTACCAACAAAAATCTGATAGTTTTCATAGTCCAGTTCGGCCGCAGCAAATTCGGCCATCTTACCGACCACTCCAACCTCTTGCCACGCAGGTACCATAATGGCGATAGGCTGTTCTTTCAGGTGAAACAGTTCCTGCTCATCAAATTTTTTCGTATTGCGGTAAAAACGGAAATAACGGCCCCAGTGGCGCATCCAGTAGTAAAGATCAATAAATACGTCATCCAGTGCAAATACCAACAACATCAGCATTAACACCACAACGATGTAACGCAGCACATAAAGATAATTGGCAAGCAAGTCAACCAGCGTCATTCATACACCACAACAACGCCAATCCTAGCGAACTACAAAACAGGGAAGAAACAGAGGATACCAAATGGTATTAATTTTATCAAATTAACTTTAAAGAAAAGTAAAAAGTATTAGTTTTTTCATTTTTAAGCCTATTTTTGCGGCAGTATAAACAAAAAACATATAAATGTGAAAATGTTTATTTCACTGAAGAACTATCGCCTTTTGTTATAAAATTGAACAACGGCCTCACCACTTCTGCTATGGTTTTGTCTGATAATCCCGACAGCGCTAAATGAACAGAGCTATTTATTAACGGGAGAAAGCGAGCATGTTATAGTGTTTTTTTCGTTTTCTAAGATAGAACTGTGATCTTTACACCTGTCCATACCCTTGAATTTGCCGAACTGGCTAAACAAAAAATTGTTGAGTTTAATGCCTTGCACTGGGATGCGACCAAAAGGCAACAGTTGGGATTTAAACTGGAAGATAGTGAAGGCCACTTAATAGCCGCAGTGGCTGGCCGTACTTTTGGCCATTGGTTTTATCTGGAGTCATTGTGGCTGGACGAAAAAGTTCGGGGAAAAGGCGTAGGATCAAAGCTACTCATTGAGGCTGAAAGCCTTGCTAAAGCAAGGGGTTGCAGCTTTGTCATTCTCGACACTCTGGATTTTCAAGCCAAGCCTTTTTACGAGCGCCATGGCTATCAGCTGGAGTGGACTCAAACCAACTACCCTTTCACCGGCTGCAAATACTTTATGACCAAAAGACTTTAATCTTTCTTTTGCTCAGCCTGATACACAGACTGCACCCAGTCAGGATTGCCATCATTGGGTGCAGGCTGAATACCTAAGATGCGGCACATCAGGTTATACAATTCAATATTGGAAAAAGCCGGAATTTGACTGCCTGCAGCAAAGGCTGGCCCATGCCCGACAAAAATAGCCTGCATAGCCGGACTATTATTGTCATAACCATGGCTGCCTGTGACAACACTACGACCAGGCTTTTCCAGCCATTCTTTTTGCTTATGTTTTTGCATTAAACGCCAGCCTGCTTCAGGCACCACCAAAATGGGTGCTATACGTTTGCTGTTCTGATAAAACCAACGTTCTGGTAAATCTGCTTTTTTATACACTTTGGCCTGAGGTGGCAGTGAGTGTTTTAGCTGTTGGTAAATAGCTTCTAATTCGGCTTTTTTCGGAAAAATGGAAACAATCTCCGGGGTCCACAACACCAAAGCCGCTTTTTTCTGATCAAACAGCTGGTCCAGCACTATCACCTGCTGCTGTGGCACTTTGGCCATACCATGGTCAGATACCAGCATCAGGTTCATGCTATGAAGCAGTCCTCTTTGTTCCAGCCCTTTCACCAGCACAGCCAGCGCCTGATCTACATCAGCAATAGCTTCAGCCACCTGTTTTGATTCAGGACCATAGGCATGGCCAGCGTCATCCACAGAGCTGAAATACAATGTCAGAAATTGGGGCCGCTTCTCCAAAGGTAAATCCAGCCAGGCCAATACTGAGTTCACTCTGTCTCTATTACTGATTGAACCATCGTAAGCTTGCCACAAGCCAGGCCTTACCCCTTTGATCGCAGCTTCGGTACCTGGGAAAAAATAAGTGCCGGTTTTAACCCCCTGCTTCTCTGCTGTGACCCAAATAGGTTCACCCAGCCACCAACGGCTATTGGTGACTTCTTCTGGTTTGCTCATACGAAATACCGCATCAAAATCAGCATCATAAATATTGTTTTCGACAATACCGTGATTCGCAGGGTACAAACCTGTAGCTATGCTGTAGTGATTGGGAAAGGTTTTTGTCGGGAAGACCGGCTGCATACTAAGGGCTCTGACACCAGCTTGTGCCAGTTGATGTAAAACAGGCGCTTTATAAGTCTCCCAGTACTGCTGGCCAAAACCATCGATGGAGATCAGCAACAAGCTGTTCGCCTGAGACTGCGACTTTGCTTCTGCGCTATGAAGATCCAGACTGAGTACTAAACACAACAAAAACAGAAAAATACTACGCACAAAGCACCTGTTCATCGCAAAAAAACAGCAGTGTACTGAGCACCGTAGGCAGTCATATGACAAAACGACCAAAAGTAAAAAAAATGCTATCAACTGCTAAAAAGCACGGCCTTGTCGTCATAAAAAGTGGTTCAGGCCACGACTTGCCAGCGACCGCCTTTGGCAGGTCCTGTACGAAGCAGTTTGCCTTCCGCCTTTAACTTCGCCAGTTGTTTTTCTATGGCTCTGGAGCTTAATCCAAGTTCATCCGCTATGGTTTTAGCACTTAATCTGTTGTCTTTTTTCAGTTTCTTTAAAATCTGATCTTCGGTTTTATACCAGGGCCCTGGCGTTTTTGTTTTCACTTTTTGTGGTTGCAGCTGCACAAATTGTGTCAAATCGACCAAAGGCTGATCCGGTAAATGTGCCGTCTGGTTGAGGTTACTTAATTCGGATTGCTGTAATTCCAACTGTTCTAATTCGGTGTTCAGCGTTTCGTGAATACTGCGCAACATAAACAAAATAAAAGCTGTTGCATCGTACTTAGGCACGGACTGGCGCAAGGCTTTTTGGTAGTCCCGTGTTTTGTCTTTAAGCACAGCAGTAAAAGGCAAATAAGCAAAACAAGGCTGCCACCGAATTAAAACTAAATGTTGCCACAAGCGACAGAGACGGCCGTTGCCATCAGAAAATGGATGAATAAATGCCAGTTGATAATGCATCAGGCAGGATATCAATAAAGGATGCACCTGTTCATGCTGCAGTTTGTCCAGCAGCTCATCAACCAAAGCCTTCACAGTGGCCGGTGCAGGTGGCATATGCACCAGCTTGTGACCTTCATAAACACCAGCACCCTGCTTTCTGTAGTGTCCGGCATCAGAGGATACTGAACTCATAAAAGCGCCATGTGCCTTGCGTAAATCGGCACTTTGATAAGGATTAAGCTGATCCAGTTGTTGATACAACGTCAGGGCATTTTGTGCTTGTTGTATATCCTGCACCAAAGCCACTACACGTTTACCTGCAGCCAGCTCCTGCAACTGCACAAGAGATAAAGAATTGTGGTCCAAAGCCAGACTGGCCTGTAAAGACTTATTCTGCAACACCAGACGTTGCTGCAATGAAAGCGAAGTGACAACAACGGACCATTGCGCCATTTGCTGTTCGATGCGTTGCACTAAGTCCGGGATCTCCGGATTCGGCTGATAAAAAGTCTGGTACTTATCCATCACAGAATCACCTGTATTTATTCAATATATTTAATTTATTGACCAGCTAAGACTAATAGAGGTTCACTGAAAAAACAAAGTGTTAGCAAGTTTTTAGCGATTTTTCTAAATTTATGGAAATAAAACCGCAAAAACTGAATAGAACAGCTTGCTTTCGTTACCCGCCTCAATAACTATTGAGGCAGAATAAATCAGGATCTTTAACCAGCATGACTGCGGTTGAACAAGATGAAAAGCAGGAGTTTTTGTGCCGGTAAAGCGTTACTCTACGTCTGAGCTTACGCTGCGATTTTGGGCAGCTATTGCGTTGTTATTTACTTTCAGCGCGATTTTTGTTGCTTATGTCTATGCAGAAAAACGTATTGATGCAGCCAATGATCAGCGGGTGTATTCGCTGAAAATCATCGGCGAGTTGCGTCAGTCTTCCGATGATTTAACCCGTATGGTGCGAAGCTACATTGCAACGGGGGAGCATCGCTACAAAAACCACTTCAATGAAATTATCGCAATACGAAATGGCCAGTCGGCCAGGCCCGTCAATTATCATCAGGTGTACTGGGATTTAGTTAGCGAAGAAAACCAGAGACCCCGCCCCGCTGGCTCCCGTGTCGCATTATTGGATTTAATGAAAGCCACAGGTTTTACCGATGCCGAAATGTCTGCCTTACAGGAAGCCAAAATTCAGTCCGACCTGTTGGCAGTGACAGAGCAAAAAGCGATGCAACTGCTGGAAAGACCTGAAATTGATCCGGCGCAAAAAGAGAACAACAAACAACAAGCCCTGCTAAGCGTGTTTGATCTGAACTACCACAATGCCAAAATCGCCATCATGCAACCCATAGCCACTGTGTATAGTCTGGTGGACGAGCGCACAGCAGATGAAGTAGAGGATGCGATGTTTTACGCTCTGGTGATGCGTATTCTGTTTATTCTGTCCGGTTTACTGCTGTTTTATTCGCTTTGGGATATTAAAAGAGTTCACAACAGTATTTTGGGTGCTTCTGTCAGCCATTTATACGACCAGATTAAAGCTATGGGCCGGGGTGAAGTGCTGCAAGGCGCAGATCTGCGAAAAGCTAAACCTGGCAGCATTATGAGCTGGCTGGGTGCTACCCAGCTTCGGCTGAACAGCTCAATTCAGGAACGTCAGACTCTGATCCAGACGCTGCAGCAAAAAGAGCAGTACCAACGCACCCTGATTGACAGCATTCCTTTTGTAGTCTGGTTAAAAGATATTCACGGCCGCTATCTGGAAGTAAACCAGAAGTTTGCTGAGCAGTTTCAGCATCGAAATACCAGCCAGTTGGTGGGGAAAACAGACGCCGACTTATTTGATGCACAACGTGCTTTAAGTCATGTGGTCCATGATAAACAAGTACTGACATCAGGCCAGCCACAGGTGATCCGCTCGCAACATAAAACTGAAACAGAGCAGTCCTGGTATGAAACCTACAAAGCCCCTGTATTGGTTGATGAAGAGTATGTAGGCACTGTCGGTTTATCCCGGGATATTACACTTGAGCACACCGCAGACAACAAATTGCGCTTATCTGCCAGCGTGTTCACCCATGCCCGCGAAGGCATTATGATCACCGACCCATTAGGTGTGATGATTGATGTGAATCAGGCCTTTACCGAGATCACAGGCTACAGCGCTAAACAAGCTATAGGCTGCACCCCACGTTTATTGCAGTCTGAGCATCTGGATGAACTTACTTTTAGTTCCATGTGGCAAAGCCTTCAGCAGCAAGGCTTCTGGTCTGGTGAACTCTGGAGTCGCAAGGCGTCAGGCGAAGATTTTTTTCAAAGCCTGACCTTAAGTGCTGTCCTGGATGATAAAGGCCAGTTACAACATTATGTCGGGCTCTTTTCTGATATTACCAACCAGTACCAACAGCAACAACACCTTGAAAAAATTGCACTTTATGACTCCATGACGGGCTTACCAAACCGTAGCGCTTTAACCCGGCAGTTACAGCTGCTGCTGAAAAAAGCCACTGAAGAGCAGATGCTGGCTATTGCTTATCTTGATTTAGATGGTTTTAAAGAAATTAATGACCGGCACGGCCATGAAACCGGCGACCAATTCTTAATCGCCTTGTCCGAACGACTGCAGTCTCAGCTTGAAGAAACCGAGTTGCTGGCCCGTATCGGCGGTGATGAATTTGTGGTGTTGTTGCCTGCGCTGAGTGATAAAAAAGCCGGGCTTGCCAAAATTCAGCAACTGCTGGATGTGGTGGCTAAACCGCTGAAAATAGACGAATGGATGTTGTCGGTGTCTGCCAGTATAGGCCTGACCTTTTACCCTCAGACGGATGCCACTGAAGCAGAACAGCTGGTACGTCAGGCCGATCATGCCATGTATCAGGCCAAGCAGGATGGTAAAAACCGCTGTCATGTCTTTGATACCGACTATGCCCGCAGTTTACGTGGCCACCAGGAAACCATAGTAGAAATCAGACAAGGCCTGGCACTTAAACAGTTCAGATTGTTTTATCAGCCCAAAGTTAATATGCACACAGGTGAAGTGATAGGTGCAGAAGCGCTGATCCGCTGGATGCATCCACAAAAAGGTATGGTCGCTCCTGCCTTATTTTTACCTGCGATAGAACAACATAGTCTGGGAGTGGAATTAGGCTATTGGGTGATTGAAGAAGCACTGCGTCAGTTGGCCGAATGGCAACGTCAGGGTATGACTATCCCTGTTAGTGTCAATATCTCAGCCTATCACTTACAGCAGCTGGATTTTGTGAATCGCCTGCAATTGTTACTGCATTTTTATTCAGATGTGCCAGCCTCTTTGTTGCAACTGGAAATTCTGGAAACCAGTGCGCTGAATGACTTAACCCATGTTCAGGCCGTAATGCAGGCTTGTATTCGCAGTGGTGTCAGTTTTGCGCTGGATGATTTTGGCACTGGTTATTCGTCCTTAACCTATTTAAAACGTCTGCCCGCAACAGTGCTGAAAATAGACCAGAGTTTTGTCCGCGATATGCTGGTTGACCCGGACGATTTAGCCATTCTCAAAGGCATTATTGTATTGGCCAATGAATTTAAACGTGAAATTGTTGCTGAAGGGGTGGAAACCACAGAACACGGCGAAATGCTGCTGCAATTGGGTTGTACTCTGGCTCAGGGCTACGGCATAGCCCGTCCTATGCCAGCCGAGCAATTTATGCCGTGGAAAAAAGCCTGGCTGCCGCCTGATGTCTGGGCCACAGCATCGGTGGGATCGGGTATTCAGCCTTCAGGCGCCAATAAAACATTGACCACACACTCTCAGCACAGAGCCGTTTAAACCAGCGGCATCTGGTCGTGCAAAAAAGGCGACAGCCAAAGCCACATCCTGAGGTAAACCCGCCTGACTCAGCGAGTTTAACCGCCGTCCCACTTCACGTGGGATGGCCGGCATAGCTGCTGTCATTTGAGTTTCAATAAAACCTGGGGCTATGGCGTTAAAGGTAATGCCTCTGTGGTCCTGCATCGCCATATACTGGCAATACCCGACCAAAGCGGCTTTTGAGCTGGCATAGTTGGTCTGGCCTTTTTGCCCTGCCAAACCATTCATCGACGACAACAACACCACCCTTCCACCGGACTGGATCAATTGCTGTTCCAACAGCAGTGAATTAATAGCTTGCACTGCACGCAGGTTCACGTCCAGAGTTTGAGTCCACTGGGCTTCTGTCATTCTGTGAAATAGTTTATCGCGGGTGATACCAGCGTTGTGCACCAGAATATCCAGTGTCAGACCTTGCTCTGTTAACCAGTGCTGCAATTGCTGAGCACTGTTGCTCTGACTGATATCCAGCACCAGGCTTTTGCCTTGCAGCTGCTGCATCAAGGCGTTAAGTGCCTCTTCGGCTTGTGGAATATCCAGCCCAATAACGCTGGCTCCCTGCTCTGTCAGCGTTGTAGCTATGGCAGCACCAATGCCACGGGCTGCGCCTGTCACCAAAGCAACTTTCCCCTGAAGTGGTTTTTGCCATGGGCTGAGTTCAGCTATTGTTACCGCACCTACTGGCAAGACCTGACCTGTGATATAAGCCGAAGCTTTAGACAGGAAAAATTCTGCAACAGGCAACAGGCTCTGCTGTACGCCCTGGCGCAGGGATAATAAATTTGCTGTACTGCCAAAACGCCCCAGCTCTTTGGCAATGGAGCGGGTAAAGCCCGATAAAGCAGCAGCTGCGGCTGCGGCATCTGCGTTGCTGGCATCAGCCACAGCTCGCGCCAGTATCAACACACGGCCATTTTTCGCCAACACAGGTAAAACACTGTGTAAGTGTTGCCAGACTAAATCCAGCTCTTTGGTATTTTGCAGTTCAGTACCATCAAAAATAATGGCCTGAAATGGCCCGACTGACGCTTCATCAAAACGACTATCAGGCAGAAGGCTTAAATGCTGACGCAACAACACACTGTGCGGGGATATTTTGCCACACAGCAGCACTGAACCACTAAAACATGCGGCCTCTCCTTGTGGTCGTTGCAAAGGGGTCGCTTGTGGCACACCACACCAGCGACCTGCTGCAGAATCTAATAAAGCGCTCACCCAGGATGTCATGGCTAGTCTCTGTCGGCTTAAAAACTTCAGTTATCTTAACGGCATACCGGCAGTGATACCAGCTCTGGCTAATGGCAGACTCAGGGCCAGTTGGTGAGCGTAAGGCAGAAATAGATAGATTTAACAGGGAACCGACTCTGTGCCCTGCTTTGTCTGCTGGATTTGGTTATTTTCCATCGCAACTCTCCTACCACTCAAGCAATCAGACCGCAGTACCGACTTAAAAAACAACGATAGCACTGAGTCCAGGCACCTTGTGATCACTTCGCAATGCACCACTTTTAACGAAAATGCACAACATCTGTGCAAATCTGCAATTTATATGTTGAAAAAACGCTCGGTCTGCATTATAAACAAAAAGACAACGTTGTTTATTGTCGATAAAAATAACATTCACATCAACAGGACAAGACATGAAAACATTCTCCATGCATCCGTTGGCGAGAGGCATTCATATGCTTCTGACAAGTAGCACTTTGTTACTCCCCACTTTCGTTTTGGCAGAGCAACAAACAGAGCCGCCCATACAGGAAGAACAAAAAAATAATGAGGAAAAAGAACAGCAGGATATCGAAATAATTCAGGTGTCTTATGGCTATGCCTCAGTTGAGAAAAAAGATCTGACAGGTGCTATAGCCACTGTTCACGTGGAAGATATTGCCGATATGCCCGCCGGGAATATCATGCAAAATTTGCAAGGCCGGGTACCAGGCCTGCACATAACCACCAACGGCAACCCGAACTCAGCGGCCACAGTGCGTATTCGTGGCCAGGGTCTGGGTCCTTTGGGAAACAATGACCCTCTGTACATCATTGATGGCATTCCGACTAAATCAGGTCTGCACGAGATCAACAGCAATGATATAGCGGACGTGCAGGTCCTGCGTGATGCTGCTGCGGCCAGTATTTATGGTTCACGTGCCGGCAATGGCGTCATTGTGGTCACGACAAAAAAGGGCCATGAAGGTCTTGATTTTAACTTTCGTTTTAATCAAACCCGCGAAAGTTACAGTTACGATTTAAACCCCCTGAATACCGAACAACGAGGTATGGCCGTTTGGCGTGCCGCAGTGAACGATAAAACCAATCCAAATTCAGCAAGCCCCTTGTATAACTTTGACTGGAATGGCGATTACGATAATCCACAACTTAACAGCGTAAATCTTCCTGCTTTTACGGATCCGGACAATCTGCAACGCCCTGCCGACACCCGCTGGTTTGATTTAGTCACCCACGAAGCCGATGTGCGGGACTTCAATGCGTCTTTATCCGGAGGAGATGAAACTAGCCGGTTTTACAGTTCATTGGGGTATTACAACTCAGACGGCATAGTGGATGGTTCTAACTTTGAACGTATGGCCTTTCGGCTGAATTCAGACCATGAACTGATTAAAGACCGTTTAAAAGTAGGTCAAACTTTTCTGCTGACCAATCAGGTTGGCAACCTGATCAATGATTTAGCAGGACAGATTCTGGGTTTATCCATTGAGCAACAGTCCATAGTGCCGGTTTTTAACGATGAAGGGGGCTGGGGAGGCCCTGTACCTGGCATCACGGACAGAGATAACCCGGTCAGGATCATTGAACAAAACCGTGACAATAATCACCGTTTCAACAAAGTGATGCCTGGCTTTTATGCCGAATACAGTCCTTTAGAGGATCTTAAACTCAAAAGCAGTTTAAGTGTCGACTACAGCCAGTTTTACTTCCGTAATTTTACCCGTAGTTTTAAAGCCGGAACTCTGACTTTCGGCGACAGGCTGACGGTCGATAACAACTGGAGCCGCAGCATCATTGCCAGTAATACCGCCAGTTACAAAGTGGTATTGGATGAGAAACACAGCTTCAATTTGCTGGCTGGTATTGAACAAATCAACTTTAAACGCGAATCGGCCCGCGCTATAGGGTCTGGTTTTGCCTCCAATGATCGTGATTTTGCGTTTTTATCTCAGGCCACCAGGGATGTGCGGGTTGAAGGTGATGGCGACAGCTGGGCACTGGACTCTCAGTTTGCCCGAGCCGACTATAACTACGATGATCGTTATCTTGCATCAGCCACAGTGCGACGCGATGGCTCATCCCGTTTTGGCGAAAACAATAAATACGGCACCTTCCCAGCCTTTTCTGCTGGCTGGGTATTGTCCAACGAAGAGTTTTTTAATCTGGCCTCTGTTTCCAACCTGAAACTAAGGTTGAGCTGGGGTGAAACCGGTAATCAGGAAATTCCGGGCAATGCCACCGCGACCACTTATATCCCTCGTTACGCCACTCAGTCTTTGTTTACTAATCAACAGGACGAAGGCACGGCTTATGACATTACAGGCGCCAATGGCGGTACTTTGCCTTCAGGTTTTGTCCGTGCTCAAACCGGTAACCCTGACCTGAAGTGGGAAACATCCACACAAAGCAATATAGGCCTGGATATTGACCTGTTTTCCAACACTGTCTATGCAAGCTTCGATTGGTATCAGAAAGAAACAAGGGACATTCTTACGCTGACCCGCCCTATCGCGACTTTAGGAGAAGGAGCACAAAAATGGGTCAACGGCGGCACCATCGAAAATAACGGCTTTGAAATGATCTTAGGTTATCAGGACTGGTTAAGTTTCGATGGCTGGGAAGATCTCAAAGTGGACGCATCCTTTAATTTGTCCAAATCCAGAAATAAGGTCACAGCTTTACCGCAAGACGTGATCAACAGCTTTGGTGGCAACGGCCAGGATAAAACTATTCTTGGTCGCTCCATCAACTCTGTATACGGTTATGTGGCCGATGGTTTGTTTCAAAGCCAAAGCCAAGTGGATGAACATGCAACTCAGGCGGGTGCAGCTCCGGGACGGATACGCTGGGCTGATTTGGATGGCAATGGTGTGATCAATGAAAACGATCAGGACTTTTTTGCCACTACAGATCCTGATTTTATCTATGGCCTGAATCTGACGCTGAACTACAAAGACTGGGACTTTAATATGTTCTGGCAAGGGGTGGAAGGGGGACAAATCCGTAACAACTGGCGCCTTTTTACCGATTTCACCTCGCTGAATATTGGCTCTAACTATGGCTCAAGAGTATTGGACGCCTGGACTGTGCAAAACAGCGACTCCACAGTACCAGCCCTGACGTTGGTAGATACCAATGGCGAAGGCCGTCAGTCCAGCTTTTTCTGGGAAGAAGGCAGCTATCTGAAGCTCAGAAATATTTCCGTGGGGTACAGACCAAATATCGACCTGCTGGATAAGTTTGGCATTCAGGAAGCCCGGGTTTACCTGCAAGCCTCTAATTTACTCACTCTGACTCCGGGTGGAACCTTAAGCGAAGATCCGGAAACACCCAATGAAGTCTTCCCAGTGCCGCGCCGTATCACTCTTGGCCTTGAAATGACCTTTTAACAGCAATTTCAGCACTTCAACGAATGAGAACTACTATGAAACAGCTTATATACCCTTTATTCTGCAGTCTGCTTGCACTCCAGCTGACAGCCTGTGGCGGAAGTGACGATCTGGACGTGCCGCCAAAGGCAGTACTGACACCTGATCAAGTCACCACAGTAAGTAATATAGATGCACTGGTGATTGCCACTTATAGCTACCTTGGCAACGACCATTACACAGCACCCAACTTTTTATGGCCTACAGGAAATCTCCGGGCTGGAGATGCCCACAAAGGCGGCAATGGCCCTTCCGATATCTTTGCTTACCATGCTTTATCTATGTTTGAACCTATAGTGCCGGAAATGGAATCTTTCCCGCCCGATCTTATTGATTTAAATGATAAAAAATGGAGCCGCAATTACACAGGCATTTCCCGTGCAAACGAAGTGCTGCGTGTCATCGCCAACGCCGACAGCCAGGTAAGAGATACGCTGCAGCAAAAAGTTGCAGAGGCTCGTTTTGTCAGAGCACTGTTTTACTTTGACCTGAAAATCCACCATAAATGGATCCCATGGATAGATGAAACACTGTCGCAGGAGCAAATACTGGCTGCCAGTAACCGCGATCTGACGGATCAGCAGCTGTGGGACAAAATAGCGGAAGATTTTCGTTTTGCTATGAACAATTTGCCTGATGTACAAAAAGATGTAGGCAGGGCATCCGCCCTTTCTGCAAAAGCATTGCTGGCCAAAACCCTGTTGTATCAGGCTTATGAGCAAGATGATCAACACAATGTGATTGCCATCAATACAGACAAGCTCAACGAAGTAATCAGATTAGTGACAGAAGTCGAGCAGTCGAATGTCTATAACCTGCACGACGACTATGCAAAAAACTTCCTGGTTGACTATGAAAATGGCGTGGAATCCGTGTTTGCGATACAGCGTTCGTTAAATGACGGATCTCCGGATGGACGCGGCAGCTGGGCCAGCGCATTAAATGCTCCTCAGTCAGGTGGCTTTGGTTGTTGTGGTTTTCATGTGCCAACAGAAAACTTTGTCAATGCTTTCAAAACCGGCGCTGATGGCCTGCCTTTGTTTGATACAGGGAATAACGCCATTTATAACAAAGACACTGACGCTGTAGACCCTCGACTGGATCACACTGTCGCCATGGAAGGTAAACCTTTTAAATACGATGCCAATTTAATCCATGGTGGAGATTCCTGGTCCAGAGCACCAGCTATCTATGGAAACTACACAGGGATGAAAGATTTAGAACATCCTGACTGTGATTGCCGTGGTGAAAATGGCCCCTTCCCTATTTTCTCGCTGAACACTGTACTGGTGCGTTTCTCAGATGTGCTGTTATGGAAAGCTGAAGCTCTGATTGAACTGGATCGAATGAACGAAGCAGTGCCTGTTATTAACAGGTTACGCCAAAGAGCTGCAGCCAGCACAGCCCGTTTAAACAACGCCAGTATCTACAGAATAGGTCAATACAGCGCTTTCAACTCAAAAGACGAAGCCCGACAAGCCCTGCGTTGGGAGCGTCGGTTGGAATTGGGACTGGAAGGTCATCGCTTTTTTGACCTGGTGCGCTGGGGGATAGCTAAAGAAAGCCTGGATCAGTATTTCCTGATAGAAAAAGGCCGTAAACCTTACCTGCAATCGGCTCATTTCACCAAAAACAAACACGAATACCTGCCGATCCCCAATCTGCAGATCAACTTAAGCGGCGGGTTGTACGTCCAGAACCCGGGATACTAACCAGCACCAGTCAGAGCAGGCCTGGTGTCCGCTCTGACTGGTGCCATTAAAGAAGAAAGATATGAATAAAATTTTGTATTGGGCGATGACAGTTGCCGTCGCTGGTTTTTTGTTTGGTTTTGATACTGCCGTTATTTCCGGTGCAGATAAACCAACACAAGAGCTATGGCAAAGTTCCCCCCTGTTTCATGGCTTATTTGTGATGTCCTCAGCATTATGGGGCACAGTGCTGGGTGCATTGTTCGGCAGCTGGCCTTGTGACCGCTTTGGCCGTAAATTCACACTGGTGCTGATTGGTGTGCTTTATACACTATCCGCTATTGGCAGCGCTTTAGCTCCTGATCCTTACAGCTTTGCAGTGCTGCGTTTTATTGGCGGCTTAGGTGTGGGTATGTCCTCTATTGCAGTTCCGGCCTATATCGCAGAAATTGCTCCGGCAGCCTGGCGTGGCCGTCTGGTTGCGTTGTACCAGTTCCAGATTGTATTCGGAATTCTGGTCGCATTCCTGTCGAATTATTTGCTGGCCGGCACTATTGATGCCGACTGGCGATTAATGCTGGGTGTAGAAACTATACCGGCGCTGGCTTATTTATTGATGGTGTTACGTGCACCTGAAAGTCCCCGCTGGCTATTGCAACAACAAAAACCTGAGCAGGCCAGAGCCGTCTTTCGCCAGCTTGGGCATCAGAATGCTGAGCAAATTATTACCGATTTCCAGCGTGAGCAACGGGTTCACGCCAACGAATCCTTGCTGACAAAACGCTACCGTTTTCCTGTCATGCTGGCATTTCTGATTGCCGTCTTTAATCAGGTGTCCGGTATCAATTTTATAATTTATTACGCCCCCCGTGTTTTTGAACTGGCAGGCCTGGATAGCTCAGCCTCATTGCTGTCCAGTGCAGGTATAGGAGTGATCAACTTGCTCTTTACCATGCTTGGGCTCTATCTGATTGACCGCCTGGGTAGAAAAACACTGATGTATATAGGCTCTGTGGGTTACATCCTGTCGCTGGCAACCGTCAGTTGGGCCTTCTCCAGCGGAGTCACTGGCTACTTTGTTGTGGGTGCCATTTTTACCTTTATTGCAGCCCACGCCATAGGCCAGGGCGCTGTGATCTGGGTCTTTATTTCAGAGATATTCCCAAATGCGGTGCGCTCTAAAGGCCAGTCACTGGGTTCAGGTACTCACTGGATCTTTGCTGCTCTGATCACCCTGATGATGCCATGGGTGCTTGCCCATTTCAGCGCGGCTCAGGTCTTTGCATTTTTCACATTCGCCATGGTGTTACAACTCATTTTTGTCAAAACCATGATGCCAGAAACCAAAGGCAGGACCCTGGAAGAGTTATCCGGTAGCCTGCTGTCGAAGGAGATATAACCTTATGCGTCGTATTTATGTTTTATGCACAGCTTTAGTTCTGGCAGGCTGTAACCTGCCTTCAGCACCAGAAAAAAACCAAGCTGGAGCCCTGCCGCTTTATCAGGAACAATACAGGCCACAAGTACATTTTACGCCTGAACAACGCTGGATGAACGACCCAAACGGTATGTTTTATTACCAGGGCGAATACCACCTGTTTTATCAGTACAATCCAGATGCATCAGTGTGGGGCCCTATGCATTGGGGCCACGCTATCAGTAAAGATCTGCTGCACTGGGAACACCAACCCATTGCGTTATATCCGGATCAGTTAGGCACTATATTTTCAGGTAGCGCCGTTGTTGACCATAAAAACACCAGCGGCCTTGGCACTAAAGAAAACCCGCCTATAGTGGCCATTTATACCTATCATGACCCTGTAGGGGAAAAACAAGGCAGGACAGATTTCCAGACTCAAGGCCTGGCCTATAGCCTGGATAAAGGCCGGAGCTGGATAAAACACCCGTCAAATCCTGTGCTGGCAAATCCTGGGATCAAAGATTTTCGTGACCCTAAAGTGGTATGGCATGAGCAGAGTAAAAAATGGATTATGGTATTGGCACAGGCAGATCATATAGGTTTTTACAGCTCGAAAAACTTAATCGACTGGAGCTTTGAAAGTAACTTTGGCAAAGACTGGGGCAGCCATATTGGCGTTTGGGAATGTCCGGATTTAATTCTGCTGCCCATTGAAGGTTCAGATCAACACAAATATGTGCTGATTGTCAGTGTAGGTTCAGGCGGTCCGAATGGAGGCTCTGCGACTCAGTATTTTGTCGGTGACTTTGACGGCAAAAGCTTTCAATTGGATGAAGACTGGCAACAGGCATTAAAACCTGAAGCACCAGTATTTCCACAAGGGCAAATCTTCGCTGATTTTGAAAGTGGATTACAGGGATGGACTGCAGTGGGTAACGCCTTTGCGAATGCGCCAACAGCTGGTGCTCACCCGGAACAGGCACCAGTGCAGGGTTTTGAAGGCCAGTATCTGCTCAACAGTTTCGCCGACAAAGACAAGGCCACTGGAACTTTAACATCAAGCCCCTTTACTATTAGCAGCAGCTACATCAACTTTATGTTGGCTGGTGGCAAATTTGATGAAAAGCTAGGCATGAACCTGTTGGTCGATGGCAAGGTAGTCCGCACTGCAACAGGCCAAAATAGCGAAAATTTTCAACTACATAGTTGGGATGTGACAGAACTGAAAGGGCAGCAGGCTGTGTTGCAGGTGATCGATGAGATCAGCGAAAATTGGGGACATATTTATCTGGATCAGATTGTTTTTTCCGATAAACCTGCTTCTTCTAAAGTAGAACCTGCACTCTGGCTGGACTATGGTACGGACAATTATGCAGGCGTCACCTTCAGCGCTATACCAGGAGAGCTGAAACAGAGCATCTTTATGGGCTGGATGAGCAACTGGCAATATGCACAAACGGTTCCAACTGAAGTATGGCGTAGTGCCATGACCTTACCACGACAGTTGAATCTGGTGCACAGTGATGGTCTGTTACGCCTGAAATCTACACTGATACCTGAACTGCAAAAGCTTGAGTTGAATAAAAAGCAATTTGGACCACTTTCAGGCCGGCATACAATAGCTTTACCTAAGCCTGAACATCAGTCAGGTTCCAGCCGTATTGACCTGAAGCTGGAGCAACAGCAAGGTGTGTCAGAGCTGATCCTGCATAATCAGGCGGGTGATCAGGTAAAAATTGAGTTTGATTTTGTCAAAAAAGAACTACGACTTGATCGCAGACAGTCTGGTAAGGTGGGTTTTGATAAGCATTTTGGCAATGTGCAAACAGCACCCATGATGGGGGATTTCAGTAAAAACACCCTGACCTTAGTGCTGGATGAATCGTCACTGGAGCTGTTTTGGCAAGATGGTCAGGTGGTGATGACCGCCCTGCTGTTTCCACAACAACCTTATGACAGCTTACAGTTGGATCTTGCCGAACATGCGTCCATCGGGCAATTGACCTTAACAAGGCTGAAGTCAATCTGGACAAATTAGCCTAAACCCTGAAGGGGAAAGAGCAGATGCAACAATACCGCCTGAATTACTGGTTGCTGAATGGCGCATTTTTCAGCTTTTTTGTTGCCTGGTCTTTTTCCTTCTCATTTTATGCCATTTGGCTGAAACAAAATGTAGGCCTGACGGCAACAGATATTGGTTTTGTCTTCAGTATAAATGCCCTGGTGGCATTTATACTGATGCCCTTCTATGGCTATTGGCAGGACAGGTTAAGCGAAGGTAAAACCCTGCTTTATGTGGTGGCTATCACCATTTTATGTTGTGGACCATTTTTTAACTGGCTTTATCAACCCTTGCTTAAGAGTAACTTCTGGCTGGGTTCCGGAGTTGGAGCTCTGTTCACTGCGGTGAGTTTTGGCGCAGCTGTAGGGGTGCTGGAATCTTTTATTGAACGCTTAAGCCGCAGAGATGGTTTTGAGTTTGGCCGCTCCAGAATGTGGGGATCTCTGGGCTGGGCCGTCGCCACATTTTTTACGGGTCTGTTACTGAACTGGTATCCGCAATCAGTTTTCTGGTTATCCAGTCTGGCCGGTATTGTTTTCTTGTTTTGCCTGATACGGGTGACCACCCCCACCTCCTCTGCTCCACAAAGTTGCCAGCGGCACATCACAAAGCCTGGTCTGTCTGATCTGCTGCAGGTATTGAAACTACCGGAGTTTCGGCGTTTTGCATTTTATATCATCAGTGTTCCTTGTATTTATCAGGTATTTGACCAGCAGTTTCCGGTTTATTTTGCCTCTAAGTTTGCAAACCCTCAACTGGCAAATATCTATTTTGGTTATCTGAATTCTTCGCAGGTTTTTCTGGAGGCCGCACTGATGTTTGTAACCCCGGCACTGGTGAACCGAATAGGGGCAAGGCGGGCACTGATTTTAGCCGGTGGTATTATGGCGATAAGAATACTGTGTTCAGGACTGGCGACAGACATTCTGGCTATTTCTGCGTTAAAGCTGCTACATGCGGTGGAGCTGCCTGTGTTATTGGTCGCCATGTTCAAATATATAGCTGCAGTCTTCGACTCCCGGCTGTCCACTACCTTGTATATGGTCGGATTTTTGCTGTTCAGCCAACTCAGCGCTATGTTGTTGTCGCCATTTTTTGGTTATCTGTATGACCACTATGGCTATGCTACCTCCTACCTGCTGATCGGCAGCGTTGTGGTGTGTTGCACCCTGTTGTCAGCATTCTGGCTGGCGCCTGCGCCGACAAATTTAAGGCCTGTTTCACAATGAGCCACGGCTGATCAGTCTGAATGGTAGTTTGCTTGCCACCACATCAGTGCGTTCATCCAGCAAATAATTAAAGGCCCAACGCCCCATTTCATAGTGAGGCAATGCCATTGTGGTTAGACTGGGCTGCAATAGCTCCGGGATCAGATCCCAGTTGTCAAAACTGCCAATACCAATATCTTCTCCCACTTTCAGACCCAGAGACTGCAATACAAAATATATTTCCATCGCCATTGGATCCTGACCACATAAAATAGCATCAGGTTTAAATTGTTTTATCACTTCGCATGCAGCCAGCCGCGCTCTTGAAATCAATTGGCCATCCTGTTCAACAATCACGGATTCAATATGCAAATTCTGCAATGACTCCCCTCGCTTTTCAAAAGCGCGGATAGCCCCGGCTTTACGTCCTTGAGCGGCAATAATACGCTCATCAAGATTCAGAAAAGCGATACGTCTATAGCCTTTATCCAGCATAGCGCCGACTATTTGTTCGCCTGCAAGCTCTTCATCCGGCACAACAGTCGCAAAACGCCCACAAGAGGTATAACAATTCGCTAAAACAGTGGGGATCTGAGTCAGGCTATCGGGCAAACTGACCTGGCGATGGTACATAGACGCATAGATAATGCCTTCCACCCTGTGTTGGAATAAATGATCCACCGCAGCTTCCAGACTATATTTGTGCTCATTAATGTTCAGTACCATCAACTCCCTGTTGTGTTTCCACGCCATTTCCTGGGCACCGCGGATTAAATCAAAGGTGTATGGGATCCGTAACAACTCGTCCGCAATAAAACCAATAACGCCGGATTTTTTACGCCGGGTCATCTGAGCGGCGCGGTTTGGCCTGTATCCCAACGCCTCAACAGAGCGTAAAACTTTCTCTCTGTTTTCTGGTTTTACCGTTGGGTCGTTGTTCACAACACGGGCTACCGTTTTAAAAGCCACTCCGGCATGTTTTGCCACATCTTTAATAGTTACCATAGCCGGTGCTCTCTCCAATAAGCCTGTCCGCATATTTCATCGCTTTTCGCCATCCCCACTTGATACTATCTGGTTGCTTTCTGGTTAAAGACAACGTCAAACCCTATATCAGATTTGGTCTCTGGGTCAATTCCTGCATATAGTGCCTGAAGTCCATAGCTGCTGAAACCGAACGTATTGATTTTTTTACAAGATAAACTCAGTACTGGAATGCTACACAACCCCCAAGCAGAAGGGACAACGTTGTTCTTACTGTTTGGGGGTTGTGCAAATGAGTCCTAAGGGTTGAGCGATTTAGCCTTTTTTCGCCCAGGCAACACACCAGCCTTCGGCGTGAACCAGCTTAGCCGGGAAAATATTGCAACCCCGTAACGCTTCGCCATCTTTGCCTTGTATATGCAAACAATTGGCACAGTTGGCACCTTCCACTGTGGATTTTTCAACATATTTCATGGCCACAGCCATAGGATCGTCCGCCTTCACCACTTCCTGTGCCACAACATGCAAGGCTGTTCCGCCTAAAGTGATGCCCACTAAGGTAGAAGCCGATAGTTTTAAAAAATTACGTCTGTCTAAATTTCCCATCTTTTACTCCGTTATTTTAGAAGCTGCACCAGAGTGTTCTGCCCTCTGGCTTACAGGCTACGGAGTATGTGGCAAATAAGACTGCCTGGATTTGATCTAAAGCAGTGTCTGGTCAGATTAATCTGGCAAGTTCCACAGACAGCAGTGAGAGAAGCAGTCGCACACTCAGGATTTAGTCACATAAAACTTTAGCCACTGGGCTATGGTGCCTTGCTGTTGTTGTTCACGCAGATACTGGTTAAAAGCGGCAAGCTGGAGTTTCCAGCGTGGATGAAAAGCCACAGTTAAACCAACAGGGCTGAATCCGTTGGCTGAGCGATACAGTTGTTTGTCAGGAAAGTGGTGATGCAACAACCAGTTGGCGACGTGCTCATTCATAAAAGCATAATCACAACGGCCATTGAGTAACATATTCAGTTGAGTCAGTTCGCTGGGCGAATCCACTCTGGCCGCCTCATTGCTGTTAAAAAATGGGGTTAAGGCTTCGTAGATATAATACTGGCGGGTGCAAATGGCTTTGCCTTTGACCCAATCCGCTAACTGTCCTTGTGCTGCCATCGGCTGACGGGCAAATAAGTAGTCCTGATGTTCCAATAAAGGTTCTGAAAATAGCAGTTGTTCAGGATATTGGGTCCACTCTTTGGCCAGTAAAATGGCATCCACTTCCCCTCGATAGAGCCTGTGTTCGGCGCGGGTTCTGTTATCAGCCACATACTGAACGCGGATATTTTGTTGGTTGAAAAAATCCTGCAGCACTTCTGGCACCAGTCCCACCACTTTTTCAGTGTTTTCGTCCTGATACATATAAGGAGGCACTTGCGGATAATACAATACAAATTTCAGCTCTGTGGCTTTAGGTGCGGCCTGCACTGCTGTAGAGGCACCAAGCCCAGAGAGCAGTACCAAAACACATACTTTCCATAGTTTCATTGTTTTACCTGTTAAACCAGAGCAGAACATCGCTGTGTGTAAAATGGATAATACAAGCATGAGCGTTTTTATCAAATAGTTGTTTTTAGTCTGCTCTGTCAAAAAATTACAGTCAAGCTGTTGTCAGCCAAGCTCTGGTGACATAGAGTGCCGCCACAGTCTGCTTTTTTGAATCTTATCTTCTATGAAACACCGTATTTTGTGGCTTGGCCTCACCAGCCTTATTTTGTCGGCCTGTAGTCAGACGTCCTCCGGCATTCATCACTCCAATCAGTTTGCCAACAATGGTTTGGATAAAAGAGCCCAGGCATTCAGTGGCACTTACAGGCAGCAACCAGAAGCCGTCTTAAACACCCAATGGCTGACCCCGCAATTTTTAGAAGGACTTGAACGACAGCTGAACTACTTAAATAAAAAATCGGTGCCACTACAGCATAATTTACCCGGCTTAGCTGTCAGTAAAAGCCAGTTGCAGCAAACAATACGTGATTTACAGGCCTGGGCAGAACAACCCTCAGCACAAGGCGGTAAGGCTTTTGCCTTGCATCAGTTGGCTGGTGAAGATGGCAAAGGCAACGTGCAATTTACCGGTTATTATGTACCGGTGTTTAAAGTGCGTTCCACACCGGATGCAGAATACAAATACCCTATTTATCGCAAACCTGCTGGCTTAAATCAGTATCCAAGCCGTGAACAAATCGACTTTGAGCAGGTGTTGGCCGGGCAAGGTTTAGAGCTGTTTTACAGCAACAGTCTGGTTGACAACTTTTTTATGCAGGTACAAGGCTCTGGTGTGGTTGAAGATGAGTACGGCCAGCAGCATTTATTAAGTTATGGTGGCAGTAATGGCCATTCGTATCGCAGTTTAGGCAAAGTACTGATTGAGATGGGTGAATACACGGCAGACACCATTTCTGCCACTGCCATTAAAGAATGGCTGGCGAAAAACCCGGACAAACAACGTGAACTGATGAGCAAAAACCCCAGTTATACCTTCTTTTCACCAGGCCTGGATAAACCTGTAGGTGCAGCCAATGAACCCTTAACGCCATTGCATTCTGTGGCTGTCGATCCGGCTTTTATACCATTAGGTTCCATAGTGTTGGCGCAAGTACCATTGCTGGATGCCAAAGGTGAATTAACAGGCCATGAGTTCAGATTGATGCTGGCGCAGGATAAAGGTGCAGCCATTAAAACTCCGGGTCGTATTGATGTCTATCAGGGTATAGGAGATGAAGCTCAGCAGCGCAGTGATAGTTTGCGGCATTACGGTAAAATCTGGCTGGTATTGCCTAAAGGGCAGAGTCATTGACTCTGCCCTTATGTTGTTCAGTTTAATTGTTTAGTTTAAGTCCTGGTTCAGGTGCTTTTTCAACGCCTGACCTGCCTGATCCAGCGCTGCTTGTGTAGCTGGTACATCGGCTAGTACGTTCAGTAAACCGAAGTCGTGGATCATGCCGTTGTAGCGTACTGAAGTCACAGTGACACCAGCAGCATCCAGTTTGTTGGCATAAGCTTCGCCTTCATCACGTAATACATCCAAAGCTGCGGTTTGCACCAAAGCTGGTGGTAAATCGCTTAACTGCTTAATGCTTGCGCGCAGTGGCGAGGCATAAATCTCGTTACGTTGTGCAGGGTTGGTGGTGTAATTGTCCCAGAACCACAACATCATGTTTTTGGTCAGGAAGTAGCCGTCCGCAAACTGGTTGTACGAGCTATTTTCAAAGTTAGCATCTGTTACAGGCCATAACAGCAACTGGAATTTCAGTTTTGGCGTGCCTGCTTCTTTGGCTTTTAAGGCTACCACTGCCGCCATATTGCCACCGACGCTGTTCCCCGCTACGGCCAAACGTGAGCCATCTATATTGAGCTCTTTGCCATGCTCCGCCACCCACTTCGTTGCAGCATAGGCCTGATTAATTGCCGTTGGGTACTTCGCTTCTGGTGATGGGGTGTAATCCACATAGATAGCTACTGCACCAGAGCGGCTGACTAAATCACGGATCAAACGCTCGTGCGTTGGGAAATCCCCTAATACCCAGCCACCACCGTGGAAGAACATAAAGGCTGGTAATACGCCTTTGCTGCCTGCAGGACGAACCACCACCAGTTTTAATGGTTTACCATCGATAGTGATGGTTTTTTCACTGACATCAGCGGCTGGTAATTTGGCACCGGCTTGTGCGCCTGTTAAGACAGCACGGGCATCTTTAGGCGACAACTGCTCTAAAGGTGTGCCACCGCCCTGAGCCAGCGCATTTAAAAAGCTTTGCGTATGCTGTTCAACACCCGGACCACCAGCGGCGAAAGCACTGTTAATCCCTAAAGCAATGACTGTTAAACCTAAAACTTTACGAAATCTGTTCATGTTTATCTCCTCGCCGCAGCGGTTTATTGGGTGGCGATAACAGGATACTTATTCATCTAACTGTTATCGCAATACATTAATAATTAAAAAAAGTTCTGTTTATCAGGCTGAGTGCAGTGCTGTTAGCTCACAATTACTAAACGCACATCAATATTGCCGCGTGTTGCATTGGAGTAAGGACACACCTGATGGGCTTTAGTCACTAAGTCCTGCGCTACTTCATTGCTAACGCCTGGCAGACTGATGTGCAGTTCGATATCCAGACCAAAACCACCAGGGATTTGACCAATACCTACTTCAGCTGTGATTTTTGCATCGTTACCAATCAGCACTTTTTGTTGTGAAGCGACATATTTAATGGCACCTAAGAAACAAGCTGAGTAACCAGCAGCAAATAACTGCTCAGGGTTCGTCGCTGCGCCACCTGCCCCACCTAATTCTTTAGGTGTGCTTAATTTCACATCCAATACGCCGTCTGAAGACACTGAACGACCGTCACGACCTGCAGTTGAAGTTGCTACTGCTTTGTAAAGTACTTGCATGATGTATTCCTCTGTTAAGTTTGTTTGCGATATGTATTATCGCGATAACTGTATGATTTAAAAAAATGGGTGAACTCACCCGGTTTTACTTCTGTTACTGCCAGTCCTTACGGACCTAATCTTTACTCTTTAAGAACTCTTTTCTACCTTCTGTATCTGGTCATTTGACTGCTGTTAAACCAGCTGTTTGCCCCGACTTGTGATTATATTATTGCGATAACTATTATTTCGCAAGTTTAATCTTAAACTTTTTACCAACTATTTTTTAAGCTGTTGATTAGCTTGAATTTAAAAATAAAAAAAAGGGCCTAAAAGGCCCCTTCCTATCGCTTTAGTATTTATAGTTTTTTAGTTAACTGAGCTCTGAGCTCTATCAATTCCTGCCGTAACGCATGGATTTCAGTTTCCGCTAAACCACAACTTAACCCTACAGTACGATTCACCTGCACAGCCTGCTCACGCATGGCCCAGCCTGCTTTAGTTAAACGGATTTCCAGTGTACGTTCGCTCTGTGGATTACGGGTGCGGATCAATAAGCCCATAGCTTCCATACGTTTAATCACCGGCGTTAAAGCCCCTGAGTCTATGTGCAGCTGCTCGCCCACGTCTTTGAGCGCCAGACCATCGTTCTGCCACAAAATCAGCATGATTAAATACTGCGGATAGGTCAAACCTAAGGTATCGAGCAAAGGTTTGTACATTTTGGTCATAGCTAAAGAGGTGGAATACAAAGCAAAACACAGCTGCTGATCCAAATGTAATGCTTTTTGGCTGGTTGGATCCAGGGCTGTAGTGCTTTGATCGGAAGAATTCGCCATGCTGATAATGCCTTTGCCGGAATAAATAAACCGCAAGGTTAATCAGCATGCTGTTAAAGGTCAACTTCTTCTCTGTGTTTCTGCCAGTGCCATTTTGTTTTCAAGCGCCACACTAAGTCGCCGGTAGAGCTGCTCAAACCACCATAAATGCCCCTTTTTGTAAAACAGCTGCACCCAAAGAAGCTGCAGTGCCAGAAAACCGGCGGCAATACCAGTCAAAGCTAACCTGTCCAGGCTACCAAACCACTCTGGATAAACCCAACGAAACAGCAACACCATCAGCAGGGACTGCCAAAGATACAAAGACAAAGAACAGCGGCCGCAGTGCCTGAGCAGTTCAATCATTTTTGGTAAAGCAGGCGCAATCAGCATAAATAATCTGATGTAAATCAAAGCAAAACATAAGTCAGAGACGATTTGAAATGGCAAAGGAATTTGCCCTTGAACTGCGAGCCCAGTCCAGAGCAGTGGCAATAAAGCACAACCAAATGCCAGCAGCAATAAAGTATAAAAGTGCTTTTTTAATAAGAGCTGCCAGTCTGACTGCATGCCCCAGATCGCAAGTAACATCATGCCACCACACCACCAGTAACTTACCAGCAACAAATCCAGTGCAATCAATCCGACATACTGAATTTGTTGCCATAACTGCCCAAGGTAAGGCCCGGTATAAAGTGTGATCAGTTGGGATATCTCTTCCGGAGTAATAGTCTGTCCAGACGGGCCCTGCCAGAGCAGCGCCGGAATAATCAATCCGGCAACCAGATAAATTTTGGCATAACGAAGTTGCTGATCAGGCGTCCAGTGCAACACCTGCTGCCATAATAAGCCCAATGCCACCACGGCATACATCAGCAAAATATCACCCGACCAGATAAAAATGGCGTGGCAAAACCCTATCAGCAACAAAGCCAGCATTCTGGCTTGAAGCCTGGCCCCGGACTCACAGGATTGACGCCACAACAGATACAAACTGGCACCAAATAACAAGGTCAGCAGACTGATAAATTTACCCCGGATCAATAGCAGATACAGCTGATACTGCAACTGGGATAGCAACGGCATAGCGTCTGAAAGTCCGGCCTTTTCTGCCAGTTCAAGTGGATAAGCAAAGGCAAACACATTCGCAAATAAAATCATCAGCACGGCAAAACCACGCAGTGCATCAAATAGATGCATTCGTGCTGACAATGGGGATACTGCGTCCATGCAAACAACCTCTGTTTATACTTTAAAGCGCGTGACCAACGAATTTAAATCCACAGCTAAGCGGGATAACTCATGAGCAGAAGCGCTGGTCTGATTGGCGCCTGCTGCAGTTTGTGCGGCCAAATCACTGATATTCACTATATTACGGTCTATTTCACGAGCTACTTTCGCTTGTTCTTCGGCTGCGCTTGCAATCACCAGATTACTGTCGCTGATTTTATTAATCCGCTGGGTAATAATGGTCAAAGCCTCACCTGCAGCCTGAGCCACTGTGAGCGCATAGCCTGCTTTTTCACTGCTGTGTTTCATCGCATTCACTGCATCACCAGTACCACTGCGAATTTTGGCAATCATCTCTTCGATTTCACGGGTAGAGGTTTGAGTACGGTGAGCCAGAGCTCTCACTTCATCCGCAACCACAGCAAAACCCCGACCTGCATCCCCTGCCCGGGCAGCTTCTATCGCCGCATTCAGCGCCAGTAAGTTGGTTTGTTCAGCTATAGCACGGATCACATCCAGCACTTTGCCTATATCCTGCGATTGCACCGCCAGGCCCTGAATAAGTTCTGAAGTTAAAGCCACATCCTGATTCATATCGCGGATAGCAGTCACAGTTTCATCCACTTGCTGCTGCCCTTGCACTGCCATTTTAGCCGACTCAGTGGATTGCTCTGAGGTGTGAACTGCGGTTTGCGCCACTTCATCCACAGCAGAGCTCATTTGTGTAATGGCAGTGGCAGCCTGCTGAATTTCATCATTTTGTTGCTGTAAACCACGAGACGAATCTTCAGTCACTGAATTCAGTTCTTCTGCTGCTGACGCTAATTGATTCGAAGAGTTGGAAATATGGCTCATCGCGTCCCGCAGGTTATGCTGCATTTTCAGCAGAGCCGCCATCAGCCGGCTGGCTTCATCTTCACCTGTGACCGTTATTTTTTGAGTTAAATCGCCTGACGCTACGGTTTCGGCCACAACAACGGCTTCTATCATCGGCGTGGTGATACTGCGGGTCATCCACAAAGCAATGAAAATGCTCACCACTACGCCAATCCAAATTGCACAGATCACCAGGATCTTGCTGGTTTCATAGCTCTGTGCAGACAACTTTGTTTGTTGCCCTGAGTATTCACTATTCATCTGCGCCAACTTCACCAAAGCCTGGGTCATCCGGTCCGAATGACCTGTTAACTCCTGATTGCTGATACGAGTGGCTTCAGTTTTGTCTGAGGCCTCTAATGCCTGTAACAAAAGGCCCTGACCGGTAAAGTATTCTTGCTGAGCTGAAATAAACTGCTGATAAACAGCCCTTTCCCCATCAATAGAGATTAGTTTTTCGTAGGCTTGCTGGGCTGCTGTCACTTCTGCCCGGACTTTATCAAGTGCTGCCTGATATTCAGCTTTTTGTGCTTCAGTCTCAGCCAGCATCAGACGAAAAGTAAAGATCCGAACCCGCATCATGCTTAAGTTCAGCGTCGCCAGACTATCCAGGCTGGGCAAAGTATTACTTTCAATTTCAGCAGCCACAGTGCGCATTTGCGCCATATTCATCAGCGCCATACTGCCTTGCAGCAGCACCAGTACACCCAATACAGCAAAACCAGCCAATAAGCGGGCACCAATTTTATAATTCCTTAAAAACATACCTATCCATCCTATGTTGCGGTAATAACTAACAAAACTCTGTTGCCACTAAAAAGCATAGGCGACTAATTACATAAAAACTCAAAAACTTACGGCGCATTTACTTTCATTCCTCGTATTTGTACAGGCTAAACAACTGCTGAGCCTGAAGCCATAAAGTACCAGGCTCGCCGTTAGCTACAGCTTTGCCATCAACCTCAATAACAGCTGCCACTTCTTTACTGGAACTGGTGAGCCAAACCTCATCGGCGCAAAGCACTTCGTTTTTGCTGACAGGTCGTTCTTCCACCTGGATAGTGCTGTGCTGACGCAACATATTCAGCAGCAACTGACGGGTAATACCGGGTAAAATCTGAGAACTCAAGGGCGGTGTGATCACAACGTCGTTTTTGACAATAAACACATTAGTGGAACTGCCTTCGGTTAAAAAGCCCTGCTGATCAAACAAAATACATTCGTTTAACCCCAAAGCCGCAGCTTGCTGATGATGCATTACATTCCCCAGCAAAGCCGTAGATTTAATATGGCAGCGCTGCCAGCGCAAATCTGTGGAGGTCATCACTTTATAACGTGGCGCTTTGTCGATATCCGCTTCTGGTTCAGCTGCTATATCAAAACAATAAGCAAAAATAGTGGCCGAAATATCCTGCGGGTAAGCATGGGCTCTTTTGCTGTCAGTACCACGGCTGACATGCAGGTAAATGCCAAGATTACCAGCGCCGTTTTGTTGGATCAGTTGTTGTACCAACTCTTTCCAGTCTTGTGCTGTTAAAGTGCAGCGGATCTCCAGCGCAGCTAAACCTTGCTGTAAACGCTGAATATGAGCGGCAAACCCAACACAAAGCCCGGCATAAGATGGGATCACTTCATAAATGCCATCACCAAATAAAAAGCCTCTGTCCATCGGCGAGATTTTTGCGTCCTCTGCAGGCATAAATTGCCCGTTTAAATAGACCACACTCATGGTTGTTCCTGTAGTTTCTTAAATTTCAAAACAAAGTTGTTGTAAGTCGCGAATTAACTGCATGGCATGTTCTGGCGGCAAACTGTCTTCGGTGATACTGGCAAGGCCTGTCACACCATCAACACAACCCCGGTTGACTAAATACTGTAAAAGCTCTGCAGGCTGACAATCGAGCAACCAGCCCTCGCCTGTTTCTGCATCTTTGATTGCGGATACCAAAGCCAGGAGTCCATAGGCCGCCCAGTTGGATACATCAGCCAGCAGTAATTCATCACAGCCCGTTACCGCTGGTGTAATAGCCAACTGCGACAGAGCCTGATAAATATTTCCCATGCCAATCTCATTGCCACCATCCCCAATCGCTATAGTCGGACAGCTGGCCTGCTGAAAAAACACATCAAAGTTGGCACAGCGGGCGCTGATATCCACAGCCCGCATATTGTAATAGCGACCATCAGCGGCCAAACCTGGTCTTTCTATTGAAATAATTAATTCAGGGGTTAATTGCTGCAACGACTTCAGGGCAAATGCTGCCGCATCGACGCTGTTTACCGGTAACTCCAGACAGGCATAGTCGTTTTTTAGCGCAGAAAACAACGGATCACCACAGGCCAGCATAGCTCTGGCCCCCAGCTTTTCGACAAGCTGATACAAAACAATAGCCCCCACAGGTCCGTCGGTTTCGAAACTATCGCCGACCGGAAAACCTGTGCCTATCAGCACCAGCCCTTTTGCTTTTGCGATTAAACGAGCGGCTCTTAAGTAAGAACCTGCTTTCAGATAAGGCAATAAGGTCGCCATCCCCCGTACATTCTGCCGCACCAGCATCTGCTCTATCTGTTGGCTGAGTGGTAGCAAATCTTTCAAACCAGACTCCGGAATTCCATAGCAAGCTCAGCCCAGTAGCGGCCTTGTTGCATCTGTTCAGCTTTAAGCTGCTCTGGTGATACAGGGTAAAAACGGATCGGATGGCCTTGCTTACACTGAGCTAAAGCGGCCGCATGCCGCGCCAGAACAACGCCGGGTTTAGGATACCCCCCTAAGGTTTGTCTGTCGTTTAACAGCACTATAGGTAAACCATCAGGTGGCAATTGCACTGCGCCATAACAAATACCTTCGGATAATAAAGCCCTTGGCTGGTATAACAGTGGATCACCTTGCAAGCGATACCCCATGCGATCATACAAAGCGGACACCTGATAGTCGGTACTGTACAGCTGCTGCCACTGAGACTCGTCAAACCAATGTTGCTGATAACCAGGTAGCAGGCCAAGTTCCAGCGGTGCAGAATAATCAGGCCAGAGTTTCTCAGGCAAAGCCCACAATAAAGGCCGGTAGACTGAAGCAGCAGGTAAAAACTGGCCTGGCTCTAATGCAGCTCCGCCAATGCCTCCGATTTTCTCCCGCAGCACAGTGCTGTTGCTGCCGAAATCTTTTGGCAGTTTAAAACCTCCGGCTACGGCCAGATAACAACGCAAGCCGGATTTGGCAAAACCAAGTTCAATTACATCATCTTTTTTAATGCGATGAGTGTGCCATAAGTTTTTAGGCTGACCGTTTACTGTCAGAGGCATAGCACCACCAGTGACACAAAACACAGTGTCTGTTAATGCCAGCACACTAAAACCACCTACGGAGACTTCAATCTGACAGCTGGGATTTGGGTTTTGCAGCAACAAATCGGCGATACGATAGCTGGCATAATCTGCAGGCCCGCCCTGAGTTAATCCCAAATGGGCATAACCAAAACGGCCCTGGTCCTGCAAAGTGGCTAGTACTCCGGCTTTTAACACGACAAAAGCAGACATCAGCACAGCTCCTGCGGCAACTGGCCACCCAAAGCCAAAAACTCTTCTCTGCTGATGGATTGAAAACGCACTCTATCGCCCACGGCAAAAGGCATCAAGGGCTTTGCCGTACCGGCATGTTCAGGTTCAAATAATGACGTTGGACATAGACCCAAAATATTCCAGCCCCCTGGTGACTCAGCCGGATAGACAGCGGTTTGACGGTCTGCAATAGCAACTGCACCTTTGGGCACTTTAGGGCGTGGGCTTTTTAATCGTGCTGTGGCAAGGCGTGCGTCTAATTCACCCAAATACGCAAAACCCGGTGCAAAACCTATGGCGTACACTCTGTACTCTTCAGCCTGATGCAGTTCAATCACCTGCTCTGTGGTTAAGCCTGCCTTATGAGCAACATGGTCCAGATCCCAGGCATTGTGGTAATACACAGGTAAAGTCAGCAGTTGGCCTAGCTGCTCAGTACTGGCAGCGCAGAGTACTAGCTGTTGTTCCAGCATAGTTTTAATAGCCAGCAGCCCTTGATGCTGAGGTTTGAGCACAATCAGCAATGAAGCATAAGAGGGCAACAGCTCCTGCAGTTGCTTATCAAGCAGGCTGCGGATTTGGTGTTGTAACTGCTGAAGCTGTGAAAGATTCTGCGCCGATATTTCTGCCGATAAATACAGGATCAGTGCATTTTCACCGGCCAGTTCCAGTTGGATCATGTTGTAGCCAGTAACTGACGAATGGACTGCACTAAGGCAAGTGCTGCGGGATTGTCACCATGCACACACAAGGTATCAGCCTCAATAGCCACTGTTTGCCCTGTATCACTTTGCACTGTGCCACTGTGCAATAACTGCTGTACTTGCACTAAAGCGGCCTGATGATCCAGTACGCTGCCCGCCTGACTACGGGGTGTTAACGAACCATCTTTTTTGTAACGTCGGTCAGCAAAAGCTTCAAACAGCAGTTCAAGCTTGTAATGCTCTGCCAACTGCTTATGTTGTTTTGCAGAGCCTGTGGCCAAAAGCATCAGCTTTAAGGGTTTATGGTAACTGGCAACCGCCTGCATCAGGGTTTCAAGTAAAGCCGGGCTTGCCATCATATCGTTATACAAAGCGCCATGGGGTTTGACGTAACTCAGCTCCAGCCCAAGGCTTTTTGCCACCCCATCCACTGCAGCTATCTGGTACCAGAGTAAATGCTTTAACTCATCAGCCGCCATGTTTACCGAGCGGCGACCAAAACCCTGTTTATCGTCGTAGCTCGGATGAGCACCAATCTCCACCTGATGATGTTTAGCCAAAGTTAAGGTGTTTACCAGTACTGTCGGATCGCCAGCATGAAAACCACAGGCGATATTGGCCTGATCAATCAGCGGCATCACCTCTGCATCCAGCCCCATTTGATAAGCGCCAAAACTTTCGCCTAAATCACAGTTCAGTTTCATAACAGCTTTCATTAAAAACTCGCTAAAGAAGAATTTAAAAGATCGGTCACCAGCATATGACCAGGGCTGTGGCTAATACAAAAATCTGGTTTGGCTTGTTTAATCACCGCCTGAGGCGTGACACCACAAGCCCAGAATACCGGTACTTCACCTGGTTTGATGCTGACCGCTTCACCATAATCCGGTGATCGGATATCAGAAATACCAATAGCCTGCGGGTCGCCAAAATGCACAGGAGCGCCGTGCACAGCTGGAAAACGACTGCAAATTTGAATGGCTCGTATTGCATCCGCAGGCTTCATAGGCCTCATACTGACTACCATGTTGCCAGAGAAACGCCCGGCGCTGACACAGGCCAGTTGAGTGTTGTACATAGGGACATTTTTGCCTTCGCTGATATGCCGGATTTCTAATCCGGCAGCAAGCAAAGCCTCTTCAAAAGAAAAAGAGCAGCCAATTAAAAAACTGACCAGATCATCCCGCCATAAAGCCCGGATATCCAGCACTTCGTCCACCAGTTCGCCTTGCTTAAAAACCCGGTAAGAAGGTAAGTCGGTGCGAAGATCAAGGTCCAGCCCCAATTCAGGCAGTAAAAATTGCCCGGGTTCAGACACAGCCACTAAAGGACAAGCTTTGGCATTACGCTGGCAAAACAGCAAAAACTCAGCAGCAGAGCTTTGAGGCACTATTGCCATATTGCACTGCACATAGCCTGAAGCTAAACCGCTGGTCTGCCCCTGAAACTGGCCTGTTTTGATCTGTTGGCGTAATTGGTATGGCGTAAGCAGATCCATCTTTGCTGCCTGAAAAATGAGAGATGAGTTCATACTAGCGGATTTAGTGTCCCTTCCCAAGTCTGCACTGCGAAAGGCAAAGTAAAGCAGATCCGGCTCAGGCCCATAAAAGCTCAGAATAGCCCGGTCGGTAAAAACAAAAAGAGCACCGAAGTGCTCCGCAGGCAACAGCCAAAAATCCGGTTCTGACAAAAGGCATCGGCTGAGACTACTGTAAACAAAAATGCTCAGCTACAGCACGTATATATGGTCGGTGACGTGGGACACGCCTGGCGTACTCCAGACTGACACTAATGCTTTATCATGTTCGGACCAGCTATTGACTGTGCCCGTCAGCACAACATCAGACTCTATCACTTCAACCACTATGGCTGTTTCCATTTTTCGGCTTTGTCGTGCCAAAGCGGTTTCGATATCTTTTTTTACCGTGCCAGCCAAATTTCTGGGCGTTAAACGGATCTGATTGGTTACACCACGTACTCCAGCCAGAGAACGCAAAGCTTCAGTCGCAGCGCGGCGCTGATAGTCAAAAGCCACTTCACCCGTTAAGTGGATCCAGCCCATAGATACAGTAAGTTCGATACCATGGGGAGGAACATGACTGGACCACTGCAGTACAGCTTCAGCCACCCGGGTTAAATCAACATCCTGATACACATGCTGATGAGGCAACGAAACCACCAGCTGATTATCCAGCGACTGCACACCATAGACTCTGTGTACTGCGCATTGCACATGCCACAGCTCAGCCAAAGAAGATACTCTGCCTGATAGGGTCACAATGCCACCATGGACCAAAACACTAATAGGGTCGGCCTGCACAGCGCTGTCCCATTTCAGTTCTGCTTTAATATCCAAGGCCAATTGTTGATCTGATTTCATCGATTCCATTCCTGGTGCTTTGTCTAATTGTGCTGCTCCGGCAGCCCCCATAATAAGCTGGCCAGTTCATTGGCATGCTCTTCTTCGGTTTGTAAAATCTTCTGGATAAGCGCAGTGCTGGTGGGATCATCGTCACCAATAAACCCCAGCACCTCTTTGTAATGATCAATAGCCACCCGCTCTTCAATCAGGTTTTCTTTGATCATTTCATATAAATTCTGACCTGTGCCAAATATGGATTGGCCTCGTTCAATGACACCTTGTGGGGAGAAATCAGGTTCGCCGCCCAATTGCACTATGCGCGCCGCCAGCCAGTCCACATGCTGTAATTCTTCATTGGAATGGTGTAAAAACTCTGCGGCCACTGCAGAGGCATGAATACCTTTGGCTAAAAAATAATGGCTGCGATAGCGCAGTACACAAATGAGCTCAGAAGCTAAAGCAGCATTTAATAAAGACACCAGATCACGACGCCCGGCCTGATAGCTATGAGTAACAGCACCTGTTTCCAGATGTTGTCTGGCATGCTGGCGTAATACTTTATGTTTGGTAATTTCCATACTCATAAGCACTTCCTGTTGGACCATGGCAGCTAACTTACTGTACAAAAATCAAACCGAATGTGCGTTAACGCACTAAATTGACAAAAAATGACAAATCAGATGGACTTTTAAACCATCTGATTGATTTAAGGATTTATTTCTGATGTTCAGGCTGGTCTGGCGAGCGCTGACAGCTTTGTTTAAAGCTGCTGATTTGGTGATCAGCCTGTTCCCTGGACAACGCATAGTGTTCCTGTAACAACCGGCTTAGTCTATGGGGCATACCTTGTGATTGCAGCAAGTCGGCTCTGGATAATTTAGTCCAGCATTGCTGCGCTGCATCCAGATCCAGCAACCATAATTGTTGCTGATCAGACAAAGACCCGGCAGCGGATAGCGCTGCCTGATCCTGTGGTGTATTACGGTTTTTCATCAACAAAGCTCCTGTAGTCTGTTGAAGACTAAAGTGGTGCTGCAGCTGTATTGGCGATAATGACTTCTACTCTGCGGTTTTGCTGACGGCTGGCGGCAGAATCATTGTCGCTGACCGGTGCATGTTCGCCTAAACCTCTGGCCGTTAAGCGATTAGAGGCAATGCCCTGAGCTTCCAGATAACGGCGCACCGAATTGGCACGGCGCTCTGACAAGCCCTGATTAGACTCTGAACTGCCAATGCTGTCGGTATGGCCTTCAATCTGCACAGTGCGATCCTGATAACGATTTAAAAAGCCGGACAGTTTCGACAAATTGTTCAGTGAACCTTCTTTGAGCTCAGCACGGCCTGTATCAAACAGCACATCACCCAAAGTGACCACCCAGCCTCTTTCGGTTTCTTTTGCATTCAGGTCTGCGATTTGTTGCTGTAATTCCAGAGCTTGTTGTCTGGCCAATTCTGATTCGGCCTGAGCTGTGGTTGCATCCTGCCTGGCCAATTTGGCCTCATACCGGGCCGCATCGGCTTCCTGAGTTCTGGAATCCAGCCGTGCACCTGCTTGTTGTGCACCTAAGGTTTTGTATTGCTCATCCAGATAACTGGTTTGGGCCACAGCTTTGGCTATTTCCACTTTTTTATCCGCCAGCTTGACTCTGTACATGGCCAGAGCTTTGTCTTTCGTTGGCTGCTCAGCGGCTAATACGGCGGTTGCGGCTTGCTGTACTGGCAATACGGCTCTGTTGGCCAGATTAGGATCGGCCTGCAATGCAGTCAGTTTTTGCCTGACAGCGTAGGATCCTTCAGGTTTCTCCACCTTCGAACTACAGGCAGATAAGGTCATCACACCAGCAACCAACACAAGGATTGGGGTAGTACCTGTCAGAATTTTCATTGCATTTGTCCTGTTTTACGTTGCATTTCCTGCTTCAACACATCGATATTCTTTTGCATATCGTCAATCACAGCACGGACTTTCCCTTCACCGGCACGGGCTGACGCCAGTTCAGCACCAGCTTTGGATAACTCGGCATAGCGGCTGGCCGCCAGCATGTCTTCATTCTGTACTGCGGTGCGGGCTGACACTAAATCAGCCCTGGCTTCCAGCAACTCAGGTAAGGCGTAATCACTTGCTGTGATGCGCTCAGCCGCTGCTATAGCTTGTTCTGCTGCCTGAATTTGGCCTACAGGTGCTTCTGGTGCTGATGCACAAGAGGCAAGTACGGCTGTCAGGCTTAACATCAATACAGTGTTGCGGACAGATGGATAGCGACTTGAGAAATACGAAGATAAATTCGTGGATAGATACATGGTAACTCCCTGATCAATAATCAAAAAACAACAACAAACAGCAAAGCTCTTCCTGAAACTCAGCCGATACGAGCCTGCCTGTTTTTGCATACTGAACCATAAAATCACAGTGATCGGTGCGCTGGCGCTCATATAAAACAGTTACTTTTAATGTAAAAATGACAACAATAACAATTTAAAACAAAGTTAATTAGCTGCTTTGTGCTCTGACCCACATACAGCAGTGTTTAGGTGCTATAGTCTGGCCCTTCACTCTGAGCAAAAGGATTTGAAGTTAAGATTTTTCAGGGACCAGATTGCCACCCCATAAAAGGATGTATTTATGCCAACTCGTACCGATGGCGCAGCTCCAAACTCAAGCCTGAGCGGCCCGGCGTTAACCGATGAATTCCACAATTTTATTGCTGACATCGAAGATTTACTCAAAACCACCACTTCATTAACCGGAGCGGAATTTGAGCAAGCCAAGAAAAAGCTGACTGAACGTGTGGCGACAGCCAAAGCCTCAGTGGAAGATATAGGTCATAACTTTGCCGCCAAAGCACGTCACTCCGCTGAAGTAACAGACCGTTATGTACACCAGCAGCCATGGCAGTCTATTGCTGTCTGTGCAGCCGCCAGCTTCATATTAGGCGCTTTCGTCGCCCGTTGTAGCGGTTCAGGTTCTAAATAACATGACGTACGCCGGCCCTTTGAGGTCGGTTTTTCTAAATGGAGTTTGCATGTCGACACCTGAAATGGAAAATGCCAACACAGGCTCAGTTGGTTTTGATCCTGCCCGCTGGCTCTGGTTGCTCGATAAAGCCAGTCCGCAACTGATCACACAACTGGGTTTACATGGGCAGTTGATGCATTTGGAATGGCAGCAGGAGAAGCGCCGTTTGCAATGGATCATGCTCTACAGTGTGCTGAGCATCAGTTTTGTGTTTTTGGCCTTCCTGTTTGCAGGTTTTGCTTTGCTGTACCTGAACAGAAATAACGAAAGCTTTACCTTATTCATCTGGACTTTGCCGGTGTTTTTTACCTTATTAGCCACAGCCTGTTTTTTTATCATCCAGCGCTTAGGCAAAAAAGGCCAGAGTGCATTTAGCACAAGTTATCAGGAGCTAAAAACCGACCTTCAGCTGTTAAGGCGTCAGGTATGAATGCAGACAAGGAATTACCCCTGCAGGTACAGATCCTGTTGCTACGCCAGAAAATGGCACAACAACGCCTGTTGATCCAGCAATACATAGGACCACAGTTGCAACAAGAGGCGGATCAATTTCCCCGCAGTTTGGGCATGAGGTTGTTACAACAACAGCTGTCAGGTGCCGCCCCCTGGTTGATGGGACTGAAAAATAAACTTCATGGCAAAGAGTCGGCTTTACTCTGGTCTGTTGCTCTGACGTTGGGCCAGCACTGGTTGAAAAAAAAACGTAACACTCAGGAATAGTTGCCGTCTACATCTGTGGATCACAGACTCATTTAATTCGCACAGACCTCTATGTACGACGACGTACAGACTTCAGGGCCGGAACCGCTGAAGCTGGGGTCGATCGGTCTCTACCTTAAATTTATACATGGAGTTTCAGATGCCTCATTTAAAAGGAGCGCAGAAAAACCATCTGCTGGCTGCCCTGCCTGCCGATGTTCAGGAACGATTATTACCCCATATGGAGTGTGTTGAATTACCTCTGGGCAAAGTCTTGTATGAATCCGGCGATACATTGCGTTATGTCTACTTCCCCACCAATTCTATTGTCTCCTTATTATATGTGATGGAGAGTGGCGCTTCTGCCGAAATTTCGGTGGTGGGGAATGAAGGTTTAATTGGTGTCGCTCTTTTTATGGGCGGCGAAAGCACCACCAGCAGAGCCATAGTGCAAAGTGCGGGCCAGGCCTATCGTTTATTGGGCCAACGCTTAAAAGATGAATTTAATCGCCATGGCGCTTTGCTGCATACCTTACTTCGCTACACTCAGTCCCTGATCACTCAAATGGCTCAAACGGCCGTGTGTAACCGCCATCACTCTATTGACCAGCAATTGTGCCGCTGGTTGTTGTTATCACTGGACAGGCTGGAAGGGAATGAACTGGTGATGACACAGGAACTGATAGCCAATATGCTCGGGGTGCGCCGTGAAGGAGTCACAGACGCGGCCGGACGTTTACAGCGCTTAGGGGTGATTGAATACCACAGAGGTCGTATACAGGTGCTGAACCGGGTCAAACTTGAAAGCTTAAGTTGTGAATGTTATGCCGTAGTGCGTAAAGAATCAGACCGTTTATTAGCCTGGGCCAAATACACAGACAAAGTTTAACCTTGGGTTTCATACTTCGTTTTAGCTAAGTTTTGCCCCTGGTGGCCCCGGACATGCTCAGCGGCTTCGTAATGCGTGTATCAGCTCAAGCTGAGTCATAGATGAACTGCCACTGATATGCTTTTTTCGGGCTTTTTTGCGCAAGGTGTCAATAGGCTCTTGCTCTAATCTGCCTGGTTCAGCCTGGCTAAGCTGCGTTTTATCGGCGTTTTTTGCTGAGTTTTTCCGCTTCGTATGCTTTTCCCTTTTAGCAGCTCTGGTACCTGATGCTGCGAGTTCATCAGCACCGGATCCTTTTTTTATAGTCGGGCGGGCCACAGGCTGATTTTTTTTGTAAGGAACTGCTTTTTCTTCCTCGTTTTCTTCAAGGTATGTTGCTTTTTTTCTTTGATCTTTAGTGTATTTTTCTTTGCTGCCAGCAGCCATCACACTTCCCCTACAGACTCTCACACCTGCTTCAGCACAGGCTCAGTTTTATAGTGGTCAGGCATGAACTGCCAGCAGCCCTGACTTGCCAGCAGCAATGCCTGTGTTTATTCCTTATCGTGTGTTGCGGCCAACTCTTTCGCCATTTTTAAATGATTTTGCAGTTTAGGTAAGGTTTTAGTCGCAAAAGCTGCTATCTCAACATCATCAGAGAGCGTAGCCCGCTGGAATAATTCGATAGTGTCTTCGTGTGCTGCAACCTGGTTTTTTGCATAACCTTTATCAAAGGATTCACCATCACGTTGTTCTAACATGAATTTTTTCGCTTTGTTGCTCAGTTCTGCTTCATCAGATACCTCAAGGTTTTTCTTGCTTGCAATACCTGCGAGTTCGGCGTTAGCGGCTGAATGATCAGTAATTATTGTTTGGGCAAAGGCTTTGATATCAGCAGAGCTTGATTTCTGTTGCGCCATTTTTGCGCCCTCTATTTTTGCAATGCCTTTTGCAGATACTTCTTCCACAAAGTCGTCGGCATCGATTTTGTCCGCAGCAAAAGCCAGGCTTGATGCTGCACCTAAGATACATACCAGAGCACCAGTGGATAGAATTCTGTTCATGTTCATCATTGAATACCTCATTGGATTAATTTTAAATTCGGAAAGATAACCAACAACAGGGCTACCAGAGCGAACCCCATACTGGCGAATAAAAACACAGGTTTCAGTATGGTATCGAACATTGAATGGCAAAAACCGCAACTCCGGAACGGATCGGGTCGCTGTTATTTTTCATCAGAAAAAACAGTTAAACCTTTGACTCAAAAATTAATTTCACGGAAAAAAAATTCTCTGTACGGCGCCGTACAGACCGCGCAGAAGAATCAGATGATGCTAATGCTGGTCAATGTTGACCGTAGATTAATACATGGAGTTTTGGATGCCTCATTTAAAAGGCCCACAGCAGAATCATCTGCTGGCTGCCCTGCCTGCCGAAGTTCGGGAAAGATTGTATCCGCATATGGAATTTGTTGAATTGCCTCTTGGCAAAGTGTTGTATGAATCCGGCGATACCCTGCGTTACATTTACTTCCCCACCAATTCCATCGTCTCCTTGTTGTATGTGATGGAAAGTGGCGCTTCTGCCGAAATTTCGGTGGTGGGTAAAGAAGGTTTAATTGGTGTCGCACTCTTTATGGGCGGCGACAGCACCACCAGCAGGGCCATAGTACAAAGCGCTGGTCAGGCCTATCGTTTATTGGCACAACGTGTAAAAGATGAATTTCATCGCCATGGCGCTCTGCTGCATACATTTTTGAGGTACACCCAGGCCCTGATCACTCAAATGGCACAAACTGCGGTCTGTAACCGCCATCACTCTATTGACCAGCAATTGTGTCGCTGGTTGTTATTGTCGCTCGACAGACTGGAAAGCAATGAACTGAAAATGACGCAGGAGCTGATTGCCAATATGCTGGGGGTGCGTCGTGAAGGAGTCACAGATGCGGCCGGACGTTTACAACGTTTAGGGGTGATTGAATACCACAGGGGTCATATACAGGTGCTTAATCGCGCCAAACTTGAAAGCTTAAGTTGTGAATGTTATGCCGTAGTGCGTAAAGAGTCAGACCGTTTATTGCCATGGACCAAAAGCCCTGCCAACGCCTGACCTTCCCCCCGGATAAACAGATCAGTCAGTCTGGGTTGACTGACCTCTGGCTCTGCTTCGCTTTATCCGGCGACGCAGTTTTTGCATAAAAGCAGGACTTAAACAGGGCCTGCTTTTTTCAAGCTGCACAAGGGCTGTTACCAACGGTACAGCAGCGGGTTGTTTCTTCATAACACAGCCTTTGTTCTGTCCGTTGTACCTTCTTTCTTTTTATAGTTCCGGATGATCATAAGTAAGCCTGCTTCAAATAAAGATTCAACCTGACACAATGCCGCAAGAGGCTTCTGTGCGTCAGCGCTCTGACACCAAAGTTTAGTGCTGTGGCGAACAGAAATCTGCAATCGAATCAAACAGAATAGAATTTAGTACTCCTTAACAAGGCGCGTCTGATGCATACAGACCAACCGCACAACAAACTTTTGCAACAACTGTCTGACGAAGAACAACAAGCGGTCATGCGACACAGCAAAACCATCAAGATGGAATTTGGCCAGCTGTTATGCGAAGAAGGAAAAAACTGTGGTTATGTTTACTTTCCTTTGTCGGGTTTTATCTCCGTTCTGACGTCGATGCAGCACAATCAAGGCTTAGAGGTTGGCTTAATTGGCAATGAAGGTATGCTCGGCGTTTTATCTTGTGTGGGTGTGCATGCTTCGCCTGTACAGGCTGTAGTTCAGGGCGATGGTACAGCCTTGCAGATTGAAACCCAGGTTTTTGTCTCTGAACTGAAGCACAGCATTAAATTACAGCAATTGATGCAACAGTATCTGGCATTTTATGTCGTCCAACTGACCCGTTTAGTCTGCTGCAATCATTACCATGAAACTGAACCCCGTTTGGCCCGCTGGCTGTTAATGACCCACGACAGAGCTGGCGGCGATCAATTTTTTCTGACCCACCAGTATTTAGCCTCTATGTTAGGAGTAAGACGCAGCAGCGTGACTGAAGCTGCAGGCTCTTTGTTACAAAAAAAAATCATCGATTACCACAGAGGCCAAATTCATATTTTAAATCGAGCCGCACTGGAGAAAGCCTGCTGCAGCTGTTACCGCGATTTACTCGACAAGCAGCAGCTTTTTTTACCTGACTTACCTTATCCAAATACCGGCTTTGTTCGTTGACGAACGGAAGCTACGCCCTGAACGGGGCAGACTCGGGGTCCGGTATGATGCCGCTGCGCCGGCAGCTCAGGCGAAAGCCTCAAGGAGTTCTCAGTGAATTACAACGATAAAGACCAATATGGCATTTATAAAACCAGTAACCTGCCTGAACATGGTAATCAGGGCCCTGGTCCTGGCCTGATGGGCGCCGAAACCCTGATAGGTAATGATGTCTACAATCAGCATGAAGAAAAAGTGGGTGATATCAAAGAACTGATGTTGGATATGAAGGACGGCAAAGTCAGTTATGCCGTATTGTCCTTCGGCTCTTTTTTAGGCATGGGTGAAAAACTCTTTGCGGTGCCATGGAATGCACTGATCCTGGATACGGAAAACAAAAGATTTAAACTGGACATTGATAAAGACAGGTTAGAGAACGCGCCTGGTTTTGATAAAGATAACTGGCCGGATATGGTCGACAATACATGGCGCGAACTGATCCATAGCTACTACAACAGAACCAACTGATTGCACAGCGCCTGATGAAAGAGTGCTGATGGTATCAACAAGCTAAGCCCTGAACCCTGATTTCAGGGCTTTTTCATTATAAGTACGCCAACGCACAGACGACTAAAACCACTTCCCTCAAAGTAGGCTTTTCGCCAACTATATGGAGTACTTCATGTTAGAAACTATTGTTGCGGTGCTGGTGATCTTATGGCTTTTGGGCATGGTTTCATCCTATTCGCTGGGGGGGGCATTGCACCTGTTACTGGTTGTTGCCCTGGTGCTTTTTGTACTGCGTATAGTGCAAAGACGCCGTCTCTGACCACAGAACCCCGGCATTATTCTGCTGTTTTATTGACTCAGGTTGCCCAGTGAACCAGCCCTTTTGGGGTCTGAACAAAGTAACCTTTATTGGAGAATACATATGATTATTAAACCATTATTGCTGGCGACCTTGCTGGCAGTGACAGTCCTTGGCAGCCTGAGCTGTGCTTCTACCCGTACCTCTGAAGGCACAGGCGAGTATGTCGACGACACAGTGATCACCGCTAAGGTGAAAGCGGCATTTTTGGGCGAAAAAGGCTTAAAAGTGGCTGAGATTAACGTCGAAACCTTCAAGGGCACAGTGCAACTCAGTGGCTTTATTAATTCGCGTGCTGATGCAGACCGCGCTATTACGCTGGCTCGTAACGTATCTGGCGTAACGTCGGTAAAAGACGACATGCGTATTAAATAAGCTTTTTCTTACTTTAGCGCGGCAGCGCACTGAAGTGCGCTTTGATTCCTCCTACTTTAGTTAAGCGTCACCCCCCTGCATGCTTTGCACTTTCGCAGAAGCATACAGGTCAAGGAGAATACTAATGACTACATCTAAAGATAAAACAGCGAAGATCAGTCCTATTATTGCCGGCACACCTATTACTACGACCACAACAACAAAAGATCCAAAAACGACTAAAGCGTCAACAGCTGCAACCACACAAAAAAGCCAGGGCCTGACCAGCCCACAGCAAAACAAAACAACAGATGATGCCTGGCAAAAACGTGTCGGCGCTGCACATAAAGTGTGGAGCAAGCTGTCCGAAAGCGAGCTGAAAAAATCAGCAGGCGAACCGGCTAAATTATCTGAACTGGTGCAAACGCGTTACTCCATCAGTCGACCGGATGCCGATAAGCAAGTGAAGAACTTTATCGATAATCGCGGTTAATTCAACAAAGGAAAGCCAGATGAAACTGATAAAAAAACAACATTCCGCCTTACTGGTACTGATGCTCAGTAGTTTATCAGTTCCAGTGCTGGCTCAAGACAACAAAGCCAGGCAGGACCTGCTTGACGCACGGCTGGAAAGTCAAATTTTGACCACCTATCAGCTCAGCCCTTATTTACGCCACGATGACATCAGTGTCGCAGTGAAAGATGGTAAAGCCACTATCACAGGCAAAGTAGAAAGTGATGTAAACAAAGATTTGGCCACCGAAATTGCCCAAGGCGTAAAAGGTGTCAGCGATGTTGATAACAAGATGATCACCGAAGAAAACTACCAGACACCAGTGCGTAAAGCTGGTCCAAGTTATGCCGAAATTATTGACGATGCCAGCGTTACCGCAGCAGTGAAATCTAAATTGATGTGGAGCCGCTACGTCGACAGCGGCAGCACTAAAATCACCACAAAAAAAGGCATGGTGACCTTAACAGGAACTGCGGAAACCAAAGAAGCAGTTGAACTGGCGGGAAATTTAGCCATGACCACCCGCGGCGTAATGTCGGTGGACAATAAACTGACGGTAGAAGTCAACCCGGATAACAAATCCAAACCCGGTACTGTGATGGCAGACAGCTGGATCACCACCAAGGTTAAATCCACTTTTATGTACTCCCGTAATGTCGACGGCTCGGACATTGCGGTCAACACCAGCAAAGGTGTGGTGACTCTTGAAGGCCTGGTTGACAGTGGCTCTGAAAAAGCTCTGGCCGTGCAACTGGCTGAAAATATCAAAGGTGTGCAAAGCGTAAAGGCTGGCAGTTTAACCTTTAAATAACGTGTTTTAAGTAACGATTTTGCGGTTACAGCTGCTGATATGGCCCAAAGCAGCACCTGTGACAGCATGAATTAGCTAGTACTCTAATCCAGGTATTAGCTAATTTTTTTTGATTTTTTCCTCGCCGAACCTTCTCTTTCGCATTTATCCAACAGATCCGCATAAAAATCAGCCAACCAGCCAAATAAAGACTTCAGCCGAACTGGAAAGCCACAGCTAATTGCTGCAGTATAAAAGCTTAACTCTGTGTAATGGGAAGCTGCTGTGCCTGATAGTTTAAGTTTATTACCCGCCATAGTGGCTATTGCCGTTGTCATCTGGCGCAAAGAAGTTATTTTGGCGCTGATCCTGGCCGTTGCTTGTGCCGAAGTTCTACTTTATTTAAAACAACCCGAATTGAGTGTATTTGGCGCTTTATTGCATGGTCCGGTGCAAAGTCTGGAGCGTATTATTTCTGTCACCTCTTCTGCCGATAACAGCAGGATCCTGCTATTTTCTTTGCTGATAGGGGCGCTAATGGCTTATATGCGGGATTCTGGTGGTGTGTCGGCTATGGTGGACTGGTTTATCCGCAAGGGAGTGGCTCGCACTAAACGTCAGGCCGGCTTTATCAGTTACGGCATAGGCATTCTGGTCTTTATCGAATCCAACCTGAGTGCTTTAACAGCAGGCATAGTCTCCCGTGGTTTGTACGATAAATTTAAAATGAGCCGCGCCCGCCTGGCTTATATAGTCGACAGCACCAGCGCTCCTATTTGTATTTTGGTGTTACTTAATGGCTGGGGTGCTTATGTACTGGGGCTTTTAAGCACTTACAACTTGCCGGAGTCGGCAATCTCCGTTTTAATTGGCAGTATTCCACTGAATTTTTATGCCCTCTTTACACTGATTGTGGTGTTCTACACCATCTATACCGACAAAGTCTATGGCCCGATGAAACAGGCCGAAATTGATTTAAATACAGTGTCTAACCAGAGTGATATTGAAATAGCTCCCAGCAGTATGTCGCTGATGTTAGTGCCCTTACTGACTCTGGTTCTGGGTATGGTTGCCTTTATGCTCTGGACAGGCAACGGTAGTTTAGTCGAAGGTTCAGGCGCCAAAGCTGCGCTCTACGCTACCACTTTAGCTTGTGTGGTGGCTTATGGCCTGATGGCTTACAGCCGGAAATTTAATCATCAGCAACTGGTGACTATTGGTTTTAAAGGCATGAGTGAGCTGCTGCCTTTGGTCAGCATAGTGTTATTGTCGCTGGCTTTGGGCAGTGCGATGAAAGATCTCGGCACCGGGCTTTATGTCGCTTCTTTTGTTAAAGAGTCCACACCACTGGTACTTATCCCCGCTTTACTTTTTATCGCGGGCGCCATTATTTCTTTTACCACAGGCACTTCGTGGGGCACTTTTGCTATTTTAATTCCTATTGGTATGCCGCTGGTAGAAATGCTGGGCTTGCCCCCTTCTCTGCTGCTGGCCGCTATTTTAAGTGGGGGGATCTGGGGCGATCACTGCTCACCTATCTCCGATACCACTGTGGTCAGTTCAGTCGCATCAGGCTGTGATGTATTGGAACATGTAAAAACTCAGCTGCCTTACGCACTGTTTTGTGGCTCTTTAGCGCTGATCGCCTTTTTAATCAGCGGCTGGTTAATGATTGGCTAGAGCTGGTTAATACTGAAGATAAATGGGATGAACATCAGATGAAAACACAAGCCTTAGTCGCCTTTAGCTGTTTTATGGTGCTGTCCTGTGCCAGCACTGTCCAGCAACAGAGTTCTGCCCCCAAAACTGCGCAAGCAAAACCAATCAAAGAACAACGACCTGTTCGGATTGAAGCCACTAAAGCTGCCGATATAGTGGATGTACTGACAGTGACCAGCAAAGTTCAGGTGAGTATGGCTTATGCTGGCGATAGTAACTTTACCGGCAAAGCAGTACCAGGATATCAGGCCAATAGCTGCTATTTAGAAAAAAATGCAGCTCAAGCTTTGGCCAAAGTGGCACAACAGGCAGAGCGTTTGGGTTATCAGTTGCAACTGTTCGATTGTTACCGGCCTCAGCGTGCATCCAACCACTTTATGGTGTGGCTTAACAATGCAGCAGATCAAAGCACTAAAGCGGCTTATTACCCAAACATAGAGAAAAACCAGCTAACCCCGGGTTATATAGCTGCCCATTCAGGCCATAGCCGCGCATCTACTGTGGATTTAACCCTACTGCGAAAAAATGCCGCAGGACAGTGGCAACAGCTGGATATGGGGGGAACTTATGATTTATTTGACCCTGTGTCGCATTCAGACAGTGATGCTGTGAATGCACAGCAAAAAGCCAACCGTTTATTGCTCAAAGATCTGATGCAACAACAGGGTTTTGCCCCTTATGCCATGGAATGGTGGCATTTCACGCTTTCCAACGAAAAATACCCTGACACCTACTTCGATTTTGAGATCCGCCAGCCGTTAAACTAGTAAAGCTACCAGTAGGCAATTCAATAGCTGTAGCTATACTCAGCAGTGGCAAGTCAGCTGAAAAGCTGCACACGCAAAACTATGGGCCTAAGGTTGAATCAACTAAGGTTGCCAGGTTGCAGCATTCTATCAGGAGAATTGTAAATTCATCTGTTTGCTTCAGCCCAGTGCGTCCTCTGTCCATGGTTTTTCCTCCTCGCCAGTAAGCCAGGTGCTTTGCGCTCTAAAAATGCAGCGTGCTGCTTAAGGATCACTAGCAGGAACTGATTGAGACTACATCGGAGGTATGGGCAATGTTCAACACCAGGCTAAAAACCGAGTTAATGCAAAGTCAGCAGCAACTTCAGTCTTACACTCATTATCTGAATTCAATTAAGCAAAATATAGCGGTGATCGAATTTACCCCATTGGGTATCATACTGAGCGCCAACCAGGCTTTCCTTGATACTGTGGGTTATAGCCTGGATGAAATAACAGGCCAGCATCACCGTATCTTTTGCGAAGCGGACTACGCGCAAAGCTCTGACTACAGCAATTTTTGGCAGCAACTGGCCGCAGGAAAAAGTCAGTCCCTGACCTTTTTACGATTGGGTAAACAAGGTCAGAAAATTTGGCTGGAAGCGACTTATTTTCCGGTGTTGGAACAAGGCGTCGTGACCAAAGTGGTTAAGTTTGCTTCTGACGTTAGCGATAAAACCCGCCAGCAGAAAGAGCAGGAAGCTGTGATTGATGCATTGCAAAAATCACAGGCCATTATTGAATTCACCCCTGAAGGTGAAATTCTCAACGCCAACACAAACTTTCTAACTACTGTAGGTTACCCCCTGGAGCTGATCCGTGGTCGCCACCATCAGATGTTTTGTTTTGATGATTTTTATCGGGAAAATCCGGATTTCTGGCAGGACCTAAAGCAAGGCCACTACAAAACAGGCCAATTTGAACGCAGAAACAGTCAGGGAGACTCGATTTGGCTTGAAGCCACCTACAACCCGGTGTTTGATGAAGACCACAAGGTAGTGAAAGTCATTAAATTCGCCAGCGATATTACGGCACTGATCAAACAACGTCAGGCCGTTAGCCAGGCCAGCATGACAGTGCAGCAGATCTCACAGCAAAACAGTGCACTATTTTTGCAAGGCGTTGAATTGTTAAGCCAAAGTGTTCGCAACTCGCTTTCTATTGAACAGGAAGTGGCACAAGCTTCTGAGCTATTGCAACAACTGGCAGAGCAGTCTCAGGCCATTTATGCCATGGTGAATACCATTCGCAGTATTGCTGATCAAACTAATCTGCTGGCGTTAAATGCCGCTATTGAAGCCGCCAGAGCTGGTGATCATGGCCGTGGTTTTGCAGTGGTTGCAGATGAAGTCCGCAGCCTGGCTTCACGCACTGGTGTCTCCACTGTCGAAATTGAGCAGGTGGTAAAAACCAATCTGGGCCTGACACAAGATGCGCTGAGCAGAATGGAGCTTGCCTGCGCTGAGTCTGAAAAAGGCAGTCAATTGAGTCATCAAACCTCCACTGTGTTCACTGGTATTCAGCAAGCCAATACCAAAATGACAGACGCCATCGCTGAACTGGCCACTTTTGTCTGATGCCATTTGTACCGGAACATGACCTGAGGTAAGGTGCTCCCTTCATCCACATTGACGAAGGGGATAGTTTTGTCTGCACTTTCAGGTATTCGCCATCTGATCATCATCTGCAGTTCTCTGTTTATTCTTGCCTGTAGTCATAGCGGAGAAATACAACAAGAGAATGTACTTTTGCTTTTACAGCAGAAGCTACATCAGGCTGGTTTACCTGCAGATACCCTCGCCTTTGTCGCTTATCCGCTGGACAATCCGGCTGAAAAAATCAGCTTTCAGGCCGATAAATCTATGCAACCGGCCTCGACCATGAAGCTGCTGACCAGTATCACTGCATTGGAACAATTAGGCCCGGCTTATCGAGGTAAAACTCAGTTACGCTCTTATGAACAAGCTCAAAAAACCATGCAACACCCTTTGGTGCTTAAAGGTGTAGCTGATATGGATTTTACGCTGCAAGAACTCTGGTACTTGCTGCAACAGGCGCATGATCAGGGCATACGTCAGGTGCCTGCCTTTCAGATCGACCGCAGCTGGTTTAATCCGGCCCGTCCTGAGCTAACGGCCTTACCTTTTGATGAAACGCCACGCGAATATTACAACCTGCTGCCAGATGCCTTGTTTTTACAACGTAATATGCTGGGCATCAAACTAGAGTCCACTGCGGATAAAGTCTCAGGGCAATTCTACCCTTCGCTAAAAGGGCTGGAGCTGGTGACAACTCAGGTTCAGTTAACAGATATGCCCTGCTCAGAGTGGTATCCACATCCACAACAGCTGGCCTTTAAACGTCAGCCAGACGTTGTGCAACTGGTGTTGCAGGGTGAGTTTCCGAAAAACTGCCAAAAACGTGATTATTTGCAACTGATCAACAGAGTGGATTTCAGCCGTTTAGTCATTCAGCAACTGTGGCAACAGATCTCCGGACAAAAAGACGTTCCTGTACTGGAGCAAAAAACAGCAAATGCCTCAGTGCTGCTGGCAGAACATCAAAGCCGCACCCTGGCTGAAGTGCTGCGGGATATCAATAAAAGCTCAGACAATGCCGTCACCCGTCAGCTGTATTTAGCTTTAGGCGCGCAACAAGGCAAAGCTGAAACTGAATGGACAGCAACGACCTCAGAGCAACAAATACGAGACTTCATCAGCAGTTTAGCTTTGGATCACCGCAGCCTGACGTTAGAAAACGGCTCTGGTTTATCCCGCACCGAACGCATCAGCCCGTTGTTGATGACAGCCCTGCTACAGCATGCTTACCAGGCCAGCTATCAGCCGGAATTGATCGCAAGCATGCCTCTTGCTGGCGTGGACGGCACCTTAAAGCGACGTTTTACTCAACCTCAGACTCAAGGCAAAGCACGATTAAAAACCGGCACTTTACGTAATGTAGTGGCACTGGCGGGTTTTGTGACAGACCAAAGTGGCCGCATCTGGGTGGTAGCCAGCTTTATCAATGACCCCAAAGCTGGCCGTGGACGGCATGTACTGGATGATTTGATTGAATGGATCACCAGACAAAACAACAAAAATAGCCAGCAATAGGCCAGTCTGTCTGGTGTAGTGCTTTACTTCATGTTAATCTTCTTGATAACTATTCTCATCTAAGTATAATTAATGGAGTGTTTGATGAAAAGTTCTGCATTGGTATTCAGTTGTGTTGTGTTAGTCGCCAGCTCATTGACGGCTATGGCGTCTGAGCGCCCGGATCATTTTAAAGGCAAAGAGTCCAAAACTCTGGCTGAAGCTGTGGCTAACTTTAAAGAAGCCAATCAACGTTTTGCCCAGCTGCAATCAGCGCAGCTTACGCCTGAGGCTATGGCTGAAATTCATCAGCTTACCTACAGCATGGAAGTAGCGCTGGAAAAAATTCATCAGGAAACAGCCCAACTCAAAGTGGTGCTGGAAGAAGTGCATCTTGCTTCTGAAAAAATGGATACCAATACAGTGCAGCAACAAGGTGCTTTGTATCTGAAAAATGCGACGACGCTGATCAAATAAGGCTGAGGACAGCGACGAATAAGCCCTCTGTTGCCTGTGACCTAAAGCCCCTGGCGAAAAAAAGGCCAGTCTCAGGACTGGCCCCGCAAACCCTATTCAAACAGGGTTCTGCTGCTTCAGGACATTCATCAGGAATGCGGGTATACACCCTATTTTTCGTAACTCAAATCCATTTTAGCTACGAAGTATTTAGCCCGGTCGCACCCGGACTAAAACCATGCAGAGCAGCCAAACGCGGCTCTGTCAGAATACAAGGACAAACAAAAACTGAAAAAACTGATGAGTCAGTTTATGCTCCGGTAAGTTCACCTATACAATGTAACCGATTACAAATCCATCTGTAGTATGCCAGACCCTGAGCTGAAACAGAACGCCCATTCTGAAAAAAATGACCACTAATCAGGCAAGACACTGACAGATCCAGCGCTTGCCAAGCGATTTTGAATACGCTTCAATGTCAGCTGTAATTCATGAACTGGTCAACAGAGCCCGCAGAGGAATAATGGCGTCCACTTTTTCACCTTTAGACTGGCTGATGTTTGTTTTGTATTTTGTGCTGCTGGCCCTGACCGGCTGGTGGATCAACCGCAGTGGTGCAAAAAACAGTCAGGAATATTTTATTGGCAGCAACAGCATGCCGACCTGGCTGGCAGCCATCTCTGTATTAGCCACAGCTCAATCTGCCGCTACTTTTTTAGGTGGCCCTGATAGTGGCTATCGCAGCAATCTGACCTACCTTGCCAGCACTCTGGGCGCTTTAATGGCGGCTTTTTTTGTTGGCTACTTTTTAATTCCACGATTTTATCGCTACAAAGTCAGCACTGTTTATGAACTGCTTGAATTACGTTTTGGCAGCAAAGCGAAAAAACAGGCGGGGTTAATGTATTTGTTTGGCCGTATCTTTGCCAATGGCGCCCGGCTTTATATGGCAGCTATAGCTGTGTCTATGATCTTATTTACCGATATTGCCTTGCACCATGTAGTTTGGTCTATCGCCCTGCTTTGTCTGGTGGCGTTGTTGTATTCGATTTTTGGTGGCATTAAATCTGTGATTTATGGCGATGCTTTTCAGTGTTTTGTTTATGTTGGCGCCGCAGTCCTGGTGCTGCTGTATTTATGGCAGTCTATTCCTGCCGATTTTGCTACGGTCTGGCAGGCGTTAGAGCATCCGCCTGAAAACGCCGCCAGTAAACTGCTTCTGATCGACACCAGCTGGGATTTTAGTTCAGCCAGTGCTTTTACACTCTATTCCAGTGTCACTGGCCTGTTTTTGCTTTACATCGCCTCTTTTGGCTTGGATCAGGATATGACCCAACGCGCTCTAACCTGTAAAAATGCCCGCCAGGGCTCTTTAGCCATTATCTGGTCTGTGGTTTTAGTCATACCTGTGACCCTGCTGTTTATTGTCATTGGCTTTTTATTACATATCTTTTATCAAAGACCGGATCTGATGGCGGGGTCCGGCGCTATGATGCAAAGCAGCCAGTTCAGCGGCGAAAATATCACTGTTTTTATGTATTACGTCTTGCATGAAATGCCAGCCGGTTTGCGTGGTTTAGTCACAGTAGGTGTGATAGCTGCAGCAGTCTCTACTCTGACATCAGGTTTAAATTCTATGGCTTCTGTGATTATTCAGGATTTATACAAGCCCTGGCAGCAACAGCGCTCAGAGAAACCAGAACCCTATTATGTTGCAGCTGCACGCTGGTCTATGTTGCTTTGTGCTGCTGCCTTGGCGTTGATGGCGATGTTATGTTTCTACTGGCAACAAAAAAGCGATATGCCACTGCTGACTTTTGCTTTAGGCGTGATGGTATTTAGCTACAGCGGTTTGCTTGGGGTCTACGCCAGTGCACTTTTTAGCAAACGTGGCAGCCCCACATCAGTATTGGCCGCTTTAATAGCTGGTTTTGTCATCACGTTGCTGCTGCAACCTTATCTGCAAAGCTATTATTTACCTGTGCACTGGCAGTTTGATTTGGCCTTTAGCTGGCAGCTTTGTATAGGTTTTGCCTGCTCTTTTGTGATTTGTCAGTTGGGTAGAAACAGTCACGCCGTGGCACAAACAGAACTCAACGGAGTGCCGGCCTGATGCGAAGTTTTCTGCTTTTAGTCTGCTGCATTGCTTTTAGCTCTGCTGCTTTTAGCTGTAGCGCTCAAACCAAAGAGATCCAAACAGGGGCCAGCCAGCTGGCAACAGGACCGGGCTCTTCCCCTGTTGAGCTGGCATCTAAACAGACAGGCCTGGTGGTGAATCAAAGCTCAGTGGTGGGCAACACCCATCTGGTTGAGTTGTTATTGCAGCAAGGTCTGCAGGTAAAAAAGATCTTCTCGCCTGAACATGGTTTTCGTGGCACTGCTGATGCAGGAGCCAAAGTAGAAAACAGCATAGACCCACAGACTGGATTAGCTGTGTTTTCCTTGTATGGCAAAGACAAAAAGCCACCAGCAGAAGCACTCGAAGGTATCAATCTGTTGATTTTTGATCTGCAGGATGTGGGCGTGCGTTATTACACCTATTTATCCACTTTGCATTATGTGATGGAAGCAGCCGCAGAGCAGAATATCCCGCTGCTGGTGCTCGACAGACCCAACCCCAACGGCGCTTATGTTGATGGCCCTGTGCTTGACAAGAACTACCAGTCTTTTGTTGGCTTGCACCCTATCCCACTTTTACATGGTATGACGCTGGGCGAACTGGCTTTGATGATCAAAGGCGAAGGCTGGATTAATAAGGCTGAACAATTAAAGCTCTATGTACTGCCAGTAAAAAACTATCAGCGGGATATGCCGTATGAGTTACCGGTGCGGCCTAGCCCGAATCTGCCGAATGCTCAGGCCGTAGCTTTGTATCCGTCTTTAGGATTTTTTGAAGCCACTCCTTTAAGTATTGGCCGGGGCACCGACTTTCCGTTTCAGGTGTTGGGTTATACCAATCCACCTTTAGGAAAATTTGCCTTTAGCCCTGTGCCTAAAGTTGGTGCAGCCCTTCATCCACCATTAAAAAACCAGCTGGTGTTGGGGCTGGATTTACGGGAAGTAAAAGCTGGCGGTCTGGATTTGAGTTATTTAATTCAGGCGCAGGCTGTTTTTGCCACACATCAGTTGACACTGTTTAATGCGCCGGATTTTATGGATAAGCTGTCAGGTAGCAGCAAGCTCAGGCAACAACTGGAGCAAGGCTGGACAGAACCCCAAATTCGCCAGAGCTGGCAGAGTGAGTTAATGAAGTTCAGGCAACAACGCCAGCCTTATCTGCTGTATCCGGACCACCACTAATCAAGCCGGGAAAAGCTCTGCCATCTGAGTCAAAGTAGCGCCCGTTACACGGTTAATGCGCCAGTCGTGCAGCATCACAGCACCTAAGGACTGATAGAAGTCGATAGCGGGTTGATTCCAGTCCAGCACAGACCATTCCAGACGGCCACAATCACGTTCTACCGCCAGCTTCGCCAGATAAGTGATCAAGGCTTTGCCCACCCCGACACCACGGCAAGCTGGTTCAACAAACAAATCTTCCAGATAAATACCAGGCTTGGCTAAAAAGGTGGAGTAGTTATGGAAAAACAACGCAAAACCCACGTCTTTGCCCTGATAATTAGCCAGCACTACTTCAGCATAAGGGGTGGCATTAAATAAGGTGTCACGCAACTTTTGTTCAGTCGCCACCACCTGATCTGACAATTTTTCATACTCAGCCAATTGCTGAATAAAACTTAAAATAGCGGGCAGATCCGCTTCAGTAGCTAAACGTAGTTCAAGACCCTTTATGCGGGTTGAAATAATGCTCATCAGAATTCCTTAAAAAAAAGATGGGTCAGAAAAATAACGACACAAAAAACAAAGGGGCCAGAGTCATTGATCCGCTATTCGCACATCAATGACTCTGACCCCTTGGCCAACAACGGGCTAATTACTTAGCGCGGCTGCGGTATTCGTCAGTACGGGTGTCGATTTCAATCTTGTCGCCGATTTCAACGAAAGCAGGAACCATTAACTCGAAACCTGTGTCCAGCTTAGCTGGCTTCATTACTTTACCTGAAGTGTCGCCACGGGCAGCAGGTTCAGAGTAAATAACTTCACGTACAACGAATGGAGGTAAGTCAACAGAGATAGCTCGCTCGCCGTAGAAAACGACAGAACACTGCATATCCGGAACCAGATATTTCAGAGCATCCGTCATGTTGTCAGCTTCGATTTCGTACTGGTTGTACTCAGCATCCATAAATACATACATTGGGTCTGCATAGTAAGAATAAGTCACTTCTTTGGTGTCTAACATAACTTGTTCGAACTTGTCGTCAGCACGGTACACAGTCTCAAGACCGCCCCCCGTTAACAGACCTTTCATTTTCATTTTTACAACAGCGGCGTTACGACCAGATTTGTTGAATTCAGCTTTCTGAACAACCATTGGCTCGTTGTTGACCATGATCACCTGGCCAGCGCGTACTTCTTGAGCAGTCTTCATCATAATTGAAATATCTTCTTGTTAGGAAAAATTGCGCGACATTATAAGTTTATTTTCAGCAAAACGCACGAGGTTGCTGGCAAGATCTTGCTGCTGAATTAAATATTCCTGCCACTTTTTGTTATGCAATTGAATTTGTTCACTAAATTCTTTGAATGTCGCAAATTCTGTACTGATATCCTGCTCCAGATTCCATGCCATATGCAATTGTTCTATACAGGCTTTTTGTTCCTGTGACGCATGCTGCAAATACTTGTCTAAAAAGGCCTGCAGTTTGATTAAATGCGCCTGCTCTTCCTGTCGGTAAATTTGCCAGATAAAAGCTTTACCCGCCCAATGGGCTCTGATCACCGAGTCTTCACCTCGGACAAAGTTAATATCACAGCAAGCCAGAAGCTCATCGTACATAGGCTGTGGCATAAAATCTAAAATGCGGATACTTAAAGAGTTATGGTCAAAACGCCCGGTTTGAAGTTCGGAGAAAAGTTGGGTTAAATCTGTTGCCAGTTGCCCTTGCGGTACCAGTAATAAGGTTGTTTGTGCTGCATTCGCTAATTGCTCCAGCCATGGGCGGATCTGTGCCTGACTATAAGCAAATAGTGAGATTTTTTGCTGATAGTTCATCGCATCCAACAGGCCAAGTTTTTGCCAAAACTGCTGTTGTAGCTCTGTTGAATTACGGGACTTCACCAAAGAATCAACCAATCCCCGCTCTCTTAATAAACCACCGGTTTGCTCAGTAAAACCAGGGAAAAAGAAATACTTTTGCAGTGGTAACGTCGGATGAGGCGATGGCAAGGCATGACAACCGTGCACCCAGTCTTCTGCCGACAGGTATTCCAGATTAAGCCATAAAGGTTTGTCAGTAAAAGAAGCCATCCACTGTAAATAAGATGGTGGAATAGTGCAGGCTAAAGCTTCTATTACCAAATCCGGTCTGTCTGACTCTGTAAGCTCTGGCAATACAACAGTCCAATGCCTGACCAGCACCTCATTTTGCAGCTGACTGGCGAGATTTGGCTTTATGCTATGGCAAATTTTCTGAAAGCTGACTAAATCGTCGACCCACAAGGTGACTTGCCATTGATGTTCACTTTGCAACTGCCGGGCTAAACGCCAGCAAATGCCAATATCACCAAAGTTATCTACTACAGAGCAAAACAAATCGCAGCGCATGTTTTACCTTCACCTATCAGATCAATTGGCTGACCAAAGCTTTCAGCGCTTTGGCCATTAAATACAGGGTGGCGATACTAAGCAGCAGACAACCCCAAAGCAAGGCCTGATACCATAATTTATGCGCACCTTGTTTTAATTTTTGCCAAAAGCTTTCTGGTCTTTGCCAGTCTGGTAACTGTCGAAACAGTAGCAGCGTAAGCCATGCCAATAACACCCAGCCGAGTAATACTACGGATAATAACAAGGCGACTTCGTACACCACAGAAGGGCCTTGTAGCAGGTAATAAAACCCAAAGCCAAGCGCATAAAATCCCAGAAAGACTAAGCCAAAACGCCAGAAATATAGCCTTTGTGCCAATTGTTGCGCTTTGCTAAGCAGTTTCATACGCCCTTCTCTTTCAGACTCTCTGTTAAGGCGACTGGATACAAAGGCATCAAACCAGCTTGCCCTGTCATATCAGCCACCAGCCAAATTTGTTCAAACGGATGTTTGGGCGGAATTTGTAATAAATGCGGCGTTTGAGCCAGTTCTTCGGCGTGCCAGTCCGGATGAGCATTACGGATCACCAGCCAGACTTTTTCAGAATCATAACTTTTTTGCGCTTTGTTGATGATCAGTTTATCCAGCGCCTGTAATAAACGTTCTGCCACAGGAAATTGCGTCAGTGACTGCAAAGCTTCAAGCGTGCCTCCTTTAAGTTCTCGGCCAAGGATTTTCATTGCTTCGGCTTCGCTGCCATACAAATGAGCTATTTCCAGATCCAGCCGCTGCTGCTCCAGATAACAGGATACATCAGGCTTAGCTGGCTCGTTATGCCAGATATGTTGCATTTTGACGCCGAATTTGTGCTGGTACAGTCGCATAAAAAGTTTGGCGGCCTGATGTTCCAGCGCTATTTTTTCATCGATACTGCTTTTCATCACACCCAACAAAGTTGTGTTTCGTATAAGCTTGTATCTTAACGAAAAAAAGTCAGGTGGTTATGCATTTTTTAATAACGCTAGTGATGCTGGTTGTGCTGGTTCTGCCCGCCGTTGCTGCAGACGTTGTATGGACCTCGTTAAAAACCAAAGCTGGCATCAGTCTAAGTTACAGATACGCCCCTGCTCTCGAAGTCAAAGCCAGTGCTTTTTATCCGGGCACACCAGAGAGTTTTTTACTCTTACTCAAAGACACAAAATCAGTGCAACGTTGGCTGAAACAAAGCGAGGACGCGAAGCTTTTGGACGGCAGTACAGAAAGCCACTGGAAGGTCTACACCCGTTTTCAATCCGTCTGGCCTGTTAGCCCAAGGGATATGGTGACCTGTGCAGATGTGAGTAATACGGAAAAAAACATGCTTATTGAAATCAGCGATTGCTCAGATTTAATGCCGGAAACTAAAGGCTATGTGCGAATTCGCGATGTGAAAGCTGTCTGGACTTTAACTCCCAAAGATCAGGGGTTTGACATGCAGTATCAAGGCAGTGCCAACCCGGGCGGTGAATTGCCACAATGGCTGGTAAAACAACTGACATTAAGCTCGTTACGCGCCAGCTTTGTTGCCTTTAAAACCGAACTAAAGCGCCCAGCTTATCAGGCAAAAGCAACACAAGCTACTCATTAGATTTAGGTTGTTTTTGTTTCAACTGCTCATAAGAGCCAGCATTTGTCACTTTGCTGTAGCCCAAGCCTCTTAAGGTTTCCAGCGCAATACCTGAGCGGCGGCCACTGCGGCAATACAGCTGAATATCAGCCGTTTTATCAACACTGACTGCTGAGATTTTTTGTTCAATTTCATCATAAGGAATGTTGATCGCACCTTCTAAATGCCCAGCCTTGTATTCCTCGACAGTGCGCACATCAATCCACAGGTTTTGCGCTACCGCCATAGGCCCCCACAGCAAAAGTAATACCAAAAATTTCTTCATGCCCAAAGTCCTTGTCCATTTAATAAAAACAAAAGCATAAAACAACTGACTGCAACTGACAACAAACCTGGCTTAGACCACAAACTTAAAACAACAGCCAGAATAATGGTCCAGGCTGCTGAAGTCGCATTCAGAAAAGTCAGCGCCAGTACAGAAGCTATCAGCACAGGTAACACATTCATCAGTTTTAAAACAGAGCGCTGCTTTAAAGTGCAGCAGCTTAACCAGAAGTAATGCTGTGATAACAACTGCTGCTGCCAGAGTTTTTGCTGGGCATAACACAAAAGTGCTAAAGCCCAGATAAACACAGAGTTGATAAAAAGCAAAGCTTCCGCTTTTAGTTGTTGCACCAACCAGTACTGCCACAAAGCCAGCACAAAAATAATCAGTAATAACAAAGCTTTATTTTGCTGCTGCCCTATAAACCAATAGAGCCAATATTGAAATAAAGACCCGGCAGACAATGGGGTTCCACTCAAATGATGCTGTAAAACCCTCTCGAGCAGCATCAAAGCTAATAGCGGCATCCCCCAAAAGGTGACAACAGGCAACATAAATACAGCAAAGAGGGCCAGCCAGCTGGTTTGTCGCGCCTGAAAACCCCAAGATAAAACCAGCAGCACCAGCAGTAACTGGATGGCATCCAGCCATGCCATAGTTTTTCCACTGAACAGCAGATAAATAAATACCGGCAACGTCAAAAACCAGAAAGGTAACTGGTTTAACAGCGCCATCAGCTTATTGCTAAGCCATGCTACTTTGGCTGACGGCGCCAGACTTTCGACAAAGTACTGCTCAGCTGTCGCCTTTTGCTGCCAGGCTATAGAACCTTGCCAGCAAAACATAATCACCAGCAACATCTGCAGATAAGGCCAACGCTCAAAAGTAGTTAGCTCTGGGTTAAATAACTGAAAACCCAATAAGACCAAAGGTGCCCAGAGTCCTATCAGCGCATGGCCTGCAATCAGTAACAGCATAAAAGAGAATTGCTTCAGCGGTGCAAAAGCGTCCGCTGCCTGTTGCCTGAACAGCTCATAACGGAGCAAAAGATAAGTGCCCACCGGCCTTTAACTCCAGATGTTGATTAAGCTCCAGCTGAAAACTTTGTGGTGATAAATGACTGGCGATCAGCACCAAAGCCCCCCGCTCTTTCGCTGCTTGTAACTGCGTGCAGCAATAGACTAAAGAATCCGGGTCCAGTGCGTTAAAAGGCTCATCCAGCAATAACAACTTCGGCTTTGCCGCCAAAGCTAAAGTTAAACTCAGCTTCTTTTGTTGGCCTAAAGACAACACGGCCACTTTTTGCTGCAGTAAAGGCTCCAATGCAAAAGCTTTGGCATGCAGTAGCAGCTGTTCCATTGCAGTGCCGCGACAACGCGTCACCAACTGCAATACGCCCAACACCGTATTGTCCTGCAAAGGCGCAACGGCATCTGCACTGATCCCTACCAATGTCTGATAAGCAACACTGCCCACCAAAAGTTGATTAAACTCAATACTGCCCTGCTGCGCTTTATCCAGCCCGGCTAAAACCCGCAATAAACTGGATTTACCACTGCCATTAGCACCACTTAACCAATGTAAACCTGGCACTAACTGCAGCTTTAAATTTGAAAACAGCTGCTGCTTGCCATAGCCAAAGCTTAAATTATTAATATTCAACATCTTAGTTTATCCAGTTGCTATACAGCTCAGTCAAGACCGGCAGCACAGACAACACCAGTAACAAGGCCATAGCCCAATTAAAAATACGCTGATGCAAAGGCTGATTTAATACGGAACGTAGTAACGCGCCACAGGTTAACCAGACGCCCACACAAGGAAAACTGACCAGCAAAAACGCAGCAGTGATTTGCGTCACATCCCACCAGGCGTTACCTGCAACTGTGGTAAAAGCAGCGACAGCACCTGACGCCATGATCCAGGCTTTGCCATTCACCCATTGAAATAAGGCCGCTTGCAGAAAGCTAAAAGGTTTAGCATCAGAGCCTTCTATGCTGCTGGGAGTACTAGAGCCGATTTTCCAGGCCAGCCACAGCAAATACAACACCCCCACCACTTTGATCCACAGATGCAACTGTGGAAAACGTTCAAATACCACCCCAAAACCCAAACCAACCAACAGCACCATCAAAGGGAAACCAAAACAAATGCCAAAAAAGTGCGGCAGGCTGGCTTTGACCCCATAGTTCACACCAGAGGACAACATCATAATGTTATTTGGACCTGGGGTTACGGTAGTGGAAAAGGCAAAAAACAACACAGCAAAAAAAACGTCCACAACAACTCCAGAGGACAAAGCTTTAATGCTTTGAATCTAAAGCAGATCAGATAGAAAACACAAGATGAAAAATCACAGCAGCAAGATTTACTCTGGAAGGTACCAAAGTGCAGACTCTGTTAAAGGTGTGAGTGGTGGCAAAAGTGGGTTGTGAAGTTTGATCAGTTTACGCTCAGACAAACGCATTTTTTTAAGATGATCGGAAAAATATTTCTGAAACAACAGATCAAAGCTGCCATCAGCAAGCGCCATCCTCAGCCCCTGCTCTATTCGTTCGGCCAACTGAGCATTGTTGTTCGAGACAAAAAAATACACAGCACCCGGGTAATGCAACAGCCATTCAGCCTCAATGGCTAAGCCTTGCTTTGACCACTGTTGCTGCTCAGCTTCTATTTCAATTGCGCTACGCGGCACAGCATCTACTCTTTTGTGCAACAGCATCTGAAACAAACTCTGATAGCCTGAGGCTTCCACCACTTTAAATTTATTGTGTCGCAGTATGTCAGTGTCCACCCAGTCATGCACCTGCGATATCAATTGCCGTTTTAAAGCAGTTTCGTCTTTTAATGCACTGAATCTGGGCTGATCCTCTGCACGAATAAGCAAGAGCCGATAAGTGCCAAGGCCTTTGTAAATAGGGATCCGTATTGGTAAAAAGCGCTGTTCACGTTCAATGGACGTCATGCTCCACACCACATCCACCTCAACACCTGTCTCCAGTAAATGCATAGCCCGGCTTTTTGATACTCTTACTGAAGTGCTTTTAAGCCTCGCCGTGCCTGAAGCTTTTTTTAACGCCATTTCAAGTAAAGCTATAGGGTATTCAGAACGCTGATCTCCGGAGTCTTCGACAGCAGGATAACGCACAGTGTCAGCAGTCAATGGGAACGACAGGCAAAGCAGTAAACCGAGGGTAACTCTTAGCATCCAGCAGATCCGACTAAAATGAACTGCTTAGAGTCTAATCGATAATGTGGGTCAGATCACATTGTTAACTGTGAACTATGTGATCTGACCCTGTTTTTTAGTCTTCGAAGAAGGTATCGCGCAGCGCTACAGTGCGGTTAAACACCAAATGATCCGGCGTCGAATCTTTATTGTCGGCACAGTAATACCCTTCCCGCTCAAACTGGAAAGCTTTTTCGGCTTCAGCAGCTTTTAAGCTTGGCTCAACCCATCCGGTTTTCACTGTGAGTGAAGCCGGGTTAATTACAGCTAAAAAGTCTTCTTCAGCTGCAGGGTTTGGCACTGTGAACAACTTGTCGTAAATACGGAATTCAGCAGGTACAGCTTGTGACGCTTCTACCCAATGAATAACACCCCGTACTTTACGGCCATCCGCTGGATTAACACCTAAAGTATCGGGATCGTAAGAACAAATCAGTTCAACAATATCGCCGGCTTCGTTTTTGATCACTTCATCGGCACGAATCACATAAGCGCCACGTAAGCGAACTTCGCCCCCTGTCACCATACGTTTGTACTTTTTGTTGGCTTCTTCACGGAAGTCCGCACGGTCTATATACAAAAAACGGCCAAACGGCACTTTACGGCTGCCCATGCTTTCTTCTTTTGGATGGTTATGTACATCTAACCATTCCACATCGGCGGCGTTGTAGTTGCTGATGGTGACTTTTAACGGGTCTATGACCGCCATAGCCCTTGGTGCATTGGCATCCAGATCTTCACGGATGCAAGAGTCCAACGCACTGATTTCAATCATATTGTCTTGCTTGGTGACACCAATACGTTTGGCGAATTCACGCAGTGATGCTGGCGTAAAACCACGGCGACGTAAACCTGCAATAGTAGGCATACGTGGGTCATCCCAACCCGCTACATGGCCACCTTCCACCAGGTTGTGCAGCTTACGTTTACTCATCACCTGATATTCAAGATTCAGACGGGAGAATTCGATTTGCTGTGGATGACAAGCAATAGTGATGTTGTCCAGGATCCAGTCGTATAAACGGCGGTTATCCTGGAATTCCAGTGTACATAACGAATGCGTAATACCTTCCAGCGCATCAGAAATACAGTGCGTGAAGTCGTACATTGGGTAAATGCACCACTTGTCGCCGGTTTGATGGTGATGGGCAAATTTAACACGGTAAATCACCGGGTCGCGCATACACATAAAAGCCGAGCTCATATCAACTTTAGCGCGCAGCGAACATTCGCCCTCTTTAAAACCACCGGCACGCATTTTTTCAAACAGCGCCAGGTTTTCTTCAGGTGAAGTATCACGGGTTGGGCTGTTTTTACCAGGCTGAGTTAAGTTGCCACGGTATTCACGCATTTGTTCTGCGTTTAAGAAACAAACATAAGCCAAACCTTTGTTAATCAGTTCAACCGCATAGCCATACAAGGTATCAAAGTAATCTGATGAATAACGCACATTGCCAGACCAGTGAAAGCCTAACCACTTCACGTCCTGCTGAATAGAGTTTACAAAATCGATATCTTCTTTTTCAGGGTTAGTGTCGTCAAAACGTAAATTACACTGGCCCTGATAATCTTCAGCGATGCCAAAATTCAGACAAATAGATTTCGCATGACCAATGTGCAGATAACCATTGGGCTCTGGCGGAAAACGGGTCACAGTGCCGCTGTGTTTGCCAGAGGCCAGGTCAGCGTCGATGATCTGACGAATAAAGTTAGTTGGGCGATGTTCAACGTCCGCCATAAAATTCAAATCCTTATTTGAAGAACCAGCTGCAGAGTGTGCCGGATAAAATTACTGAAATATGGCGGCATTATAACAGCTGAAATGCTTCTGACTACCCGCTTGCACGGCTGAATTTAGCGGGTCATTTTTTTGACAAAAACTACCACAAAAAGCGCAATGGTAAAGCTGCCGGTAAAGGCTTCAATAGCTGCCACCAGCCGCGAGCCTCCAACAGGAGTAATATCGCCATAACCCAGAGTAGTAAAAGTGACCACTGAATAGTACATGCAGTTAAACAGTAAATTCAGATTCTGCTGCCAGCTCTGTTCGCTTTGGTACATCAGCACTTCGCCCTGATAACTGACACCTAAAAACAAATAAAAAAAGCTGCAGATAAAAATCAGCAATAACGAAAAAAGCACGACCCGCACCGGTTCTTCACCATAACCACAAAACACATCTATTAACTTGGAAAACAGACGTTTATGTGACCAGACCGGGTATTGAAAACGCCGCATCCGCAGTTCTTGCTGAATGTAAAAGCCTGCTCTGCTGAACAAGCCTTCATGTTCAGCCGCTTTACGCAGGTCGCGGTAAATTTCTTCTGATTGTTCAAAGTAGTCCAGAGCCATGGCCCGGTCTTTGATTTTAACCGCCTGACGGGCAATGATTTCCTGGCGTAACTGATCGCCTAACTGAATGTGCTCAATGCGGGCACCCGTCCATTTCACGCCCAATAAATTGGCCTGCTGCAATTCAACCCAATGTGCATTGGCGTCACGTAAATCGGCTTTCATTAAATTAGCCTGATGCAATTTCACTTTGTATAAATGGGCGCCACGTAAATTGGCGCGATATAAATCGGCATGGGTCAAATCAAAACCCGACTGTGAAGGACCTGCAGCCAGGTTTAAACCCGGAATATCGGCGCGGCGCAAAGAAATACCCCGCATCTGACCACCATTACGGGCATAAGCTTCCAGGGCACAGCAATCTTCCGCTTTTTTACATTGAGTGGGGTCGTGCCAGTAACAAAGACCTGATGAACCTGCGGGTTCGGTACATTTATGACCTTCATCTTCTTCATAACAACATAAGGGGACAAAAGCCGCAGCAACCACAGCCATAACCACACCTGTTCAGTTCCGGGAGCTTTTAGTCTAGCCCAGCCTCACAGATTTTGAGTTGAAACAGCAATTAACCCAGCATTTCCATATAGACCAACTCCCAGACATGACCATCTAAATCCTGAAAACCATGAGCATACAAAGAACCATGATCTTGTGGCTGGTTATATGTTTTACCACCGGCTCTCAGCGCCTTTTGCACCAGTTCATCCACTTCAGCTTTGCTGTGGCAACTTAAGCAGTTCAGCACTTCAGTCTGCTGATGGCTGTTGATTAAAGGTTTCGGGCTGAAGGATGCAAACTTGCCTTTTGTCAGCAGCATCAGATAAAAGCTATCAGCCAGCACAATGCAACTGGCGCTATCGTCACTGAATTGCGGGTTAACCCCAAAACCCAGCTGCAGAAAAAAGTCAGTGGAGGCTTTTAAATCGGTAGCGGCTAAGTTGATAAATAATTTGCGGTTCATGATTTTCCTTATCGAATAAAGACCAAACTCAGAGTACTCTGCAAAGAAGAAAAATCAATCTTTCAGCAAAACCAAAGCTGAAGTTGTAATACCGGTTGCTCCCCACAGATAACCCAGACGCATATCTTTTTGAAAGTCAGTAAGAGTTTCCATACAAAGCCTTATGTTCAGTCACAGAAGCGCCGCAGAACTTAGTGCGGCATCTACGATAGGACGCAAAAATCCTTGTTGTACAGCCTGATACAAAGCTGAGTGTTAATTAGTGCGCCATTCTTTATCCAGCCAATCGTACATCAATAGGCTGTAATTTGCGGCGATCATCAAAGCTTGCTCCGCATCAGTGGCTTGTTGGTGAACCCAAAGTCTTGGCACTTTGCCCTCAAAAGCTAAAGCAGCCTGCTGCAGTTGATTGGCGCTGATAATGACGCCTGTGATTTGCCGACCCCAACCTGGGCCCTGGACCCATTGGTTATTGATCAGCTCCAGTCGATCGGTCACAGCTTTGATCTGAAAGCTTTGCCTGTCGCCTCGCAGTTGCATACGAGCCTGAGCATTGTTTTTTGTTTCCACTACTAATTGCCAGTTTTGACTGGTTGTGCTCAAACTGCACCCCAGGTAGCTATGCTCTCGTTGCTGATCTGTGGAAACGACTTGCTCTGAGTTTTCAGAATTACGAAATTCTGTCACTGCATTTAAGTACATAATACGGCAGTGAGTTTGTACCAAAGTTTGTCCTGCAAAGTTGACATCAAAAGCAAAATCGCGTTTGCCCGTTTCCTCCATTTGCTTCACAAAATCGCTTTGGTTGTCAGTCAGGTCGTCCAGAATAAAGTTTAACAAGCTCTTTGGCTGCTTTTGCTGACCAGGGATGCCTGAACTAATCAGTCCCGGGCTGGCTTGAGTGGTGTTTTGCCAACTCACCTGGGTCGATGCAATACTGAATTGTCCAAGTTGTTGTTGATACGCCTTTTCAGTGAATTGCCAGGCTGGCTTTTTCACCTCATATCTGCTGCTGTTTTTTTCAAAATCTGAGTCCAGCGCTATAGTACTGTCCTGAACGTTCTGACAGGCGGTTAACAAGGCAATACTGGTGAGAGTAAATAAAAACCGAAAGTTAGTAGTGAAGAGTTCAAAGGCCATAAAAATTCTTAGCATCAGTGGTTTTAATGAGTTGTTCAGATTTTAAGGGATTGATGGTAAAAATTCATGGGTTTATCTTACACAGCAGAACATTTATTTAAAACCAGCTCTGCGTTACTCCACCAATTCATAAAAGCGCTTTTTATGAGCCAGATAATGTTGCCATATACTATCCAGTTGCGCCTGATACAAAGCAGATGTTTTGTGATAATGCAGTCCATGCTCAATCAGCAAATCAGCCAGTTGTATGGCCGTAGCCATCGCATTAAAGATGCCTTGTGAAGACAAGGGGTCAAAACTCAGTGCCGCATCACCAATGGCAAACCAGCCTTCACCGCTGCCTTGTGATAGTTTTGACGAATTAGCTGCAACCACAGCATGCAGTTGCTCAGTGCCCGGAATGATCTGTTGCACTAAAGTACCAAGGCCCGGCGCTTCGGCAGCGGCCTGTAAAAAGCTGCGGCTGCACTGACTTAAGTGTTTGTCCAGTTGACTGGCCTGGATTTGTAAGGCAAAAAGCCTGGCCTGAATCGCTGTTCCGGTTAAATCGGCTTGTGCCTGCAGCGCACGATCAAAAGGCAACTTAGGTAATGGCGCGCTGTACCACCAACCCACTGATACTGAACTTAACACACTGATATGCTTACGAACTTTCACTGCAGCCGTCAGCCAGACCGACAACTGCTGATCAAAGTTCTGTCTGCTTTGCCCCAACGCACGGGCAAAACTGCTATGACGACCTGTGGCATCAATCACCAGTTCGCAATGAACCTCTGTCCGCTGCGCGTTGTGCTGCAATTCAACACACCAGCCATCCTGTTTTTGTTCGCTTTTGACAAAACGTGCAGGCCAAAGACAAGACACACCCCGCATTTGAGCAACGTCACGCAATTGCTGCTCAAATAATTGCCGATCCAGATGCCAGCCATGCCCATCAGGATTGACGAGTTGATCAACCACTGTAGGTGTTTCAGTGCCCCAATAAGACAACAGGCCATGAGAGGTTAAATGACCTGCATTTAACAGCTCCAACAGCCTGAGTTTATGCAAAATACGCCCTGCGGCAGGAGCCATGCACTCACCTACCCTTTCTTTTGGGATAGCATGCAGATCCACCAGCACTACTGAATAAAATGGCGCTAAAGCAAGGGCGGCAATACAGCCGCCTATGCCTGCGCCTAACACCAGTATCTGTGTTTTAATGACCAGCTTATTATCATCCATGTCTTGATCCCTTCCCTGCTTCGCCAGCTTAGCGCTTGCGTAATCTGTTGGCTTTGTCAGTCTGACTAAGATCCGGTCTGCGTTGCTGTGGCGGTAATGCTTTTAAATCCTCTTGCTTATCCGCTTTGGCTTTTAACAACTGCACTGGTTTATCCGGTGTCATGCCCACTTGCATCACTGTCGGGAAATGGCTGACGCCCGCTTTGCTTTGTGGCAATACCACAGCCAGATCGGCAAAATGATCAATCATGCTGTTAATTTGCGCCAGATAATCAGTGGATGGGCCTATAGGTAAATCATCCAGCCAGAACTCACGCTCATTAAAAGCCTGCTGACGTTCAGGCAAGGGTAAAGTTTCGTTAATCACTTTGGCGTAATTGGCCTGATTCAGCATATTGTTGGGCACACGGGCTGGCCAGAAAGTGGGCAAATAAGGGTCATAAGCCAGGTTGTACCCATCACGGCAACTGGCGGTGTCGGTTTGCCATGGAATAGCCATCCAGCGGGTAATACCACCGGCCACCTGACCACTGCGAATAGGACCGTTGATTTGTAATGCAATTTGCGACGTCATTTCCGGACCATAATTAATGCCATGAGTGGGAGCTGTATCTTCAGCATGGCGCAAGCGAAAGGCTTCAGAATACATACCAGCAGTGCGCATAGGCCAGGTCATTTCACAGCCGGGATGAAAGGCATCAGCCAGACAAAACTCCATAGCGGCACGAGTTAACATATCAGGTTGCTCACAAAGCGGCACTTGCTCCAGAAGTTGAGGCGGCAGCTTATGGGGTTCATAATCGGCAATAAAATTGCCGTTCACCCAGTCGGCTAAAGCACGCAACTGCAACGAAGTTAAAGATACAAACTGGCGCGGTGAAGCCGTGGCGCTGACGCTCATCGCATCACCATATAACCAGGGCCACAACTGAGGTGAAGCAGCGGCGAAACTTGGATCCCAGCTTTGGGTATTGCTCTGACCATTCGGTGTGCTAAACGCAGTATCCAGTGAACGGAAATTATGCGCCAGAGTGCGACGCGCTTCCTGCCAGGTGCTGGATGGATCAGACAAACGTTTCATCCACTCTTCGGAGGTAAAATCAAAAGCGCTGTTCCAGCCAAAACCAGCGGCATATCCGGCGTTTACCCATTGCAGATCGGTTAAACGCTGAAAAATGGGCAAAATATCATCAGTAAAAGACGGACGCCCCGGCATAGGCAACTGCCCCGCTTCAACAGCTATATCCCGCATTAAATCCCACATAGTGCGAACCGACTTTTGCATAGGGGCATAGTCAGGCGGCGCGCAGACTACCCATGCTGGTTTGACAGGCAGAGTTTTCCCCTCGTAGTGCACTGTGGCTGTGATCGGACCGTCCGAGGTATCGTCATACCAACCTTCATTATTACCAAAGGTAATAGCAGGTTTACCTTCAGGGTTGGCCGACTTGCCATGGCCACCCAACATCAGTAAACGCCCTTCGTCATCGGTACGCATTTCACCTAAATACACAGAAACACCGGTAAAAGTGCCAACAAACTTAGTGCTGCTGCCATCCACCTTTTTGCCAGACACCGTATTGGCGCCACCATCTATTAATAAAGTGCTGCGATCTTTAACCAAAGCATTTCGCAACAACGAAGGATCGGCTTCTGCCGCTTCAGGAATATCCAGCGCCAATTGAAACTCATACCAGGAGGCTTTTTGATTCGCCAGCCGTGCACTCCACTCTATACTGGCATTGTTGGCAGTTAATTCTTTCACCACCTGACCAGAGGCATCAAAACCATAGACCCGAAAACGCGCGGCCTGGCGCTTTAACGCCCCGCTTGCATCCCGATAAAAGGCAGGGCTTTGGGCTATAGGTTGATTAACCTCAGGGCCGATAAAAAACTCATTCGGGCTATTGCCTACCCTCATCACCCCTATAGGCGGATAAATAGCGGCACTGACAATTTCGGCTTCGGGTTGATTGCTGGACGAAGAAAAAAGCTGGCTCATAAGAATATTCCTTTCACTGGGCTAAGTAAGTTAAAGCTCCTGCGTACGGCTAATGCAGTGTGTTGTTTTAATGATAGAAACACGAAAACCAGCCTAGCCCAATAAGGAACAGATGTAAATGCAAGGTGATATTTTTCAGAATGTTGCAGAAGGGTTTAAGCAGAGGCTTGTGATCTGGCTGAACAAGCCAAAGCAGTATCAGAGCATTAGCACAAAATTTTCGCTATGGTTTTAGCTTTCGCCAGCTCATCAATCAGCCTGTCTAAATAGCGGATTTTTTGCATCAAGGGATCTTCAACTTCCTCTACCCGAACACCACACACCACACACCAAACCTTTAATCATTTGGGTGCATCAAAGGAGCCATATTGAAAAAGGTCTTAAAATCAGCCCCCTGCTCAAGTTGCTGTTGCAATGCAGCAGCGCTATAACCTGTCAGCCAACAGATGATCTGATCCTCTTCTGCTTTAGTACGATTTTTACGCTCAGCTTTTTGTATATAACACTGATATACAACAGAAAATAAAGTGGTGAAAATGCGGTGTTCTGACATGGTGATCTCGTTATAAATCAAGCTATGGCAGCAGATGGTCGGCCTTGCTTAAAGCCATATTAACCCCGGGTAAGGCTGCTGTTTTAACGAATTTAAGCGACTCTGTAAATTACCACTGTGTATTTCCAATTGATGACCATCCGGGTCCAGAAAATACAGCGAATAACCTTCGCTTTTGTTTTGCTTCCACTCCGTCACTCCAGCCTGCCGCAACTTTGCCACAAAAACAGGGAAATCGTCTTCGGTTATATCCAAAGCTATATGAGAATAATCTTTGGCTGGTGACACCTCATCGCAGGATAAGCAAAACCATAAGTCACCAAGGCTAAGATAAGCACCTTGCTCCCAACGCACATGCGCTTTCATGCCAAGCAACCCGCTATAAAACAGCAATGACTGCTCCAGGTTACTGACTGCTATGGTGATATGGTTTATTCCTTGAAGCACAAAATTTCCTTAGCCGAATATAACCCTGAGACTTTGGCGCAGAGAATGGCGTATTTTCAGTAACTTAGGTAACAGGCAGCAAGTTAGCAGCCCATTAGATCCCATAATCGCGTTCAACTTTGGCGATCCTGGTTTTAAAACTGCTATACCACTTTTCATGGCCAAGTTTCTGCGCTGCCAGATGTTCAGTATTGCTTTTCCATTGCCTTATCGACTCCAGATCAGTCCAATAGGAAACAGTAATACCCGAGCCTTCTTTGGCTGATTCAATACCCAGAAAACCCGGTTGTACAGCAGCAAGCGCCACCATCTTGTCAGCCATTTCAGCATACCCATGATTTCCGTCAGTGCGAAGCGAAGTGAAAATCACAGCATAATATGGAGGGTTTGGCGTATTCACTAAGGCAGACATTAAGACTCCTTTTGGTATTTAATTTGGCCGCTTATCGAGGCTGCATCCTGTTCACTCAAGCCACATTTGCACAGTTCAACTGGCAAAAAAGAGCAAAAGCCAAACAAGCCCCTTTCAGAGGCGTATTTTTGATTTTTACAACGCATTATCAATCTCAGCTAATGTTCTTTCGATAAAACGAATAAAAGCTTTTTCTGGCACAAAAACAGCCCGGTTTTCAACATTGAACCGCTGGAATATTTTTTTTATTTGTTCGTTATGCTGAATTTCGCTGAGCTGCAGCCCACTTTCTTTTAACGCTTTGACTTCAGACACCCAATCCAGAGTGTTTTGTCTGAACTTTTTTAATTCCTCTTTACTGGTCGGTTTGCCATGACCAGGAATGATCAGGCTGTTTTCATCTCCCAACTCGAGAATCGCATCCACAGCACTGACAAAGCCAGCCACTCCGCCGGCGTAAAAAGTGGGATGCCAGTCTGTATCGTATATATCACCGACAAAAATACTATTACTGCTTCGATGAAAGAATATGTTGTCGGCTGAACTATGAGATTTAACTTCTACAGTTTTAATCTCTGCCCAATCTATTGTTGAACTCAACAGCTTAGCTCCGGCATTAACAAAATAGCTATTGCCGCCTGAATGGTCATCATGCTGATGGGTATTCAGCACATAAATATGCTGACTGCCATAGATCCCGTTGAGTTGTTTGCTCAGAACCCTGAGGTTATTTTCTCCAGGCATAGGATCAATTAAAACAATCCCTCTGCTGGTTTTGAGTGCACCTGTATTGGTGTTGTAGTTTGCTGATTTTAAGAGATAAGCCTCATCTGAAAGTTTAGTCACCAACATTTCTGCCGTAGCAGCGAGACTGATAAAGGGGTACAGACAAAGCATAACAAGTAAGACAACTTTCATTCAAATTCCTTTTTCTCTGACGCTATTTTCATCTGATGAGATAACACCACAGCAACCAGAACAGGCCTTATCAAATGTGACGAACAGTTAAAATAGCAGGGTAAGAGGAAGACGGGGACAGTCTTGATTTTTATTCAAGCCATGACTCCAGGGGGCTTGTTTGACCTTGTCTTTAGCCAGTTCAATCACGGCATGACCCAGCTGGACCAGAATTGGGTGTGATTTCGGGTTTTAATGAGCGAAACATTGGTGTCAGCGAAACATTGGTGTCAGGTCTTGCCCTTTGCCCCAACGATTAAATTAACGCCCAAACTGGAGCGAAACATTGGTGTCAGGTCTTGCCCTTTGCCCCAACGATTAACTCAACGCCCAAACTGGCAAAGGTCTTTCACAACGGCTTGAGTTTCTTCAGAAAACAGCGCCATCTGTGCATCCGTCAACACCCCATAATGCTTAAGCGCGGCAATCTTAAAAAAGGCGTTGCTGCGTTTCAGGTCATTGAACATCTTTGCTATTTTTTCGTCTTCTTTTTCGATTAATTTATAAAGTTGCAAATAACTTTGATGCTGTTGCCCTGCTCTGTCAGCTGAGAGTTTTTCAACGCGTTGGAAAATTTGTTCACAGGCGACGTTAAGTAATTCGTCTTTTAAATCCCTGATCCTTTTCCAATCTCGTTCAGGTATGGATTTCATTTGGTGATCTCCTGAATGCAATAAGGCAAGGGTAATAAACCTTTGACCAAAGCCTTGGTTTTGTTCTGTTTATTTGTAACAAACTAGCGCCGATGTACCTGTATTTCAACAGTTTTTATCTGAACTTTGAAATGATGAGGATATAAAAAGCAGATGAATAGTGAGGTTGAACACTTAACCCAAACAGGCGACTATAAAGGTCGCACCCTACACAGCAGGGTATCAAATCAGCTATGGCTTTTAAGCAGGTTTTCCGAGGAAATAATTCAGGAAATGTAGATGTATAAAATCCAGAAATAATAAGGGCGGGTATAAAACCCGCCCCTACGGCAACTGGTTAATCAGGAGGAAAAATCCCCCGAATTAATTACCAGCCAGTCAGTTCTTTCAGTGCTTTACCGATATCGGCTAAGCTTTTCACGGTTTTCACGCCAGCGTCTTCCAATGCAGCGAACTTCTCGTCAGCTGTACCTTTACCACCAGAGATGATGGCGCCTGCGTGGCCCATGCGCTTACCCGCTGGTGCAGTTACACCGGCGATGTAAGACACTACTGGCTTAGTCACGTGTTGCTTGATATAAGCAGCAGCTTCTTCTTCAGCTGAACCACCGATTTCACCGATCATAACGATGGCTTCAGTTTGTGGATCGTCCTGGAATAATTTCAGGATGTCGATGAAGTTAGAACCTGGGATTGGGTCACCACCAATACCTACACAAGTAGACTGGCCGAAACCGTAATCCGTAGTTTGTTTTACTGCTTCATACGTCAGAGTACCTGAACGTGAAACAATACCTACTTTACCTGGTAAGTGAATGTGGCCTGGCATAATACCAATTTTACATTCGCCCGGAGTGATTACGCCTGGGCAGTTAGGGCCAATTAAGCGTACGCCTAATTCGTCACAACGTACTTTAGCATCCAGCATATCCAAAGTAGGAATGCCTTCAGTGATACAAACGATCAGCTTAATGCCACCGTTTGCAGCTTCCAGGATAGAATCTTTACAGAAAGCTGCAGGTACGTAAATTACTGATGCTTCTGCACCAGTCGCTTCTACTGCTTCTTTTACTGTATTGAATACTGGTAAACCTAAGTGAGTTTGACCGCCTTTACCAGGAGTCACACCACCAACCATTTTAGTGCCGTAAGCAATGGCTTGTTCAGAGTGGAAAGTACCCTGAGCACCCGTGAAGCCCTGACAAATTACTTTGGTATCTTTATTAATTAAAACGCTCATTGATAACCCCTTATGCCTTAGCCGCTGCAGCAACTACTTGCTTGGCAGCACTAGTCAGGTCTGTGTCAGCGATAATATTCAGGCCGCTTTCAGACAGCACTTTAGCACCCAGTTCTGCATTGTTACCTTGCAGACGAACAACAACTGGTACTTTCACGCCGACTTCTTTCACTGCGCCGATCACACCTTCAGCAATCATATCGCAACGAACGATACCGCCGAAAATGTTGATGAATACCGCTTTAACAGCGTCATCAGACAGGATAATTTTGAAGGCTTCAACAACACGTTCTTTAGTCGCACCGCCGCCAACGTCCAGGAAGTTAGCTGGTTGGCCACCGTGTAATTTCACGATGTCCATAGTACCCATAGCTAAACCGGCACCGTTCACCATACAGCCGATATCGCCACCTAAAGCTACGTAGTTCAGTTCCCATGAAGCAGCATGTGCTTCACGCGGATCTTCCTGTGAAGGATCCTGCATAGCTTTTAAATCAGGGTGACGGTACAGAGCGTTGCCGTCGATCACCAGTTTGGCATCTAAGCAGTGCAGATCGCCGGCAGGAGTGATAACCAGAGGGTTCACTTCCAGCAGAGCTAAATCTTTGTCTTTAAACAGTTGAGCTAAGCCCATGAAAATTTTCACGAACTGTGCAACTTGCTTGCCTTCCAGGCCTAATTTGAATGCTAATTCACGACCCTGGAATGGCTGAGCGCCTACCAGTGGGTCTATTGCAGCTTTCAGAATTTTTTCCGGAGTTTCGTGGGCTACGGTCTCAATTTCCACGCCGCCTTCAGTAGACGCCATAAACACGATACGACGTGAAGAACGGTCTACTACTGCACCTAAATACAGTTCTTTCGCGATGTCAGTACAAGGTTCAACCAGGATACGACTTACAGGCTGACCTTTTTCGTCTGTCTGGTAAGTCACCAGTTGCTTACCAAGCCATTTTTCAGCAAAAGCTTTGATGTCTTCTTTGCTCTTCACCAGTTTAACGCCGCCCGCTTTACCGCGACCACCAGCGTGAACCTGAGCCTTGACAACAAACATGTCGCCGCCGATTTTATCTGCAGCTTCTACCGCTTCTTCAACAGTTGCTGCGGCGATGCCTTTCGATACAGGCAAACCATATTGGGCAAACAGTTGTTTACCCTGATACTCGTGCAAATTCATGGCTATTTTCCGTTCATTTTGACATTGAAGGCTACACCGGAGGTGCAACCTGACCTTTAGATCGGCGCGTATTATAGTGCCAATCAGTCTGATAAAAAATGCTGTTGCTATAAAACAACAGCATTTTTAGTTACTTTTTCCAGATATCAGATATCCAGCAGAATACGGGTTGGATCTTCCAGCAACTCTTTGATAGTCACCAGGAAGCCTACTGACTCTTTACCATCGATGATACGGTGGTCATAGGACAGGGCTAAGTACATCATCGGCAGAATTTCCATCTTGCCGTCAACAACCATGACGCGGTCCTGGATTTTGTGCATACCCAGAATAGCTGATTGTGGCGGGTTGATGATTGGAGTAGACATCAGAGAACCGAACACACCACCGTTCGTGATAGTGAAGTTACCGCCAGTTAAGTCGTCCATAGACAGCTTACCGTCACGGCCTTTTAAGGCTAAGTCTTTGATGGCTTTTTCGATTTCAGCAAGGTTCATTTTGTCACAGTCACGCAGAACCGGTGTTACCAGACCACGAGGTGTAGACACAGCGATGCTGACGTCGAAGTAGTTGTGATACACGATGTCATCGCCATCAATAGCAGCGTTCACTTCAGGGAAACGTTTCAGCGCTTCAGTCACAGCTTTGACGTAGAAAGACATAAAACCTAAACGGATACCGTGACGCTTTTCAAACACGTCCTGGTACTGCTTACGCAGTTCCATAATTGGTTTCATGTTCACTTCGTTGAAGGTCGTTAACATGGCTGTAGAGTTTTTCGCTTCTAACAGACGGTTCGCGATAGTTTTACGTAAACGTGTCATAGGCACACGTTTTTGTGAACGGTCACCTTGTACCGGAGCTGGAGCAGCAACAGCAGCTTTAGCAGGAGCAGCTGGTGCACCGGCCAGGAATTTTTCTACGTCTTCTTTAGTGACACGGCCATTTTTACCAGAACCCTGGATTTTAGCAGCGTCTAAGCCTTTTTCAGCAATGAGGCGACGAACAGATGGAGTTAATACGTCATCTGATTCTGTTGCAGGAGCTGCAGCGGCCGGAGCAGCGTCAGCTTTAGCAGCAGGTGCGGCGGCAGGAGCTGCAGCGCCAGCGTTCATATGACCAATGACTTGTTCAGCCAATACAGTTGCACCTTCTGCATGAACGATTTCGCCCATAACGCCATCGGCCTGAGCCACGACTTCAAGTACAACTTTATCGGTTTCAATGTCAACCAGGACTTGATCACGGCTAACGGCTTCACCTGTTTTTACATGCCAGGTGGCGATTGTTGCGTCTGCAACTGATTCTGGTAGTACCGGGACTTTAATTTCCACTTTGTCACCTTTTTTTAAAAAATTGGGTTCTGAATCGTTACTTAAACTAAAGTCAGAGCGCCTTGCGGCAGCACTGACTGAATACAAAAACGGCACAACCAAAGTTGTGCCAAATTATTAAGCTATAGTTAAAGCTGCGTTGACTAAAGCCTGTTGCTGTTTGTTGTGCACAGACAAGTAACCTACTGCAGGTGAAGACGATGCTTCACGGCCAGCGTACGTCAGTTTTCCACCTGCTGGGATTGAAGCCCAGAAATGGTGTTGACTGCAGTACCAGGCGCCCTGGTTCTGAGGTTCTTCCTGACACCAGACAAAATCTTTTACATGCTGGTAGTCTTTCATGATCGCTTCCATCTCTTGTGCAGGGAATGGATACAACTGTTCAATACGGACAATAGCAATGTCGGTCAGATTGCGTTTACGACGTTCTTCCAACAGATCGTAGTACACCTTACCGCTACACATCACCACACGTTTCACATCAGCTGGCTTGATTGGATCAATTTCAGCAATGGCGTTCTGGAATACACCAGAAGCAAGTTCTTCTAAGGTAGAAGTAGCTAACGGGTGACGTAACAAAGATTTAGGTGACATCACAATCAGAGGACGACGCATTGGGCGTACCATCTGACGACGGATCATCGCATAGACCTGAGCCGGAGTGGTTGGAACCACAACCTGCATATTGTGATCAGCACACAATTGCAAGAAACGTTCTAAACGGGCTGAGGAGTGTTCAGGGCCCTGACCTTCGTAACCATGAGGCAACAATAATGTCAGACCACATAAACGGCCCCACTTCTGTTCGCCTGAGCTTAAGAACTGGTCAATCACCACCTGAGCGCCGTTGGCGAAGTCACCAAACTGGCCTTCCCAAATGACTAAAGCACGAGGTTCAGCTGTGGCATAACCATATTCAAAAGCCAATACCGCTTCTTCTGACAAAGCAGAGTCGTACACCTGGAAAGGACCTTGTGAGTCGCTGATATGTTCCAGTGGTGTATAAGTTGAAGCATCGTTTTGGCTGTGCAATACGGCATGGCGATGGAAAAAGGTACCACGGCCAGAATCCTGACCTACGATACGAATACGGTTTCCTGCACCCACTATAGAAGCGTAAGCCAGAATTTCAGCGAAACCCCAGTCGATCTTTTTCTCGCCTTTGAGCATTAAAGCGCGGTCTTCATACACTTTACCAACCTGACGTTGCAAGGTATGAGATTCAGGCACCGCAATGGCTTTTTCACCTAAAGTGACTAAATCAGGCACAGTCATACTGGCATCGTAAGCCACATTCCAGTCATGGCCAATGTATGGAGTCCAGTCGACTGAAACTTCAGTCATAGGACGCCATTCTTCAACCACGCAGTCGCCTTTATCTAAGGCATCACGGTAACCATCGACCATCTGCTGCACTTGTTCAGCAGTCACCACGCCTTCAGCAATCAGCTTCTGGGCGTATAACTCACGTGGAGTTGGGTGTTTTTTGATTTTCTGGTACATCAGCGGCTGAGTTGCATTTGGCTCGTCCGCTTCGTTGTGACCGTTACGACGGTAACAAACTAAGTCAATCACCACATCACGTTTGAAGGTGTTGCGGTAGTCTACAGCCAACTGAGCCACAAAAATCACAGCTTCAGGATCATCACCATTCACATGGAAAATGGGTGCCTGAACCATCTTGGCGATGTCAGTACAGTATGGCGTAGAACGGGTGTCTTCAGGGTTAGATGTGGTGAAACCGACCTGGTTGTTAATCACCAGACGGATAGAACCACCTACTTTGAAAGCACGGGTTTGAGAGATATTAAAAGTTTCAGCAACAACGCCCTGACCAGCAAAAGCAGAGTCACCGTGAATGGTAATAGGCAGAGCCAATGAACCATCTGTGCAACCACGACGGTCTAAACGGGCACGTACTGAACCTATAACCACAGGGTTCACGATTTCTAAGTGGGACGGGTTAAAAGCTAAAGCTAAGTGAACATTGCCACCTTTAGTTTCAAAATCAGATGAGAAACCCATATGGTATTTCACGTCACCTGCGCCAACCACTTCGTATTTACCGGCAAATTCGTCAAACAGCTTGCCTGGGTTTTTACCCAATACGTTGATCAGCGTATTTAAACGACCACGGTGCGCCATACCAATAATACAGTCTTTTGCGCCCTGCTCGCCGGCACGGTGGATCATGGCTTTGAGCATAGGCACCATGGCGTCACCGCCTTCTAAACCAAAGCGCTTGGCGCCCGGGAATTTAGAAGCCAAATATTTTTCCAAACCATCAGCTGCCACTAAGCCTTGTAACAGTTTGGTTTTTTCTTCTTTTCCGAACGCACGTGAAGCCTGTTGGCTTTCTAAACGTTGTTGGATCCAACGTTTTTCGTCCGTCGAAACAATGTGCATATACTCGGCACCTATAGAACCACAGTAGGTGGCTTCCAGGGCTTTGTATAAGTCGCCTAACTTCATACTGGTGTCGCCACCAGCAAAAGAGCCGACATTAAATTCGGTATCAAAGTCTGCCTGAGTCAGGTCGTGATAGGACAACTCCAAATCACGCACACGCGGCTGCTTCCACAGGTTCAGCGGGTCGAGGTTTGCATGCTGATGACCACGGAAACGGAAGGCATTGATTAATTGCAGAACTTTCACCTGGCGCTGATCCGAACCACCAGCATTCACCGTAATGACTTCACGGTGTTTGTTTTTGGCGAGTTCAGCAAATTGCTGGCGAATGTCACTGTGACGGGATTCGAGTTCTACGCCGTCAATTTTGGGCAGACTGGCAAAAAACTCGCGCCATTCATCACTGACGCTGGTCGATTCAGCTAAGTAGGATTCATAGAGCTCATCTACATAGGCCATGTTGCCACCGCCTAAATGAGAAGACTCTAACCACGCCTTCATTACACCTTCGTGCATTTAGTTTCCCTTATTCGAAGCACCTGGAAAAAATTCGCAAAAAGCGGCCTGAGGTTTCAGGCGCGCTTCATTTTATACCAATCAAAGCTTTTTAGCTCTGACAAAGGGCGCTTAAAGCGCCCGGTTTAACAGCATAGATTTGATCTGACCTATAGCTTTGGTCGGGTTCAAACCTTTTGGACATACGTTGACACAGTTCATGATGCCATGGCAGCGGAACACGCTGAATGCATCATCTAAATCGTTTAAACGTTGTTCAGTGGCAGTATCACGGCTGTCAGCTAAAAAGCGGTAGGCATGCAATAAACCAGCTGGTCCGATAAATTTATCCGGATTCCACCAGAACGATGGGCAAGAAGTTGAACAGCATGCACATAAAATACATTCGTACAGGCCGTCTAACTTTTCACGATCTTCAGGTGACTGCAGGTATTCGCCCGCAGGGGGTAACTTATCATTGATCAGGTAAGGTTTTACCTTTTCGTACTGAGTGTAAAACTGAGTCATATCAACAACTAAGTCACGCACTACAGGTAAACCTGGTAATGGACGGATCACCAGCTTGCCACCTTTCCCTTTGCCTAAAGCAGACAATGGAGTAATACAGGCTAAACCGTTTTTACCGTTCATATTCAGACCGTCTGAACCACAGACACCTTCGCGGCAGCTACGACGGAATGATAAGGTTGGGTCTTGTTCTTTTAATTTCAACAGTGCGTCTAACACCATCATGTCACGACCCTCTGGATTCTCCAGAGTATAGTCCTGCATACGTGGCGCTTTATCGACGTCAGGGTTGTAACGATAGACAGAGAATTCTAACTTCTTCATTCTGCATCCCTCTTAGTACGTACGTGCTTTAGGCGGGAAAGCTTCACGGAATTTTGGTTCCATATTCACTTTACGCTTAAACATTGATTCGGTATCTGGCGTGTAGACGCTGTGGCATAACCAGTTTTCGTCGTCACGATCAGGGAAGTCAAAACGAGCGTGGGCACCACGGCTTTCTGTTCTGTAGTTGGCAGCAACTGCAGTAGAAAACGCGGTTTCCATCAGGTTGTCCAGTTCTAAACATTCAATACGCATGGTATTGAAGTCTGAGCTCTTGTCATCCAGACGCGCATATTTCAGACGTTCACGGATTTCTTTCAGCTCTGCCAAACCTTCAGCCATAGCAGCACCTTCACGGAATACCGAGAAGTTCAGTTGCATACATTGCTGTAAGTCTTTTTTGATTTGAACCGGATCTTCACCCTGACCTGGCTTGCTGTCTTCCCAACGTTGAGTACGGGCTAAGGCAGCTTGCAGATCGGAATCAGAGGCAGCACGGTATTCAGAAGTTGCAGAGAGAGCTTCACCCAGGTGTAAACCTGTAGCACGGCCGAATACCACTAAGTCTAACAAGGAGTTACCACCTAAGCGGTTGGCACCATGTACAGACACACAAGCGATTTCGCCACAAGCGAATAAGCCTGGAACTATGACTTCAGAACCATCAGCTTTCGGATGGATCACCTGGCCATGTACGTTGGTTGGAATACCACCCATCATATAGTGACAGGTTGGGATCACAGGAATTGGCTCTTTGACAGGGTCAACATGAGCGAATGTCTTGGACAATTCACAGACACCTGGTAAACGGCTTTCTAAAACTTCAGCACCTAAGTGGTCCAGTTTCAGCTTGATGTGTGGACCCCAGGGACCATCACAACCACGGCCTTCACGGATTTCAGTCATCATAGAACGAGCTACAACGTCACGACCCGCCAAGTCTTTGGCGTTTGGCGCATAACGCTCCATAAAACGCTCGCCGTCTTTATTTAATAAGTAACCACCTTCACCACGACAACCTTCAGTCACCAGCGTACCGGCACCTGCAATACCTGTCGGGTGGAATTGCCACATTTCCATATCCTGCAGCGGCACACCGGCACGTAAAGCCATACCTACACCGTCACCGGTGTTGATGTGCGCATTAGTCGTAGAGGCGAAGATACGGCCTGCACCACCAGTAGCTAAAACTACTGCACGGGATTTGAAGTAAACAATTTCACCGGTTTCGATTTCAATGGCAGTACAACCTACCACTGCGCCGTCCTGGTTTTTTACCAGATCCAAAGCGTACCACTCAGAAAATACCTGAGTTTTGTTTTTTACGTTTTGCTGGTACAGCAGGTGCAATAAAGCATGACCAGTACGGTCTGCAGCAGCTGCGGTACGGGCGGCCTGTTCGCCACCAAAGTTTTTCGACTGACCACCAAAAGGACGCTGATAAACACGGCCATTCTCAAAACGAGAGAAAGGTAAGCCCATGTTCTCCAGTTCAGTAATGGCTTCAGGGCCAGTTTTACACATGTATTCAATAGCGTCCTGGTCACCGATATAATCGGAACCTTTGACAGTATCAAACATGTGCCATTCCCAGTTGTCCGGGTGAGAGTTACCTAACGCAACAGTGATACCACCTTGTGCAGATACAGTGTGAGAACGGGTTGGGAATACTTTGGATAACAAAGCACAGGTTAAACCTGATTCAGTAATTTGCAGAGCGGCGCGCATACCCGCACCACCTGCGCCTATTACTACGGCATCAAATTCGCGTACTGGAATATTCACTTAAACACCCCACAGAACAAAGAGACCAACAGCCACATAGCCAAAAGCTAAGGTGTACAACAGGAACTGTAAAACGCCACGCAAAGCTGCGTTTTTAACGTAATCAGTTAATACCTGCCACAAACCAATTTTGGTGTGAACTGCGATACAAACTAAGGTTAATAAAGTGAAGGCTTTCATCAGCAGACCGGAAAACAGCGCTTTCCAGACATCGTAAGTCACTTCTGGAGTGACCAGGAAAAATCCCAGAATAAACAGAGTGTACAGCGTCAGAATAATGGCTGTGGCACGTAACGAAACGTAGTCTTTGACACCGTCGCGCTTTAAACTGGCTTGATTCAGAACCATAACCAAACTCCTGTTAAAACAGCTAATACAATCCACAGTACTATAGTAATGACTGCGCTCAGGTTACCGGACTTCAGTTCTTCCCAGTGGCCCATGTCCATAATCAAGTGACGGATGCCACCAATCATGTGATAAAGCAATACTGTGATAGTACCCCAGGCGATAAACTTGGCGATGAAGGATTGTAATACCAGTTTCACTTGCTCAAAGCCTTCAGCAGAAGACAAAGAGACTGCCCAAGCCCAGATCACAAACACCAAAGCGAAAAACATGGCGACGCCAGTTACGCGGTGCAGGATCGACGCTAACGCAGGAGCAGGAAAAGATATTGTTGTAAGGTCGAGATTTACAGGTCTTTGCTTTTTCACAGTTTCTTGCCCATCGACGCTCTTTATAGAGCTTTGTTGTCATTATGTGTTGCTGAATATTCAGTCAACGCCCAATGGATATACAGGCTACAGCTCAGTGTGGTTCAGCCTGTTTTTTTATCTATCAAACGCTGAACAGGTTTAAAACCCGCGACAGTATATAATTCACCACTTCGGATTACAATTTATGTTTGATTTGGTTATCGAATTTCTGCGTACTCTACCCTACAGCATTCAACTTTGATGGCAATACGACCAGAGTCGAATACTTATTATCCAATCGCGCATTAAAATTGACTTTTAGGCAGCACTTGACGTTAGAATAGCTGCGAAAAGGTTTAACCCAATTAAAACAACAGGAGAAATCCAATGGCAGATAAAAAAGCTGTCGTGCAGATCGAAGGACAGGCACCATTTGAACTTCCTATCTATTCTGGCACTGCAGGCACTGATGTTATTGATGTTCGTGCTTTAGGTCAGCAAGGATACTTCACCTTCGATCCGGGCTTTATGGCCACGGGCTCATGCGAATCAAAAATCACCTATATCGATGGTGACAATGGCGTGTTGTTACACCGGGGTTACCCAATTGAGCAATTAGCAGAGCATTCAGATTATCTGGAAACCTGTTATTTGTTACTGGAAGGCGAATTACCAGGCAAAGAAAAGTACGAAGACTTTGTGCATACCATCACGCGCCACACCATGGTACATGAGAAAATTGCCTCATTTTTCCAGGGCTTCCGTGTTGATGCTCACCCTATGGCTATGCTCTGTGGTGTGGTTGGCGCTCTGTCATCTTTTTATCACTCAGACCTGGACATTAACGACCCGGCTCAGCGTAAACGCAGTGCCCACCGCTTAATTGCCAAGTTACCTACTATCTCTGCCATGGCGTATAAGTACACTGTAGGTCAGCCTTTTGTGTACCCACGCAATGACTTAACTTATGCAGAAAACTTCCTGCATATGATGTTCTCTGTACCAGCTGAAGATTACAAAGTCAGTCCTATTGTTGCTAAAGCAATGGACCGCATTTTTATGCTGCATGCAGACCATGAGCAAAACGCTTCAACGTCCACAGTGCGTTTAGCTGGTTCTTCAGGCGCAAACCCATACGCTTGTATCGCTGCTGGCGTAGCATCTTTGTGGGGCCCTGCACATGGCGGCGCCAACGAAGCTTGCTTAAAAATGTTACAGGAAATCGGCTCTGTAGAGCGTATTCCTGAGTTTGTGGCTCGCGCTAAAGACAAAAACGACAGTTTCCGTCTGATGGGCTTTGGTCACCGCGTTTACAAAAACTTTGACCCTCGCGCCAAAGTGATGCGTGAAACCTGCCACGATGTATTAAAAGAGTTGAACATCAAGGATCCTCTGCTGGATGTAGCAATGGAACTGGAGCGTATTGCGCTGTCAGACCCGTACTTCATCGAGAAGAAACTCTATCCAAACGTTGATTTCTACTCAGGCATCATTTTAAAAGCCATTGGTATTCCAACCAGCATGTTTACTGTGATTTTTGCTATGTCACGTACTGTTGGCTGGATCTCTCACTGGGACGAAATGTTGTCCGACAAAGGCCACAAAATTGGTCGTCCGCGTCAGCTGTACACCGGCTACACCAAGCGCGACTACAAAAAAGCCTAACCTGCTGATGAGGCCGGATGTTATGATCCGGCCTCGTTTTTTACAGCTTTAGGTTGCCAATCTTGAATTTCAATCTCCCCGCTTTGCGGCAACAATTCCCGTTTTTTACCGCTCATCCGGATTGGATTTATCTGGATAACGCAGCCACTTTGCACAAACCTCAAGCCGTTTTTGATGCAATGAATCAGTTTTACAGCCAGCAAAACAGCAATGTGCATCGCTCAGCCCATGGCTTAAGCCAACAAGCAACTGCGGCCTTTGAAGCAGCCAGAACCACTGTAGCTCAGTTCTTAAATGCCCGTTTTTCGCATGAAATCATCTGGACCAGCGGCACCACTGCAGGTTTTAATCAGTTGGTGTTTGGTCTGATGGGGCCTGTTTTGCAGTCCGGCGATCGGGTATTAATTTCAACTATGGAACATCACGCCAATATAGTGCCCTGGCATATCCATGCTTTGCCCTTTGGTGTGGAGTTGGACGTCGTACCTTTGACGACAGAGCATCGTTTTGACCTGACTGCTTTTGCAGAATTATTAAAGCTCAAACCTAAAGTCGTCAGTATCAGCCATGTCTCTAATGCTTTGGGCCATATTCAGCCAATCGCAGACATAGTGCGGCTGGCCAAGGCTGCTGGGGCTATTGTGGTGCTGGACGGCGCTCAGGGTATTGTCTGGGAAAAAGTTGATGTACAGGCCTTGGATCTGGATTTTTATCTGCTCTCCGGCCACAAGCTGTATGGTCCAACAGGTAGTGGTGTTTTGTATGGAAAAACAGAGTATTTAGAGTTGCTGCGCCCACTGCTGGGTGGTGGCGAAATGATTAAAACGGTGAGTTTTTCTGGCAGCAGCTGGAACGATTTACCTTATAGATTAGAAGCTGGCACGCCTAATATGGCGGGTGCTGTTGGCCTTGCAGCAGCTATTGTATGGCTGCAACAGCAAGATTTAGCGGCGATGCAGCAGCATAAAAAAGCGCTGCTACAACGTTTTTATGAGGGTTGTCGACAAATTCCTGGACTTGAGCTGCTATCTGGTCCGACAACCAACGCAGGAATAGTGGCACTCAACCTGAAAAATGAGCACCCTGCCGACCTCGCGACCTTACTTGATCAACAAAAAATCGCAGTACGGGCCGGAACTCACTGTGCTATGCCGCTATTTCAGGCACTCAATAGCAAAGGTTCAGTGCGATTTTCTTTTGCCTGTTATAACAGTTTCGACGAAATTGACCGAACTTTAACCGCTTTAGCTACTGCAGTGGAGTTACTTGCTGAATGATCCGACCAGATATCTTTACAGAAACCGCTGCTGCGCTAAAAAACATTTACGATACACAGCTGCCGGAATTACAGCAGCTGAAAGACTGGCAAAGCAAATACCGTATTTTAATGACGCTAGGCAAAGCATTACCTGCTTTTGACAATGATGGGCACAGAGATGAGTTTTTAGTTCAGGGCTGCGAAAGCAAAGCCTGGCTGCTGCATTATCAGGACCCTGTTACAACACAACATTTCTGGGCCTTCGACAGCGATGCCCGCATTGTCAAAGGCTTAATTATTCTGATTTTAGCGCAAGTGAATGGTTTAACCGCAGAAGAGTTCGCCAAGGCGACACCAGAGTTATTGCTAAACGAATTGCAGCTGCAACAAAATATCAGCCCCTCCCGCAGCAATGGATTGCGGTCTGTATTAAACAAAATGAAAAATGTGATCTGACCCTAATTTCATTTATTCGCTTTTTCCGCCAGCTTTTTCAGCACTCTTGAGACAGCCACAAAAGCAAAAGAGCCAGTTACTACAGTGACGGCTCCAAAACCACCGCTGCAGTCTAAGCGCATAGGGCCATCCAGTTCTGGTTTGGTCTGACAAACGGTGCCATCGCCTTTTGGATACACCAGTTGCTCGGTCGAATACACCGCATCTATACCAAAACGTCGTTTAGGGTTACGACTATAGTTGTAGTCACGACGTAGCGTGTTCCGAACTTTGGATAACAAAGGGTCGTAGACAGTCTGGCTTAAATCGGCCAGCTGAATTTGAGTGGGATCCACCTGCCCGCCTGCTCCGCCTACCGTCACTATCGCAATTTTATTGCGTTTACAGTGTGCTATCAGCGCGACTTTAGCTTTGATCGAATCGATGCAATCCACCACATAGTCAAAATTGCTGCTCATCAGCTCAAATAAATTGTCAGAGCTGACAAAATCTTCCACCTGATGCACTATACAGTCCGGATTAATAGCTTTAATACGCTCTGCCATCACCGCCACTTTGTCCTGCCCTATGCTGCCCGACAAGGCATGCAGTTGCCTGTTGGTGTTGCTGATGCAAATATCATCCAAATCAATCAGTGTTATTTCACCTATGCCCGAGCGCGCCAAAGCTTCAGCAGCCCAGCTGCCAACCCCACCAATGCCAACCACACAAACATGAGCCTTCTGAAACGCATCCAATGCTTTGGTACCATACAAACGGCCTATGCCGGCAAAACGTAATAAATAATCGGACACGTAAATTACTCTTTTACTCAACAACTTTAGAGGTTGTTGGTTTTTGATACAAAGGCCACTCCAGCAATGCAGGTTCTGCCCAAATCTGATTCAGGTGCTGCAACAAGGATGGCGATAAAAACTCTGTGCCATCAGATGGAGGCAACACCAGCTTAATATCAGTGCCACGCCAGCTAAAATACAGCGCATAAGCATGCAGATAGAGACGGTCTGCCGCTGTGCCCTGATACAACTCATCCCCTAGAATAGCAGCGCTGACACTTTTTAAAGCGACCCGCACCTGATGGGTTTTACCGGTAAAAGGCTTGACCAAAAAAGCTCTGCGTCCCTCCACCTCATAAAAAGCCGAGACAAAATAACTGACCGCAGGATTAGTTAAGGTACTGGTGAGCTTCCAGGCCGAACGGCGCGCCTGCACCATATCACCTTTGACCCAACCTTGCTTTTTCTTCGGCTTTTGATCCGTCAGCGCTACATAAAACTTTTGGATCTGCTGGTTTTGAAACAGTTGTGACAAGTCCGCTGCGGCTTCGCTGCTTTTTGCCAGCAGTAATAAACCTGAAGTGCCTTTGTCTAATCGATGCACGGCATAGAGCTTTAAACCAAATTGCACTTCAGCCAAGGCCACAACGCCAGGTTCAAACTCAGAATGAAAACTGCTTCCGGAAGGTTTATCCAGCACCAGAAAATCGACGTGATCAAACACCAGCTTCAATGACATTTATAAAGCTGCCGCAACCAAACGGGCTCGTTCTAAATCTTCAGGCGTATCTACGCCCACAGCAGGAGTTTCCAGCGCAGTAGATACATGAATAGCTTCACCTTGCCACAAGACTCTAAGCTGCTCTAAGCATTCAATCTGTTCCAGCTGTGATGCTGGCCAACTGACATAATCCTTAATAAAACCAGCACGATAAGCGTAAATGCCGATATGACGGCGATAAATATCAGCCAGAGCTACAGTAAAATTTTTATCGCGATCAAAAGGGATCACAGAGCGACTGAAATACAGTGCATAGCCATTTTTGTCGCTTTGTACTTTCACCACATTCGGGTTTTGTACTTCGTCTGCATGTTCAATAGGCACAGACAAAGTCGCCATACGGGCTTTGCTTTGGCTGGCTAAGTTTTCGGCCACCTGACGGATAATGGCCGGCGGAATAAAAGGTTCATCGCCCTGCACATTCACCACCACTGTCTCATCGGCCAAAGCTAATAAAGACACCACTTCGGCCAGTCGCTCAGTGCCAGAGTTATGCTTTGGACTTGTCATACAAACTTCAGCACCAAAGCCTTCACACACCTGCTGCACCCGTGCATCGTCAGTGGCTATAACAACCCGCTCTGCACCACTTTTAATGGCCTGACGGTACACCCGCTCAATCATACTTTGGCCGGCAATGTCAGCCAAAGGTTTGCCAGGTAAACGACTGCTGGCGTAACGGGCTGGAATAACAACCAGAAAGCCTGAAGTGTTCATAGCTTCGTTCAGGAGCGCCATTTCTCAGCCTCATCCAGACTTAAAGTGCGGGCTTCAGAGCTTAACAACACAGGAATATGTTGTTTTACCGGATAGGCCAGACGGTCTGCAGTACAAATCAGCTCCTGCTTTTCTTTATCCAGTTTCAGTTTGTTTTTACAAATTGGACAAGCAATGATGTCCAGTAAGGCGATATTTAAAGCCATTAGTTATCTCTCCATTGGTTCAGCTGCTGCTGCAACCAGAATTTAAATTCATCCGGTAATTGAGCTTCGACCGGCAGGTAATACCAATTCGCTTTGGCAAAAGCCCGACATTTCACCGCATCTTTTTCAGTCATCAATACTGGGCCTTCAATGCCTACCAACGTCTTTTCATCAAAAGCATAATGATCGCGGAAAAACTCTGTGCTCTTAATCTCAATACCAAAACTTTTTACAGTATCGACAAAACGTTGTGGATTGCCTATAGCTGCCACTAAAGTCACAGCTTGTGCTTGTTCTGGCCATTGGCTTTGACCATCTAAAGCAATAGGAACAACAGGTTTTAACACCATTTTATACCGTGCAGACTGGAAATCGCCGCTATTTACAATGACCGCATCGACGCTTTGTAACCGAGACACGGGCTCACGTAAAGGACCTGCTGGCAATAACTGCTGATTACCCAGTCCACGCTGACCGTCAATCAGTACCAGCTCCAAATCACGTTGTAATCTGTAGTGCTGCAAACCATCATCGCTAATGACAATATCGCAGTCCGTGGTAGCAAGCAGATACTGTGCTGCTGCCACCCGATCCGGACAGACCACCACAGGGCAATTACTTTTACCTGCTAATAACAAAGGTTCGTCACCCACATCAGCGGCTAAATGCACAGAGGTGACCCGCACAGGTTCGGTGATACGGGCACCATAACCCCGGCTGACAATACCAGGAGTAAAACCCTGCTCTGTTAAAAACTTACAGAGCCAAAGCGTAAAAGGAGTTTTTCCTGTGCCCCCGACTGAAATATTACCGACAATAACAACAGGTTTCTCCACAGCAAAAGACGCAAACCAGCCGCGCTGATAACCAACACGGCGAATAGCAGCCACCAGCAGATACAACAAACTCAAAGGCCAAAACAACAGTGTAAAAGAATGCTGTTTATACCAGCCGCGCTCCCACCAGTTCATCAGGCCTCGCTAAATTGCAATTTGTACAGCTGAGCATAATAACCATTTTGTGCCAACAAAGACTGGTGAGTGCCCTGCTCTACGATCTGGCCCTGATCCATCACTAGGATCTGGTCGGCATTTTCAATAGTGGATAACCGGTGCGCTATCACAATACTGGTACGGCCTTTAAACAATTCTTCTAAAGCCCCCTGTATTTTACGCTCTGATTCGGTATCCAAAGCTGAAGTGGCTTCATCCAGAATAAGTACAGGTGCCTGACGTAATAAAGCCCTGGCTATGGCAATACGCTGGCGTTGACCACCGGATAAAGTCACACCATTTTCGCCAATTTCTGTATCCAACCCTTGTGGCATCTGGCTGACAAATTCCATCACGTGGGCTTTTTCCGCCACATTAATCAAATGCTCGCGGCTTAATTCACCACGATAACCATAAGCAATATTATTGGCGATGGTGTCGTTAAACAGCACCACCTGCTGCGAAACCACAGCCATTTGCCCACGTAACGAATCCAAAGTGCAGTCTTTGGCATTGATGCCATCCAGCAGAATCTCGCCTTGTGTTATTTCATAAAAACGCGGCAATAAGTTGGAAATCGTGGTTTTACCACTACCAGACCGGCCTACTAAGGCTACTGTCTGACCGGGCTCCACTTTAATATTGATCTGTTTTAACACCTGCTTTTCATGGCCAGGATAATGAAAGCTCAAGTCTTTAATTTCTATTGCGCCTTTGACATGAGCAAGCTCAATAGTGCCTGTGTCCTGCTCTGGCTTTTCGTCCAACACTAAAAACACATTGGTTGCAGCAGCCATACCACGCTGGAAATCACTGTTCACAGTGGTCAGCTGTTTGAGCGGTTTTAATAACAGCATCATGGCGGCCAGAATTTCACTGAAAGTACCAGGGGTCAAGGTATCGAGCATGGCCGGGAAGCTGGCCAGATAAATCACAAAAGCTAAAGCAAAAGAAGCGATCAACTGCACCAGCGATACACTGATGGAACGGGTTGCTTCCATTTTGACGTCCAGCTGGCGGTTACGATTATTTACTTCTTTAAATCTGGCATTTTCCAGCCCGGCAGAACCAAAGGATAAGATCACTTTATGGCCGTTTAGCATTTGCTCTGAGCTGGTGGTGACATCCCCCATGGCGTTTTGCATATTGCTGCTGATTTTGCGAAAGCGTTTTGACACATGAGTGACGATCAAGGCGATCACAGGTGCTATCAGCAGAAAAATAAGCGACAGCTGCCAGCTGTTATAAAACATCAGGCCCAGACAACCCAAAACAAACACACCTTCGTGAATAAGCACCATCAGTGCTTTACTGGAGGCTTGTTTAATTTGCTCTGCATCGTAGGTAATTTTGGAAATCAGCTCGCCGGTCGAATGTTTATCATGATAACTGACAGGTAAAGCGATCATCTGACGGAATAACTGCTGGCGTAAGTCTTTAACTATATGAGTGCCAGCCCAGGTTAAGCAGTAACTGGAAATAAAATGAAATACACCGCGCAGGAAAAACATCCCCACCACAAAAACCGGCGCCCAGGCCAGGTAAGCCATATCTTTTTGGGTAATGCCTCTGTCGATAAAACTGGAAAACTGTGAAATAAAATACACATCCACGCAGGCATAACCGGCCATACCCAACATGGCCATCGCAAACCCGGCTTTATAGGGCTTTAAATACTGCAGCAGGCGTTTAAAAGTGCTGATTGAACCTGTTGTTTGTGAAGACAAATCTAACCCCAAATAATATGAAAACCGCGGCCATTCTACCTTGTTGTTTCGGCTCTTTCAGCAATTGTTCACTGCTTTTGCAGCCAAAAGGGCAAAGGCTGCTGCCGGTAAGGCCAGATATCTAGCTGCTGATCCGTTATTTCAATCCGAATAGCCCCTTGGTCTGCGGTGTTCAGCAGCGGAATTTGCAACAAAGACAGCCGCGCCCGCACTTCTTTGCTTGGATGGCCATACGAATTATTAGCAGCAGCACTATTGAGTGCGAACAAAGGCTGCACTTGCGCTAAAAAACTCAGATGACTTGAGCTTTTACTGCCATGATGGCCTAACAATAACAGATCCGTCTTCAGATCAGGTTCAGCACTGAGCAGCTCGGTTTCCACTTTATTGCTGATATCCCCCGTTAATAAAGTGCGCCATCCGGCTGCCTCTATCGCAAGTACACAGGATGAATCATTGCCTTCCGGCTTGGCATAAGCACTTCGAAACGACCCTAACCGGGCATCCAGATAAACAGCAGGCAAAGCTAAACAAGGCTGCTGCGGATAACCCGTCTGAAAATCAGCGATTAACTGAACCTTCGGATAAGTCTTCAGTACTTCAGAAAAAGCGCCTGTATGATCGCTGTCAGCATGGCTTAAGACTAAATAATCCAGCTGGCGTATGCCCTGATAATGCAGGTAAGGCAACACATAAGCTTCGGTTGCATTAAAGCTGCCATACACAGGCCCCACATCATACAGCAGCCCTCTGTCACCTTTTTGCAGCAACACAGCCGTCCCTTGCCCTACATCAATCAGATGCAATTGCCACTGCACCACTTTAGGCCACAATAAAAAAACAAAAGGCAACAGCAATAAACTCAGTCGTAACTTAGGGGCAGAACCGGGCAGGAAAAACACAGCCATTAACAGCAATGCCACTAAAAGCGCAGAAAAAACCGTCTGAGCAGGTAAAAGCCACCAATAGTCCATCGCCGCACCGTACAGCAACCAATGGTAAAGCGGCGCTAAAACCAGATCTGCCAATTGCCAGTGCCATACCGCATGCGCAGGCAACACCAGCTCCAGTAGCAAGGCGACGAGTAAATAAGGAATAACCAGTAAAGAACACCAGGGCACAAAAATCAGATTAGATAACAAAGCTAAAGGCGCTATGCCATGGAAAAACAATAACGTAGGCGCACTCATCAAAAGTGTCATCAGCGCCTGAAATTTAACAGCGTGGCGGACTCTTCCCCTGAAACTGTGATCCAGCAAAGGATAACGCCAGACAAAGAGAAAAATCAGCGCTACCGCATAGACAGTCAACCAGAAGCTGATACTCATCACCCACAAAGGGTTTAGCAGCAACAGCAAGCCACAGACCAGCAGCCAGCTTTGGCTGTAACTTAAACGCCTGTGCTGTTGCATTAAATACACAGCTAACACCAGCGCGACTAAAGCACGTAAGGTAGGAATAGCAAAACCAGCCAGCAAGCTGTAATACCAGGCGGCCGCTAAAGCCACAAAAGGAGCCCACTGCCGACAGACTAACAGCCTTAGATGGATGTTTGCCAGCAACAGCATCAGTCCATAGACCCAGCCAAACAACAAACCTATATGAAAACCGGATATCGAAATTAAATGCCCAAGTGCCGTCGCCTGCAAACCTAACCATAACTCATCGCTAAAAGGCCGCTCCCCCAAAGTTAAAGCGGTGATCAGAGAAAAAGACGGCAAATCACCAATTTTTGCTTTTAAACGCTGATACAACTGCTGGCGGTGATCCCATTCATGCTCCAGCAAAACCGCATCTTTTACAACGCAGTTGGCAACAAGGCCAAGCACATAGGCATTGGCCTCCACATAAGCAGAGCCTGGATTGGCCGGGGAGCGAACTGCTTTACAACGTACTTTAAACCACCAGTGCTGCCCTTGGCCTAAGACCTGTGGCGCATCCTGCCAGCGCAGTCGCACTAAGTACCCCTGGTGTGGTCCTTCATTGATTTGCCATAAAAATCTGCTGAAGTCTTCATCTTGTTGTCTGATACTCACCACCTGCCCTTTTAGCCAGGGATCGGACAAGCTAAGTAAACGCTGCGTATGCAACTGGTGCTGTTGTACTTGCCAAAGCCAGAGACTTAAAGCACAACAAAGCCCGGTAAAAAACAGCAAACGGTAGTACAAACAAATCAGGATCAAAGATAACAAAAAAATAAGCCACAAAAGGGCTGGCACTATTGGTAAAAATAATGACAATAGACATCCGCTGATCACGCCGATGAAAAAACGGTTCACGTTAATTTTTCATTAATGAGTTGTAATGGCAAAGAATCTAATTAAGAAATATCTACCAGATACAGAAAAAATCAAGCAACACCCGTCGCTAAAAATTTTTGGTGCTTTGTTGCATGACAACAATTTGTGGCACTTTAACCGCCGTTCAGCCCGCGGCGCTTTTGCAGTGGGTTTGTTTGTCGCGTTGATCCCTATGCCGTTTCAGATGGTACTAGCTGCAGCTTTAGCTATTTTATTCAGAGTAAATTTACCTTTATCTGTCGCCTTAGTCTGGATCACTAACCCTCTGACTATGGGGCCAATATTTTTTATTTGTTATCAGTTGGGAGCGCTGATCCTGGGTCATCCCGGCCATCATGTCGAGCCTCAGATCAGTGTAAGCTGGCTGATAGATAGCCTGGATACCATAGGAAAACCTTTCCTGTTAGGCAGTCTGGTTATTGGCTGCACCCTGTCGGCTTTGGGTTATACGCTGGTGGATTATTTCTGGTGTTTGTCGGCAAAAAAATCCTGGCAAAACCGCATTAAGAAACGTCAGAGTGAGACTGAAACCGACTCGCTCTGAGGTTCTTTGTTTTTATCTGAAGATCTTTCGCCAGAAACTACCGTTGTCCTAGCACAAAGGCTGGCTGCACTTTGCTGGCACTTAGTGCAGGATAAATAGTCGCCAGTAAACTCATCACCAACGCTATGCCTATGGTTATCACCACTTGCATGGGTTCGATATGAGAAGGCACATAATCAACAAAATAAATGCTGGAATCCAGTAAGCTAAAACCGGTCAGGCTGGTAATAAAGCGAAACAGCGGCTCTATTTGCCAGGCCAATAACAAGCCCACAATGCCCCCGACTAAAGTTCCGGTTAAGCCATTCAGCCAGCCAAGCCACATAAAAGCTTTCACTATGCGGCTTCTGGGCATCCCCATGGTCAACAAAATAGCAATATCCCCTTGTTTTTCCCGCACTGCCATCACTAAAGTGGCGACAATATTAAAGCAGGCCACAGCCAACACCAGCACTAATACCAGATACAAGATACTGCGCACCATCTGAATATCGTTATACAAATGGCCCTGAGTGCGGAACCAGTCCAGCATATAAACATAATCACTCGCCTTATTGCCCAACTCTCTGGACAACAAAGGTGCGGCAAAAATATCGTCAATTTTAAAGGCAAAACCCTGAACAGCACCCTGCGGATAGTTCAGCCAGGCCCCTAAAGCAGCAATATCCACCCAGGCTTGTTGGTGATCCAGCTGGCCGCCAATACTGACGATGGCGGATACGGTTAAACTGACATGCTTATGACTGGCCAGCTTGCCATCCGCAGTAACTTGCGGCAGCATCAGTTGCACTTCGTCCCCTACTTTGGCCTGCACTTCGTCGGCTATGCCTTTGCCAAGCACAATCTGATGCTCGTCTATCTGGCTTAAATCCCCTGCGACTACAAAAGAGCCTAAGGCACTGATGCCTTGCTCCAGCTGCAGATCAATGCCCCTTAAACCTGCTGCTTTGACTTTAGCGCCGCTACGGATCATGGTATTGGTTTTGATATAAGGCGCGCCCGCAACAACGCCCGGGTGTTGTTGCAAAGGCTGAATTTTTTTCCGCCAGTTCTGAATAGGGTCCGACACGGCCTGCAATTCCACATGAGGAATAACAGACAAAAGTTTATCTTTTAATGCCAGCTCAAAGCCGTTCATCACAGATAAGGCCAGGATAAGAATAGCAACACCAAGGCCAATGCCTATAGTCGAAGAGGCCGCAATAAAACGGATAAAGGCATTACTGTTACGGCTTTTGCGATACCGCTGCGCCAGTTGCCAGGACAAACTAGCCATGACTCAGGCCATCCATAGTTTTGCCCAGGTGGCCATCACGCATCCAGTATTGCTGGTCGAGCTTTTTCGCCAGAGCTAAATCATGGGTCACCACAATAAAGCTGGTTTTCAGCTCCCGGTTTAATTCACGTAACAGCTTATAAATACTTTCTGCGGTTTGATGATCCAGATTACCAGTAGGCTCATCGGCCAGCACCAAAGCAGGCTCTCCCACCAAAGCCCGGGCTATAGCAACACGCTGACGCTCACCGCCGCTCAATTCAGCAGGCCGGTGATCGACCCTGTGCCCTAAACCCACACGTTTTAACATAGCTGCTGCTTTTTGTTCGGCGTTTTCGTTAGACTCACCCCGAATAAGCAGCGGCATAGCCACGTTTTCAAGCGCAGTAAAATCCATCAGCAGATGGTGAAACTGATAAATAAAGCCCAGTTTCTCATTACGCAGTTTTGCTTTGGCATTGGCCGATAACTTAGCCACAACTTTGCCTAATAAGGTCAGCTCACCACTGTCCGGCTGATCCAAAGTGCCTAAAATATGCAACAAGGTACTTTTACCTGAACCTGAACTGCCGACTATCGCCAGCATTTCGCCCGCTTTGACTTCAAGACTGACCTGATGCAAAACCGGAGTGACATTTGCACCATCTCGGTAACTTTTATTGATTTGACGGGCTGTTAAAATACTACTCATCTCTTAAAATCTCTGCTGGTTGTACTTGCACTGCCCGCCAGGCTGGATAAACCACAGCCAGGGCCGTCAGCACCAAAGCTGATACCACTATAAAAAAGATTTGCACTGGCTGAATATCGACAGGCAAAGCCACCCCGGCCACCACACTAATGCCCAAAAGTGACAATATACTGTTAAGCTGCCATGCGATCACAATGCCGGCCACAGCACCACTTAAAGTACCAAGCAGGCCGTTATTCATACCCTGTACGGCAAAAACGGTGAAAAGCTGAGCGTCTGTCATGCCCTGAGTTTTTAAGATAGCTACTTCACGTTGTTTTTCTGTAACCATCATCACCAAAGCGGACACTATATTAAAAGCAGCTACGGCCACTATCAGCAGTAACATCAGCCACATCATGGCTTTTTCCATCGCCACGGCCGCAAATAACTTTCCATGACTGTCCCGCCAGTCTGTGACTTTTTCCACAGCCGGGGATCTGGCTATCTCATTGGCTAACACCGGAGCACTAAAAGGCTCAGCGAGACTCAAACGCCACTGCGGTGCATCTTTGAGTTTACTGCCCAGCCGTTTTAAATCAGGCAAATGCAACAACGCCACGCCGTTATCTACTTCAGAGCCGGTATTAATTAAACCAGCGACAGTAAATAAACGTTGACGTGGCAACCAGCCCATAGGGGTAAAACTTCCCCCTTCAGCCAGCAATAAACGAATTTGTTGACCAGGGCCAACTTTTAACTCATCGGCAAGACCAGCACCTAAAATCACAGAATAAGGCTGAGCTGTTAAAGCAGACCAGTCACCGGCGACCAGAGATTGTTGTAAAAAAGACGGGATTTGATCCGGCTCTATGCCTTGCAATAACACAGCAGTCAGTTGACCAGGGCTTTGTGCCAAAGCCTCCAGTTGCAGATAAGGTGTGGCCTGCTGAATTTGTCGGTATTTCTGTTGCAAAGCGGCGATATCAAGCTGTGGCTCTGACGCGCTTTGCACTATTAAGTGGGGGATCACACCTAAGATACGTTTTTTTAGTTCAGCTTCAAAACCATTCATCACAGAGCTGACAATAGTCAGCGCCATCACACCTAAAAAAATACCTGTGACAGAAAACAGCGTAATAAAGGATAAAAACCCATGTCCTTTCCGGCTCTGGCTGTAACGCAAACCAATACGGACACTCAGGGGGAATTGCAGGCTTTTCACAGACTTCCACTTGGGTTGGTGAAGAAATTGCTGCGATAATAGTGATTATCCGTTAAGGTTACAAGCTTGCTACCCGAGGTATCCTTATGCAACAGCCTGGCAATACAAACACAGCCTCAGAATTAGTCGCAGAATTTGCTGATTACTTTCAAATTGAGCACCAGACTACGGTCAATTTAGTACCTTTTCCCGCGCCTCTGCCGGACCAGGATGGTTTTTTACGCCTCATTCCTGACGCTTTTAAAATGACCAGTGAGTTAAGTCTGCTGAACAATTCATCCATTCGTACTTTTAATGCAGTGAAAGATTTATCCGTTGATTTAGCCCATTATTTACAGCAACAAGCCCGTAAACTGGATGCCTTAACTCATTATGTGCTGCGATCACAGGACGATCCGGCCTGCCGTTTTTTTACTTTTAGTTACGGCGGCTCTGGTGTACAGGTGTGGATGGATAACCCTGTGGCTTTAGACCAACTTTATGAAGTAAAACTGTTTTTAGATAATAATGATGGCGCTTTATTTTGTTTAGGTCAGGTGCTGGAGGTGACAGAACAAGCCAGCACAGAACCAGAACAAAAAACCGGTTATCTGGTTAAAATTCTGTTTCGTCGTATTCGGGATGAAGACAGAGATATGGTGGTCAGAGCCAGTTTGCATGAACAATCCAGACAATTAAAACGGAAAGCGGAACAACGCCAGTTGCAGGCTCAGCAAAGCCAGCAATAAAGCTGTTTCGTAAAAGCTGAACCCAAAACACTAAACCCAAACAACAAGACAGACCGTACAAAACACGGTCTTTTTATAACGAGTAAAGAATTTCCCTGATGATCCGCATTGAAGCATTACCAGCGCCCACCTCCAGCACCGATCAAAAACAATGGGGCCGCCTGTCCGGCGCTGCCTTGCCATGGGCCATTTATCAGCTGTATCAGCGCCAGAAAGGCCTTTATCTGGTTGTAGTGCCAGACACCACCACAGCCCTTCGCTTAGAGCAGGAACTGACGGTGTTTTTCCACGAAAACGCTGCTGACGTCTGGACTTTTCCAGACTGGGAAACTTTGCCTTATGATGTATTTTCACCGCATCAGGATATTATTTCTCAGCGCATAAAAACCCTGTACAGCTTGCCGCGTTTGCAACACGGCATAGTAATAGTGCCGCTGAATACGGCCTTGTTACGGTTAACTGACGCCAGCTATTTACAGCAATACAGCCTGGTATTAAAAAAAGGCCAACAGCTGGATTTAACAGCGCTACGGCAGCAATTGGCTGCAGTGGGTTACCGCGCCGTGGATCAGGTGATGGAGCATGGCGAATTTTCAGTGCGCGGCTCTTTGCTGGATTTATATCCTATGGGCAGTACCTTGCCTTATCGCATTGACTTTTTAGATGATGAAATTGACGGCATTCGCCTCTTTGACCCGGATAATCAGCGCACAGTGCAGCAAGTGAATGAAATTGAACTGCTGCCCGCCCACGAATTTCCGCAGGATAAAGCCGCGATAGAACGTTTTCGTATTCGTTATCGTGAGCGTTTTCCGGCACGCAGCGAAAAAGAATCGCTTTATATGCAGGTCAGTCAGGGCCTGATGCCTGCTGGTATCGAATATTATCTGCCACTCTTTGCTGAGCAATCTGCGCCTTTGTTTTCGATGCTCCCTAAACAAACAGTGATGCTGGCGGTCGGGGATTTAGAAGCTGCAGCTGAGCGATTCTGGCAGGACTTGCAACGTCGTTATCAGGACAGAGCAATAGATTTACTCAAGCCCATTTTAAAACCGCAGGAATTGTATTTAGCAGTCGATGAGTTTTTTGCTCAGTTAAAGCAATGGCCACGCTTACGTTTAAGCCGGGCTGAATTGCCAGAGCGTGCCGGACAATCTAATGCAGCAGTGGCTGATTTGCCGGAACTAACGGTCAATCATCAACTGAAAAACCCGCTGGAAAAGCTGCAACAATTTATTATTGAGATCAAAAAGCAACAAGGACGGGTGCTGTTTTTTGTCGAGTCTGAAGGCCGGCGTGAAAGCCTGTTGCAGCTGATGCAACGCAATCAAATTCGCTTACAGCAGTTTGCTTCGGTTGAAGAGTTTTTAACCGATCAGGTGGATTTAGGCATAGTCATAGGTTCATTGGAGCAAGGTTGTTTACTCCAATCAGGCTCTGGAAAAGCTAAACCCAAAGCTGGTGAAGAACCTTTAGCTTTAGTCAGCGAAAACGAGCTGTTTGGCCACAAAGTAACCCAACGCCGTAAACGTAAACACAGCCAGCAAATATCCGGCGATACCATAATCCGTAATCTGGCTGAGCTTTCTGTTGGCCAGCCTGTGGTGCATTTACAGCACGGTATAGGCCGTTATCAGGGCTTGCAGGTGCTGGATGCTGGTGGGATCAGTGCTGAGTTTGTCACCATTGAATACGCAGGTGCCAGCAAGTTGTATGTGCCTGTGTCTTCCTTGCATTTAATTAGCCGTTACACAGGTTCGGATCAGGACCATGCGCCGCTGCATAAACTCGGCAACGACACCTGGGAAAAAGCCCGGCGTAAAGCGGCAGAGAAAGTGCGGGATGTGGCAGCAGAACTACTGGATGTCTATGCACAGCGGGCCGCCCAGACAGGCTATGGCTTTAAACTTGAAGCCGATCAGTACGAGCTGTTTGCCGATGGTTTTCCTTATAAAGAAACAGTGGATCAACTCGACGCCATAGCTGCAGTACTAAAGGATATGCAAACCGAACGCGCCATGGACCGTCTGGTGTGTGGGGATGTAGGTTTTGGTAAAACAGAAGTGGCGATGCGGGCGGCTTTTGTTGCAGTCAATGACAATAAACAGGTCGCAGTTTTAGTGCCTACCACGCTTTTGGCACAGCAGCACTTTGAAAACTTTCGCGACCGTTTTGCCAACTGGCCGGTAAAAGTGGCGGTGTTGTCGCGTTTTATAAGTAGCAAAGAGCAAAAGCTGATACTGGAAGAAACCGAACAAGGCAAAGTGGATATCCTGATAGGCACCCACAAACTGCTGCAGGACGATATTCGTTTTAAAGATCTGGGCCTTTTGATTGTTGATGAAGAACACAGATTCGGCGTGCGGCAAAAAGATAAAATCAAAGCCCTGCGCGCCAATATAGATATTCTGACCTTAACAGCCACTCCTATTCCACGTACTTTGAATATGTCGATGTCGGGTATGCGTGATTTATCTATTATCGCTACTCCTCCGGCCAAACGTTTGCCGGTCAAAACCTTTGTGCGTGAACATGAAGAAGGCTTAATTCGTGAAGCTGTGCTTCGGGAAATATCCCGTGGCGGTCAGGTGTATTTTCTGCACAACGATGTGGCGACTATAGAAAAAGCAGCCGCTGATTTAGCCTTACTGTTGCCTGAAGCTTTAATTGGCATAGCTCATGGTCAGATGCGCGAACGGGATCTGGAAAACATCATGGCTGATTTTTATCATCAGCGTTTTAATCTGCTGCTGTGCTCGACTATTATCGAAACCGGTATAGATGTGCCCACAGCCAACACTATTATTATTAACAGAGCGGATAATTTTGGTCTGGCACAGCTGCACCAGTTGCGGGGCCGGGTTGGCCGTTCGCACCATCAGGCTTATGCTTATTTATTAACGCCACCGCCAAAACGTTTGACTAAAGACGCAGAAAAACGGCTGGAGGCGATTTCCGCTCTGGAAGATTTAGGAGCAGGTTTTGCTCTGGCCAGTCAGGATATGGAAATTCGCGGCGCAGGTGAGTTATTAGGTGACGAACAAAGTGGTCAGATTGAATCCGTAGGTTTTAGTTTGTATATGGAAATGCTGGAGCAAGCGGTTGAAGCCCTTAAGGCGGGTAAAGAGCCAAGTCTGGATGCACTGCTGACTCAACAAACCGAACTGGATATGAAGCTGCCTGCTCTGCTGCCGGATTCTTATATTCCTGATGTCAGCTTACGTTTATCCTTTTACAAACGTTTAGCTTCTTGTCGCGACGAACAGGAACTGGACGATGTACAGGTAGAACTGATTGACCGTTTTGGCTTATTGCCGGATGCCGCAAAAAACTTAGTCAAAATCACAGAGTTAAAAATGCAGGCGCAAGGGCTTGGAATTAAACGACTGGAAGCCAACAGCAAAGGTGGTGTGCTAGAATTCGCCGAACGGACTTCAGTGAACCCGTCTTACATTATTCAGCTGATCCAGACTCAGTCGAAAGTATTTAAATTGGAAGGCGGAAGTAAACTGAAATTTATCAAAGATTTACCTGATACCAATAGCAGATTCGCCTTCGTCAGCTTTATGCTGGATGACTTTGCTAAACATCAGACAGGAGCATCATGAAACATCTGCGTTTAACATCGCTGGGACTGGCTTTGGTTGGTTTATTCGCTTCAACCACTGCCTTGGCAAACAGCTGGTATGAAATTGAGCTGATTGCCTTTAGCCGAAGCACCAATAACAGTTTAAAAGAGCAGTTTGAAGCCCCTGTAGCGGCGCTTAAAACCAGCAATGCGATGGATTTGATGCGTCCTTTAGTGCAACCTGCTGTAGCTGATTTAATTAAAGCTATACCAGCTTGTACTCGCCCCGCTCAGGCAGGAGCCACTCTGTCAACTCCTGCTCCGGCACAGCCAGTTTCTGCCACTGTACAGCAGCAAATTCAGCAACTATTAACAGAACATCAGCAGAATAAACAGCCAGAACCTGTGGTGGCTGAAGCTCCGTTAGATGTGCAATTGGAACCAGAGCCTGCAGCAACTTCTTTATTTCAGCTGAATTTTCAGAATTGTCAGATGGAACAATGGGATATGGATGGTCAGTTAATAAGCAGGCCATTAAGTGCTGAAGAGTTGGCCTTGCAGTTACCTGCCCCAGCGCAAATTCCAGCTACCTTTACCGGGGATGGACTTGCCAGAGATACGGCTTACTTAGTAGGACCAAACGATTTACAACTGAAAAATCTGGCCTATCAGTTACAACGTGAAGCAGGCAAACAACTGTTGCTGCACACAGCCTGGCGTCAACCTCTGGTATCAGGCCGTAACAGCCGCAGCCATTGGTATGCTGGCTCTTACCATACGGATGAAAATACAGATGCAGGGCAAACTGTCGATTTAATGCAACAAGTGCAGCAACAACTGGCCGCAGTGCAACAAGGTCAGAGCAGCTTGCAACTTTGGTTCAGTCCGTGGCAATTTGACTCTTTAGTTCAGTTACGTTTAGGTCGCTTTATTCAGTTTGATGGCACTTTTTATCTGCGCCAGAGCGAAGATACAAAACAGCCGGCGCAACTTGCTATTAAACAAAGTGCCCGTTTAACTTTAGGCCAAATTCATTATCTGGATCATCCACGTTTAGGTGTGATTATTCAGGTGAAACGCTTTACACCGCCAGAGTCAGCTGTGGCGACAACACTTTAAACACTTAAATAACACAAGGAATCTGTTATGAAGAAAATCGTAGTTTTGTTAGCTGCGCTCACTCTGTTAGGAGCATGTAGCAAACTGACGCAAGACAATTATGATCAGGTGAAAGCTGGTATGACTTACGCCGAAGTGACCGATATTTTGGGCAAAGCGACTCATTGTGACGAAGCTGTGGGCACCAAAAGCTGCCGCTGGGGTGATGATGCGAAAAATATCAAAATCACCTTTTTAGCGGACCGCGCCACAGTATTCTCTAACCACGGTATTCAGTAATCACTGGTATTAACCCTTATCAAGGGGCGTTTTTATCGCCCCTTTTTCTGCGTAAAGCGTCCTGATGTTTCAACTTCGTTCTTATCAACACCAAGCTGTGCAGTCTGTTCTTGTGCATTTTCGCCAAAAACAGCATGCGGCTGTGCTGGTGTTGCCTACAGGTGCAGGGAAGAGCTTAGTCATCGCCGAACTGGCACGACTGGCGCGTGGCCGCGTGCTGGTATTGGCTCATGTCAAAGAGCTGGTGGAACAAAACCATGCTAAATACCAAAGTTATGGCTTAGAAGCCGCTATTTTTTCCGCCAGCTTAGGCCGCAAAGAAACTGCGGCCAAAGTGGTTTTTGCTTCAGTCCAGTCGGTCGCGCGCAACCTCGCTGAATTTACTGAGCAGTATAGTTTATTGGTGATAGACGAATGCCACAGGGTGGGCGATGATGAAGACAGCAGTTACTTAAAAGTCATTCGCGCATTGCAGGCACAAAACCCGGATCTAAAAGTATTGGGTTTAACAGCCACCCCCTACCGCTTAGGTTCAGGCTGGATTTATCAGTATCACAGTCGGGGTCTTATCCGCACTACTGAACCACGCTTTTTTACATACTGTATTTTTGATTTACCTATAAGGTTTTTATTGGGCGAAGGTTATTTAACACCTGCAGTACTGATGGATGCGCCAGTGCTGAGTTACGACTTTGCTGGTTTAAAACCAACAGCCAGTGGTTACTTTAAAGAAACCGATCTGGATTTGCGTATCAACCAGCAGCAACGTGCCACGCCCCAAATTATTCAACAAGTGATACAACAAGCCCAAAGTCGGCAGGGCGTGATGATTTTTGCCGCTACTACAGCCCATGCCCGTGAAATTTTGGGTTATTTACCGGCCTCTGAAACTGCATTGATTTTAGGCGACACCCCGCAAAAAGATCGGGATGCACTGATCAACAGCTTTAAGCATAAACAACTGAAGTATCTGGTGAATGTGGCCGTTTTAACTACAGGTTTTGATGCACCTCATATAGATTTAATCGCCATTTTGCGACCCACTGAATCTGTCACTTTGTATCAGCAAATTGTTGGCCGTGGCCTGCGCTTGAGTCCGGGAAAAACAGACTGTCTGGTATTAGATTACGCCGGAAACCGTTTTAATCTGGAGCAACCTGATATAGGTGAATTGAGGCCGGCCCCTGGTACTGAACTGGTGACTGTGCCCTGCCCGCTCTGTGGTTTTTTTAATAACTTCTGGGGCAAAACCGATGACAGAGGTGTAGTGTTGGAGCACTATGGTCGTCGCTGTCAGGGCTACAAAGAGGATGAACAAAAAAAGCCTCAAGCCTGTGGCTACCGTTTTAAAGCCAAGTTTTGCCCGGACTGTGGTGCTGAAAATGATATTGCCGCACGCCACTGTGGTGATTGTGGTTTAGTCTTGGTCGACCCGGATAAGAAGCTCAAAGAAGCCTTAAGTTTAAAAGATGCGCTCGTGCTTTATGTCACACGAATGCAACTGCAAAGTCATCAGAGTAAAGAAGGGAAAAGCTCACTCAAAGTCAGCTATTTTTCCGCCGACGGCGCAGAAATAGCCGAATACTGGAGTTTGCAAACCAAAGCACAAAAACAAAAGTTCTTAAGCTTATTTGTGCCCCCTCATCTGGTCGACAGACACAGGGCATTTAGTGAAGCGACCGTCAGCAAAGTGTTGCAACAAGCGCACAGATTTCAGCCCCCTGCAGCCATCATAGCCCGCAAGGACGGTCGTTTTTGGCAAATTCGTGACAAACTGTTTCAAATTCAGGATAAAGAAACAAACTAATTCCCCAGATCTGGACAAAATGAAAAATTCTTTTGTTTTGCTACTGGGCAAAGCCAACAGAATTCGTTAATAATCGGAGTGTCCGTCTCTGGTCTGATAGCAAGACTGCACACAAAGCCAGTTCTCCTTTTTTGTCACAAGGTTACAGTTTATGTCAAACGAAAACGCATTATTAAGTTTGCTGGTCGAAAGAATTCAAAACGATACCTTGGTGCTGCCAAGTCTTCCCGAAATTGCTCTACGGATCCGCAGAATGGCGGAAGACCCAAATGTAAATTTAAACCAGATGGCAGATATTATTTCTCACGATCCAGCCATGTCGGCCCGTATGATGAAAATTGCCAACAGTGCCTTTTTAGGCCGTTCAGTACCCGTCAGTTCTTTACAACAGGCTGTTACCCGCATTGGCCTGCGTTATATCAAAAACATTGCGACAGCCATGGCACTGGAGCAGTTGTTTGTCTCTCATTCCAGCCTGATTAAAGACATGATGGGCAAAGTTTGGCAGGACACACTGGAGGTAGCGGCTGTTGCTTTGGCTACCATGCAGTTATACAACAGCAAATTGAAATCCAGCCCTGTTAACTTTGATACCATGACACTGGCAGGCTTAATTCATAATATAGGGGCTCTCCCTATTCTGACGGAGGCGGAAAAACATCTGGAGCAATTTGGAGATAAAGACTTTATTACTGGCTGCATTACCGATCTGGCAGGCGGTATAGGTGGCAGTATTTTACGTAAATGGGAATTTCCGGATGAGCTGATCGAAGTAGCTGAACTGTGGAATACCAGATTGCCTCATATGGATAAAGTAAATTACCTGGATTTTATTCGTATTGCCACTATTCAAAAAGGGTTTGCCAAAGACAAAACCGAAGCTCGTATTGCGCTAAAACCTTTTGCGGACAGAGGGTTAATTACCGATGTTAATTTCAGCCACAGCCCTGAGTTTGTCGCGCTTTATCAGGATATGAAACAGCTGTTTGTCTGATTGAAGCTGGTGTCAGAGCCCGAAGCTCTGACACCAGTTTTTTAGTTAAACAACTTCTGATGTAACTCTTTTACCACAGCTGCAGCTGAAGCATCCTGAACTAAAAAGCACAGGTTGTGACGGGAGGCGCCGTGGCATATCAGCCGCATATTGATTTGTTCCAGGGCACTGAACAGCTCGCCTGTGACCCCTTTGGCACTGTGCAGATGATTACCTATCACCGCGACCAGACTCAAGCCCTGCTCCACTGATACTTCACAGAAACTTTTTAGTTCTTCAAGTGCAGGTTCAATCGCAGAACCAAAAGCACTGCCCGCAGATTCGTCTAAAGTTAACGCCACGGAGATTTCCGATGTCGTGACTAAATCAACCGAAATCTGATGACGGCTCAGAATATCAAACACCCTGGCTAAAAAGCCTGCGGCATGCAACATTTCCGGGCTTTTTACTGTGATCAGTGTCTGAGATTTACGCAGCGCTATAGCACGGTACGCAGGTTTATGTTCGACAGTTTTAGCAATCCAGGTACCGCCCGCTTCGGGTTCGCGGCTTGAACCGACAAATACTTTGATATTACGGCGCATGGCCGGAATTAAGGTTGCAGGGTGTAACACCTTAGCGCCAAAAGTGGCCATTTCAGCCGCTTCATCAAAGCTGATTTCATTGATACAACGGGCCTCTGACGTTAAACGTGGATCTGTGGTAAATATGCCCACTACATCAGTCCAGATTTGCACAGTGGCAGCGTTTAAAGCTTCACCCAATAAAGCCGCGCTGTAGTCTGAACCACCCCGGCCTAATGTGGTGGTTTGCCCGGCTTCATCGGCACCAATAAACCCCTGAGTGACCACAATGTTTTCACGCAGCAAAGGCAATAAATGAGTTGGAGCCAAATCAGCAATCACATTGATTTGGGGTTCGCCTTTACCAAAACGGCTGTCGGTGCGAAGCACGCGGCGAACATCAAAACACTGGGCTGCAGCGCCTCGTTCCACTAAAACCTGAGTAAATAACACTGAACTTAAGCGTTCACCAAAAGACTGGATCAAATCTTTATCAGCGCCGGAATACACAGCTCCACCGGTTTCAATCAGGTTGCGTAAATCAGCAAGCAAGCTGTTGATTTGAGCGGCCACAGTTTCAGGCTGCTGCAACGCATTTAATACAGCCAGCGTAATACGCTCTATGCCTTCAAATGAGCTGTAACGGGCCTGTACTTCGGTTTGTTTAGTGATATCGACCAATAAATTGGTCACGCCCGAACTGGCACTGACAGCCACCAGACGGATAGCAGGATCGGCTAACACAATATCAGCACAACGTGACATAGCCTGAAAATCGGCCACTGAAGTTCCGCCAAATTTGGCGACAATAAGTTGATTAGACATTCGAGTCTCTCCTTATCAATAAGTCATAAGGCAGAGCATGGCATTTGCAGGCAGTAAATAAAGCTGTAGTGCAGGCATGATGCTGCATACAACTGATCACGGACACACAAAGGCCAGAAGCTCTCCACCACAAAAAACAGGTGACAGTCGTAAGGATTCAGCCTTAGCAACCGGACGCACAGCAGCTACAGCTGTTAGTCCTCGGCGTTAATCCCCCTCAAACATCCTGCGGCTTGTAGCGGCCTGAGATGTTCTACCTGGTTAACGCTCCTCTTCTGGTCTATACCCGTCGTTCTTGAATACGGGCGGGGGTAAACCCCGCCCCTACGTTCCAATCGGGGTATATCACAATCACGTATGATTGACGGCGCTGAGCTTAAGTGACTTTTTTACAAAAGGCAACAGCCGTTTAGCCGTCTTTTTAGAAAAACTGTAATTTAGTTACAGTTTTTCATCCTTAACCCAAAGCAAACTGACCAATAAAATACACGCCAACATAACCCAGGCTATAACAGCCCAGCAGATAACCAGCCATCTTAAAGTATGTTACAAAGGTCAGCTCTTTGACTTTACTCATTGCAATAATACCGGCCGCTGAACCTATGATCAGAATTGAACCACCTACACCTGTAGCGTAAGTTAAGGTCAGCCACTCTGCAGTTGTCATAGTTAAATCGGCTTTTAATAACGCAGCAGTTAAAGGTACGTTATCAATTAACGCTGATGCTATACCCATCAGATAGTTTGCTTGAGAAGGCTGCAGATACTGATACAACATAGTGAAATTGTCGAGGAATCCTATTTCTTTTAAGATGCCAACCAATAACAACACACCTAAGAAAAACAACAAAGTATCAAATTCTACTTCGCGAATATAATGCAAAATACTGACTCCTGTTTTCTTGCGCATCAGGTACTGTGCGGCTAAAAACATCACCCCTAAACCAAAGAGAAAAGTCAGCACTGGCGGGATTTGGAACAGAATATTAAACAGCAGGGTGCAGCCTATTGTTGTTGCAAATATACCAGCAATAACCACATCTTCTTTTTCGATGGGCTTTTTTGACTTTTCCAGCACGATACGGCCTTTCATTTTCCTTGACAGTAAAATTGCAAGCACAGCAACAGCAAATAAAGAAGGCAGGATCAACAGCAGCAAGTGCGTGATACTGACTTTTCCGGCAAGAAAAATCATCAGTGTGGTCACATCACCAGTGATCAGGGAAACACCGCCACTATTGACAGCAAAAATAATTAAAGTGGCATACTGAATGCGTTTTTTTACGTCCAGCTTAATACTGCTAATCACCGCAATGGATACTAAAGTCGCGGTGACGTTATCCGCAAAAGATGAAAACAAAAAAGCGAAAACAGCAATGATAAACATCAGCCTCCGTTCAGATAGTTCATCGGGCAATACACGCTGAACTATCTGAGAAATAAAACCTTTGCTGTTCAGATAAGCGACAAAAGTCATAGTTGACATCAAAAACAACCACAAAGTGGCGATTTCTAATAAGTTATGATTCAATTGCTCAGTAATTTCGGCACTTGTAGCGCCGTGCATTGGAAAAATAAAAGCGAGGATCCAGCAAAGAGTACCGAAAAAAAGTGTCGTTTTTGCTTTGTTTACGTGGATGATATCCTCAATAACGATCATCACAAAGGCTATTGCCACCAGAGCCAAAATTACTGCGCTTACCATGATGTAGTACCAGCTTTATTGTTGTGGAAAAGGAAGGAATTTGCGGGGCGTCATTCTACCAGCCCGAACAAGATGCCACTACCCTACCAAAGTCACATTTGTGAGATATTTATGAAAAGCATGAAAAGAAAGGACAGATGATAGGCCACGTAAAATTATTGATTGCTTAGATGAGCACAGGACTGTCATTGAGCTGTTGGTCGGGCAAAATGCCAGTAGCAACGAGCGTAGTACAGGCTGCGAAGGACTATTTAATTCAGGCTGTCAGTGAAAAAGGTGGTTTAACTTTATCCGACCTATTCGATATCCGCTTTAAAGTAGTAAACCGGGCCGGAGAAATCGAGTTCTTCGACAAAATTGACTCAGCAGGCTCCAACGGTACCCGTATTAGCATTAAGTTATTGTGCGGTATGTTGTTTATCCGCCAGTTATTATCTGAGCACGAACGCGGTAAATACCGTATTTCAATTTACATCGACGAAGCAGGCGATATTGATCCGCATAACCAGCATGCAGCGCGCAAAACCGGGTCGATGAAAAAGACTGGATTTTATCTGAAAAAATCCCGGTTGCTGGTGAAGCTGAAGAGCCGCTAGTGACTGAAACAGAGCCAGCTTAATCGACGGACTAAAGGGATCAGAGCTAAAACTCTGATCCCTGCCTATTTACAACCCCAATACAGCTTTACCCTGATTAAAGATAATATCCACCGGAATATTAGCGCTGGTTAAACGGGCTAAATCATCCGCCAGTTGAGCTTTGATCACACCTTTGTCGGCCATTAATGACGCCACACCTTCGTAGTTACCGTCTCCCTGCAACGTCAGGATCAGTTGGGATAACGAGGTCATGGCTTGTTTCATTTTGACGTAATCGACCTGATAGGTGCCATCGTCGTTACGGACAAAAGCGCCCTGCTCAGCAAAATAGTTAAAACACACCATATTGGCTTTGCCGTGTGCACTTGAAGCACCAAAACGTACTGAGCGGAAAATGCCAGCCATAAAGGTGGTGTAAAAATCTTCCATTTTGGCATCAGGCAACAAACCCTGCTCTGACAACTGGGAAATCATATACAAACCTAAAATATCGGCTTTGCCTTCTTCCAGTCCGCCTGCAAACTCTTTTAAGCTCTGACGCACTGTGCCCTTGTCATTGATGGTGTTTTTAATACCTAAACCATGCGCCACTTCGTGAAACATCACATTATTAAAAAATGCATCAAAAGTGATGTGCTGGCGCTGTGACGGTGCTATCAGTACATCAGCTATGGGCAACATAATGTGCTCAAACTTGGCCTGCATCGCATTTTTTAACTGTAAACGTCTGGTGCCTTTTTCCAGCTGCACCTGCTCGTCGTTTGGCAGGTTGATGGCTATGGTTTTACCACCTGAGTTGGAGTGACCCGCGTAATAAATCACATCATAGGCATTTAGATCAGCATCTGAACCAGGGCTTTCAGTTTTATATTGCTCTGGCACTGGCAGACCTTTTTGCAGCGCAGGCAAGGTGGCAGCGTATTTGGCCAGGCGCTCACTCCAGGCTAAATCTTTTAGCAACACATAAGATTCAAAAGCAGCACGGTAGCCAAACAGCTGATCTTCATAAGTTTCAATAGGACCTATTACCAGATCAACAGGGTTGGTTTTCATTGCCATCCAGGCAAAATCTGACGGCTGGTAATTGTCGGTTAAAAAGGCTTCAGCACGCATGGTCAGATAATTGGCAAAGTCTTTATCTTCCGATAAAGCCGCAGCTTCTTTTAATAAAGCGGCAGCTGCTGTCAGTTCCGTTTTGTAGAGCTGCGAATAAGGTACTGCCACTAACTTACCGTCTTTGTCACGCTGTACCATTGAGTACAGGCCCGCTTTATCGGCAAAATCAGCTTGTTCAAACTCTTCTTTGGTCATATCAGATGGGTAAAATTGCGCGCCCAAAGGCTTAGCCGGATAATCTGTTAAAAAAGCCTGATTACCTTGTAATCTGTCCCATGGGCCATAGTTTACATCGGCAAAAGCTTTGACTTTAGCATCGTTGATTTTACCCAAAAAGCTTGTTTTATCTTCGGAAAAAGCTTGTTTCCAAAACAACTGGTCCATAATTTCTGAGGCATCAATCAATTTGGCCAGCATCTGTTTATGTTGTGCTGATACAGCAGACAGATCAGCAGTCAAATCCACAGTACGGTAGATATCTAAACGTTTTTCAAAACCAGGCACCAATAAACTGGCAGTGCTTTCGGATATTGAGGCTACAGGGTGTTCAGCCACTGCAGTTGTCTTTTGTGGTTCTGTTTGTGCAGCCTCTTCAGCAGGTTTACAGGCGGTCAACGCCAAAGCGCCACCAAGGCTTAATGCCAGCATAATTTTGTTGGGGTGCATCCTCTTATTCCTTCTGTTTTTTAGTGTTGTGTTGGTTCTGTTTTGGACCTGTCTGGCCTGAGATCTGACTCTTTTTAACCCGCACTATCATACTCCAGACTGAGTCAGCTTTGTGCCGCAGCCTCATAGTTTTTGGTAAAAAACGATGTGGCTGTGCAAAACATCTATCGACAAAATTTCCTGTAAAACCTCCAAAAAGATAAAAACGACAAAATTATTGTCTATCGCTGTCATTAAAATGGATAAAAAACTTATATTTTTTATCCTTGCTTTTCATAATGATAAGTAGATATAACCAAATTATCACAAATTTATCATCAAAGAGAAATGATCATTAATTGACAGCGGTGTCATTTGAGCTAGTTTTTAATGCGCTGGTAACGCACTGGGAGAAGGATGGTCCGTGGTCAGTGTCTGCATCGGCATACACAAGCAAATTATTGCTATAAACAAAAAGACCGGAGAAACCATGTTAACGACCTTCATTCAGCATCCTGCAAAGGCCGGGGCACAGCAGCTCAACACCAGATTACTTCAACCTTTGACTTTTGCAGCGGCTGCAGCCCTGCTTTGCAGCACGCAGCTTATAGCAGCACCCGCAGCCCCTGCAAAACCACAACTGGCATGGCAAGAAAGCAATGTAAGCCTGGTTAATGGACAAATTAGTATTCCCATTCAATGGGATATGTGGTGGGGCACCAACGGTAATCAATGGATCCTCAGCCAAAATGGCGTGCAAATTCACAGTGCAGCCCTGACTAAAAACGGACAGAACGCCCAAAATGGCAGTTTTGCTGTGCCCGTCTCAGCCGCAGGCAGCTACGAGTATATTGTTCAGCTCTGTAACCTTGAAGGCAGCGAACAAAGTTGTACCAGCAGTGACGCGCGGCTAATCCAGGTAGCTGCCGGTTCAGGCGGTGATACCGGAGGCGGTGGTGATACCGGAGGCGGCGGTGATACCGGAGGTGGTGGTGATACAGGTTCAATCCCGGCTCCGGCCAAACCTTCCCTGAACTGGCAGGAAACCAGCCTGAGTTTAAGCAACGGTCAGGTCAGTATTCCTATTAGTTGGAGTATGTGGTGGGGAACCAACGGCAATGAGTGGAATTTATTGCAAAACGGCACTCAGATTTACAGCGCCAGCCTGACGCCCAACGGAAGCAACGCGCAAAGTGGCAGTACTTCAAGCACAGTCACAACAGCAGGAACTTATAACTTTGTCGTGCAGTTGTGTAACGTGCAAGGCACAGTAAAAAATTGCACCAACAGTGACAGCAGAGCCATCAGCGTCAGCGGCGGTAATGCAGGTGGTGGTGATACAGGTGGTGGTAACGATGGTTTTGATCCCTGGACAGATATCAATGTTGGCGCCTACCCTCAGCCTTTAAAACAAAACAATGTAGCGCACAGCAACAGCACAGGAAAAATGGTCGGAGGTTATTTTGTTGAATGGGGCATTTATGGCCGCAATTACCATGTTGCTGATATTCCAGCCAAAAACCTGACCCACCTGTTTTATGGTTTTATTCCGGTTTGTGGCCCCAATAGCTCATTGAATGATGCCAATCCACAAGGGTACAGCGCGTTAATGGCGCAATGTGCCGGAAAACCGGATTACACAGTGGTGGTGCATGACAAGTTCGCTGCTTTAGAAAAATCCTACCCGGGTGACACCTGGGATCAGCCGATACGCGGTATTTTTGCCGAGCTGTACCGTCTGAAAAAAACACATCCAAATCTGAAAATCTTACCTTCAGTGGGTGGCTGGACCTTGTCTGATCCGCTGTACACCATAGGAGTGAATGCTCAGGCCCGCGCCACTTTTGTGGAGTCCATTGTCGATATGATCCAAACCTACGACTTCTTTGATGGCGTGGATATCGACTGGGAGTTCCCTGGCGGCGGTGGTGCCCACCCGACGCTTGGTTCTCCTCAGGACGGTGCAGGTTTTGCGTTGTTGATGCGTGATTTACGTCTGGCGCTGGATGCGTTAAGTGTGGAAACAGGCCGTACTTATGAGCTTACAGCAGCCATGAGTGGTGGTGTACAAAAACTGCAACTGGTCGACTGGGAAGCAGCCCACCCATACATGGATTACATCAACCTGATGACCTACGACTATTACGGTGCCTGGAACGGTGTGTTAGGCCATCAGGCGACTTTATACCCCAATCCAAACTCTCCATTGCCAGGTTTTAGTGCTGACGAAGCAGTGCAGCATTTGCTGTCACGTCAGGTACCAGCAGGCAAAATCACCTTAGGAGCAGCTATGTATGGCCGTGGCTGGAAAAATGTCAGTAACGTCAGCGGTAACAATCCGTTTACCGGCACTGGCGGTGCTGGCATCAGCGGTAGCTGGGAAGCGGGTATTGAAGACTATAAAAAAATCGAAGCCGACTATATGGGTGGCGTCAATGGCACCGGAGCCAATGGCTTTAGTCTGCTGTGGGACGACACGGCCAAAGCCAGCTATGTCTGGAATTCCGCTGTAGGTACTTTAATCAGCTTCGACACTAAACGTTCTGTGCAAGCCAAAGGCAACTATGTGCTGCAGCACCAACTAGGCGGCATTTTTGCCTGGGAACTGGATGCAGACAACGGCCATATCCTCAACGCTATGCATGAAGGTTTAGGTCATCCGGCGCAATAACGTCAAAGCAACAGCGGGTCTGTCTTTTCCAGAGTCAGAACCCGCTGTTTTTTTACAGTAGCTTTTTACAACAGCACTAGCCACAACTCAAAATAAGAGAATCATTATGCAACAGGTACAAAAACTTTATCTGTGTGGGCTACTCAGCCTGAGCAGTTTCAGTAGTCTTGCACTCGACTGCGCGCCCCTGGCTTCATGGGACGCCGGCGGCACTTATGTCACCAATAATCAGGTGAAACATCAAAACAAAGCTTACAAAGCCAACTGGTGGAACCAAAACCGAGATCCGGCTTTGTATTCAAACCCTTACCAGGAATGGAGCTTACTCGGCAATTGCGATGGCGCGACCGAAAATCAGTTGCCTGTTGCAAGTATCACCAGCCCTGCTGCCAATACCAGCTTTAGCGCCGGTACTGTGATTAGCTTCAGTGCCAATGCGACAGATCCGGATGGCAGTATCAGCAAAGTCGATTTTTACCTGAATAATCAGTTGCTAAGTTCAGACAGCAGCAGCCCTTATCAGGCGCCATGGACTGCTGTAGCCGGTAACCATCAGCTTTATGCAGTGGCTTTTGATAATGAAAATGCCAGCACTCAAAGCAGCACTATTGCTTTTAGCGTGACCAGCGCACCTGGCAATCAACCGCCACAAGTCAGCCTCTCCTCTCCTGCCAATAACAGCCAGTACAGAACAGGCGAAACTATCTTAATCAGTGCCTCTGCCAGTGATAGCGATGGTACTGTGGCCAAAGTGCAGTTTTATCTCGGCACCAGCTTGTTGGCAGAACAAACCGCAGCTCCTTATACCACCAGTTGGACAGCAGTTGCGGGTCAGCAGCAACTCAGAGTGGTGGCAACAGACAACCTGGGTGCAAGCAGCGAAGTTTCAGTTTTGGTCAATGTGACAGATGAGCAAAGTGGTCATGCCGCTTGTCGTCCTGATGGTTTGTATGCCACGCCTGATCTGGATATACCTTATTGCACAGTGTACGACAGCAATGGTCGTGAGCTGATGGGCGCCGATCATAAACGCCGTATCATTGGTTACTTCACCAGCTGGCGCAATGGCGCTAATGGCCAACCTACTTATTTGGTGCCCAATATACCGTGGAGTAAAATCAGTCACATTAACTATGCCTTTGCCCATGTCAATGCCAGCAATCAGGTGGGCATAGGCAATACCCAAAGTGCAGCCAATGCAGCCACAGGTATGGAATGGCCTGGTGTGACAGGGGCAGAAATGGACCCGGAGTTTAACTACAAAGGTCACTTTAACTTGCTGAATAAATACAAAAAACAGTACCCGCATGTCAAAACACTGATCTCCATCGGTGGCTGGGCTGAAACAGGTGGTTTCTTTAATGATGCTGGTGAACGTATTGCCAGTGGTGGCTTCTACAGCATGACCACCAATGCGGACAACAGCATTAACTACAACGGCATCAATACCTTTGCCGACTCTGTCGTCAGTTTCCTGCGCACTTATGGTTTTGATGGGGCCGATATCGACTACGAGTACCCTTCTACCATGAAAGACTCAGGCAATCCGGATGATTTCACCATAGCCAATGCCCGCCGTGGCGGCTTGATGGCTTCTTATGTGGTATTGATGAAAACCTTAAGAGAAAAACTGGATGCGGCTTCAGTAGCGGATGGCAAACATTATCTGCTGACCATAGCCTCGCCTTCGTCCGGTTATCTGCTGCGTGGCATGGAAGCTTTTCCTGTCACTCAGTATCTGGATTACGTCAACATTATGACCTACGACCTGCACGGCGCATGGAATCAGTATGTTGGGCCTAATGCAGCCTTGTTTGATGATGGACAAGACAACGAGCTGGCGACCTGGAACTACTACAATTCGGCGCAGTACCAAAACATCGGCTACTTAAATACCGACTGGGCTTACCACTATTTCCGTGGCGCTATGCAAGCGGGCCGGATCAATATTGGTGTGCCTTATTACAGTCGCGGCTGGAATAATGTCACAGGCGGGACCCATGGTTTATGGGGTAAAGCACCTTTGCCTAACCAGAATCAGTGTCCGGCAGGTACGGGCGGATCAGCACAAAACCAATGTGGCAGCGGTGCTGTAGGCATAGACAACCTCTGGCATGATTTGGGCAAAGATGGCAATGAAATGCCTGCTGGCTCCAACCCACTCTGGCATACCAAAAACCTGCAGGCTGGTATCTTAGGCAGCTACGCTAGTATTTATGGCCTGGACCCTGTAAATCAGCCAAAAGATCAACTGATTGGCACTTATCAGCACCATTATGACAGCACGCTGGTTGCACCATGGCTTTGGAACAATACCAAAAAAGTCTTTTTGTCGATTGAAGATGAAACCAGTATTGCCGCCAAAGCCGATTACATTATCGAACGCGGTATAGGTGGTGTGATGTTTTGGGAGCTGGCGGGTGATTACAGCTACAACAGCAGCACAGGTGAATATGGTTTTGGTGATGATTTAACCAGTATCTTCTACAACAAGTTTAAAACAGCCTCTTTGTACGGCAATCAGCGTGACCCACGGCCTTTACCTGCCAGCAGTCTGGATCTGAAAGTCAGTCTGGGTGGTTTTAAATTAGGTGATTCAAACTACCCACTGAATCCTAAACTGACTTTGGTGAATAACAGCGGTCAAACCTTACCTGGAGGCACAAAAATCAGCTTTGATGTGCCCACAGCTACTGGCAATAACGTGACGGATCAAAGCGGTTTAGGTACTACTGTTATTGAAAATGGTTCCAACAGCTCAGGCAACAACATTGGCGGTCTGGACAATGATTTCCACAGAGTGGAATTCACCCTGCCGGGCCACAGCCCTTTAGCTGCTGGCGCCACTTTGGAGATGACACTGAACTACTACCTGCCTATCCCTATGCCGTCGAACTGGCGTGTCACTGTAGGTACAGAGTCTTTTGCGCTGAAACAGGACTACCCACAATTACCAGCAGGCACCATCAGTGGTGGCTCTGGCGGTGATGGTGGTAATAACGGAGGCAGTTGCGCTGGCGTGCCTGCCACAGTAGTGACTTACCCGGCATGGCCTCAAGGCAATCATGCTGCAGGTGGGAACTACATTCGTTATCAGAACCTGATTTACAAAGCCAACTGGTGGACCAACTCAGTACCAGGCTCAGACAGCAGCTGGACCCTGATCTGCACCGCTTCTTAAGCTTGCACCAAAGCGAATTTCTTTAGCCTTCGCAGCGCCGGATTGACTCCGGCGCCTTTTAAGGAGATCTGTTATGAAAAAATCACAACTCTTCACCGGAACTTTGAGCTTACTTGCCCTGCTCTGTTCTTTTCACAGTCAGGCCCATGGGTATGTCGAATACCCCAAAGCCCGACAGCAAATTTGTAAAGAAGATGGCGGTTACTGGTGGCCTGCTGACGGCTCTGGCATACCCAACCTCGCCTGTCGTGCCGCTTTTGTGCAATCCGGCGAATACCCTCTGAGCCAGCACCACGAATTCTCCAGCAATGTAGCCAACTATCAGGATATCAACGCAGTAAAAGCCAAACTGACCACAGGCTTGCTTTGTGCTGGTGGCGATGCCCGCAAAGCCGGTATGGATGCACCTTCAGCGCATTGGCACTACAGCACTATTGATCTAAGCCAGCAAAACAGCCTGCAACTGAAATTTAAAGCCACAACTCCACATAACCCCAGCTACTGGCAAGTGTATTTATCCAGCGCCGATTATGATCCGGCCACAGAACTTTTAAGCTGGGATAAATTACAGTTAATTCATCAGCAAGCGGATATCACAGCACAAGCGGGCTATTATCTGCTGAACATCAGTTTGCCTGCTGATCGTCAGGGCAAAGCAGTACTTTATACCCGCTGGCAAAGAGAAGACGCAGCCGGAGAAGGCTTTTATAACTGCTCAGATGTGTTGCTGGTTAATAGCAACACAGACCCGGATCCAGAACCTGTCTGGTTTGATAAAGGAGCCTATTTAACTTCAGGGCAGACAGGCTCTGCAGGTGAAACTGCGGTAGTGCGTGTATTTGACAGCTCAGGTCAGGAACTGATGGAGCAAAGTCTGTTGATCACAGAAACTGCTGTAATCAATCAGCAATGGGCGTTAGATTTAGCGAACCTGATCAATACTCAGCACAGCGCTTTGCTGCAGATTGGTTTGCAACAAAATGCCCTGATCACAGTGCAGCCAAACGCCAGTCAAAACCGCTTTTATCTGAGTAATAACACTCACTTTGTGAATCTGGATTTAAAGCCAGCAGAAGTTACAACACCGGGCTGTGCTGGTCTGGATCCAGCTCAGATTTTTGCCTACCCCAACTGGCCGCAAAAAGACTGGAGCGGTCAGCCCAGCCATGCCAGTCAAGGCGATTATCTGTCCTATCAGAATAAAGTCTATCGCGCCAACTGGTGGACTCAGTCCATACCAGGCTCAGACAGCAGCTGGACTTTGATTTGTTCAATGTAAGCAGTATAAAACAAAGCCTGATCTGGCGGATTGGGCTTTGAGCTTATTCTGGATAAAACTCTTTATGACTTAAATAGTTAGCAGCTTAAGAAGAAAATAATTTACAAAACAATCCAATTAAATTTAGAGTGTAAAAGGGAGTAAACATAAAAGGAACTTCGATGAAAACTGCTCTGAAACTACTACTGCTTTTACCTTTATTTTCTGCTGCGCCCGCTTTATTCGCCGCGCCGTCAAACATAGCCGTCACCGCAGATGTCGGCGCAACACGACAATCCGGAGATGGCGAATCTGGTAATGCCACCTCACTCTCTGCTGGCCTGAGTTATCAAATCACCCCCACCTGGTCTGTAGTGCTGAACTATACGGATTCAGGTGAAGCAGATGTGCTGAGTTTCGGCACAACGCTGCCAGGAGACAACAATACTTATAATGCCACCCTGTCTCTGGATACTACAGGTATAGGACTTTTTGCCCAGTACCTGACTGAACGCCAGGTTGAGAATTGGTCCTTTGGCGGCCGTTTAGGCTTGATACGCTGGGATGCTGATGTAAATGTAACAGCACATCTTTCACCTGATGTCAGTCTGACAGCTTTGTCTGATAAAGGAACTGATCTGGCAGCAGGTTTACTGGCTCAGTATGCATTCACCGAAAAATGGGATCTTACTTTGGGCCTTGACTACCTGCGGTACGACATGAGCTTTGAAGGCGAAAGCACTGATATCACAAATACCAGACTCTACATAGGTTTAAAAAACTCTTTTTAGCCAGATACACAAAGCCCTGAAATTACAGCTCAGGGCTTTGTTTTTTCACTTAAATGACTAAACCCCAATCTTCATAAGCGGCTTTAGCTAATTGTTCCCGAAATTGGGGGGCCGCTATATCAATTAAAGCTCTGGCTCTTTCAGTCAGGCTGCGCGCCCGCAAGTTTGCCACACCAAATTCTGTCACCACATAATGCACATGAGCCCGGGTGGTCACTACCCCAGCGCCAGGTGCCAGTAAAGAACTGATACGGGATAAAGTGCCGCCAGCTGCTGTGGCTGGTAAAGCAATAACAGAACGTCCGCCTTCAGACAAAGCGGCACCACGAACAAAATCCATCTGCCCGCCCACTCCTGAATAAATGCGGGTTCCCAGTGAATCAGCACAGACCTGTCCGGATAAATCCACCTGCAACGCACTGTTGATTGCCATCACCTGTGGGTTCTGCCGGATCACAGCAGTGTCATTGGTGTAAGCCACATCTAAAAACACCACTTCAGGGTTATCATCCACAAAGTCATACAAAGCCTGACTGCCCATCGCAAAAGTAGTGACTATTTTGCCAGGGTGTTTTTTCTTATTGCAGTTGGTGAACACACCTTTTTCCAGCAAAGGCAAAACGCCATCAGAAAACATTTCGGTGTGAATACCTAAATTCTGCCTGTCGCCAAGGCAAGCCAAAGTGGCGTCAGGAATAGCCCCAATGCCCATTTGCAGGCAATCGCCATCGCGCACTAAACTTGCCACATGACGGCCTATCTGAGCTGTCACCGGATCAACAACTGCAGGTAAATGCAAAGGAATTGGACTCTCCAGTTCAACATATGCCGCAAAATCTTTCAGATGCACAAAAGAATCGCCATGAGTACGGGGCATATTCGGATTGACTTGCGCTATGATTTTTTTCGCAGACTGCAAAGCCGCTCTGGTGGCTTCCACTGAAATACCAAGGCTACACAAGCCATGTTTATCCGGCGGCGATACCTGAATAATAGCGGTATCGAGCTTTTGTTCCCCACTGCGGAATAACTTAGGAATTTCCGATAAAAAGGCAGGTACATAATCCGCCAGCCCCGCATTCACAGCAGGACGACTGGGCCTGCCAACAAAAAACACCCGCTGGCGCAAATGGCCTTTTAAATCCGGTGAACATAAAGCTTCGCTGTGTTCTGTATGCAGGCTAAGTAAGGTCAGGTTTTGTTTTTCCAACGCAACACGGGCAAGGCCATTGAGCATGCTGTAGGGAGTTGCTGCCATCGAATGGCACCAAATGGTTTCGTCGTTTTGGATCAAAGAAAGTGCTTGTTCGGCCGAGTAACAACGCATAAAAGTCCTGAGTCAGGGAATGAAGATAAACGAAGTTTAGTCGCTTTTCATCAGGCAAATACTGATAAGGATCAACTACAATCCATATTAATCAGCAACGGCTTCGACGATAACGTCCAGAGCAAGATCAAGACAGCGAAACAACTCAAGGGCACTCTGTTTTTCCAAAAACAGCGGCCCTTTTTATTATCAGTGCCTGGCGGCCAGGCGCAGCTCTGTCACAAGTTGATAACCAACTCCCCAGTTGTCGGTGTTTACTTCGTCAATCAGCACAAAGGTAGTACTGGGGTCTTTGTTCAGCACATCAACTAACAATTGAGTCACCCCTTGCACCAGCTTGCGCTTTTGCTCCGCAGTTACTCCTTCGTCGGTTATTTTAATATTTACATATGGCATATTTAGCTCCTAATTGTGGTTGGGATCAGTAAAAGGGTTGTCAGCATAAAGCTTGGCGACAATACGCCAACTGCCCTGCTCTTGCAGTAACCCCAGATAATCGATGTACTGCCTGCCTAATAATGGACAGCGTACTTTTGCCATGGCTTGCTCTCCGGCCAGTTCAACAGACAAAATCTGATATGCAAAAGGGTGCGCCAACTGCGCCGGCACCGGCCTGCTTGCGACTAAATCCAGCCACTGTTTTTTGCTGCGTCGCACCCCAGGCGCATACAAATGCGCCTCATCATCAAAGATACGGCTTAGCAGCTCTGTATCTGCCCGATGTAAAGCATCAAAGTATTGTTCCAGCAGCGCTGTAATTGCCTGGAAATCGCTGACCTGTTCAGTCACTATGGTCATGTTGCTTGCTGCTCAGCAACCAGAGCAGCCTGATAGCTGGGCAGTGCCTGAACTTTGGCAATCATGACCTGGCTGAGAGGGCCAATGCTGATAGCAACAGAAAAAAACGCCCCCCAATTGGCATACACAGCCAGCAGAATATCGGCGACAGAGTACTGTTGCCCACCCAGATAAGGCTGTGTCTGCAGCTTTGTTTCTACTAACTGCCAAAGCTTGCAGATGTGATTAGCAGCAGTTGCCATCGCCAGCTCTTTAATCTCGCCCTCAGCTAATTCGCTGCTGAGGAAAAACAACTTGCTGTAAGCCGGATGTAAAGTGGCATTGGCAAACATCAGGTGTTCAATAGCTTTCTGGCGTGCCTCTGTGCTGGCTGGCAGTAAATCGTTGGCATGTTTTTCTAACAAATACAAAATGATAGCCGCGCCTTCAGTCAGAACTTTACCTTCGACAGCAAGCGCTGGTACTGCACCAACCGGATTAATCCGTTGATAAACAGCCACGCTGGCTTTGTTAACCAGCTCAAACGGCTGACCAAGTTCGCGCAAAACAACCTGAATAGCCAGCGAGCAGGCTCCGGGTGAAAAATACAAAGTGTACATAATGGGTCCTCGTCGTTATGCACTCCACAAAACAGGAGCAACCTCAATATAGCTATGCCCACTAAGTGAATAAATGACTACAATGGAACAACTTTATTTCCCAGAAGGAAACAATGTGGACAAATTAAAAGCGATGCAGTTGTTTGTACGGGTAGCGGAATTGGGTAGTTTCAGTAAAGTTGCCGGGCAAAACGCTGTCAGTAAATCCATGCTCAGTAAGCAGATAAGTGCATTAGAACAGAGCTTAGGTGCCCGCTTACTACAGCGATCAACCCGCAGATTGCAGTTGACGCAAACCGGAGAAGAATATGTACAGCGTTGCCGGGATATTTTGCGCCAGATCGAGGATACCGAAGCCCGTATTCAGGAACAGCAACAAGTACCACAAGGCAAACTTAGAATTAATGCGGCCATGGCGCTGGGGCTAACCACTCTGGCACCGGCCCTTGCCGAATTTATGCGCCAGTATCCGCAAATCGAGTTGGACGTGCATTTAAGTGACGAAGCACAGGATCTGTTGCAGCATAATTTTGATCTGGGTTTACGGGTTGCCAGCCAAACATTTGACTCGGCCTATGTTGGTAAAACTATTACGCAGTTTAGTTACACCATTTGTGCATCGCCCCAGTATCTAAGCCGTCATGGTCCCATCAGTTGCCCTGAGGATTTGCTTCATCATCAATGCTTTGAGTACAGCTATTTTCGCCACAAACATATCTGGCCTGTGGGGAAAAACGACATTCCCATCAGCGGTAATCTGAAGGCCAATAGCTCTGTGTTTTTACTGGAGATGGTTAAGCAAGGTATGGGGGTCGGTTTTATCCCGCGTTTTATTAGTCATCAGGCGCTGCAAGCGGGTGACATAGTTGAAGTGCTTAAGGCCGAACAAAAACCCAGGATGACACTGTACGCGCTTTACCCGGTGAGACAATTCACGCCACCGCGATTAAATTTGTTTATTGAATTCCTGCAAGCCTGGTTTAGCCGACATCCCTATATCTAGAAGCGATGGAAGCCCGTTTCGATACAACAAGTGCCCAAAATACTAACAGATCCGCAAAGGTGTTTTATTGCAACTGATGTGCTGGATTTTGTGTTTATCTGTTCAGGCTTACTGCGACTGTACTGATAGTGTTGCCTTCCATGCTATTCATCTCCATTCCGGAACAATAAAAAATTACAACCTTTTAAAAACAACAATTTACATTAATGAGTTAATTAATTTACACTCCAGACCCCAACTGGGCTCAAACCATGGCTCAGGCACTTCAGTTGTGATATTGCACTGGAAAGATACTTATCAACCAAAGGGATTTTGATGAAAAACTACAGCATTTTATTGTTTTTATTACCTACTTTACTACTTTCCCAGCAGGTAGCAGCTCAGGCTGATGCATTAAATCTGACGGTGGATTTAGGCGCAGCACAACAAAAAACAGATAGTTTTTCAGAAAGCGACAGTTCAGCCTCTGTTACTTTGGGTTATGAACTCAGCTCTAACTGGTCACTGAACTTAAGCTATACAGATTTTGGCAAGGTATTTGCAGGCCCGGGTCTATTGGTCACTGAATCAGGCAGCTATGATACGCAGCATTTTATCGAAACCAAAGCTTTGGGTTTAACAGCTCAGTATCTGACGGATCCTTTGATTGCGGGTTGGGCTTTTGGTGCTCGTTTTGGCCTGATGCATGTAGACACAAAATTATCCTCTGTTGCACCGGAATTCATGGGTGGTTTCAGTCACAGCAGATTAGATTCAGGCACTGCGCCAACAATAGGAGCTCTGACAACTTATGCTCTGACAGAAAAACTGGCTCTGATCGTCAGTGCTGACTATATGGCGCCTGAAGTAGAAACTTCAGGCATTGGTGATGAAGATATTAAAACCACACGTTTTGCCGCAGGTTTGAAATACCACTTCTGATGAGTCCCCTGGAACCCCGGTTCAGACTTTTGAGTCCTTTTATGGAGAAAAGCTAAACCGGGGTTTCTTTTATCAGAGTCGTTCAATCAATAAAGCTATACCCTGCCCGCCGCCAATACACATAGTGATCAAACCATAACGCCCGGCAGTTCTTTGTAACTCGGCCAAAGCTTTGACCACTAAAATAGCCCCAGTCGCTCCAACCGGATGACCCAGTGCTATAGCTCCGCCGTTTGGATTTACTTTCGCCGGGTCAAAACCTAAGGTCTGGCTGACGGCCATAGCCTGTGATGCAAAAGCTTCATTCGACTCAATCACATCAATTTGCTGCAACGAAAACCCGGTCTGACTCAGCAGTTTTTGCACTGCGGGTATAGGCCCAAGCCCCATCAGAGCGGGTTCTACTCCGGCAAAACTATATCCTATTAAACGGGCTGCGGCTTTGACGCCAAGACGATTGGCTTCACTGACACTGGTTAACACCAAAGCGGCGGCGCCATCATTTAAGCCGGAGGCATTACCTGCTGTCACCAGACCGTCTTTTTTAAATGCAGCTTTGAGGCGGCTTAAACTCTCCACTGTGGTATCCGGCCTTATATGTTCATCCTGTTTTACCTGGAATTCGTTCTGGCGGGACTGAACCACTACAGGCACAATTTGTTGGTCGAAGTAACCTTGCTGCTGCGCATAAGCGGCACGGCGCTGACTTTCAGCGGCAAAAGCATCAAGCTCACCGCGGCCAAAGCCATAGTGAGCTGCAATAGTTTCAGCAGTCAGGCCCATATGACCAGTACCAAAAGGGTCGGACAAAATTCCCAGGGTTAGATCTGTCACAGCAGCATGACCGAGGCGTAACCCTCTACGAGCCCCTGGTAGCAGATAAGCACCGTTACTCATACTTTCAGCGCCACCGGCCAAAGCCACCTGGCTTTGCCCCAATTGGATCAACTGGGCTGCAGAAATCACGGCTTGTAAGGCAGAACCACATAACCTGTTGACATTAAATGCAGCACTGGTCACAGACAAACCCGAATTCAGCGCTAAATGGCGGGCTAAATACGCATCCTCTGTTCCGGTTGTAATAATATGGCCAAAAACGGCATGGTCGATTTGCTCTGCCGTCACACCACTTCGGCTGATGGCCGCTTTAGCCGCCACAATCCCCAAGTCTGTAGGGCTTAATGAAGATAAAACGCCGGCAAAACTGCCAATAGCAGTGCGCGCACAGCTAAGAATAACCACATCAGAAAGTTGCATACGGACCCCACACTAAACAGATGACTTACTATCATTCATAGCAGCTTATCTCAGTTGGCTGACGCACAGCACCTGCTATAGCCTGTCAGCCGGGCCACACATCGGCAGTTTTTTCATCTCCTGCTCTGTCGCGCTGTCGTTACATTCACCAATAATCCGCTCGTAACCATGCTCAAAACTGCTGTCGAGTTCAAAGTAGCCTTCTTTACAAAACTGTTTTGCTTGCATTAACTCAGCCAGTTCATTATACAAAGGGCCTTTTCCCATCTCTTTATCATAACGATCGGCATTGGCGGGACGAGCAGAGCGCCACTGCATTTGCCGCTCTGTGGCCATGCGCTGCATCATCACTTTGTGTTCTATTTGCATAGGGCGGCCTTTGCGGTAGCTAAATTGTTTGCTTTGATCCGGATGTACGCAGGCTTTAAATACCGCCTTTGCGTCAGAGCGCTTGTGGGGTGTTGAAGAACATCCGGCAAGAAGCACAACAACACTCATAAGCCCTACCCAATACTGTTGTTTCACCTGACTATTTTCCTTTTACTAAGCAGTTGATCTGCATGAAAGCTTTGGATCTGAATCAACCAGACTCTGGCTAACCTATTAGGTTCCTTGTAACACAAAATAACCCCGATAAGCAGCCAAAAAAACAGCCACCCGCAGGTGGCTGTCTCAATATACTCTGGTCTGATTCAGGCAGAGGTTAACCAAATAACCAACCCAATACAGCAGTAATCACAGAAATCACCCACTGTACTACCGCATTACCTTTGCTATCTTTCACTTCAATGGCATAAGTCACAGTGGTGCTGACCCCCAAAGAGTCTGTCGCTTTGATGCTGAATTTAAGTTCAGGCTGATGTTTAGCGTTCAGTTTCTTTTTCAGTGTCAGTTGACCATTTTTAAACGTCAGGTACTTGTCAGCGTCGATCAGCTGAAGGCTTTGAATACTGGCGTTGTTGCCTGTCGCTTCTGCTTTGACTGTCGCCAGCAAAGTACCTGGACGAATGTTATCGGAAATAACAGCTGGTAAACCTTCTAAGCTAATAACAGGTAACTCAGGTAAATCATTCAGCTGTACTTCAATGCGGGCAGCTTCAGACACTAAACCGGATTCAGTTTGTACTGTTAAGTCAAAACGCAGCACCTGACGGCTTTCATAGTCCAGTTCAGCACCAGCAGCTACTATCAACTGACCTGTAGCGCTGATAGTAAAGAGTGCAGCCTGTTCACCTGACAATTGATAGCGGCTAATAGCCACAGCAGAACTGGTGACAATCTGCCCTACAACAGTGCCCGGAGCTGCCTGCTCGTCCAGCGTAAAAAACTGGTCCTGCACTACAGGTTTAGCAAAATAAACCGACATCACCATAGGGTCATGATCAGAAGAGCGGAACGGGCCAGGCGCATAAAAATTGGCTTTGGCTACTTCAGATTTAAACTCTTCGTTGTAATCCAGAATGATAGGTTCATCTGCATTGATCGCCCACTCTGTTACTTCGGCTACCCGGCTTCTGATATCACCAGCGGCAAACACATGATCCAGACTGCCCGACTCACCATTAAACTGATAAGAGCTGACTTTGTTGCCATGCGCCTGCTGACTTAACTGTACATAACCTGCATCATTCATAGCCCGGATAGGGTCTTCCAGCATATAGGCATTAAAATCACCTACTATCACGCTGTTGTCGGTTTCGACGCCTGTAGGGAAACCTGCAAGCCAGTTGGACATTGCCGTCGCAGCTTGCAAACGTAAACCGTTCCAGCACCCCTGACCATCGCCTGAATCTATATTGGCCAGATCAGATTTATTACCTGGACAGCTGCCTTTGGATTTAAAGTGCACTACAGTAAAGTTCACTAACTCACCGGATTGCTGCACTTTAAAACTCTGGCTGATCAGAGGCCTGTTGCCATAATCAAAAGGCGCAGCTGTGGTTATAGCAGCCAGACCAGCCTGAGTGACTTTGTCCTTGCGATAGATAATAGCCGACGTAATAGCGTCAGTTCCTACTTGCGGCATGGCAAAATCAACAAAAGCCCAGACATCAGCCCCCGCTTCTTCATTTAAACCACGGACTAAATCTGCGAGGGCGCTTTGTTCGTTAAAACCATCATTTTCAATTTCCAGCAAACCAACTAAATCGGCGTTCATGGCCGAAATAGCGGCAATAATTTTGCTGCGTTGTTTGGCAAATTCAACAGCAGTGGAAGCACCACGGGATGTAGGAAAACCAGCACCAGTGCCGTCACCGTTAAAATAGTTCAGCACATTGATACTGGCGATACGGTAATCACCTTTGCTGATAGCTGGTTGCTCTGTGCGTGGATTGCTGCTGATAAATACAGGCTCGGTCAGAGGGTGAACCCGATATTTACTAAAGCCATAACCCAGCACGGCATCAAAAGGCAGCACCTCATCACCCACCCTTAAGGTATTACTGGCCGATAAACCAGGTGCAGGATACACCTGATCTTTATTCTGCAGATTAGAGCCGTCATCCAACACCAGCTTGTTCAGGCTATTGGCTGCCATCACAGCTTTTGCAGCATCTCCTGGTAATGCAATTTGCGTCGGCTGATACAAACGTTCAGAAGATAAGGTCAGTTCGTTGTAACGACCTAAGCCATAGTTATCAGTGACAGTCAGGCGTTCGGTTAAGCGAACTTTCATCCCCTCCAGCGCTTCGAGCTGGCTTAAACTGCTGACAGGTAAAGTCACAGCAACAGCGGCTATATCCTCGCCTTCACCACAGTCGGTTAAGTCCACCAGTTTCGCCAGTTGAGTCTGACCAAAAGACTCTTCGACCACGGCACTGACACGAACTTTGTCACCCACTGACACCAATTTACCAAACAGGTTGTCGTAAACAAACACCCCTTCAGAGGTCAAAAGGTTTTGATCCTGATCGGCCATTTCTTCCTGAATAAAAAAGCCTTTTAAGCCACTGGTCTCCTGATAGCTGGCTGTAACTACTGCTTCGACAGAAACAGTCTGACCTTTCAGTGGCGATTCATCCGCCTCACCCTGAATAGCGGAAATAAAGGTGGCTACATCACCACACTGGCCGTGTACGTATACTGGTTCTTCCGGTTCAGGTTCTTCCGGATCCGTAGAGCCTGAGCCGTTATACAGCCCTATATCGCTGAAATCATCCTGAGCAAACTGCTCGTATTCCAAAGAAGGATCAAACAGATCCTCAGGGATGGTATCCCCTTGTCTAACTGAAGCTTTGCGTCTTAAGGTTTTATCTAGGGTAGAGACGCCACCTGAGTTCCAGGCACTGCCCGGGTCAAAGCCAACCTGACCAAAAGAATCAATCACCTGCCCGCCCTTGGAGAGCACCAACGCATCGTCACCGTTGTACCAGGATGAACTATTCAGCAATTGAGCTTTGTCTTTTAACGCCGCTACTGCATTACTATTGGCAATGACATAGACAGCGCCTGGTGCCAAAGTACCTGTTAAGTTGATGGTATTTGCAGCTGTGCTATTGCCATTAAAAAACATCTGCAGTTTGTACTGCGACAAATCAAGGCTCTGAGTGCCCAGATTCACCAGTTCAATTGCTTTGTTATTGGACGAGCCTTCAACGTATTCGGAGATCAGCAGTTCGGCCTGCAGCTGTGGACTGAGCGCCAGTGCAACTGCAACGGCGCATAAATTTTTGATGTTCATGGAGTTCACTTTTTAGTTGTTTATAATTTTAACGGCTAAACATTAGAAGTTAATAATGTTACAAACACATTAATAAACGAACGCTTTTATTTAATCAATCGCAAAATACCAGCGGCTAAACGGAGTTCAGGCTGCATTCATCGTAATTTTTCTGCTTTTTGTCCAGCCAAAGGAACAAAGTCACTTAACTTTTGTCAGAGCCATTGCATGAGAACTCCTCCCGGAGTGAGAGAAGTAGTACACCACCAGGGATTATTATTAAAAAGCGCTACACCGGAGCTCAACCCATGATGACAAGTATCCGTACCCGTATTCTGGCTTTTTTAGATCTGGCGCACTGCCAGTACAAAGTAGAAGGCAATACCATCACCACGTCTACTGCAGTGCTGGCCTTCACCGCTGATCATTTATCTATTTTGCGTGAGGGTAAACCTGAGCGCTTCATGCCTTATGAAAAGCTGAATATGGATAAAATTCTGTTTTTACTGACAGCTCAGTCGGATAAAACTCCAGCGCATTAACAGCACAGCAGTTGGCTCAGGCTATTTGCACCGACTGTGGTGGCTGTGCTGAAACAAGATGCTCTTCGATAAAGAGTTGTAGTTGCCAGGCCGCTTGCTCCGGGACGGCCTGAAGTAAAAAATGTGGAGCATCTAGTCTGACAAGCTGCATACCAGGTTGCAGTTTTTTTAAGGTTTTTGCATTAAAAGCCCAGATAAGCCGGTCCTGCCGGGCCTGCAAATACATCAAAGGTAAAGTCAAAGTAGCAAACTCTGTCAGTACGTCCACCTGCAACGTTTGTTTAGCCCTGTGTTTAATCACCTGCTCTGGCACCATCATCAGAGCATTTCCCATCAAGGCAGATAACTGCGGGCTGGCATATCGCCCTTGCAACCATAATGCAGTCCAGTGATGCACCAGTTCATTCCAAGGCAGTTTATCCACAGCACTTGCCAGACCTTTAATAGCAGGTAACGGATTCCGGCCAAAAGTACAGCACAACACCAGAGCTTTTAAGTAATGCGGTTTTTCTGCAGCCAGAATTATGCCCAAAGGGCCGGAAAAAGATTCGGCCAACAACAAATAAGGGCTTTGCGGCAGTTGAGGCCGGATGTAGTCCAGTAACTCACTGTAACCCCACAGCTGATCCAAAGGATATGCAATCACCTGAAGCTCATAGTCCGGTGCCAGTTGCTGAGCCAAGTGCTGATACAAAGTGCCGGTCCCATCCAGGCCTGGCAGCACTACTATGGTCATTTGGCTTTTGATGATCATGAGTCCCATCCTGCTCTGATAACCCGAAAGCTCATTCTAACCAAGGCAGATGACAAAGTGCTGACAACAGCAGAATACAGAGGGAAGGTTAATAACCTGTCACATTTTCCAGTTGTTGTTACCTCATGAGCATTGATATGCTTGGGATTCCCCCACTTATTTGCTTGTAAGGACAGATCATGCTCAGGATTTCTGCCTTTCAGATAGAAAAAAGCTACAGCACGGTCAAAGCGGTTAATGGCATTAGTTTTGACGTTCAGTCTGGCCAGATTTTTGCGCTGCTTGGCCCCAACGGCGCAGGAAAATCTTCACTTATCCGTATGCTGGTCGGATTAACCAGACCCGATGCAGGCCAGATCCGTATTGAATATAAAGGGGAAGAACTCAGCACTTTGCCTCAACGTTGTTACGGCTATCTACCAGAAGACAGAGGGCTGTATCAGGACAGAACGGTACGCCAAAACCTGACCTATATTGGTAAATTAAGGGGCATGACCACAGCAGAGATCAGCACAGCCTTGATTCACTGGTGCACCCGGCTTGATCTGCTGGAAAAAATGGATGACAACCTGACTAAATTATCCAAAGGGAATCAGCAAAAAGTGCAGCTGATCAGCTGCGTTATGCATGCACCTGACTTGTTAATTCTGGACGAACCCTTTTCAGGTCTGGACCCGGTTAATCAGGAGCATGTGTTGTCCATTCTGACTGAATTAAAACAAAGTGGCACTACTGTGATTTTAAGCGCACACCAGATGGCGCTGATTGAACGCTTAGCCGATCAGATGCTGCTGTTAAATAAAGGTCAGCTGGTGGCTCAGGGCAGTCTGACAGAAGTCAGCCGGCAGTTAGACCCACAACAATGGTTCGAAGTCTGTTTTGAACAGCAGCTCCCTGCTGAGGCTTTGGCTCACTTAACTGCGGTGGCAGAAGCAAAAGCCATAGACGGCCACAAATTCCAACTGACATTAAAACCAGATGTAAGTGTCAGTCAGTTACTGCAACAACTCAGCGCTGTGGCAGAGCTGGCGGATTTCAGCCGTATTCAACCCAGTTTGCATCAGTTGTATCTGACCGCAGTGCAGCAACACAATCAACAACAGCCCGTATCTCAGCCCAAAGATGCAGAAGGAGTTGCAGCATGAAATTATGGACTATAGCCGTCTTTGAGTTTCAACGTTATTTTAAATGGAAACAAGAGCTTATCACTGTAGCTATACTGGCGGCCTTTTTAGTGTTTTCCGCCCTTTGGCCAGTGGTAAAAACCTGGCTGGACAATGATTATAAAATTGCACTGGTTAGTCAGGCAGCAGCACCCAAGGTCAGTGGTTATAGTTTTAGCCAAATTCCTGCTGATTCTGCAGAAACAGCACTCTCAGGTGTGGGTGATGTCTGGGACTTAGTGGTACAGGTGCAGGACAATAAGCTGGTGATGACAGCACAATCCAGTGCCAGCTGGCAGGACAAACTGACTCCGGAACTGCAGAGCTGGTTGCAAAAGCAACGAATTGGCGAATTACCACTCACTACAGAGCAAAAAGAGATTGTAGATAACCTGCCTGATACAGAGCTGGTTTTTCTGAAAAAAGATTCAGTCCAACAAAACAAAGAACAAAAATTAGTCAGCGGCGGCCTGCTGCTGCTGATGGTTGTTGGTGTATTTTCAGGTTTTGGCTTTATGTTTACCGCCATTACCACAGAAAAACAGCAACGAGTCACTGAACAATTATTGACCCTGATCAGCAGCAAAGAATGGATTGACGGCAAAATTTTAGGTATTTCGCTGTTTTGCTTAAAAAGTATGATCACCACAGGTTTGTTTTTTTACATTATGCTGCAGGCCATTTCTATGATGAAAGGCAAAGGTTTTTTTGTATTGCCGATCAGCCCGTCAGAACTGGCCAGCGCTTTGATTTTTGTCAGTTTAGGTTTATTGATAATCAACAGTTTTATGGCTGGTTTTGCCGCTACTATTGACGACCCAAACCATTCCAGTCGTTCGATCATTATGTTTTTACCGAGCGTTCCTCTGGGCATAGTGTTCAGCGCTATGGATAACGCTGAGGGCACATTGATGCATATACTGAGTTTATTTCCGCTCACCTCTTTTGCAGCTATGCCGATGCGAATGGCCACAGTTTCTGTGCCCTGGTGGGAGTGGGTGTTATCTCTGGTGTTATTGATTGCTTGCTTGTTCTGGTTGAAAAATGCCGCCAGCAGAGTCTTTGAATTAGGGATCCGTATGTATGGCAAGGAACCCGAATGGTCATTGCTGCTAAAAACCTTTTTATTTGCACGAGTGAAAGAGTAGAGCTCCAGGCAACTAGTCTACGCAATTGGTCTGTTAAGCGTTTGAAAACGTACTGAACTCTCTCATACTGTTATACTCTTAGAGCCAAGCCGGACCTTGCTGGTCCGGTATTAACACAAAGGATAGTTCGCATTTTGTTGTACAGGACTCTGGCCATTCTGGCGCTGCTTGCCGCCTCTGCCGCAGCAGCGCATCCACAAATAGAACTCAAGGGCGTTTCAGGCCCCCTTGCCGAGAATATTGAACTTTATCTTGACCGGTTACCGGCGAAAAACAACCTGGGCTCCAGACGTTTTCAAAACAAAGTCATTGAAGATGTCAAACTTGCAGGCCGTGCTGTAGGTTATTACCGCATGACTATTGAACCCAGCCTGGTGGGTAAAGATAAAACACAAAAACTCCGGCTGACTATTAAACCAGGTGAAGCTTTGCGGCTGAAGTCCGTCAAAGTGGAAATTTTAGGTGAAGCCTCCACAGATCCTGAATTCATCCAGTTGGTAAAGCAAGTGGGCCCTAAAGTGAATCACAGGGTGCATCATGGCCGCTATGAAGAAATCAAAAATCAGTTGAACTCTTTGGCGCTTCGCCGCGGCTATTTTCAGGCGAAATTTGTCAAGCAAGAACTCTCAGTGGCACCTCGCTTGTTACAGGGTTTTATTCATATTCAATTTGATTCGGGCCCACGTTATCACTTTGGTGAAGTTGCTTTTGAAGGCAGCCAGATTCGTGACGAACGATTACAATCTATGCTGCCCTTTCAACCCGGCGAGCCTTATTTGTCGAGTCAATTGGGCGAGCTGAATCAACGTTTGGCGGAGAGTAACTGGTTTCGCACTATAGATGTCACAGTCGATGAACCGGAAAATGCTGAACAACAGCTGGCCGTCACTATTAAAGTGGAGCCACAAATCCGTAATACAGTAGAAACTGGTGTAGGTTACTCCACAGATTTAGGTCCACGCGTTAAGCTGAACTGGAACAGGCCCTGGCTAAATGACAGAGGCCATAGTTTTAACAGCAGAATGGCGCTGTCTGGTCCTGAACAAACCGTTGAAGCGGGTTATAAATGGCCAAAGAAAAACGTCAGTAACGACTTCTACAAACTGAACTTTGGTATAAAAAATAAAGATATAGAAGATACCCGCAGTCAGGAATACAACATAGCTCTGGAGCGGCACTGGTTGCTGGCAGACGACTGGTACAGAACAGTATCCTTGCGCTGGCTGTACGAAGACTATGAACAAGGGCTGGAGTCGGGCAGCGCGAATCTGATTATGCCTGGTGTCACTTTTAGCCGAAGCTGGAACAGTGGTGGCAGCATGCCATCAGAAGCCAGCCGCTACTTAATTGCTACAGAGATTTCTGACCCGGCCTGGGGATCAGACAGCAGTTTTGTGCGGATACGCAGCCGGGTCGGCTGGATCGGTTCTTTTTCTGAAGACCATCGTTATCTGGTGCGTTTTGATGCAGGAGCCGTACTCAGAGAAGCCATCACCGAACTACCGCCTTCATTACGTTTTTTTGCCGGCGGTGATAACAGCATTCGTGGTTATTCCTACGAGTCCATTTCACCTGTCGACGCAGATGGCAAGCTGTTGGGTGCCCGTTATCTGGCAACAGCAGCGCTCGAGTATCAATACAGGGTGTCAGGCAATTGGTGGGCGGCTGCATTTTTTGATGCGGGCAGCGCCTGGAATGACAAAGCGGAGATTTACCGTGGTGTAGGTTTAGGTGTGCGTTGGGCCTCCCCTGTTGGCCCTATTCGTATTGATGTTGCCTGGGGGCTGGATGTGCCCTCCGACCAGGCCTTTCAGTTGCATTTTAGTTTGGGGCCAGAGTTATGAGTGTGGAGAAAAATACAGGAGCTGATGTAAAAAACATCAGTTCAGCCTTTAGTATTAAAAAATTCTTTTTAGCCTTAGGTTTAGGGTTGTTGTTGTGTCTTGTTGCGTTGTTTTACACCAACAAACCTTTGCAACTCCTGCTCAAACTTGTACCAGAGCATAGCCCGGTGCAACTGGGTCAGATCAGCGGCACTTTGGCCGAAGGTTTTACGCTGACTGATCTACACTTTGCACAAAAGGGTATTGAACTCAGGGTCAACACCCTGACAGCGAAAGTAGGCTGGTATTGTTTAGGCCGTTTTGAAATTTGTATAGATACAGCCACAGTGCAAGGTGTGCATCTTGTATTCAGTCCGACCGCTGAACCTGCAGCTCAATCGGAAGATACCCTGCTGGAATTCCCCAAAGTCAGTATTAACCAGCTGCACATCAGTGATCTGACCTTGCAACAAGGCGAGCTGCGACTGAGCCTGAATAGCTTAAGCACAGAGCTGAAACTCGGTGGTCAGCAGATACAGTTGGGCGAGACTCTGCTAGAGCAATTACAACTGCAATTGCCTGAAAGTATTCCGCAACAAAGCACAACAGCCAGTACAGAAGCCTGGTGGCATTATCAGGTGCCGGAGCTCAGGCGCATTGAATTGCCTTTATGGCTTAGTATAAAAAAACTCACTTTACTCCAGCCTGAAATCACAGGTGCTCAGCAATTTTCTGCACAGCAGCTTAGTTTTTCACTGCAAGCCAACCCGGATCAATTTGAATTAACTGCGCTGCAACTGATCCGACTGGAAACCAGTTTGCCTGACTTGCAAGGCCATCAGCTCAATGCCGAAGCACAACTTAGCCTGACCAACTCCACTCCTTTTGCAGTGCAGGGGTTTATCAAAGCAGACAGTGGCTCACTGGTGCTTAACAGCAGCATTGCAGGTTCACTTGAGGAGTTACAACTCAAGCTGGAGTTAACAGGCACTCAGCAAGCCACAGCACAGATAGAGATTGCTCCGCTGAGCGCCGGATTACCGCTGTCACTGCAACTGAACGCCAGCAGTTTACAATGGCCACTGCAAGGTGAAGCCTTATACAAACTGCAGGCTGTGACTCTGGATGCACAAGGCTCATTAGCGGATCTGAAGCTTTCAGTGCAAAGCCAGCAGCAATTACCGCAACTGCCCGACAGCCAGTTGCAACTGACAGCACTTTGGCAAGCGCCATTATTAAGCTGGTCAACACTGAGCCTGACCTCTTCTTTGGGCTCTGTCAGCAGTGCAGGAACTCTGGATTTAACCAAAGAATTAGCAGTGGATGCCACGCTGGCGCTGGACAAACTGCAACTGGACCCCTGGCTAAAAGAGTACCCAGGCCAGTTAAGTGGTGATCTTCAAGTCAAAGCCAGTTACCACCAGCAGCAATGGCAACTGGAATTGCCCGCTTTAGCTATTCAGGGCCAGGTGCGTCAGCAGCCATTGTCTTTGTCTGGTCAACTGAGTGCCAAAGGCAAAGCCTTAAATGTAGAAAAATTAAGCAGCAAAACCCTGATACTGCAACATGGCAACAACAGCATCAAAGCCGAAGGTGAAGTCACGGATCAATGGCTGATGCAGCTTTCTGTCACAGCACCTGATCTGGCGAGCTCAATTGCGGGTGCTCAGGGCAGCCTGAGCGCTGAAGCAAAAGTCACAGGGCCACAGCACTCCCCTGCTGTAGATCTAAAATTACAGGCACAAAAGCTGCGCTATAAAAAACTACTGCGTTTGCAGAGCCTAAGCCTGAATGCACAAATCAACAGCAATAATCTGGATCACCAGCTAGAGCTGACGCTGGGTAAAGGCATGCTGTCTGGCCAGACATTAAATTCTGCTCAACTGCTTATGACAGGCAATAAAAACAGCAGCGATCTGGTACTGCAACTGGACGCAGCTGACTACAAAGCCCAGCTGCAGGCAGCGGCCACAGCTAAACCGAAACAACAATGGCAGATCAGCGTACAGCAAGTGCAGCTGCAAACACCTGTAGGTCACTGGGCTTTGGCCGACCCCCTGCCGATAGCACTGGATTGGCCCAAACAACAACTGGCTTTACCAGCGCATTGCTGGACTTCTGAACCTGGACAGCTGTGTCTGGAAAAACCCAGTACCATCAGCAGCAGTCAGGGCGATTTATCTGTGAAACTGCAACAGTTTCAACTGGCGCTGCTGGAGCCTTTTATCGGCGAATCCCAACAACTGACAGGTGAAGCGGCCGCAGATCTGCAACTGAACTGGGGTAAAAAACAAGGTTTAAATGCATCAGTGAAGCTCACAGGTACAGCAGGCCACTGGCGACAAACGGATGTGAATCCGTTGCAACTGCCATGGCAAGGCTGGAATGCAGCAGTGCAGCTGACTCCAAAAAAGCTATCCAGCGACTGGCAAATGCAGTTTAGTGAAGACCGCTCTCTGAAAGGCTCTGCTTCATTGCCGGATTTAACTGCAGAGGATAAAAAACTTGAAGCAGAACTTAGCTTAAATCGACTGGATTTAAGCTTTTTACGTACTTTATTACCGGAGCAAAGTGAATTTGTCGCCACCTTAAACGGTCAGGTTCGTGCCGGCGGTACTCTGAACAGACCTTTGTTATCCGGTCAGATCAACGTCACTGAGGTTAAACTGCACGGTACCAATGCGCCACTGGACATTGAGCAAGGCAGTATGCAGCTGGATTTTTTACAGCAAAAAGCCATATTAACCGCCGATATTCAAAGTGGTGAAGGCAAAGCCCAATTATCAGGCTATGCCGACTGGTTTGATTTAAAAAACTATCAGGCCCGACTGGCTTTAAGTGGTCAGCAATTACCCCTGAACTTGTCGCAAGGCGTGGTCTATATCAATCCAGAAATTACAGTACTGGCGCAAAATCAGGTGGTGGCAGTGCAAGGCACAGTGCAAATTCCGCGTGCTGAACTGGCCATAGATGACTTGCCACAAAACGCTGTGCAGATCTCAGCTGACGAAATTCTGCTGAACAAAGAACTGGAAGTGCGCCGTGGTGCTGTGACCAGTTCAGTTAAATTAGTCACTGAAATGCGTTTGATCTTAGGGGATGAAGTAAGGCTGCAGGCTTTTGGTTTAAAAAGCCGGTTAAAAGGCCAGTTGCTGTTTAGTCAGAATGAGCAGCAACAACGCTTACGCGGCGAAGTGAATATTCTCGATGGTACTTTCCGTTCTTACGGTCAGGATTTGCTGATCCGCAAAGGCAAGCTGATCTTTAACGGCCCTGTTGACCAGCCGTTTTTAAATATCGAAGCCATTCGTAATCCCTCTTCTACTGAAGATGACGTGATAGCCGGGATCAGAGTCAACGGCCCTGCCGATCAGGCCTCAGTGGTCATTTTTTCCGAGCCATCTAAACCTCAGGCCAACGCTTTGTCTTACTTGCTGATGGGGCGTGACCTGTCAGGCAGTGGTGACAGCAAAAGTAACCCACTGACCAGCGGTTTAATTGGCCTGGGTATAGCCAACAGCAATGGTATGGTCAGCCAGTTAGGTCAGGCCTTAGGTTTTGAACAATTTACTCTTGATACTGCAGGCACGGGGGACGACTCACAAGTGACAGTCAGCGGCTATTTATCCCCCAAACTGCAACTGAAATACGGTGTAGGTATTTTTAACTCTTTGGGCGAATTTACCTTAAGGTACGAGCTGATGAAAAACTTCTATCTGGAAGCAGTACAAGGCATAGACAGTGCCGTAGATGTGCTTTACAAGTTTGAGTTTGATTAGGGTTTTGAGCAGATACAGAGATGGTTTCTGGCCCGTCTGATACGACTCAGAGGGGCCGCTTTCTTATAACGGCTTTGTTTTAATGGAGCAGTGTTTTGCTACTGCTTTATGCTTCAGGCTTTTGTAGTTGGCAAAACCACCACTGGAATAGCAGCTACATTGGTGATGACCTGCCGCTGCGGCAAATAAGGCAGTAAAAGTTCTGTTTCTTTTTTCACGACTTCGTAACACTCACAACTCAGCGCTTCGAGCTGCTCTCTGTCCAGCACCTTGATATGTCCACGCGAATAAGTAATAGCTCCCTGTTGTTGCAACTTTATTGCAGCGTGAGTCACACCTTCTCTGCGTACACCCAGCATATTGGCCATAAACTCCTGTGTCATCGACAGGTTGTTATGGGTTAAACGATCCATCGACAGCAGTAGCCAGCGACACAGCTGCTGATCTATGGAATGGTGCCTGTTGCACACCGCAGTCTGAGCCACCTGAGTGATCAAGGCCTGGGTATAACGCAGCATCAGCTGCAATAACTGGCCATGCCGCTTAAATTCTTCCTTTACCTGAGGTCGGGGCAGGCGATAGGCATGACCAGCACTTTGCACCAATGAACGGTTTGGCGTGCTCGCCCCGCCCATAAACAACGAAATGCCCAACAAGCCTTCGTTTCCGACCACCAGAATTGCGGTCGCAGCACCGTTTTCCATAATGTACTGCAATGAGACAATAGCGTCTGTTGGAAAGTAGACATGCCGCATAGGGCGACCAGATTCATACATCACTGAGTTCAGCTGCAAAGAAACCAACTCAAGATGTGGAAATAAACGAGCCTGAACCTCAGGCGACAACGCCGCCAGCAAATGATTTTGCTGCGGATGTGGTGTGGTTTTTGTAGGCATTAAAGTCCTCAGATGAAGTGGATTAGTAAGCACAACGAGGCAAAAAGGGCCTGATCATGCCGCTGTAGTTCACACTAACTTCCGTGCGGTAACGCACACAGCAAAAATTCCGCGCAACAAATTGCAGCTAAGAATCATCAGCCTGTACGTCACAACGTCTAAAGGTTAAATTGGAGAGGGAATGGGTTAAAAACATTTCAGGTTTTTTAACTTTCTGAAATCAGTCAAAGTCTATGGAGGAAGCCCCGGGTGAGAGTCGGGCTTAGAAATGGCAGACTGAAGCCACCATAACACAGTTCATCACAGGGTGTTGGTTTTTAATTTTTCACCCTGTGTTTGTTTTCTTACGGCATCAAGCTTATGTATCAAAGCAGTTTTTACTCTTAAATTCATAAATTTATAAAACAGATGTAACTCCAGAGCGAATTTCAGACATAGAGTTACAAACTTGGGTAACCTCAGGCTAAAAGATCAATCAACGACTTCACTTTGTCTGGATCAATAAGGGCCTCTGCGACTCTGGTTATATCCTCTGACAAAGGGCGGTCCTCTTTGAGTGGCAATGCATACTGCCTTAACCAGGCACACACTACTTGTGACGAATGGCTAAGCGAATGGATAGTTTTTAGCTCAGCCCCTTGCACCAACACCAGGGCTTCAATAGCCAATATTTGATAAAGCTGAGTCAAACTGGTGCTTGCTCTTCTGGCGGCAATAGTACCAAGGGGCACTATATCCTGATTATCAGCGTTGGTCGGGATGGATTGAATTGAGGCTGGCATCGCTTGACTGCGCAGCTCAGCGACCAGTGACGTAGCACAGACTTGCGCTCCCATAAATCCACTATGCAACCCTGTATCAAGAGGCTGCATAAACGCCGGAAGCCCTTTATTTCTTAAAGGATCAGTGATCCTCGCAATACGGCGTTCGCTATATAGCGCCATTTGGATCAGTGCATTGTTTAAATGATCGCTGGCAAAAGCCAGGTGCTGACCAAAAAAATTGCCCCCATGTAAAATAAGCTCATCTTCAGCAAACAGCAGCGGATTGTCAGTCACAGCACTCAGTTCAATATTTACTGTTGTCGCATGCTGGCTAATCACATCAAGAACAGCCCCCAATGCCTGTGGAGCGCAACGTAAGGTATAAGCATCTTGCAACAGCGGCTGATTTTGCTGAATATCCTCGCCCTTCAGATTAAGGTTCCCGGACTCTGCACACCACGGGACTAAAGCATCACTGCTGGCAGACAAACTCCATAGCCAACTGTGTAGCTTTTGTTGACCTGGATGAGGCCGTAACTGTCCAATAGCCGGGTGAAACGCTTCTCTGTGACCATTGAGTAACTCTGCGTATAACAGAACCAGTAAAGTACTAAATTTTAACGCCCGCTCTGCAGCTGTTGCGTTTAATAACGCTATGCCCACAGTTGCTGAAGTTCCATTCACAAGGGAGATAGCATCTTTTCCTTTTAATACCAGTGGCTGCCAACCCAGTTGCTGATGTGCATCCCTACTTTCTATCCAGAGTCCACCTTTTATGCTTACTTTTCCCCCTCCACTCAGGGCTCTTGCCAAATGTGCCAGCGGGGTTAAATCTCCGCTTGCTCCCACAGTACCTCGACATGGAATAAAAGGAACCATATCTGCATCCAGCCACTCTTGCATTCGTTTAATCAGCAAAGGATTGGCACCTGAGTGCCCTGACAATAAACTTATTAAACGAGCAACCATCATGGCACGAACCTGAGGATGAGTAAGAGGCTCCCCCACACCGCTGCACAAATGGTGAACTAAATTTTGCTGTAAAAGAGCTGATTGTCTTGGGTCTACCTCTGTGGTCGCTAAAGGACCATAACCCGTAGTCACACCATAAATTCGTTTTCTGTCCGAAATAGCACGGCAGAGGAATTTATGCGCGTTTTCTACAGCATGCATTTGTTTTTCGGTCACCGCCAAAGTTTGGCGTCCAAGCGCGATGGCTTCAACATCTTCAAGCGTTAGCTGCTCAGAGCGCATAAAAAATTTCCTTCAGGATTTTACCAGTCGGTGAGCTTACCCATCTCATTCGTGGGTAAATCAGCACCATAAGTGATTTGGACAGGACGCTCGGCCGCGGGCCAAAGTTTAATAGCATTGTTTATCTCTGTTGCAGTCTCATCTTCACTGGTTCTGGGGATCACAAAGGCTTTTAAACGAAGCTGAGTTCCTTGTTTAGCTACCCGAACTGTGCAGTCAGCAACACTTTCCAAGGCACGCAACTTCTGCCCTACATAGGTGACACTGACATTGACGCCACCTATGGAGATCACCTCATCAAGGCGGCCTTTTAGTACGAAGTGACGTTCGCTGTCCCACTCTACATTGTCCAGCAGCGGCAGCTCAGCCCCATCATTCTCACGTTGAATATGCTGAGCATCGCAGCCAGGTTGCCAATGCTTTAATAATTGGTACGAGGTTTCCGGCAGCCAACGTGCGGCTATACCACCAGTTTCGGTGCTGCCATAAATATCTAACAGACCTGATAATCCCTGGCTTAGCAAACTTGAACCTGTGTGCTCTGATAGTTCACCTGTGGAGCAGACTCCATAAATAGCAGGCTCCCATGCCCGGCGTGATCTTGCTAAATACTCCCAACGTGGTGGCACTGTGACTAATAAGTCGCCACTTGATAGTTTTGGCAGCACAGCATCAGTCACAGCCAACTGTGGAATAGTTGCCATAGCAGGGAACGCCATTCCCAGCATAAACCCATACAAATGATGTAATGGTAACCAACTGACCACCCGTTTTATAGGCTTGGATGAAAGCAAAACAAAAGCCAATGAATCCACTTCGGCTTTTATATGCTCCCATTTATGGTGATGCGACGTCGGGTTGCCTGTACTTCCAGAGGTTCTGAACATAAGCCCTGAGGTTTCGCATGTCGCGTGGGCAACCAGGGCTGCCCAGTCATCCAGGCTCTTTGTCATTAATAAACGATCTTCTGCGCCTGTCTCGTGTAAACAGAAAAATTCGTTGACGCAACTGGCCAGATGTAAAAGTTCCAGTGAGTCAATATCAGCTGGCTCTTGCCAGTAAGGAATAGCTATCCCCCTGTACGCACTTAACTCAGCACTCAATAATGATTGCAGCACTAGTTTGCAATCTGACACCGTCAGTTGCTGGGCCATTTCAACATCCTTAACCTTCAGGGGTGCATTTGAATAAAAATGCTGGCAAAAGCCAGCACTGGGAGGGACCGAAGCTAAAGCTTATAAGCGTTTAACAAAAATCCAAAAGCTATCGCCTGTCATCGCCTTTTTCATATGCACTTTCACTTTAGTTGGCTTCATTTGATAATCGAACACATATTCAAACATAGTGTTCAGATCGCCTTTCTGAACCCCCTCTTTAAAACGTCCCTGGAATTCTTTACTCTGGGTACAAGGGGCTACATCAGTGAAAAAGTTTTTACCAATCACACTTTTAGGATCACGACCTGTGATCGTTCCTTCTGCAGCGTTGTAATGAATGATTTTGCCATTACCGTCGAGCTGAATGGCACCAAATGCCAGTTTATCAAGAGCTTTATCATCCATTTTAGCCAGCGAGTTTTCGATATCGTCGCCGCCAAATCTTACTGTTTCCAACGTCATAGTTATTTCCTCAGCTACCTGTGCCGAAATCGGCGTAAAAAATTATGAAGAGCATATGAAAACGACAAAATGACCTATGTCTCTTGCCAAGGTATCAGTAAAGCCTGCCCCTCACAAACAAGTTTATCTTGTCCACATTGCTCTTAAACACCGTGACAAATACGTAACACATAGAATATCGATCACCGGACAAAGCAAGGTATTCCGCGCCCCTTGCTTTCTCGTTTGCACAACAACGGTGCCAGTGGCAGGACTTATTTGAATCAGGATGGATGTTGTACAAATAAAACGGACAATTTTTTATCAACGCTGAGCGGACTGAATGGTTGCAATTTGCTTAAAGCAACTTTTGCTGACTGATGCAAAAGACAGGGATGACAAAAAAATGCCCGGCTGATAAAGCCGGGCCAGAACGTGGTCTTTGGATGGGCAAAGACTTCGGAGTCTGACAACAACAGCGGAACAGTTGTTGTCATAGGGTCACAACATGTAATAGAGCGTTTATCCGCCTACGAAATCAAGCTGCCTTCCTGGCAGGGCGCAGACTTCCCACTTGATTGCATACTTTGCAAATGATAACCGTTCGCGTTACGGAATTAATAATAACAGCTTTATTCAGCACTGCAACTGTTTTTTCACATTTAATTTCAAATAGATTTGCAGCGGAAAAGTGGCTCAGCTTTCAAGCCATAAATTAAAGATCAGAGCCTGTGCTCTGATCTTTATAGAGCGCGGAGTAACAGATGCTGATAACGGCCTATAGAGGCATAAGGTTCTTGTCTGTTGTATTGCAGTTCCACCTGCAGCAAGTTGTCGAACTCTGTTTCCTGCTCTGAGCGGTCGCGCAGATAATCATGGAAACAGCGCACTCCGGTTTTACCTTCAATTACAAAACCAGCCTCTTTGCACCAGCGATACACCTCTTCAGGTTGCAGCGGATTTTGCGGGCTTAAACTGACTTTTTTCTTAAAGGCCAAATCGCGCAGCACATAGTTAAAGTTGCCATAAATAATATTGCTCAGGCGTTTAGCATCTTTGTTGTAAAACATCAGCGATACCAGCCCGCCTTTTTGCACTAAAGCACGCAGTTGCCTGATCGCTTCTGCGGGTTCATGCAACCATTCCAACACCGCATGACATAACACCACAGGAAAAGGCTGCCATTTTTGCTCCGACAACTGCTGCAAAGCCAGAGCATGGCATTGGATCTGCGCTTCCACTCCACGCTCTTTGGCATCCTGTAACGCCATATCCAGCATATCCTGCGACAGGTCAGTTAATGTGACCTGATGGCCTTGTGCTGCCAAAGCCAGTGCCAGTTGGCCCTGGCCTGCGCCTACATCCAGAATGCGGCTGGGCTGCTGTAAATCGGCACATTCAGCAAAGTCACGCAAAAGCACTGCCTGGCGCAAGCGGCCTTTGGTGGTCTGGTAAATATTTTTCTGAAACTTGCCCGCTATACCATCAAAACTGCGGTCCTGCTGCTTTTTAGTCACTGTTTATTACTCACTTCGTAAACCCCTTAAGCCGGATTGTCGATATCAATAAATTCACAGACCACACCGGTTTTTTGCTGCACAAATTCAGCCAAAGCTTTGATGCCATAACGCTCAGTGGCATGATGACCTGCGGCAATAAAGTCGATACCAAGCTCGCGTGAGCTATGAATAGTTTGCTCCGACACTTCACCGCTGATAAATAATTCTGCACCTGCTGCATAAGCCTGATCAATATAAGACTGACCACCGCCCGTGCACCAGGCCAGTTCTGTTATTGGCTTATCCAGCACTGAGTGCAACAAGGGTGTGCGGTTCAGCTCATAATGCAACCGATCTGCAATCTGCTGACTGGTCATCGCCTTAGCTAAAGTGCCACGCATCAAGACGCCTGCCGGGCTGGCTCCTGGCACTGCCTGCCACTGGGTTAAGCCCAGCTTTAATGCCAGTTGGGCATTGTTACCAAGCAGCGGGTGTACATCCAGCGGCAGATGGTAAGCAATCAGGCTGATATCGTGTTTTAACAAGGTTTGTAAGCGGCGTTTTTTGATGCCGGTGATCACATAGTCTTCATTTTTCCAAAAATAACCATGGTGCACCAGAATGGCATCAGCACCAGTTGCTACAGCCGCATCCAGCAAAGCCTGAGAAGCCGTTACACCAGCCACTATTTTTTTAATCTGGTTTTTACCCTCGACCTGTAAACCATTGGGGCAATAATCTTTGATCAGACTACTTTGTAGTTCCTGATCCAAGAGTTGAACTAAAGCCTGACGGCTGATTTCACTCATGTGTTGTCTCCTGTGCAAAGCTGTGTTTCAGCTCTGCCAATTTAGTTTTTGCTTCAATCCACTGCGCCATAAATTGCGTGCTGCGATGCTGATGATGTCTGAGCATAGCGCCCGTAAAATTCATTAATCTGTGCTGTGACAGCTGTTGCTGCACCGCAATCAGTTGCTGCCAGACCCTGGGCTGATGTTGCTCTTGTGCAAAACGCTCTGTCAGAATACGGAAGCCTTGTTGCTGCTTTTGCTGCCATAACACCTGGTCCTGATACAAAAGCACGGCGGCTTCTGCGATTTGTGCAGCAGTTTCGCCAATAAGTCCGGCCCACTGCCCCTGATGCAACATGCCTTCAGCGCCTATGGCCGTAGTGACATTGGGAGTACCCTGCACCATGGAGTCAATAAATTTGCCTTTAAGGCCAGCACCAAAAGCCAAAGGGGCCACTAACACCCGGCCATTTTTCACCACTTCAGCTGCACTTTCAGCCCAGCCTTTGACCAGAAAACCCTCTTTGGGCTGATGAAGCTGAGTGGCTTTAGGCGGCGGATAAGCGCCATAAATATGCAGTTCGGCTTTGGGCAGTTGCTTGCGGATCAAAGGCCAGATCTGCTGCTTGAGCCATAGTACGGCCTGCCAGTTTGGTTCATGCCGGAAATTACCAATAGAGACAAAATGCTGGCGCTGCTCAAAAGTTGGTAAATCCGCTTCAGGTTCAGCGTCCAGCCAAAACGGGCTGTAACACAGCAGCTCTGCTGGTACCTTAAAGTGTTCGGTCAGCAGCTGCATTTCAGCTTCTGAAATAATGAATGTCAGATCACAACGGTAAATAGCAGCTATTTCACGCTGCGCCTGCTCGTTGTGTAAATCCTCCAGTGTCACTGCCCTGCCCGCTTTAAACGCCTGCTGACGGGCTAAACGTAAAAAGTGCAGATCTTCAGTATCTAATAACCGCAGCGCATCAGGGCATTGCTGTTCAACACGCCAGCCAAACTGCTCTTCAAGCATAAAACGGTCGAACATCACCATATCGGGTTGCCACTGTTTTAATTGCTCATCAAAGCTGCTGTCGTTCAGCAAAATTTGCTCTTCAGTAATTTGCCACTGGCTTAAATCAAAACGGTGTGGGCTTTTCTCGGCCGGACTTGCAAAAATAACAGTCCAGTTCTGCGCGCGGAACATCGCCAGCAAAGACAACATTCGACTGCCGGCAGCAGAAGAATTAGGTTCAGGCCAGACATAACCGACCACAAGAAGCACAGACATAAAAGACTACTGTTTAGTATAAAAAACAAAGGTCGTTAGTTTACCTCTATCTGTCGAAAATAACGAATCAGGCTGGTTGCTTTTATCCAGCCAGTGTTAACATGATATTTTCAATAACTCAGAACACTATATAGAACATGAAAGCAGCGACCAGTTACAGTGCATCAGAAGAATTAAGCCATGCCATCAGCCATGGTTTAGGGGTGTTAGCCAGTATCATTGGCTTGTATCTGATGCTGCAGCAAAGTGCTGATACCGATTTCTGGCGGCAATTAAGCAGTTGGGTCTTTGGCCTGAGTTTAATTTTATTGTATGGCAGCTCTACGTTGTATCATGCCATTGATAACCTGCAGCATAAGCTGTGGCTGAGAAAACTGGATCATTCAGCTATTTTTATTTTAATTGCCGGCACCTACACCCCTTTTACGCTGGTCAGTTTAAGAGACAACTGGGGCTGGTGGTTATTTGCCTTAGTCTGGAGTATTGCGCTGGCTGGCGTGCTGTTAAAACTTTTTACCGGCGCTAAATATCAGAAATTATCGCTGGCGATGTATCTGATGATGGGCTGGATAGTGATAGTAGCTATCAACCCTATGCTGACCCATGTACCTGCCGCAGGCATGTGGTGGTTATTGGCAGGTGGTTTATTTTATTCAGGTGGCGTGCTGTTTTATGTGCAAAAAACCTTGTTTATGCATCATTTGATCTGGCACTTATTTGTACTGGCCGGCAGCCTTTGCCATTTTCTGGCTGTGTATTGTTATGTATTACCGCTGTCAGCGGCTGCTTAAACAACCTCTGACTGGCTCTCTTGCGTCAGCGGTAATTCAAACCAAAACAAAGCACCTCGCTCTGGTTCACTGTCAAACCCAATAGTGCCATGATGAGCCGCAATAATAGTTTTGCAGATATTTAAACCAAGTCCTGTGCCTTCAGTTTTGCGACTGCTGGAGCCATCGGCCTGAGAAAACTTTTCAAAAATACGATTGCGGAAATTATCAGGAATACCAGAGCCCTGATCCTGCACTTCAAAACGCATAAAACCAGCTTTTTGGCTTAACTGCACCATCACTGTCTGGCCTGAGCTGGAGAATTTAATGGCATTAGACAATAAATTATCCACCACTTGCCTTACCCTGGTCTGATCGGCCAACACTTGACATTCTGCAAGCTGAGTCTGAAAACTCACCTGATATTTGGCAGCATAAGGCGCAATACTGTCCAGCGCCTGAAGTACAAGCTGTTTCATATCTATCACTTCAAAAGACAAACTAAAGTTACCGGATTCAAACTTTTGCAAATCCAATAAGTCGTTAATCAGCTGCGATAATCGTTCACTGTTCCCCAAAGCGGTGTGCAGTAATTGCTGGTAATGCCCTGAATTCTGGTCCACAGCTTTACTGGCAAGTAATCCGACCGCGCCACGAATAGAAGTTAAAGGTGTACGTAGTTCATGGCTGACCGTAGAGATAAACTCATCTTTTAAGTTATTCAGCCGTTTAAGTTCTTTGTTATTTTCGGCCAGTTGCGACAAACTCAGCTCCAGCTGTCGTGAACGCAGAGACAAAGTTGCAGTGCTGTCCTGCAGCGCTTTAGTGCGTTCTTCTACCATAGCCTCCAGCACCGTCTGAGTGCTGGCTCTTTCCTGTACCGACTGCTGCAGCAGCTTATTAATTTGGCGCATATGCCTCAGCCTGTAGCCATGACCAGCCAACAGCAATAGTATTAAAATCAGTGCAAGGCCTGTCATCACCCAGCCGCGCTGCCACCATAAAGGCAAAACTTCGATAGTCAGCGTCTGAGCTTTATCAGTAAATAAGCCATGCTGGTTTGAACCCAGTACTTTGAACCTATAGCTGCCAGGCTCTAACAGGCTGTAATTCACTTTGGTATAGCCAGTATTGTGTTGCCAGCTGTTATCCACCCCTTCGAGCTGATAAATAAACTGATTCCGTTTAGGGTCATGGAAATCAAGACTGGCCAGCTCCAGACTAATGTTTTCACCGGGTTTTAATTCAATATGAGACCAGGGGCCTTGCATAATGCCGGGTTTAAGTTTCTTTTGATCAATCCAGATAGCGGAAATGCGGGTATTGGCTTTGTAGTGGTTTAGCCAGAGCCTTTCGGCGTTCACTATGGCTAAACCTCCGGCTGTGCCCAGATACAAGTTGTCACGCTTCGACACAGAAAATGCTTTGAAAATCATCTCCTTACTATTAAGACCATCTTGTTCCGTGAAGGTAGTTAAGCGCTCCTGCCGGTAAGGTTTTAAGGTTAAACCATAGGCCGATAACAACCAGATATTGTTTTGTTTATCGGTGTAAGCCCCCAGTAATTCAGTGCTGGGCAGTTTGACTGCGTCCACCAGTACAGACACTATGCGATTTTGCAGGTCCAGACTTAGTAAGCCACTTCTGCTGCAGATCAACACCGTATTGTCCGGACCAGGTGCTATGCATTGAATATCTAAAGCTTGCTGAACTGGCAACCACTCAGCCAAAGCCTGTAATTGACCTGTGCCCGGGTTCAATACAAAAGCACCTGAATAGCGGGTGCCCAGCCAGAGTTGCCCCTGAATGTGCTGCACCACCTGCACAGCGTCGCCTACTTTCTGCTGCGCCATGTCCTGCAGCCAGTGCTGATGTTCTCCGGCAGGATCCCAACGCATTAAACCATTTTGCCATAAGCCCAGCCATAAACTGCCATCAGGCAAGCTAATCAGATCCCGCACATTTTGCCATTGAGTAGTGTTGGGCCTTTGCCCGGAATCAAGCTGCACCAGCTGTTGCTTTTTCTCATCAAATTGCCATAAACCATTGTCGAGGCCAAGGTAGAGTTCTCCCTGACTGGTTCTGGTGATCGCATTGACCCGGGCAGACATAGCAAAAGATGCAACAGCACCTGTGCTGCGGTTGACCTGATGAAATTGGTCCGCTGTGCCTAACCATAAAAAATCATCTTCCACTTTCACAGCAGTAAGCTGTTTAGTGGCCAAAGTGGCTGCTTGTTCGCCCCATTCCGTCAGATCAGTAAAAGCAGACGGCTGATGCCTGCCGTAAAATAAACCTTTTTCTCTGCTGCCAACCCATAACAAACCGCTGCGGTCGACCAACAAGGAACGCACATTGATACCGGGTAATAACAGACGGTGCTCCCCAAAAGCTTCAAACCGCCCCGTGGTCAGAGATAATTTGTAGACCCCATCAAAAGTCCCTACCAGCATATTGCCTTGTTGATCACTGACCAACACATTGATGATAGGACTGATTGCATCAGCATAAAAAGGCACAGCACGAAATTCAGATGAGGCAGGGTCAAATTGAAACAAAGCGCTGCGCCCGCCAACCCATAGCTGGTTGCCATGAGCAAACAAGGTACGCATTTCATTGTTAACGTTGCCTGGACCAAATGCCTGATAGGCAACACTGAGTCCGTCTTTTGCTGTCCATTGATGTAAACCGTTACTGGTGGCAATCCAGACGGTGCCATCATCGCTTTGCTCCAGTGCCCAGATCCGCTGATGAACAAGAGGCTGAGCACTGTCCGCTGCACCTATAGTCTGCAGCGTGCCATCGGCTAACAAACGCTGCAGGCCTTTGTTGGTGCCTATCCATAAAGCGCCGGATTTGTCCATCAACAAGCTTTGAATGTAATTGCTGACTAAAGGCAAAGCGCTATCTGGCCGGTCAGAATAATGAGTGATCTCTCCGGTCTGGATAGCCACTTTGCTCAACCCCATGCCCCAACTGCCCACCCAGAGTTGCTGATGTTGATCGATCAATAAGGCATCAATATCTGGTACCAGCATATTCTCACTGACAGAGGACGGTAATATGTCAAAAGCTTCCAGTTCATAGCCGTTGTAACGCAATAAACCTGTGTTGGTTGACCCCAGCCAGATATAGCCATCATCATCCTGTACTATTTTATAGATGCTGGCATTGGGCAAACCATCATCCACGCTGATACGGGTAAAAAGAGCGTTAGCAGACAGCATAAAGCTGCAACTCAATAGCCACAGAAACAGAACATAATGACAGTGCCTGAACCTCATCAATTCAGGCCTCCTGAGTTAAAAAAAGCAGGCAGCGCATAGTGCAATTTCAACATGTGCGGAGGATCAATAGCAAATAGGTGTAAACAAACAATACCATAGCATGGATTCCTTGCCAGAGCCCAAATTGGAAAAATTGCAGTTGTGCTTTATCTCGCTGTTGCAATGCCATAAAATCGGCCCCATTAACAAATCCATTGAATACATCACTGAATACAAAATGCCGGAGTAATGCATGTCCACTATGAAACACAGCCGTTTATTGATTTTAGGTTCAGGCCCTGCGGGCTACACTGCGGCTGTTTATGCTGCGCGCGCCAATTTAAACCCGGTGCTGCTGACCGGTATGCAGGCGGGCGGCCAATTAACTACCACCACTGAAGTAGAAAACTGGCCAGGCGACCCACATGGTTTAACAGGCCCTGCGCTGATGGATCGGATGAAAGCTCATGCTGAAACCTTCAACACTGAAATTCTGTTTGATCACATTCACACTGTCGATTTCCAGCAGCGTCCATTTATTCTGACCGGTGACAATGGTCAGTACAGCTGTGATGCGCTGATTATCGCCACTGGCGCTTCTGCCAAGTACCTAGGCTTACCTTCAGAAGAAACCTACAACGGCCGTGGCGTGTCAGCCTGCGCGACTTGTGACGGTTTCTTTTACCGCAATCAAAAAGTTGCAGTGGTAGGTGGCGGTAATACAGCTGTAGAAGAAGCTCTGTATTTAGCCAATATAGCTTCAGAAGTGCATTTAGTGCACCGTCGCGATACCTTCAAAGCGGAAAAAATTCTGGTTGACCGTTTAATGGCGAAAGTCGCTGCAGGCAACATTATTCTGCACACCCACCGTGAACTGGAAGAAATTCTGGGCGACGATATGGGCGTAAACGGTATGCGCTTAAAATCCACCAATGGCCAGCCGACTGAAGATGTGGCTGTAGCTGGTGTGTTTATTGCGATAGGTCATAAACCAAACACCGACATTTTTGCCGGTCAGCTGGAAATGAACGGTGGTTACCTGAAAGTGCACAGTGGTACTGAAGGCAACGCCACTCAAACCAGTATTGAAGGTGTATTTGCTGCAGGTGATGTGTCCGATCATATCTACCGTCAGGCTATTACTTCAGCAGGCACAGGCTGTATGGCCGCTTTAGATGCAGAGCGTTATTTAGACGCTTTAGCTAAATAAAAGCTCTGAACTTTAAAGGGTAAATAGTGGTGATTTATTTACCCGAATTGTCAAAAGCATCGCTTGAATTCCCTCCGGTCAGTCAGGCTCTGACTGAACCGGATGGCTTATTGGCGATGGGTGGTGATTTATCACCGGAACGTTTGCTTAAAGCCTATCAAAGCGGCATATTCCCCTGGTTTAGTCCGGGCGATCCGCTACTGTGGTGGAGCCCGTCACAACGCGCCATTTTTAAACCCGGTGTATTAAAACCTAACCGTACTTTGCGTAAGTTATTGCACAATTCCAGCTTTCAAATCAGCATCAACAAAGCATTCCCTGCAGTGATCCGTGCCTGCAGCGCACCACGCGCTTCACAGCAAGGCACCTGGATAGTACCGGACATACAACAGGCTTACATCGCTTTGCATCAGCAAGGCCATGCCCACAGTATTGAAGTCTGGTCTGACGGCGAATTAGTCGGTGGTTGTTATGGCGTGATGGTCGGCCAACTGTTTTGTGGTGAGTCTATGTTTAATACCTTACCTAATACCGCAAAAATTGCGTTGGCGGCTCTGCAACAGCATCTGTCATCCTTTGCGACAGGCTATATTGATTGTCAGATGATGAATCCTTTTTTACAGCAGTTAGGAGCAGAGCCTTTGTCACGCAGAACTTATCTGACCTTGCTCGCCAATCATAAAAGCCTGCTCTGCCCTGCTGATATCTGGCGGGTGCAGGATATTGTGTTGGAGCTTTGAGATGTCAGGTTTAAAGCTTGGAGTGAGCCAGCAACAGCCATGCAATTACCTGCCCGACCGTCAGGAGCGTCTCTTATTTACTCTGCCGGACGAGCCCTTAGATGCACAGTTTTACCAGCAACTGCTGACACTGAATTTCAGACGCAGTGGCGAACAAATTTATACCACCTACTGTGAGGGCTGCCAGCAATGTCAATCGGTGCGACTCGAAGCTACGGCATTTCAATTGAACAGCAACCAACGAAGGCTCTGGAATAAAGCCAAACGCACGAGCTGGCGATATCAGTTGGTACAACACAGCAAGACAGAGGATTGCACAGAAAAATACTATGCCTTGTACCAATCCTATATAGACACTAAACATGCCGACAGTTCGATGTCGCCGACCAGTCCAGAGCAAATGTCGTATTTATGGCAAGCTGACTGGCTGAAAATACAGTTTTTAGAACAATATGTAGGCGAAGATCTAGTGGCTGTGACCGTAGTCGACACCACTGCCGATGCCTTTTCCGCTGTCTACACTTTTTACCAGACTGGTCATGCTTTGGCTTTTGGCACCCTGGCGATTCTGGCGCTGATTGAACAAGCCAAAACAGAAAACATCCATTTTGTCTATCTGGGTTATTACATTGAGCACTGTCAAAAAATGAGCTACAAGGCAAAGTTTTTGCCACAACAACGCTTTATAGCCGGAGAATGGCTCTCATTTCGCTAAATCTGTCTATCTTGCTTTACTTATCCGCCCTTTTTCGGCAAAATCTGCGGCAGTTTTTTGAACTAATGAATTTTAATAAGAGGCTGGCACGCTGAATGGCGAAAGAAGACGTAATTGAAATGCAAGGGACTATCTTAGATACCCTGCCAAATACCATGTTTAAGGTCGAGTTAGAAAACGGCCACGTAGTTATTGCCCATATTTCAGGCAAAATGCGTAAAAACTACATTCGCATTTTGACAGGTGACAAAGTCACTGTTGAATTAACTCCTTACGATCTGACCAAAGGTCGCATCGTGTTCCGTCAACGTTAAGATTTGACGGAACCAGATAGCGCTAACGCTATTTGCTCCATAAAGAAAAACCCGGCCAGGCCGGGTTTTTTCGTATTTTAAATCTGGTTATGAGTACGGATCACACCAAAGCTTCTTCTTCGTTATAATCAAACTCCAGCTCATCCCCTTTCAGATCAATACGCACATCACCGCCGTGCGCCAGTCGTCCAAACAGAATTTCATTGGCTAAAGGTTTTTTCAGCTGTTCCTGAATCACCCGAGCCATAGGACGAGCGCCCATCGCCTGATCATAACCTTTGTCCGCCAGCCATTGACGGGCGGCACCACTCAATTCCATCGAGACTTGTTTTTTGTCCAGCTGCACCTGCAGGTCGCAAACAAACTTGTCGACAATCTGCAGAATAATATCGCGGGATAAATGTTTAAACCAAATAATGCCATCCAGACGGTTTCTGAATTCAGGGCTAAAAGTACGGTTAATTTCAGCCAACGCATCGTGGCTGTGATCCTGCTGTTTAAAGCCGATAGTTTTACGCACCGTCTCCTGCACACCAGCGTTGGTGGTCATCACCAGAATCACATTGCGGAAATCCACTTTACGACCGCTGTTATCGGTTAAAGTGCCATGGTCCATCACCTGCAACAAAATGTTGTAGATGTCGGAGTGCGCTTTTTCGATTTCATCTAAAAGCACCACTGAATACGGATGTTTGGACACCGCATCTGTCAGTAAACCGCCCTGATCAAAACCTACATAACCAGGAGGCGCACCAATTAAACGGCTGACGGCATGGCGTTCCATATACTCAGACATATCAAAACGCAGCAACTCTACGCCCATAATTTTGGCCAGCTGCTTGGTGACTTCAGTTTTACCAACCCCAGTAGGGCCCGCAAATAAGAAGTTACCAATAGGCTTTTCTTCATTACCAAGACCAGAGCGGGATAAACGAATAGCCGAAGTTAACACTTCAATAGGCTCATCCTGACCAAAAACCACCAATTTCAGGTTACGGTCTAAGTTCGCCAGCACATCTTTATCAGAGGCCGACACTGACTTTTCAGGAATACGCGCCATTTTGGCAATAATATGCTCAATCTCCGGCACATTAATCACTTTTTTACGTTTGGATACAGGCAATAAACGCTGACTGGCACCGGCTTCATCAATCACGTCTATGGCTTTATCCGGTAAATGCCGTTCATTGATGTACTTGGCTGATAACTCAGCTGCAGCACGTAAGGCTTTTTGGGTATAACGCACACCATGGTGAGCTTCGTAACGTTCTTTTAAGCCCTGCAGGATTTGGGTGGTATCATCCACGCTGGGTTCCACCACATCAATTTTCTGGAAACGACGCACCAGCGCTGTATCTTTTTCAAAGATGTTTTTAAATTCCTGATAGGTAGTAGAGCCAATGCAACGTAAACGGCCACTGGATAACAGCGGTTTAATCAGATTGGATGCATCCATCACACCACCGGACGCAGCACCTGCACCAATGACCGTATGAATTTCATCAATAAACAGCACTGCATCTTTTTCGTTTTCGATTTCTTTCAGCAAAGACTTTAAGCGTTTTTCAAAATCACCGCGGTATTTAGTACCGGCCAGCAATGAGCCCATATCCAGTGAATAAATGGTCGCATTGGCTATCACTTCAGGCACCTGGTTATTGACGATGCGATAGGCCAGACCTTCAGCAATAGCGGTTTTACCCACCCCTGCTTCACCCACCAGTAACGGGTTATTTTTCTTGCGGCGGCACAACACCTGAATAGTGCGTTCCAGCTCCATATCCCGGCCAACCAATGGATCGATCTGGCCATTTTTCGCCAGAATATTCAGGTTTGCCGTAAAACTTTCAAGGTATTTGTTTTCTTCAATCTGCACCTCACCGTTTTCATCTTGCTGCTCGTCCTGATGCTCGATTTTTTCGGTTTTGATCACACCATGAGAAATATAGTTAACGATATCCAACCGGCTGATATCGATTTTTTTCAGCAAATACACAGCCTGGGATTCCTGCTCACTAAAAATAGCCACCAGTACGTTGGCCCCTGTGACTTCAGATTTACCTGAGGACTGTACATGAAACACCGCACGTTGCAGTACACGCTGAAATCCGAGCGTAGGCTGCGTATCGCGGTCTGCGTCGTCTTCAGGCAACAGAGGGGTGGTTGAATCGATAAAATGCGACAGGTCGAGCCGCAGGCGGTCTATATTGGCACCGCAAGACTTTAATGCCTCACCGGCTGCGGGGTTGTCCAATAAAGCTAATAATAAATGTTCAACCGTCATGTATTCATGACGTTTTTCCCGCGCAAACCGAAACGCCAGATTTAAGGTTAACTCAAGATCTTTGTTCAACATACAACATCACTCCTAATCCACCTGAGTTACTACAGCAGTTGTTTGGCGTTAAGCCCGTTCCATAGTACATAACAATGGATGTTCGTGCTCTTTCGCATAAATGGACACTTGCTGAACTTTGGTCTCCGCTACCTCGGCTGTGAACACACCACAAACCGCCATACCTTCATTGTGCACCTGCAACATAATTTCACTGGCTTTTTCATATTGCATATTAAAAAACCGGGTTAACACATCTATGACAAAATCCATTGGAGTATAGTCATCGTTGTGGAGTATCACTTTATACATGGAAGGTGGTTTCACCTGTTGCCGGGTTTTCTCCACCACTCCGTGATCTGTTACGTTGTTTTCTTTATAACCGCTCATAAACTATAGCCACGCCTGTTCAAAGCATCAAAATTGCATTGATGTATTTTTTTTGCCGGACCTAAAGCCACTACAGGCTTTGCGGCCACTTTGTATCCCTTATCTTATAGATAGTACCTGCAACCTCTGTTTACAAGTCTGCAAAAAACTTGACTAGTTGCACAAATTATCTACAGTAAATGGTGGAGTCTGCCCGCAGCTCCCTGTTGCTCCGCCTTAGAATACAGAATTTAGCTAACTTAGAGAAGGAAGTAGTATGGCTACCGGTAAAGTGAAATGGTTCAATAATGCCAAAGGATTTGGGTTTATTCGTGAAGATGGTCGTGACGAAGACATTTTCGCCCATTATTCAACCATTAACATGGATGGCTACCGTACGCTGAAGGCCGGCCAGGACGTGGTGTTTGACCTGTCTGAGGGCCCAAAAGGTTTACATGCAGTAAATATAGCACTGCCAGATGGCGAGAAGCCTGAATAACCACCTGAAGCATAGAGACCTACACGAAATGCCAGCTAAAGCTGGCATTTTTCTTTTTACATAGTGGTGATTATAGATCTACAGCAAGTAAAAAGGCGCACAAGGCGCCTTTATTTACACAGGATAATTGCCCGAAATTACAGTGCTGCTAATGCCTGATTAAAGGTATCGCTTGGGCGCATTGCTTTTGACGCTAAGGCATCGTCTGGTTTGTAGTAACCACCTATATCTACTGCTTTGCCTTGTACAGAGTTTAATTCCTGCACAATTTTGGCTTCGTTTTCTGCTAAAGCTTTAGCCAATGGAGCAAATTGAGCGGCTAAAGCTGCATCTTTGCTTTGCGCTGCCAGAGCTTCAGCCCAGTAGAATGCCAGATAGAAATGGCTGCCACGGTTATCCAGTTGACCCAGTTTACGGGTTGGTGATTTGTCGTTATCGAGGAACTTAGCAGTTGCCTGATCCAATGCATCAGCCAGAACCTGAGCTTTTGCATTGCCTGTCACCTGACTTAAATGCTCCAAAGAAGCAGCTAAAGCCAGGAATTCACCTAATGAATCCCAACGTAAATGGTTTTCTTCAACAAATTGTTCAACGTGCTTAGGAGCAGAACCACCAGCGCCCGTTTCAAACAAACCACCACCGTTCATCAGAGGCACAATAGACAACATCTTAGCGCTGGTGCCTAATTCCAGAATCGGGAATAAGTCAGTTAAGTAGTCACGTAATACGTTGCCTGTGACAGAAATAGTATCCAAGCCTTCTTTAATACGCTGTAAGGTATGACGGGTGGCGTCTTCCGGCGACATGATCTGAATATCTAAACCGGTGGTGTCATGATCTTTTAAGTAACGTTCTACTTTAGCAATCAGTTGAGCATCGTGAGCACGGTTTTTATCTAACCAGAATACCGCAGGAGTTTTGCTTAAACGGGCACGATTGACGGCCAGTTTCACCCAATCCTGAATTGGAGCATCTTTCGCCTGGCACATACGCCAGATATCACCTTGCTCAACGTTATGCTGAATAAGTACAGTACCTGCAGCATCTACTACACGCACCTGACCAGCTGCTTTGATTTCAAAGGTCTTATCGTGTGAGCCGTATTCTTCTGCTTTTTGCGCCATTAAACCCACGTTAGGCACCGAGCCCATAGTACGAGGGTCAAAAGCACCGTGTTCACGGCAGAAATTGATCGTTTCTTGATAGACGCCTGCGTAGCAACGGTCAGGGATAATAGCTTTGGTGTCTTTTAACTTGCCGTCCGGGCCCCACATCTGGCCAGAAGAACGGATAGCCGCAGGCATAGAAGCGTCGATAATCACATCGCTTGGTACGTGCAGGTTCGTGATACCTTTGTCTGAGTTCACCATCGCCAGAGCGGGTTGGGTGGCATACACAGCTTTAATGTCGGCTTCAATTTCAGCCTTTTTATCGGCTGGCAGCTTAGCGATTTTTGAGTACACATCACCTAAACCATTGTTGGCATCTACACCTAACTCAGCAAAAGTAACGGCGTGTTTTTCAAAGACGTCTTTGAAGAATACAGTCACCACATGACCAAACATAATAGGGTCAGATACTTTCATCATGGTGGCTTTTAAATGCACGGACAGCAATACATCTTTAGCTTTCGCATCCACAATTTCAGCAGCGATAAAATCACGCAGTGCTTTTTTGCTCATGGAGGAAGCATCAATAATTTCACCTGCTTTTACCGCAGTTTTTTCTTTCAGTACTGTCACACTGCCATCAACTGCTACGTGTTCAATACGCACCTGACCAGCTGCAGAAATAGTCACTGACTGTTCGCTGCCGTAGAAATCACCTGCGCTCATATGGGCGACATGAGATTTCGACTCTTTACTCCATGCGCCCATAGAATGTGGGTTTTTGCGGGCATATTGTTTGACAGAAGCCGGAGCACGACGGTCTGAGTTACCTTCACGCAGTACAGGGTTTACCGCGCTGCCTTTGACTTTATCGTAACGGCTGCGGGCTTCTTTTTCTTCCGCTGTTTTTGGGTCTTCCGAGTAATCAGGCAGTTTGTAGCCTTTCGCCTGCAGCTCTTTAATAGCAGCTACTAACTGTGGAATAGAAGCACTGATATTTGGCAGCTTGATGATATTGGCTTGTGGCGTATTGGCCAGCTCGCCTAACCCTGTTAAGGCATCAGGTTGACGCTGCGCTTCAGTCAGAAATTCAGGGAACAAGGCAACAATACGGCCAGCCAGAGAAATATCCTGAGTTTCAATTTCGATATCCGCAGTTTTGGCAAAAGCTTCCACTACAGGTAAAAAAGAATAAGTGGCCAATGCCGGGGCTTCGTCCGTAATAGTGTAGATAATTTTTGAGGTGGTCATATCGTTTCCTGGATTTACAGCAAAATTGAGTCGTTAGCCAGGCGCGTCTCACTTGATGCGGCCTATGCTGTTTAAAACGTTACAGTTACTCGCGGTGTGCGAGTATAACAGCGCAATTTGTAAGAACCTAGTCAGGGACAGCGCTTTACGACAGAAGTAGTAGAGGCCCAAGCTCTGTCGCGCCTTATCCTACCTAATTGTCGGGCGAAAAAGCAGTAGGCTGCGGCCCGACCACTGTGGCAACTTTAATGATTTATGGGCTTTTTGCTTCAATTACAACAAAAGATCGGATTTTTTGTTCATATATGGCATAAAGATCAGAGTTTTTGCCATTTTTGCTACTTTTCCTTTGCTTCGGAGCCTGCATGTCCCGTCCTTTATTGCATTTAACTGTGGCTGCTGTGCTGTATTTTCAGGGCCGTTATTTACTGGTGGAAGAAAAAGATAAAGCCTCAGGCCGTCTGGTGTTGAATCAGCCTGCTGGCCATGTCGAAGAGAATGAAGACTTAATCAGCGCTGTCAAAAGGGAATTACAGGAAGAAACAGGCCTGAGCTTAGAACCTGATGCCTGGCTTGGCATCTCTCAGTTGAAAGCCGCCAATGACCATTTTTATGTGCGGGTGAATTTTGTCTTTACCCCCACCGGATTACCCGTTGTTTATCAGCCGCAAGATGAGGATATTCTGGCTTTGCACTGGTTAAGTCTGGCCGAGCTGAACGCACATACCCTGCCCGTGCGTAGTCAACTGGTAATCGATGCTATCACCCAGTTTGAACAAAAACAGCTGCTGCCGCTGAGTCAGATTAAAAACCCGATCATCCATTCAGATTAGAAACAGTGTCGCATATTCCGCCTGATTAACATTTTTTGGCAAAGAATTTGGTGCTATAATCCGCGCCCGTTCCCATCCAGCCAGTTAAAAGTGCGGTGTAATGTCAGATAACAGCAGCAAAAAAGTCATTGTCGGTATGTCCGGCGGTGTGGATTCTTCAGTGTCCGCTTATCTTTTGATCCAGCAAGGTTATCAGGTCGAAGGCCTGTTTATGAAAAACTGGGAAGAAGATGACGACAGCGAATACTGCGCTGCTGCAGAAGACTTAAAAGATGCTCAGGCGGTTTGCGACAAGCTGGGTATAAAACTGCATAAAGTCAACTTTGCCGCTGAGTACTGGGACAATGTGTTTGAATATTTCCTTGCCGAATACAAAGCCGGTCGTACGCCGAACCCGGATATTATGTGCAACAAGGAAATTAAGTTTAAAGCTTTCCTTGAATTTGCCGCCGAAGCTTTAGGTGCCGACTATATAGCCACAGGCCATTATGTCCAGCGCCGCGAAGTGGATGGCCACTGGCAGTTATTGCGTGGTTTGGATACGAATAAAGATCAGAGCTATTTCCTCTACACCATAGGCGAAGAGCATGTGGCACAAACCCTGTTCCCTGTCGGTCATCTGGAAAAACCTCTGGTGCGGGCTATTGCTGAAGAACAAGGTTTAATCACCCACGATAAAAAAGACAGCACTGGCATCTGTTTTATCGGCGAGCGTAAATTTAAAGATTTCCTGCAAAAATATCTGCCAGCTCAACCTGGTGATATTTACACCGTAGACGGCGATAAAATTGGTCAACACGATGGCCTGATGTATCACACTTTAGGTCAGCGTAAAGGTTTACGTATTGGTGGCTTAAAAGATGGTGATGATCAGCCCTGGTATGTGGTGGCAAAAAATTTGATCAATAACCGTCTTATTGTGGCTCAAGGCCATGATCATCCTAGTATGTTCTCCAAAGGGTTAGTGGCGAACCAATTGCACTGGGTAGACCGCTCAGGCCCACAGCATGCGCTTCGTTGCACTGTCAAAACCCGTTATCGCCAGACAGATATTCCATGCACCCTGACTCCTATGCCGGATGGCACTGTGGTTGTGGTATTTGATCAGCCTCAAAAAGCCGTGACCCCCGGTCAGTCTGCTGTGTTTTACAGCGACGAGATTTGTTTGGGTGGTGGCATTATTAATTCGGCCATACAGTAAACTATGCAACACAGTATTCAGACTCAAACCCTTGCTCTGGCCGGTATGTGCCAGGCCCTTAAACTATTACAGCAGGTCACCCGCACTAACGATGTAGCACTGGCCGATTTACAGCTGTGTTTAGCCAGTATCGCCAATTTATCTCCGGCTGAGCCTTTGGATATTTATGGCAAAGATGTTGCTAACTTGCGCGCTGGTTATCAGTGTCTGGTGGATCAGTTAGGTGACAATCAGCGCAAAGATGTGGAGCTGACCCGTTATGTGGTCTCTGCAATAGCACTGGAGCGTAAGCTAAGCAAAAACCGCGATAATCTGGATAACCTGGGCAAGCGTTTATCCCGTTTAGAGCAGCAACTGCAGCATTTTGCTATTACCGACGAAAACATCATCGCCAATCTGGCGGATATTTATGTCGAATGCATCAGTTCTTTAGGCACAAGAATTCAGGTCGCTGGTCAGCCAGAGCTGTTGAAGCAGCCGTTGGTCCAGCATAAAGTCAGAGCTTTGTTATTGGCGGCTATCCGCGCTGTGGTGTTATGGCGCCAGTCCGGTGGCAGTCGTTTGCACTTTATATTCAAACGCAAAGCCTTGCTTAATGAAGCCAAATCCGTTTTACATACTATTGCCCCAACCCATTCATAGGAGCACCTAATGGAATTATCAGCATTAACCGCCATCTCCCCTGTAGATGGCCGCTATGGCTCAAAAGCCAGCGAGCTGCGTGAGTTTTTTAGTGAATATGGTTTAATCAAATTCCGGGTGACTGTGGAAGTGCGTTGGTTGCAAAAATTGGCAGCCACAGCAGCCATCACTGAAGTTCCGGCTTTATCCGACAGTGCTAACGCGCTGTTAAACGGAATTGTCGACAATTTCAGCCTTGCTGATGCGCAGCGTGTCAAAGACATAGAGCGCACCACCAACCACGACGTCAAAGCTGTTGAGTATTTATTAAAAGAAAAAGTAGCAGGTCATGCTGAATTAGCAGCAGTCAGTGAATTTATTCACTTTGCCTGTACCTCAGAAGATATCAATAACCTGTCGCATGGTTTGATGTTAGGTGCAGCCCGTGATGAAGTGTTGTTACCACTGTGCGATCAATTATTAAACGATATCAAAACTTTAGCTCATAAATACAAAGCTATCCCTATGATGGCCCGTACCCATGGCCAGCCTGCATCTCCTACCACCTTAGGCAAAGAGATGGCGAACGTCTATATGCGTTTAAAGCGTCAGCGTGAGCAAATTGCCAAAGTTGAACTGCTGGGCAAAATCAATGGTGCTGTAGGTAACTATAACGCGCATTTATCCGCCTACCCGAACCTGAACTGGCACCAGTTTGCTGAAGAGTTCGTCACAAGCCTTGGTTTAAGCTGGAACCCGTACACCACTCAGATTGAACCACATGATTATATTGCCGAGCTGTTTGACGCCATTGCGCGTTTTAATACCATACTGCTCGACTTTGACCGTGATGTCTGGGGTTATATTGCTTTAGGCCACTTTAAACAGCGCACTATAGCTGGCGAAATTGGCTCTTCCACTATGCCGCATAAGGTAAACCCTATCGATTTTGAAAACTCAGAAGGTAACCTGGGCCTGGCCAACGCCATATTCCAGCATTTATCCTCCAAGTTACCAGTATCACGCTGGCAGCGTGATTTAACAGACTCCACTGTGCTGCGTAACTTAGGTGTAGGTTTTGCGTATACCGTCATCGCTTACCATGCGAGCTTAAAAGGCATCAGCAAGCTGGAAGTCAACGAAGCCAACCTGCTGAGCGAGCTGGATCAAAACTGGGAATTGCTGGCGGAACCGGTACAAACAGTGATGCGTAAATACGGCATAGAACAGCCGTATGAGAAGCTGAAAGAGCTGACTCGCGGCAAACGTATTACGCCAGCAGACTTAGCTGCCTTTATCGATAAGTTAGAACTGCCTGATCAAGTAAAAACAGAACTCAAAGCGTTGCGCCCGGATAACTACTTAGGTGCAGCAATCGAACTTGTTGATTTGTTAAACTAAACTAATCAGCACTTCAAACACTTCAACAGGGCGATATCATCGCCCTGTTTTTATGGTGACTTATGTACCCATTATTTTTAAATGAATTAACACCCCAGCAGTTTTTAACGGACTACTGGCAGAAAAAACCACTGCTGATCAAAGCGGGTTTTAAAAATTTTATCGACCCTATCAGTCCGGATGAACTGGCAGGCCTTGCCGGTGAAGAAGAAATTGAATCCCGTATTGTCAGTAATAAAGATGCGGTATGGGATATGGAGACAGGTCCCTTTGAAGACTTTAGTCATTTAGGCGAAAAAGGCTGGACTTTATTAGTGCAGGCTGTGGATCACTGGCACCCACAATCAGCGGCTTTAATAGAGCCATTCCGTTTTATTCCGAACTGGCGTATCGATGATTTGATGGTGAGTTTCTCCACAGCCGGTGGTGGTGTAGGCCCACATCTGGATCAATACGATGTCTTTATTATCCAGGGTCAGGGCAAACGACACTGGCGTGTGGGTATGCCGGATAGCAGCTTAAAACAGCACTGCCCTCACCCACGTTTATTGCAGGTCTCTCCTTTTGTTGATTGCATCGATGTGATCACTGAACCCGGTGATATTTTATACATTCCGCCAGGTTGCCCGCATGACGGCATCTCATTAGATCCATCACTGAACTACTCAGTGGGTTTCCGCGCTCCGGCGCAAAAAGACTTACTGACAGGTTTAGCCGATCATCTGATTGATCAGGACATTACGGGTCGTCGTTTTACTGATCCAGAGCGTCAGATACCAGAGTCAGTGGGCGCTATCAGCGAACAGGATCTGAGCCAGGTGCAAGATTTGTTACGCCAGTTGGTGGACGATAAAAACTTTGCCGCTCAGTGGTTTGGCAGTTATATCAGCCATGCCAAACATGAGCTGGATGCCACAGAGCCTGATCCACATTATGAAGCCAATGAAATTGGTGAGTACCTGGAAGAAGGTTCTGTGCTGGCCAAACTAGGTGGCTTGCGCACTTTGTATTACCAAACTAATCCAGCAGAAGATATTCAGTTGTTCATCAACGGCGACCGCTTTTTAGTGCCAGTGACTGAACTTGAAACTGTGAAAAAACTAACAGATCAGAGTAGCCTTAGTCAGGAAGACTGCCAGCATTTCGCAGCGGATAACGGTCGTTTGCAGCTGCTCACCCTGCTGATCAATAAAGGCTACTGGTACTTTACTGAGTAGGTTCTGATCTGCTGATGGCCCGAAGACAAAAAAACCGCCAATGGCGGTTTTTTTGTCTGAGATAACATGTAAAGATTTATATACTCTCTGCTGGCTTAACTCTGCTTGCCCCATAACTCTTCTTTATCAAAGAGTTCATACAAACCATGGGCACGTTGCACCAATAAATTCGCAAAGTCGACTTTGGTTTGATCCAAAGCACCGGAATTCATAATTTGCTCGGCTTTTAATTGCCAGTTGAATGAAAAAGCACGTACAGCTTCTCTGGCATCTTTTGCCGCCGACAAAGGCAAATGATCTGTAGGTAAATCACCACTTATCACCCAGTATTGTTGTCTGTTTTGTGCTGTCATCTTCCAGACAGCCAATATTGGTGTTAAATAACGAGATTCTGATACTGCAATAGTATCTGGCAATATGCCTTTTTCTGCCAGGTACTGGTTCGCTTTTTGAAACTGAGTGCGAACCCATTCATTGTTTGCCTGTTCTTGCTGTTCCGGGGTTAACTGATCTGTCATTGGATTATTCCTCTCCTGAAGTGGCGTTACTTTATGTGACTCAATCCAGACAATCAAGAGTTGGCTTACATTGTCGACAATTACCTGGTCTTACCAGATTTTGTTTTTACAGATTGATGGCGAAAGCTTTACTGAAGTGGTACATTCCGCGGCGCAAAAAAGCCCTTACCCTGCCTGGTGCAGTGAGTTATATCAACGGAGAACAAGTCGTGGCTGTATTTAACCATCCTGAATTTGATAACCATGAACAAGTCGTATTCTGCAGTGATGAAACCACAGGTTTAAAAGCCATTATTGCGATTCACAGCACAGCCTTAGGCCCAGCCACAGGCGGCTGCCGTATGTGGGACTATGTGGCGGATGAAGATGCTTTAGTTGACGTATTACGTTTATCCCGCGGCATGACGTACAAAAATGCGATGGCAGGTCTGCCATTAGGTGGTGGTAAGGCCGTTATTATTGGCGATGCTAAAAAAATAAAATCTGAAGCGTTGTTCCGCAAGTTTGGCCAGTTTGTGCATTCTTTAAGTGGCCGTTATGTCAGCGCTGAAGATGTGAATATCACCACAGGCGACATTATGATCGTCAACAAAGAAACACCTTATGTGGCTGGTTTAGAAGGTTTAAGCGGCAACCCAGGTCCTTTCACTGCACTAGGAACTTACCGTGGCATTAAAGCTGCGGCCAAGCATAAGTTTGGTACAGATGATTTGAATGGCCTGACTGTTGCGGTTCAGGGTTTAGGCAGCGTTGGGTTTTATTTATGTGAATACCTGCATAAAGAAGGCGCCAAACTGATTGTGACTGATATCAACCAGGACGCTGTCAGCCGCGCCGTAGCACAGTTTAATGCTACAGCTGTAGGCTTAGATGAAATTTATGCTGTTGACGCTGATATCTACGCTCCTTGTGCTTTAGGTGCCACCATTAACGACATCAGCATCCCTCAACTGAAATGCAAAATCATTGCAGGCTGTGCCAACAACCAGCTCAAAGAAAGTCGTCATGGTGAAATTCTGCGTCAAAAAGGCATTTTGTATGCGCCGGACTATGTGATCAACGCTGGTGGCATTATCAACGTGGCTATGGAAATGCGTGCTCAAGGTTATAACGCAGAAGAGTCCACCACCAAGGTGAACCAGATTTACCATACGCTGCTTAATATCTTCGAACGTGCTGACGCACAACTGAAACCAACCAACGAAGTAGCTGATTTAATGGCGCAGGAAATCATCCGCAACGCCCGTTAACTGTATGCCCCATCGATACCCAAAGTAATTGGAGTTGCAGCGCGACGACAAGCGAGCGAGACCCCAGGAGCATAGTTGTCCTATGTGACTGGGGCGAGTAGCGCAGTCAACAAAGCTGCAGCTTCAAGAACGCGGGGTATACCACTCAGTCCAGTCTTTAGTCAGCCAGTACACCTGCAAACTGGCGGTTTCAGCCGCCAGCTTTGAAAACAAATCATAGTTCGACAAATTCACCGTCAGCAAACAATTCCAGCCACAATTTACCGGTCTGAAGGTTGCACTGGATGCTGCATAGACTTGTGCATTCAACTGGTGCATTTGTGATAACTTTTTCACCCGAAGCGCATGATAGTCGCTGCTGATAAACAGATAGCTTTTAGTTTTATCCAGCTTTTTATCTAAGGACGCAAACTCATGGTACGTGGTAGGACCGCCATCAAAACACTGAATGGCTGCATACTCTGTTTTTTGTTTTAATAAGGCTTCGTAAGGCGCGCAGTGCAAAGTGGTCATATGCACATTCACCGGGCGCTGCTGTGCATTAATCATTAAAGACAGCTGATTGATCCTGTTGATAGCGCAATCCGGCAGACTATGCTCGTTGCCACCACAACCCAACACTACATAGTCGCCGTTGAAGTTAACGGGCAGTGCAGCCGTGCTGATTTGAGAGCTATACCATTCCCGCACCTGATTTGCCACCAGGGTATTGCCTGTCAGATAAAACCAAATCAACAATAACCACAGCCCTTTTCGGCGATAATACAGGCAGGCGAAAAAAAACAACCAAAGAAATATATTCTGTGGGTATAAAAAAGGTTCTAAAAAATCTTTCACTGCATAATCCTTATGACGACTGTGGGCAGTTCATTGCTGCAAGATACCACAGAGTCACTAAGCCGCCATTCAGCTAACACTGTTATTTTATTAAAAAAAATTCTCAACAGTCCCGCTTCGTCATCTAAGCTTTCTGGCGTGTTGTGGTAAGATGTCGGCAAATAAAAACCAACGTAGCAGGTTAATGGAGTTCAGTATGTTTAAGACGGTATCGGTGATAGGTTTAGGGTATATAGGCCTGCCTACGGCAGCCATGTTGGCTTCGCGCAAGCTGCGGGTTATTGGTATAGATGTGAATCAACATGCTGTGGATACCATCAATCAGGGCAAAATTCATATTGTAGAACCTGAGCTGGACATGCTGGTGCATGCAGCTGTGACAGGTGGTTATTTATCGGCACAAACCAGCCCTGCGGCTGCTGATGCTTTTATGATTGCAGTGCCAACGCCATTTTTTGATGATCTGTCACCGGATTTAACTTATGTTGAGGCTGCAGTAAAATCTATAGCGCCAGTGTTGGCCAAAGGCAATTTAGTGGTACTGGAGTCGACCAGCCCTGTTGGCACTACAGAAAAAATTTGTCAGTGGATACGTGAAGCTCGCCCGGATTTAACTGTACCTACCGATTCCTCTCAGCCGGATATTCATGTGGCTTATTGCCCTGAACGTGTGCTTCCGGGCCGGGTCGTGTATGAACTGATTGCGAATGACCGTATTGTTGGCGGTTTAACCCCGGCCTGTTCTGAAAAAGCCAAAGCGCTGTACCAGACTTTTGTAGCTGGTGAGTGTTTAATCTCTGACGCCCGAACTGCCGAAATGTCAAAACTGACAGAAAACGCCTTCCGTGACGTCAATATTGCTTTTGCCAACGAACTGTCTCTGATCTGTGATGAGCTGAAAATTAACGTTTGGGAACTGATTAAAATGGCAAACCGCCACCCTCGCGTAAACATTCTAACGCCAGGCGCAGGTGTAGGTGGTCACTGTATCGCGGTTGATCCATGGTTTATTGTGCACTCAGCACCGGAGCAGGCAAAGCTTATTCGTACAGCCCGTGAAGTGAACGACTTTAAACCTCAATGGGTATTGCAGAAAATTTTATCTACCGTGGCTAATCACGCTTTGCATAAACCTTCTGTCGCCTGTTTTGGCCTGGCTTTTAAGCCGGATATTGACGATTTACGTGAAAGCCCGGCTTTGCATATAGTCAATGATTTAGCCGCTGCTTATCAGGGTAAAATCTATGCGGTAGAACCTAATGTGGACCAGACCAACAAGCTGGCCACCAATGTCGAACTGGTTTCTGTGGAACAAGGTTTAAAAGCAGATATCATTGTGATCCTGGTAAACCACAAAGGTTTTGGTGATTTGGATTTCAGTAAAAACAGCCTGATTAACGTGGTAGGCCCGTTACGCTCAGCCCACTAAGCACTGCACTCAGCAGAACAGATCGATGTTAAAAGGCCGGTGATATAACCGGCCTCTTTATTTTGTGCAATTGGATGCTGGATCTGACACTTAAGGTTTAGTTTTTGCCGCAGATTCTTGCTGAAAATCCTGATAAATCTTTTCCCGTCTGGTGATGTTGCCTTCATCCACCCAGCTGAACATCGCCGTTTTGTATTCTGGTTTTTGCCACAAGCCACTCAGTGCTTTGTTTATCTCAGCGATCAACTTCTGCCCTTGCGGACTTTTATTGCAGATGATGTGCGACACCACAAAAGGGGAAGCATCCTCTACTGCCCTGCTTTGGACCTGCACTTTTTGTGGGTAATCTTTCAGATAAAACGCCATACGCTCCGGATATTCCACCACATAGTCAACCCGCTTTGATAACAGCAGTGCAGCAGCATTTACCTCGCTGGTAAACTCATGAGGAATAAAGTTAGCGTATTGAGTCGCATCCATCACAGAGGCCGGATAAAAACGGTTGGGCTGATAAGCACCAAGCAGAACTTTATCTTGTGCCAGTTGACGCATATCTATACTGCCGTCGTCCTGCATCGCAACATGCTGTTGCATTACCGCAGAAGTCCGGAAATGCACAGCTAAACCGGGAAGTACAGTCACAGGCTGAGAATACCAACGGGTCTTTGCTCTTTTTTCGGTGAAAATAGAACCGAAAGTGCACACACTGTAGTTATTTTGCAGAAAAGCCTGCTCCAGCCTGGGCAAATTAACCACTTTGGTCTGGTGGGTCAGATGCGGCAGTTCTGTGACCAACAACTTATGCAGCACATCAAAAGTGCCCTGATCCTGATAAACACCAGTGGTGATTTGATGAGGCGGCCAGTCTGTTTTGAGCCAGGTTATTTGTGCGGCACCATGACTCTGACAGCAGAACAAGGCTGCGATGATCACAATTTTATACACAGCCACCCCATCGATGTTTCAACAGATCTGAGATTAACCATAGCACAAGCCAAGCTGTTACTTAACCAGCCTTACTTTGCGTTGGACCTTTTTGTTGAAGCCTTATTTGCCAAACACAAGCAGTCACCAGCATTAAAGTAATCAACAGATTCCCAGCAAGAAACAACCAGGCGGTTAATTCCACTGTCAGCCCATAGTTAAACCAGCAGTAAGCCAGCGCTGTGAACACCACAGCGAAAGTGACCAACATGGCTTTATAGTGGTTGGCTCCTAATGAAGTCAGCAGCACTTCAAAATAGGTTTTCAGCAAGGTGATCCACAAAGTCGCCAGTACCAGATGCAGCATCAACAGATGTTCCGGATCCAAAGCTTCATTAAAGGACAACTGATACAACCAATCCCCTACAGGCCACATCAGCACATAAGGCAAAGACAACAGCGGTAAAGTGAAGAAGAATATCTTACGGAAAAACTGCAGTTTAGCGCCCAGATCCGTCAGGCGGCTTAAACGACTTAAAAACACCTGTGAAAAAATCACCGGCAATAAGGTAACAGGCATAAACAAAATAAAGAGTTTTCTGAACTGCCCAAGCGCCAGCAAGCTGCTGAATAAGGCCAGAAAAATAAAAGGAATATTGCTCATAATAATGGCAAAAACATCATGCAAAGCAAAATGCAAACGCCGCCTTATATCCTGCCAGCCAAAGTAGTGGCTGAAATTACGCAGATAAGGACCAACACCAGCTTTCAGCTCAGGCCAGAGCACATTCAATCCCATCACCACAGGCAACAAGCTCGCAACCAGCACAGCTTCGAGCATAGCATCCAGTTCAGTGATCACTGTGCCGAATAGCAACCCTACCACCACCAGCAAACTTAAAGCGCCAACAAACTGTGATTTCACTTCGACAAAAAACTGCTGCCTGCCTTTGAGATAACAAAATATCGCCTGACTGACAGCCCAGACTAAACCTATCAATAAACTCAGCAGGTACAGGTAATAAGGGACACTGTCGTTAATCCAGTAGTCGATAGCAACGACACCCAAACATAACAACAAAAACACCATAAAACTCAGCACCAGGCTGTTCAACAACAAACTGATGTGTTGCTGTCTGGCTGAATAATGGATCAGGTAAAAACTGACGCCAAAAGCTATGGTAGGGAAAAACAAATTGGCCAGCATATAGACATAACTGAAGACACCAAAGTCAGTGGCCAGCAGTTGCCGCGCCACCACCAGATTCAATAGCCAGCGCGAGCCGAAGTTCAGACCATGAGCCAGGCTGTTGTTCAACAGTTTTTGCGCGAAATCACTACGTAACATGCAGAGGCTCCGCCTGTTTTGGCTTGTTATCAGCAGAGCAATGGATCAAAGCCGCTGCGTTAATAAAGCCCCAAACAGGCCACAACATGCCGGAGCTAATCACATGACCCGCGATACAGGACACAAATAACAATAACAGGTTTAACAACACCAGAGTTGCAGCTAATTCGCTGGAAAAAAGCCGGCACAACTTTAAATTCTGAGCAATAAAACCTGTAAAAATCCACAAGAAAAACATCAAACCAGCGACACCATAAAAGATCAATAAATCAAAAGGATCCGACTCAGCCCAGTACTTCCACAAATGCTCTGATACGCCAATAAGCCCTATGCCAAAAAACCTGTGACTGTCGCTGTAGTAAAAACTGGCCATCTGCCAGATCTCTGCCGCGTATTTATCACGGTTAGATAACAAGACACCAAGTAAACCTTGCTGCTGGTAGATATGCTGTAATTTCTCAGCCAGCCCCAGATGAGTTAACAACAAAGGGGCTTGCCAAATCAGTATGCTGACAGTGACCATCAACAAGAGTATCAGCAGCGCCAGACGCGACCAGTTCAGCCGGAGAAGAACCGGCATCAGCGGGATCAACAGCACCAAAATAATGGTTCCGAGCAAACCCGTTTTGGTCAGCATTAAACTGGCGCACCAGAGCGAACTTGCGGCCACAGCCAGAAAAATCAGTTTTTGTTGTCGCCAGTAGTACTGCAATAACCAGGCTGATAACACCAAAAGCACCACGGACAACTCATTGGCGGCATTAAAAAAGCCCTTGCTGCCCAAATCGACCTGGGTCAGGTGGGCTTGGGGTAAATAGGAGGTATAACCATAACCTAAAGCGCCAAAGACAAAATTGACTAATATAATCAGATAGTTGACTATAAAAACCCGGTGCATAGATTGCAGTGCAAAAGCTTTATCCAGTTGGGCCAGACTCAGCAGGTAATAAAAGGCAATAAAAGGTGAAATCAGTTTGAGCATCAAGCCCATATCTGCAGCTAAAGAACCGCCCAATTGCAGCCAGCTATAAAATGGCCCTGGCACCAACAACACAAAAAGTGCCGGAAACAGCAAAAAAGCCTTTGCAGTCCGCAAGCTTAAGCAGGTCAGCATCAGAGTCAGGATCAACAGTTTATACAGAGCAGACAGGCCAAAACTGCGGCCAAACTGATTCAGTAAAAAGCCATTACAGGCATCGATAAGCAAATAACAGCTGCACAATAACAGGATCAGTTTATCCAGAGGCAACACCTGCTGGAAACAAGCAGACAAGCGCATTAAAGCCGCCATAACATCAACACAATAAAAGCACAGCTAAAACCCAAAAATGCACCAAACAATAACATCAGCCACAAGGCTGGACGCTCACTTTGTTCTGGTGCTTTCGGACCTTCTAATTGCTGTAAAGCAAAAGGTTGAGCTTTTTTCGCGTAGTCCAGTTCGTATTGTGTGCGCTGTTGTTGTTGTTGCGCCAGATCAGTAACCGGCAGTTGTTGTAAGGTCGCTAACTCTTGTTGTTTTTGCTGAATAAACTGCTGGCGCCAGCGCTGATCCCAGAGTCTGATCACCAAAGCCAATTCAGTTTCAGCATTGGCTGCTGAGTTGCTGATCCACTTTAAAGTCACCAGATTACCGCGCCTTTTATGGTCCACACTTAACTGCTGTGCATTGGCTGAACGGGCCAGCGACTGAAAAAAGTCCGGGGCTTTTAACCACAACAAAGCTCTGGACATCGCATCTGCCGAAGCGCCACCTACATTGGCAGGATTTTTGTCGTTTGGATCATCGCGTCGGGTTAAACGTTCGGTTTGCCAATCGGTTAAAGTCACAACAGCTGTCGCCTGAAACCGCAGCGCAGTGCTGAGTTGCACTATATACAAAGCAGCCGCACCTAAGACTGCTGCAGCCAGTAACAGCAGCCAAAAGCGTCTGAGTAATACAGCACTCAAACTAACAAAATTGGCATGAGCTAATAAATTCTGACTCATTTTTTCGAAAACAACCCTTTAATGCCTTTGCTTAACAGCTGCTGGCGGAATTTAATCGCCCATTGCAATTTTTGTTTCAGGTAATAACGGATCTTCGTTGACCATAAACCATAACGGCAGAAAAACAGTAAACGCCCGAATGAAAGTTGCTGCTGCTCCATCACCAGACGGTAAAATTGCTGGTTTTGTCTATTCCGTTCATTCATCAGCGGTAAATGTTTTTCAACAAAATAACTTTGTGCAGCCAGACGTTTAGGTGAAGTGGTAATACGGCCCAGTTCATGCCCTACATGCACCACATAAGTGGCTTCTGCCAAACGCAGCGCTTTGCCGTATGCAGCCACTAAGCGGATCCACATGTCGTAATCCTGAAAAGCTGCAAGCCCAATATCAAAACCACCTTGCGCCAGCATACGGCTACGCTTGACCAGCACCTGATTGGATAAACAATGTGCATCCAGCAATTCATTTAAACCCACAATGGCAGAGTCCGGGTACAGCTGTTTGCGAATAGTGCCGTAATCCCAAAAATAACTGGAACAGACAAAAGCATACTGATCGTCATAAGCCTGATACAGGGAACTCAGACGATTTGGCAAAAATTCATCATCATCATCCAGACCTGTGACAAACTCGCCTTTGGCTTGCGCTATCGCCAGGTTGCGGGCCGCACAAGCGCCCTGCCCTTTGTCCTGACGAAACAGACGCACTCTGGGTTCATCAGCATAAACCCGGTTTAACGTCTCCCAGGTATCATCTGTGGAGGCATCGTCCACCACCAATAATTCAAGATTCGGGTAATCCTGCACCAGCACTGAGGCAATGGCACGTTGCACCATATCTACCCTGTTAAAAGTAGGCATATAGACGCTGATCAAAGGTAAATCGGATTGTTGCTGCACTATGCTTCTCTCTGTGATTCTCTTTATGGTTCTCTTTATGATTCTTTTTGTTTTAAACGTTTTTATCAGAGTTTATTCGTCAGATATAACCAGGCGTAAGTCGCCAGATTTGATTGACGACCAATACGGGACGGCTGAGACAAGAGCCGGTAGGCCCACTCTAAATGTAATTTACACCACAAAGCCGGCGCTCTCTGCACATGACCGGTGAACACATCATAAGTACCACCTACACCCATATAATAGGCATCAGGTAATTGCTGCTGGCATTTACCAATAAAAATCTCTTGCTTGGGCGATCCCATAGCCACTGTGACTATACGGGCACCACTTTGAGCTATACGGCTGATCAGCTCATGTTCATCTTTAAAATAACCGTCTTGCGATGCCACCACATTGACGCCCATAGCCGTCAGTTTTTCCACCGTTTCCGCCATCACCTGCGGCTTGGCACCCACCAGAAACACCGGCGTTTTAGTTAGTGCGGCTTTGGCCATTAATGCCTGCCACAACTCACAACCTGGAATACGTTCAACTTTGCGGCCTAATTTACGCCGCATCACTTTCACTACACCCATACCATCGGCATAACGAATATCGGCCTTGTTCAAAATGCTCATCAATTCAGGGTTTTTACTGGCCGCTATCACTTTTTCCGGATTCATTGCAATAGCAGAACCTGCAAAGACAGTACCATCGTCCTGAATAATGTAATTAACCAGTTCAGCCATATCGCTGAACGCCATTACCCCAATGCCACCTACTGGTACCACTTCAGGTTGAATTGCCATCTTTATAGTTACCTTTTTTTATGATCGTTGTTCAGGACATAACGCCTGATACAGCTGTTGTATTTTTGCCGCTACATCATCCACCAGACAGTCTTTTGCATGCTGATGAGCAGACTGCTGTAATGCGGTGTAGTCTGAGTCTGACAAACTTAATAGCTGCTGAATTTTTTTTAGCAAGTTTTGCTGCAAAACTTGTTCATCTGTTTGATCTATCACCCAAAATGAGTCTGCACCCAACTGCTCTGCCGAACCATCAGTGAGGGTCGCAATCACAGGGGTATAACAGGCCATGGCTTCGGTCATCACCAGGCCAAAGGATTCATTGCGCGACAAACTTAAAAAACATTTACTGCGCTGATACAAGGCTTTTAATTGTTCTGCACTTTGGCCAGCTTCAAGCTGTAAATTTGGGTAGTCTTTTTTTAGCTGTTCAAATTGCGCCTGATAAGGCCCGGTGCCTACCAGATAAATTGTTTTATCTTTGAGTTGCGGCAGTAAGGCTATCAACCTGTCCATGCCTTTATTTTTATCCAAAGCACCAACATACAGCAGGTCAATGTCTTTATCTGCTCTGCTGAATTGTGTTGCATCTGCATACAACTGCGCAATACCTGCTGATAACACAACAGCTTTAGGAACAGTGGTAAAGGCCTTCGTCTGCAGTTTTTCACTGGTAAAAATCCACTGCTCTACATGACGACTACACCAACGATACAAAACACCAAAAGGCTGATAGTGATAAATATCGCTGCCATGGCAGGTGACTACTATTTTTACCGAAGGTTTACGCAAATATTTATAGGCCAGAGCCAGCCAGATAGTTGGGTAAAAAAAGTGCACATGAATAATGTCAAAGCTTTTAAAACTCAGAATATAAGACCAGAAAAACTGCAGAAAGAGCACAGGGTATTTCAGCAATTTATTGAGCAGGCTGTCGTTGTGCCAGCTCATATAAAAATAAGCCAAAGCCTGATGCTGTTGCAGTGCCAGCACCTGATTTTTTACAAACTGGCCCTGAAAAGGTGCAGAGGCTTTAGGCCCCATATTGGTGATAATCAATACTGCTTTGGTCACAGCCGGTATCCTGCGTCAACTGCACAAATTCTGATGGGGAAAAACCATAAAAACCTGAGCTCTTCTTAAGAAATAGGGTTCGCCAACGTCTTGATTAACAGCATAAAAATCGGTTAGTACCTTATGCGGTCACTGCAAGTGTGACAGAAATAACAATTAGAGCATTATTTTCTGACAAAGTCGTTATTCCTTTCAATTTTATCTCTGAAGTGCCGTAGTCAGCCCTGTTATCTTCACCTATAATCAGCCCAATTTCGTTTGAGCCAGTTCGCATTATTTCAGGCCAAAAAGCCGATGGAAACCACATGACAGAACATCTGCAGCTGTTTATTACCACTTTTGTTCTTACCCTGACCGCCATTTTTATTCTGATCCCTTTGTCTGTCAAAGTCGGACTGGTGGACAAACCTGCTGGCCGTAAGCAGCACACGGGATCAGTACCACTGATAGGTGGTATTTCTATATTCACAGGTGTAGGTCTGACCTTAGCCTGGTTTGGTTTACCGGAAGATATTCATTATTACTACCTGCTTTGTGGCGGCACTATTGTCATTCTGGGTGTATTTGATGATTTTATGGATTTAAGCGTCAAATTACGGCTTTGTGTCCAGTTGCTGATTGGCTCAGCTATGGTCTATGGTCTGCAACTGCATTTAGGTAATTTAGGCAATTTGTTTTCCCTGGGTGATGTCACTTTGGGGTATATCGGCATTCCTGTCACGCTGATTGCCGTTATTGCTGCTATTAATGCCTTTAATATGATTGATGGTATAGACGGTCTGGCCGGTATGCTCAGTGGTGTTACTTTTGTCTCTGTGACCTTAATGATGGGTATGGGCGGTCAACTAGAGCATGCTGTTTTACCTATGGTGCTGGTGTTTGCGCTTATTCCTTATTTGCTGTTTAACCTGGATGTGGTTGGCAAAGGCAAAGGTAAAATTTTTATGGGTGATGCCGGCAGTATGCTGATTGGTTTAACCGTGATTTGGTTACTGATTATCGGCACCCAAAGTGATACCGCAAGCTTTCGCCCTGTCACAGCCCTTTGGGTCATTGCAGTGCCGCTGATGGATATGGTAGCCATTATGTTGCGCCGTATTCGTAAAGGTCAGTCACCCTTCCTGGCCGACCGTGAACACTTGCATCATATATTCCTGCGTCTTGGCTTAAATTCCCGTCAGGCTTTAATAGTGATCAGTAGCTTCTCCTGTATGCTGGCTACTTTGGGCATCATTGGTGAGTACCTGATGGTACCTGATTTAATTATGTTGCTAATGTTCCTGATAGTGTTCAGTGTTTATTCATACACTTTGCAGCATATTTGGCGCATCACCCGTGCTATAAAACGTTATAAAGCGAAACGACGTGGTTAAGTTTTTAATTAAAGTTGCCAAAGCCAAAGCCGTCGCTTTATTGGGTGAACGTTTAGTTAAGCTGGCTGCAGGCGCCTTAATCACTATTATTGTGGCGCGTATGCTTGGGCCTGAAGCCACAGGTTATTACGCTATCGTCATGACCTGGAGCGCATTTTTAGCGCCTTTAGCCAACTTAGGATTAAACAATCTGGTGCAAAAGTCGGTGCAGTCTGCCACTGACCCACGCACAGGCCAGCAGATTTTATTTACTGCCACCTGGCTTCGATTAATAGCGGGATTTGTATTTGCTGCTTTGATGTTTGTTGGTTTTAGCTGGTATCTGCCAACAGAATTTGAACCTTATCAACTTGGCGCTGCAGTGCTTTTTGTCGGTCAGCTGTTTAATGCTTTTATTTTATTTGAATACCACCAGAATTATTTAGGCCATTTCCGCACCCTCGCCTACAGCAAACTGGCGTTGGGAATCTTGGGTCTGGTTGCCAAGTTGGCAGTGCTTTGGTATGGCTTGGGTATTGGCGCTTTGTTCTGGATAGTAGGTCTGGAGTTTGCCGCTGTCGGCGTATTGCAGTATCAGATTTATAAAGGCCACAACAAAGACTCCGGCCGCTTAACACCGGCCTGGTTTAACTGGCAGCATGGCAAGGAGTTATTGCGCCGCTCCAGCTGGTTATGGGTCTCTGGTATTTTATCTGTGGTCTATCTGCGTATTGATCTGATTATGATTGAACGCCTGATTGATATTGAAGCCGCTGGTGTTTACGCTGCTGTCAGCCGCATTTCTGAGCTCTGGTACGTAATACCAGCAACCTTAGCAGTGCGTTATTATCCTGAGCTTTTAAAAAGCCATCAGGTCAGCTGGTCCGGATATTTATTATTGCTGCGTAAATACACGGGTTACTTTTTTGCGATGGCGTTAACCATTGCTGTAGTTATATTTATTGTGGCTCCGCCTTTGGTACCATTGATCTTTGGTGAAAAATTTCAGGCTGGTATTTCAGTACTGCAGATCCATATCTGGGCCGGTGTGTTTATTTTTATCCGTTACCTGATAGGACAACATTTAATTATTACCGGCCAGGAGCCTTTATCTCTGGCCAGTCATGGCGTAGGTGCAGTATTAAACGTACTGCTGAACTGGTGGCTGATCCCCATTATGGGCATTGATGGTGCAGCCTGGGCAACGCTGATTTCCTATGCCTACGCTTCATTTTTCTTTTTATTTTTTTCCGGCAGAACCCGTCGTCAGTTGTGGCAACTGATCAAGGTAAAAAGAGCCGGTGTGGTGGTAGAGAAAGAGACGGTATGAAAAAACAACTCCAACAAATCAGGCAAAAGCTCGATAAGGTCTTATTACCTTACGCAGCCAAAAGCCGTCTGGCGGCAACGCTGTATTACGCATTTTTTAACCCGCATTTTCGCCGTGAGCAACATGCCACAGCGGCGGGCAGGCATCATTACCATCTGCATGAAGAAAGCAGCAGTATAGCGACAGTTATTTTACGCCGTAATATTCACCGGCTGGAAAAAGGTTTAAGCATGGTACCGCGCAAGTCGTTGTTTGCGTTGGATTATATTGACGAAACTTTAACTGCATTACAAAACCTGTTGGCCGATCATCAGGCTCTGGATTTAGTGTTGCTAAAATACTGTCACGATGTAATGGACAGCTACTTTTCGGTGACAGAGTGGCCGGATGGTGCCAGTCAACCTGTTACTTTTGCCGCCTTAAAAGCTCAGATAGCACCACGTTTGGCGCAAAGCCGTCCTTCAGCTCCAGCCCCTTACGAGCAAAGACCCAGAGCAGATATCAGCTACGAGCAGTTTTTAATTTTGTGCCAGCAGCGTTGTTCAGTCCGTACTTTTTTACCTCAAAGTGTGCCTAAATCCGCGCTGGAACAAGCGGTTTCAGCCGCAGCTCAGGCACCCAGTGCCTGTAACCGTCAGCCCTTTCGTTATATAGCGGCCACCGAAGGCGAAATGCTGAGTAAATTAGCAAACTTACCTATGGGCACTGTGGGTTATGCCAATGGCATTCCTGCCCTGCTTGCCGTGGTCGGTGACTTAAGTGCTTACCCTTTTGAGCGCGACCGCCATGTGATTTATATAGATGCCAGCTTAGGCAATATGCAACTGATGCTGGCATTAGAGACTATGGGCCTTGCCTCTTGTTCTATCAACTGGCCTGATATTGAAAACTACGAAGCCAAAATTGGCCGCTTACTGAAATTACAACCTTTCGAACGAGTCGTGATGCTGATTGCTGTGGGTTACCCTGATCCGCAGGCGTTGATCCCTCACTCCGAGAAGAAAACTGCTACGGAGTTATTAACTTATGTCTGAATCAAAAGCCTTATTAGTCGAAATTAAAGGCGTCCAGTTCCGCAACAAAGGTGCTTACCTGATGCTGCTGGCCTGTTTACAAGGTTTAAAAACCTTAAACAACACAGAGCTGGTGTTATCTCCTGGTCCTAACCTGCCGTATCGTGAACGTGCCTTGTTGGGCGCATGGCAAAAGGTGTCATTCCGCCGTAAAGGTCTGGATTTAACCCCATGGTTTGGAAAATTTCCTGGTTCATTACGTAATCTGATGAAACGTTATGGCATGGTGACAGAGCGTGATGTTGACGTGATTTTAGAAGCCAGTGGCTTTGCTTATGGCGACCAGTGGCCTTTGAAGTTTCTACAAAACACAGCACGTGAAGTAAAACGTTTTAAAGAGGCAGGCAAACCTTTTGTCTTTATGCCACAGGCTTTTGGCCCTTTTAGCAGCGACGAAAGCAAAGCTGCGATGCGCGATATTATTCACAGCGCTGCGCTGATTTACGTACGCGATCCGGTTTCATTCAGCCACTTACAAAGCTGTGAAGCCAATCTGCCGGATACAGTCAAGTTAACCCCTGACTTTACCGTAGGTTTAAAAGGCCACAGCACTAGTGCTTTGCCTGAAATTGAAGGCAAATTTGCTGCTCTTATTCCTAATAGCAAAGTGGTGTCTAAGTTTAACCACGCCAATGCCGAAGCAGAACGCACTAACTATGTCGAAGCTTTTGCTGCTGCGGCCAACCAGCTGGTAGAGTTAGGTTATGCTGTGGTACTGGTCAATCACGAAGGCAAAGAAGATCAACTGCTGTGTCAGGAAATAGCCCGCTTAGCGCCTTGCGACACTATTCAGATTGAAGATCCACTGGCAGTCAAAGCTTTTATCGGTCAAAGCTCCATTACCATCAGCTCACGTTTTCATGGTGCTATTAATGCACTGAGTCAGGGTGTGCCATGTATAGCAACCAGCTGGAGCCATAAATACCACGCCATGATGTCTGATTTTGGTATGGCCGATTACTGCCTGGAAAAACTATCAGCCGTCAGCCTGACTCAAAAAGTCAGTCAGTTATTGGCAGAGCAAGAGCAAATTACTCCTCTTCTGGCCGACAACGCAGCAAAACTGAAGCAAAAAAACCAAACCATGTGGCAGGGTCTATATAAAACTCTGGATAAATATCTGGGCCGTTAAGTTCTGTAAGAGCACGCCATTAGATAGTAAAAAGGGCACTGAAAGTGCCCTTTTTCATGATCGCCATGGAAGGACGGTATGCCGCAACTGCCGGGAGCCTTGTTGCGATGTTCCGTGACAGCAATAGTTAAGACCAACTCACCCAGCCAAAGTACCAGGTCGCCAGGATCACCAAACCAAAGGCGATACGGTACCAGGCGAAAATCTCGTAGCTGTGGTTTGAGACAAAACGTACAAAGGTTCTTACCGCTAACAAGGCACTGAAAAAGGCTGTGACAAAACCAACGATAAACATGGGGGCCTGATCAAAGGCCAGTACATCCCGGTGTTTAAACAAGTCGTAAAAGGTTGCCGCAAACATAGTAGGCACAGCTAAAAAGAATGAAAACTCAGCGGCCACTTTCCTGTCAAAACCAAAAAACAAACCGCCAATAATGGTGGAGCCAGAACGTGAGGTTCCGGGGATCATCGAGATGATCTGCGCACAGCCTACCTTTAACGCGTCTTTCCAGCTGATGTCGTCTACATCATGAATGGTTACCTGATGAGTACGACGCTCCGCATACAAAATCACTAACCCCCCCAGCACCAGCATGGTCGCAACTGTAATAGGGTTAAATAGATACAACTTAATGTATTTAATAAACAACAAGCCAATGATGGCGGCTGGCAGGAAGGCGACAAATAAATTCAGCACAAAATTCTGGGCTTTTTTGTCGTGAGTAATACCTGTCGCAACACTGATAAAACGCTGACGGTATTCAAACACCACTGCCAGAATAGCACCCAATTGAATGGCAATTTCAAACACCTTGCCTTCGTTATGAAAGCCAATCAAATCGCCTACAACAATCAAATGACCAGTGCTGGATACGGGTAAAAACTCTGTTAATCCCTCCACTATGCCTAAAATAAAAGCTTGAACTAACAACCAAAGATCCATCACTACTCCATTATTCTGTTCGCTCTGTGAAGCGCTGTTATTACCAATTGGCTGGCCATAGATACAATGTATAACGGTTAACTATCCAACCTGATGGCGCCATAACGTTGTACTTTTCGCTCTACAGCCTGCGTTAATAAGTCCGGTTTGGCACAAATCAGACTAAAAAGTTTCGCCGCTCTGGTAATACCGGTGTAAATCAACTCTCGGCTTAAAACAGGGCTGAAATTGTCTGGCAATACCAGCACAGCATGACGGAACTCCGAACCCTGAGATTTATGCACAGTAATAGCGTAAGCAGTTTCAACTTGCTGCAACCGGCTGGGTAAAACCCAGCGCACCGCTTTGCTGCTGTCTTCTGATGCAAAAGCCACAGCCAGCATCCATTTGCCCTGATAAGGCCGTAGCAAACAAATACCCACATCGCCATTCATCAGCCCCAGCGCATAATCGTTTTGTGTCACCATCACAGGCCGTCCGGCATACCAGTGGCTGCTGTGCTGAATAAGCCCGGCCTGATGCAGCATTTTCTCTACCGAGAGATTGACTTGCTCTACACCCATAGGCCCTTGTCGTACAGCACAAAGCAACTGAAAAGCGGAAAAATCGGCCAGCACTTGCTGCGCCCATAAATCAATGACCTGATCTTCTGCCTCTAAAGACGGACTTTGCCGCACTGTATTCAAATAAAAACTAAAACCAGCTGCTTCTTTTTGCTCTTCTTTTGCCTTACCTGTTAACACAAATTGTTTTAAATGCTTAAAGTCTGTCGCTTCCAGATACTGCAGATCGGCATAATCTGCACGGCAAATGGCGGCTACTTCAGCGCTATGACCTGCATTCACCGCATTGGCAAGTTTGGCGATGCCACTTTGTGGATCAAAACGATGGCTGACCCTAAGCATACCAATTTGTTGCTCCAGCGCTTTACCTGTATCGCTGATTAAATCTGCCGGAATAGCGGCAGCAGATAATTGATTGAGCCAGGCTGCGGTTTCCGCTAAATAATGCCCCTGCTCTGCCCACTGACAAAGCTCTGCCATTAAAGCGCCCGCTTCCACCGAGGCCAACTGGTCTTTATCGCCTAATAAAATCAACCGGGCATGGGCTGGTAAGGCCGACAACAAAGCGGCCATCAGCTCGACATCCAGCATTGAGGCTTCGTCCACCACTAATAAATCGAGCGCCAAAGGCTCAAAAGCATTTTGCTTAAACTGCCGGCTTTGCGCACGAGCGCCCAAGAGTTTATGCAAGGTCGATACATCAGTTGGCACCTGGCTTTTCATTTCTGCCGATGCAGGCAGTTTATCCAGCGTAGTGCGGATAGAACTTCGAAGCCGCACTGCCGCTTTGCCTGTAGGGGCAGCCAGTTGAATAGTTAAAGGCGTGGCACCTTGTTGCTGCTGCAATTGCTGCAATACCAGCAGCAGTTTCACCACTGTGGTGGTTTTGCCTGTACCAGGACCGCCAGTGATCACACTAAAGCTGCTGCTGGCTGCTATGGCGCATGATAAACGTTGCCAATCAGGATCAGCACTTTTTGTTGCTGACACAGGAAACAAAGGGTCCAATAAGTTTTTCAGCAGCGCCGGATCTATAGCTTGGCGTAGCTGCTGGCTACGCTGGCTGCTTTGTTGCAGATAAAGCGCTATCTGCTGCTGATAACCAAAATAACGGCGCATATACAAAGCATTATTGGCATACACAAAAGGCTGATTACGGTTTTCGCTTAATTCAAACAAATCAGGATAAAGCGCCATCAGCGCCAGCCATTCCTGTTGTGAATGCTGCGACATAGATTTAAGTGGTAAACACAAATGGCCCTGAGCGAGTGCAAAGCTGCACTGGCCAATCAATAACGCTAGTGCTGGCTCCAGCTTTTGCTGCTCACGAAAAAAAGTCACCAGCGCCTTATCCAAAGCCCGCCAGTCTTTGCCCTGCATCTGCAGTTCCAATAGTTCTGAATCAGACATTTGCCAGCTCCTTAGCGACCAACTGACCTTGCAGCAGAGCGTCAAGCTTGTTCACCAGCTCCAGCGGAATATCCACAGCAAGCACACCTTTGGTTGTAGCCTCCCCCCCCCGCAAAAACCAATACAAAGCGCCGCCTAAATGTTCTTGTGGCTTATAGTCCGTCAGACGGCTTTGTAATAAACGATGGATAGCCACAGCGTATAAAGCCGCCTGCACATCGTAACGGTGCGCCAGCATCTGTTGTATTAAGGCATGGCTGTCATACTGGCCATCGGCTATATAGTTTGATTTATAATCCAGCACCCAATAGCGGCCCTCCTGCTCTAAAGTTAAGTCGATAAAACCTTTGAGCATACCTTGCAGTTGCGTGGTTCGAAGTGCTGGCCGTGGCAATTCAGGCCACAAATACTGTTGCACAAGACTATCTAACTGCGCACTGCTGCAGTGCTGAACTGCTAACCAAAACTCCAGTTCGGCGCGGTATGAGCCTTCAGTGAGTGTGCTTAAGCTCGCCTCAACATTCTCCCAGAGCGGTGTTTGAATCAACTCCGTCAGCCAGTGTTGCAGTGGCATTAAAGCGCTGGGTAAATCTGTTGTTTCCGGATAAGGCGCTTGCCGCCCGACCCAATAACGAATTTGCCATCTATGCTCTGGCAGTTGCTGCAATAAGCCATATTTCTGCATCAGAGGTGCCAGGCCTTGTTGCCATAAATCCGGCTGTTGCGCTAACTCGTTAAAACCCAACGCTGCCCCCCACTCCAATACATCATGCAAAAAAGTACCGGCCTGACTGCCACGCACAAAGCCCTGAGCAATAGTCAACATTTTAGGTTCTTGAGGCTCACTATCATGCTGCACTTGCTCTGGCGCCAGCTCCTGAAACAGCTCAGCCGCTTTACTGTCGTGCTGATGTTGCTCCAACAAAGCACTGTAACTGGCTATCCACCACAGCTCTTTGACTGAACGGGTCATTTGGGCATAAGGCAGCAGCTCACCGGCCTGATCCAGCATCAGTACCACAGAGCGCTGTTCTGATAAGTTATCAGCGAGGCGAATATGTGGCTGCTTAAGTAATGGCGATAACTGCTCTTTTAGGGCCACGGGCGATACCAACGCATCATCAGAGAGCAAATAACCTATAGCACTTTGCTCCTTGACTGGCATCAGCCCTACCCAACAATAATGCCGCGCTCGGGTTAAAGCCACATACAGCTTTCGCATATCTTCGGCCAAACGTTCACGTTCTGCTTGTTGTGCTTGCTGCTCGTTGGCTTGTAACACCACGGTCAGTTCACCATCCTGGTGGTAAGTCACAGGGCCTTTGCTGGCATCTACAGCTCGCGCTAAAGCAATAAAAGGTAAAAATACCAGTGGGTATTCCAGGCCTTTGGATTTGTGAATAGTGACAATTTTAATCAGGGCTTCGTCGCTTTCTAAGCGCAGTTTTTGCTGCTCAGCGGCTAAATCGCCCTGACCAGCAAGATGCTCGGCCAGATAACGAATAAGTGCAGCCGGGCCTTCCAGCTCCATAGAGCGTTGTTGTAAGAGTTCTGCTAAATGCAGAATGTCAGTTAACAACCGCTCGCCTGATGGCTGTTGCTGTAGAAATTCAGCCACTGCAAAATCGCGCATCAGTTGCCATAACATCACCAGCACACCTTGTTGTTGCCACAGCGCCTGATAACTGGCAAAACGCGCCAGTTGCTGCTCCCATAACAGCTCATCCTGCAGCAGTTGCTCAAGCTCGGAATAATTTAGCGACAAGCTCCAGCTCGATAAAGCCGAGCGCACTAAGGCTTCACGCTGCGGCTCGGCGCAAGCGCGCAGCCACAGCAGTAAATCCAAAGCCACCGGGCTTTCAAATACGGCGCCTTTATCAGATAAATACACAGAGGCCAAAGCACGCTCTGCCAAAGCTTTTTTAATCGCATTGGCTTCCTGCTGGTTATTGACTAAAACTGCTATATCGCTGGTTTGAAGGGCTGTGAGCTGATTTTCTTGCACAAAACCTGCACGACCTGCTGCACTTTCGGTTAAAAACACTGCTATTTGCTCAGCACAGGCCTGGGCCATCTCCGCTAAACAGGCAGCCTTACTAAACACTTTGCCATCGGGGGACTCTTTAATACAAAACTCCAGCGCTGTGACAGGCTGTTGCTCCACCATAAAACGCTCTTTCCGCCCTTGCGCTTCCACCGGATAAAAACTCAATAAATCAGGCCGGCCCAATACAAAAGCCCCTAAAGCACGCTGTTCGGCATAACTAAATAAGTGATTGACCGCACTGACCATTTCATCAGTAGAACGGAAGTTTTTCGGCAGTTGGAAGTGTCGCCCCACTGTTGCTTGTTTCGCCGCTAAATAACTATAAATATCAGCACCACGAAAGGCATAAATGGCTTGTTTTGGGTCGCCTATCAATAAAATACCGCAGTCCTGTCTGTTTTGATCCAACTGATAAATGGCATCAAAGAGTTGATATTGCACAGGATCGGTGTCCTGAAATTCATCTATCAGCGCCAGCGGAAATTTACGTCGTAAACGCTCAGCAAGTAAACCGCCCTCGTCTTTTTGCAACGCCTGCTGCAAGCGGCTTAATAGCTCATCAAAACCAAGCTCAGAGCGCTCTAACTGCAACTGATGGAAACGTCGCGCAAACCAAAAAGCGGCATGCAGCACTAAATCCTGCTGTGGATCCGGCAAAGCGGCCAGTTCATCCGCCAGTTTTGCCATAGCTTCAAAAGCCGGATGATTCGGCACCGGGCCTTTAAAAGCCTCACTCAAGCCTTGTGGCGTTAAGCGGCTTTGGCCTGTTTGCAAATCCGGGTCGACCATCTCGGTATCGCTTATCCAGGCCACTAATTTTGCCAGCCAACTGTCGAGATAACGCGCCTGCAATTTACGACCGTCCACTTCTTTACGCTCAATAGCACCGTGCAGCAAAATCCGGATTTCACTGACCCAGTTATTCCAGGGCGCTTTGAGCTCAGCTAGTTTTTGCTTACGCTCTGCTTTCACTTCAGGCAATAACACAGCGGGTGTGGCAGGTTCAGTAAATAACGACAAGTGGCTTATCAGCGGCAGAATTTTTTTGCGCAAGGTTTCAGGGTTTTGCAGCTGTTGCCAGACTGTGGCTATATGCTCTTCAGGCAGCGGATAATAAAAATTGCGCCAGTAATCCCGTATCACATCCAGCTGTAACTGCTCGACGTCTGTCACCAGATTTTGTTCAAACAAATAACCGCTTGAGAGCGCAAATTCGGCCAGCACTTTATTACACCAGCCGTGAATAGTAGAAATGGCCGCTTCATCCAGATACTGCACCGCCAGTTCCAGTTGATAGGCACAATGCGGCCATTGATCCGGGCTAAACTCGCTGCGCAAGCTTTGTAAAAACGGATCGGCCTGCCCTTTATTTAAAGAGTCTGTTTGCTCACGGAAATAACGGGCGGCATCGGCTAAACGTTGGCCAATACGTTCGGTCAGCTCCTGAGTTGCAGCTTCGGTAAAAGTCACCACCAGAATATCAGGCGGTAATAAAGCTTTGTCGCACCCATGGCCCAACACCACACGTAAATACAACGCCGCTATGGTAAAGGTTTTGCCTGTGCCTGCGCTGGCTTCAATCAGTTGACTACCTGATAAGGGGAAAGAGAGTAAATCCAGATTGGCTATAGCAGCGCTCATGCAGACACCTCGCTGTAGTTGACGGCGAGCAAAGGAGCGTATAAAGCACTGGCATTTTTTTCTAATTGGCCCTTTTGCCAAAGCGCATTAAAGTCTGCAAAAGCGCGCTGCAAATAAGGGCTACGCTGCAAAGCGCCTGCGTTGAAGTCATCGCCTGTATACAAACGTTCCAGCTTTGATAGCAGTTTGTCGTCCACAGCCACACCTTTTTCCAGCTGTTTTACTAATTCCACACCCACACTAAATTCCAAAGCTAAAGGCTCTGATAGCCCTTGCTGCATTAGTTGTAAAACCTGCCCTAGTTGCTTTTCAGCTTGTTGTTTTTCAATAGGTTGCAACACCAATTGCCCTACTCTGGAGAGCACATACAGCGTAAGCGGCAAACCGCTTGCACAGCACAACAGCAACTTCAGATAAGGCGCGACTATATGCCGCCAGTTTATGCTTCTGTCTTTAATTAAAGCGGTGGGCAATAGCTCGGCATAGGCCAAACCTCCGTTGTCGGGAGTACCTTGCCGAAAGCCTGTTAACTGTTCGGTTAGCTCGCCTTGCGCGTTAACAAAACGCAGCGAATAAAAACCAGCATCCGCTGTTGGATAAGCAGTTAAAAATTGCAGATAGCCAGCGGCCAGTTCGTCCAGCCCTGCCACTAAATCCTGCTGCATTAAGGCAGCGCCTGCCCCCACAGCCAAACGACCTTGCAAGCGGAATAACTCCAGCTGTTGTTCTGCGCTTTGCTGCCAATTTTGGCCTTGTTCTACACTACGCTTTAGCTCAGCCACCAGCTGCTGCTGCATTTGCCAGCGTTCCAGCGGTTCCAAAGCAAATACTTCATCATTAATACTGGCCAGTTCCGGCAGTTCCAGCCGTACTTTTAAACGCTCATTAAAAAAGAACCGCACCGGCTCACGCATAAAGTCGCTGGCTTGTTTTAGCGTCCAATGTAAATCGTTCAGGACTGGCAGCGCTTCAGTCTTTACAGCCCCCCCAGCTTTATGATGCAAACTGGCCCACTCCTGCTGATAGCTAATCAAACCAGAACCTGCTTCACGGTAACGGCGGCTAAAAGGCTGTAATGGATGCTCATAAGTGATTTGCTCTAATAAATCAGTGCCATCCTCCATAGCCCAAGCGGCAGACAAATGATCACGCAGCTGACTGACCAGCACAGAAGGTGCACGGGCGCTGTTATCAAAGACGCTAAAACCGACCCAACTGATATAAAACTGCTGGCGGGCCGATAACAAAGCTTCCAGTAATAAGTAACGGTCATCGTCACGGCGCGAGCGGTCGCCACTGCGATAATCCAGCGCCATTAAATCAAAGTCCTGCCGTTGCTGCACCCGTGGATAAGCGCCATCGTTCATGCCAAGCAAACAAATCACCGCAAAAGGAATAGAGCGCATTGGTAGCAAAGTGGCAAAGTTGACTCGGCCACTAAAAAACTTCTGCTGCAAACCACCGGCCTGCACAGGTTCTAACACCGCCTGACGGGCAATTTGTAAACTTAACTCTTCTTCAAGATCAGCGCCTTTAGTGTTGTCGAGCCAGCTTTGCAGTTGCTGTTGTAATTGCTGCACTAACTGCTGACTTTCCAGCTCGTCTGGCGCAAAAAAGTCTTGCAACAGCTGAGTAAAAAGCAGATGCCAATCGGCGGGGCTACGTTTTACCGCCAGTTGTTGCCATAGCTCGTTGATTTTTTGTAATAAGACCAGCACAGGGCCAAGTTCGGCTGCTTCCAGCCCTGCCACATCAGCGTAAGGCGCTATACCCTGCCATGGCGCTGTATCGCCTGCGACATAACCCAGCAGCATACGGCGAATACCAAAAAGCCAGCTATTTTGCTCAAAACCGTGCTGCAAACCCAACTGCTGGCGATGCTGCTGATCCAGCCCCCAGCGAATACCTGCCTCTTCAATCCACTGCTTAATTTTCGGCAAAGCTGCGGCTTTTAAGCCAAAACGCTGCTGCAAAGCACTGATATCCAGCATATCGAAGACGGTACTGGCATTTAAACGTTGCTGCTCGGGGCTTAACAGCACTTCTAAAGCCTGCAATAACGGCTGCTGCTTTTTGCTGTTTTGATCAGAAATACTGTAAGGGATATAGCGTAAATCCCCCATCGGCACTTTGCCAAACACGGCTTCAATCAGAGGCGCATATAAATTAATGTCCGGCACCATCACCATCACATCTTTAGCGCCAAGCTCCGGGTGTTCAGTAAAAAGCTGCAGCAGATGATCATGCAGAATTTCCACTTCACGAAGTGGGCTATGGGCTTTTTGAAAGCTGATGCTGCGCGCCGCTTCAGCTGTTAAAGCTGGCCACTGGCTTTGGGTTTCAGTGACAGAACGCAGCTGCAAAATGTCGTCCTGCAACTGACCCAATAAATGACTGGTGTTGGGCGATTCAAATAAATCAACTTTTTGATGGGCAAATAACTCTTTATGAGCGGCAGTTTCGTCAAACTGATCCAGCAAGCGAATATAATCCCGCCCCTGCTTGCCCCAGGCCGCCAGCAAAGGCTGCGCCTGGCCTGATAACTGCTCGGCACTGGCAAAAGGTAAAAAACCGGCCTTAGTCGGCTGGCGTCTCTGCGCTGCTTTGACTTTGTCTTTTTCGGCAATAATATCAGCCCAATACAACTGACAAGGGTTTAATACCGCTAATAAAATCTGACAATAAGGTGCAAGTGCCGACAACACTTCCAACATCTGTTGCGGTAAAGACGAGATACCAAAAATAATGACCCGGCGTGGTAAATTTTTTGGCGCTTTTTTCCAGCTTTTTACTTGTTGTAAAAAGGCCTGATGCAAGGAAAACCGGCTTTGTTGCTGCTGCTCTGCGGGAAGTTCTGCCAAAATTGCCTGCCAGAGTTTGGCCTGCCACAGTTGATCATCCGGCATGGTTTTAGCGTCACCATCCATTTGTGCCATCCGATACAGCCCCTTAGCCCAATCCGCCAGCCAGTCGGCACGATACACCTGATACTGGTCAAATAAATCCGCCAGTTTCAGCGCCAGCTGTGAGCGCTTTTGTTGGTCTTTATCGTCACTGATAAAACGGCGCAGCAGCTCAAATTCATCCTGCGCCACTAAAGCAGGCAATAACCTGAAAATACGCCAACGCAAACTGTCTTTACTAAAGACGGACAAATCAGGCAGTTGCTGCTCTGGCAGTGCCAACTGATACATACTCCAGATAAAACGGCCAGGCAACTGCACCTGCATAGCAGCGGCTATACCCAAACCACGAGCAAAAGGATCGGCTTCATCAGGCGACGCGGCAAAAGCCAGTTTCAGCCACTGCGCTATACCATTACTTTGCACCAGCACCTGTTCAAGCTCTAAGGGCGACAGTGGATAACGCTGACAAAACTGCACAAGAAGCGCACGCAGCTGCTCCAACTGATTGGAATGGATCACTAAAAAACCAGGCTCAAGTGCCAATGCGACAGTACTCCGTTATTGTTTATTAGTTTGCTGTTTAAGCTATAAAACTGATTTTGCCACAGTGAGTTGCATACGCCTATTGGGTTTTGTATGAAATGAGGGGGAATAGAACTCAATCCTGAATCAAATCCTGCTGACGTAATAAATGCTGTTCAGGAGCCATGCTATTGGACAGTATGCCGACAATAACCACGTCTGATTTTCGCTTCAGGTAATACACCACCTGATCTTTTAGCGGAAATCTATAGGCATGTTCAGCAACATCTTTTAGTTGAATTCCCATTTCAGGATGATTGGCAAGGCTTTGCAGCTTTTGCAGCAGGATCTTTTTATAGCTCAACCACTGGTCATTGCCCCAGGTTTCGACTGTGTATTTACGTATAGCCACCAAATCAGCTCTGGCATGGCCACGAAGAAAAAACGGCGTTTTTGCCATCAGTCATATTTTCCGGAATCCAATTCGTCAAAAAAGCTTTGACCGTCCTGCAGATCTTCTTCACTAATATTCTGAAAACGAGCTTTGACCAGTTCCATTTTCATCTCTTCCAGCTTTTTATATTCTTTGGCTGAAATTACAAATGCAACAGAAGTACCATTTTTCACTATCTCTACCGGCTCTGATTGGGCAGTAAGCAACATAGTGCCGAACTTAGTTTTTGCTTCGTTTGCAGTTAAAGAAATCACGACAGGCTCCAAAAACGGACAAGTTATCGTTCAAAATAGTCGAATCGTTCGATTTATGCAAATTCAGAGTGGTGGTCACTTCATAACGAGGTTGCTGAAGTTGCAATAACAGCTCATATGAACCACAATGAATAGGCCATTTGGTCCTGGCAAAATAAAACCAAGATAAACAAAACGAAGGTAACTGCTGATGTCTGCCATCGAACTTAAAAGCTTTAAGCCAACACAAAACCATAAAACAAACTTTTGGTTTAGCCTTGGTATTGAAGACTCCAAAACAGTTCGCACTGAAGCTGTGCATCAGGGCTTTAAGCCAGTGGTGTATCGTAACCTGGTCAACAGAGTCGGATTGTCACAACACGAGTTTCACCAGATCACCCTTATTCCTGTCAGTACCATCAAACGCAGACTAAAAAATAGCGAGCGTTTCAGCACTCAGGAAAGTGATGCCATGTACCGCCTCGCCATGCTGATGAAACTGGCCACCGAGCTATTTAATGATGAAGAGCGTGCGCTTGAGTGGATGAAAAGCAGTGTCTATGGTTTAGACGGCAAAAGACCTTTAGACATGGTATCCACCACAGTTGATTTCGAGATTGTAAAAGACCTGATTGGCCGACTGGAACATGGTGTATTTTCCTGATGAAGCTGTTCAGGCTGACGCAGAAAAAATTCGCTGAAGCCCCCTTTAGCCCGGCAGGTGCAAAACGTTATGGCGGCCGCTGGAACAGCAAAGGCACAGAAGCCTTGTACTTTGCAGGATCCGAATCGCTTTGTGCTTTGGAAGTATTTGTCCACTTAACCAAAGACCCGGCAGTAATCGAGCTATACAACCTATACGCTATTGATATGCCAGAGCATTTGATTGCGAAGTTAGATCAGGAAGATTTACCAGCCAGCTGGCGGACTATTCCTGCAAACGAAAGCACACAACTGATTGGCGATGAGTTTCTGAACAAACCAGAGCCAGAATACGCTGCGCTGCAAGTCCCCTCTTCCATATCACCCCGCGATCACAACTATATTGTCAATCCAAAGCACCCGGCATTAAACGAAATGCTGGCAAAAGCGGAGAAACTGGAGTTTGAATTTGATCCGCGAATATTTAAGTAGCAAGGTCAGGTTCAGCCATTTTGGCTTTCCCACGTCTTGATAACTGGCTTCATCTTTCACCGCACGTCTGGCATCACCGGCGGCTTGTTTGTTCCAAAATTTTTCTTTGTCAGTCATTTTCGCTTATTCCCTCAACCCCGATGTCTATACTCAGGTGCGGGGTGTATTCAGCTTCTTCAGATCATGCGCGCTAAACCTTAGCTTAGCCAAAATAAAAGCTCTGTTACGCGATGACCGGCTGATACTGGGTCATCGCGTAAACACTGTGTTTTAAAAATTACGCACTATGCCTATAAAAACACCCCACGCATTTTTTTCACCCATGATGGGGCTGTCGGTAATTTCCTCTGGTAAAACTTCTACTTCGCCGCCACCTATGAACGCCCATGATGGTGAAAGGGAGTAAATGGCCATGGCATTCACTTTAGGTATTAACGCTGCGTCTACCCGGTATTCTGTGCGGTTGAATAACTGGCCTTGCACCATAAAGTTTTGAGCCTCACTGTCATTCACACCAAAATAATACTGATTCAGCTTTTTGCTCTGCCAGGATAAGCCTGCGCCGGTCATCAGTTGTAATTTGCCGAAATCAAAGCCTTTGCTATAGAAAAGTGCCACTTCATCCCCCTGGTGTTTGGACAACAGATCATGTTTGTAAGACAGGCTGAAGCCATTCCAATCCACACTAATTCCGCCATCCACTGTGTCTGAACGCATTTTCATACCCTGCAGATAAGGGCTGTCTGCGGCTTCATAACCCTGAATGCGGCCCGATACCAGCGCACTAATTGCTACACCTTCAAATTCTGCCATCTTGTAGCTCAGTGTCGTCACCTGAAAGCTCAGACGTTCACCCTGATAAGAAACCAGCGGCATGGCAATTTGTTTGGCTTTGACTCCTTTTTGGGCAGTTTGAAAACTTGCCACACCAATACCCAGAGCGAATTCAGCCTGCTGAGTTTGGCCAGGAGTGGTTTGGGCAAAAATAGTGGGGGTAAAAAAACTGAGGCCCATAAGGCCTATAAAACAACAGGATTTTTTCATAAGGTAAGGCTTCCGGTGATTGGCGCTTTAGCGCGGGTTAGAGTGTAAAAAAGATAAATTTCAATGATGACCAGGTTGATGCTCCAGCAAAGCCATGCGACCAGGGCATAGCTGGTTTCAAAGCTAAAAACGAGCGAAAGCAGAGGCAACAGCACCCGCAAACTGATAGCAGCACAACTGAGTGCAAAGCTGCGTAAAATCCAGCGGCGGTGTGCATCAAACTGGCGGGCAAGTACAAAGCGCAAGGCTATAAAAGTGCTGCAAAACCATAAAACAGCGGCGATAAAAAAGCCTGAACCTGTAATGGCTCCCAGGTGCGAATAAAAAGAGAGGTAAACTCCGCCCATTGCACCTGCCACTACGCAGAGGCAATAAGCCCGCCCCAGCCAACGATGTAAACGCGACGGCCTTTTGGTCCAGAGCTGAATTGCCCCCAGGCTGAGAGCAAGGCCGCCACCGACAAAATGCGCGTAGAGCAAAAAGGGGTTAAGAATGCGGAATTCAGCGATAAAGCCTTCATCACTGTCGCTGTAAATCCAGTGATAGCCAAGGGAATAAGCAGTCACAGCGAAGGCGAACATCAGCAGTACAACTTTGAATCTGTAATGTCGGGCGCTGGGCAGCAAGCCGGGCATAAGCAAGTCCTTCATAGGTAAACACTGAGCGCGGGGGGCGCTAATTTGTGCTTATCTTGCTGATGTGGCCTTGCTTAAGCGTCCTGAATTCTAAGATTGGACGTACAAACTCTTAGTCTTGCACTTTTTTTCGGTATTCCGAAGGGGTTTGGTTGGTGTGTTTCTTAAAAATGGCGTTGAAACTGGATTTAGAAGAGAAACCACAGTCGAGCGCGAGGTCGAGTAAATTTTGCGACTGAGGCTCACGCAAGCGTTGGCAAACGGCATTGATGCGAAATTGATTCAGGTATTCATGAAAGGATTGGCCAAGGTGATCGTTCAGCACCTGTGAAATATGGTGGCTGGCAATACCTGTATTCTCAGCTAATTGGACAAGGCTAAAATTGCTGGCGCGCCAGGGAGAATGGTCGCGCATATGTTGTTCAAGCACGGTCAGAATTTGTCCGCGCAAATCATCGGGTAAACGATTGTCACCGTATTTGATGCCATTCTCTTTTACCGCCGCAAAAATATCGGGCTGGTGCAGGCTGGTATAACCCATGATGTAAATAAGCAGGCTCACTAACAGATAAATCACCTGATTGTCGATTTTAATGTAGATGACGGGAGTCAGAGTGGAGATCCACACCACCAGCCAAATAATCATGTTAATAATCAACAACCTTTGAAGCCATCTCAGCCGCGGCAACACTGACATGCTGCTGTCGGCCGATTGTTGATAACGCCACAGCAGGATGCCGCTGAATATAGCGTAGGCAGTGGCGTACAAAGGCATAAACAGATCGACGATTTCAAAATGCCAGGGCACCCGACTGGCAATAATATGTTCAACTAATCGCAGTTTGCCCGCAGAGCTTTGCAGCAGCGCAGGCAGGTTGAGCAGTACGCCGATAAAAAAACCAGCAAAATGTATGCTGTCGTGCCACCGCAGCGGTTTCGCCAGGGTAAGACTACGAACATACAAAAATAAGAAGCCGCCGTAACAAAGCGGTAAGAAATTAGTCAGGCCTATGAATTCCGGGTATTGTTTGTAAATATTTTCCGCGTAATAAATTTGCCCTAACAAATCCACAGATAAAAGCGCCACCCATAGGGCTAAAATATGATTTGCCTGAACATTGCGCTTGTGCAGCCCCAGTACGCCTGCTAATAAAAAACCTTGCATAGCTGCGGCAAAAAATAAGAGTGATAGAAGGTTATCGAACACAAGTTTACTCGCCGATCAATGTTTATAGTCCTGAGTTGGGAGTTTACCGCAAATGGTTTTATCAGCACCGTTAAATTTATAAGACCGGGTATGGCTGATACTTTTCGCAAAAAAATCAAAATAAATCCAATCCTGGTATTGCAGCCGTTTCCGGGTACAAACAGTGATTTAAATAAATGGCCAGACCCGCATCACCTGTCCATAAGGTGTATCGCCCCTGACCATAGCTCAGGCGATCTTTCTGGCATTGTTCAATAGCATGCATTGCAAACTTTCTTGCCCGGTCAAGCCAAATCTTGTCACCCCACCTATGATACAGATACAAAAATGCATAGCCATTGCCGGCAGTTCCATGACAAATATTTGAGCCCTTTTTCAGTGGACCTGCCTGCCAAACTAATTCACCGGCCTTCGTTAATAGTTTATCAAGCTGGTGAGAATAGCCAGAATTGGTATCCGGTGTCCTTGCCATTGCTGTAATAATACCCGCCGCGCCATGACACCATTGAACAAGCATTTTCTTTACATTGGGTTTAGCGTAGTGAACCCAATTGGCGGTATCCAGGTTTTGTTCTACAGAAAGACTTAGTGTATCAACCGTCCTTGCTAAGATTAATTCGGAGCACTCACTTTCAAGCAAATCTATCCCCTGAAACAGTATATTAGCATTACCCACTACACCATGACATGCGCCATAATAGCAGCGCTTAACCCCAAAAACCTGGCTCTCCCATAGCCATTCTTTGGTTTTACTATCATATTTCCAGCTTTCTAATAAAGCTGTAGCGCCTCTGATATATAAGTCTTTCCAAATTGTTTTACCTGTTTGACGGTAAAGCGCAAGAGCAGCATGCATCATTCCACTTTGCCCAGATGTGATCTCGTATAAAGGCAGATTTATTGTTGCCTCCATCCGCCGTATCAGCTTCTCTTCCAATTCTTGATTTGCCGGTTGCGCCAATAGTGCTGGCAGCATAATGCCGAGTTCGCCCAATTGCAGGCCGGGTTCAACTGACACATCAGGCTGCCGCAAATAAGATTCGTGTATTCTCGTAAGCAAATAGGTTAAATCACGTATCTGATAGCCGTAACGCCTCAATATTTGCAAGGCATGCACGGTACCGGCAGCCCCGGCATAAGCAGACCATAAAGGCCCGGCTCTGGGGTAACTCTCTGCATCCAGTGGATGTGTCGGCCAGCAAGATCCCGGCAACAAAGATTTTTCAATGTCATGAACAATGAACATTATTGTGCTTTGAACAACATCTTTGTTCCATACGTTACCGCAAAGCGCTTCATGGCGGGCTTTATCAAATAACATCAATTAGGAAATTCCAGAAGAATAAATAAGTGTCGCCTGTACTGCCAACGCTTTGCTAATGGACTGCCGCAGCGCAGCCTAGGCCACGCTTTTTGTGGCCGGAACGAAACTAAGCAACTTGTTATACCTGACGTTCTGAACGAACACGCGAGAACAGATTAAGATCGACAAGTCGCCCTTTAAAATAACGCGCTTGTCGCATTGTTCCTTCGAATACAAATCCGGATTTCTTTAGCATATGCTCTGATACGTCGTTACCATGAACTGTAACTGCTTGAATTCGATTCATAGAAGATGATTCAAAGAAAAATCGGGCCAAAAGTGCTAAGGTCTCACTCGCGTATCCTTTGCCTCGATGACCACTGAAAATTCTGTAATATATTTCTCTGCCATCAATATAGTGTGCAGCTTTGAAGAAGCCAGCCTCTCCTACAATTTGACCGGAAGAATCCTCAACGAGCAACTTTCCACAATGATCTTTCCAGAAACCTGTATCCGCAAATTCTGTCTTAAAAGCAACCTCAGAGACAAAACTTAGCGGCATGAAATCACCAGGGTCTTCATAATTCGAGGACAAGCTGTAGAACTCATCTAAATCAGCCGCTTTTACATTTCGGATTCTTACTAACACACCTTTGATCAAAAGATGCTCCTAAAGGTATAACGCCCAAATTTAGCGCGGAAAGCCGCGCAGCGGGTTGACGTCGCAGCCAGCGCTTTTTGCTGGCGATAATATTTGTTTGTTATGCCCAAGTTACTACCGTCACAGACTGGTCAAAAGACTTAATTAATTTCTTAAGACAGCTTTGCTTGGGGTTGACTATAAAACGATGAGTACACAAGGCTAATATAGGTATGTCCACAGAACTGTCTGAATAACCAATTATTGATTGATACTTAACGAGGTTTAACCGCTGGTGGATACTTTTTACTTTATTTTTCGCATAGCAATGAAAGCTACTAACCATACCGCCAACCAAGCGAGCCTCTTGTGAACAAGCGAACTCAACTTTTGGAAGCGCCAATTGAGCAAATACCTTTTTAACCATCCACTCAGAAGCACCGCTTACTATCACTACTTTGTCCAATTTTTGAATGTGAGCGTTCAGGGTCTCCACTGCTTGTTGGTACACCACTGTCTTTTCACTTTCGAGATACTGCGTAATAAATTTATTGCGCAGTTTTATTACCTTTTTAATCGGCATTCCAATCGTAGCAAGCCATAGCCAAACGGAGTAACCGACAAACTTTGCCTTATCAAAAAGCAAGAAAGGCAGTACAAAAGGACATGCGAATAGACAAGCAGTAAGCCTTAATGGATTACGAGCCAACATAAATTTCATATATTCGGCTCCAGTATCTCTACTGATTATCGTTTTATCAAAATCGAATAAGACAAGGTTCACAATGATCGATTCTTCCTCGATAAGGCATAACGCTGCCATAATTTGCCGCCTGAAGCGCAGCGTAAGGCGGTCAAATTGATGGCTTTGTTAGCCATTTTTGCTCATTAATCTTGGAAACCTTCTCAAGAATAAACACCGGGGCAAATTGCGACGAAAATAGAACAACGGCTTGTTTAGAGTTTACGCACGAAACAGACCTCCATCCTAAATCTGAAAATTCTTCGCCTTTAATTTCATGCGATTGAATAAGTGATGCTCTAGTGCGCGTTGCATATATAAGCAGATCAAGCCCGCTCTTCGATGCTTTATATGTTTCGCTATTTGCCAATTCAGCGGCCTTTTCGAGAACGAGTTCATAGATGCTTGCGAGTGGCGGCACATCACGGGCATCCCCGACCAGCAACACATCTTGAAGGGATGTTGCTTCCTTTATGGATTTGTAAACATCCTTGTACATCTTTCCCCGCCGAAGGTTTGGATCTGGCAGTTCTTTAACCTGAAATAAGGCATTACGGAAGCGAACATCAGCTTTATTGTCCTGTTCAAGAGATTGAAGCTCTGCGTCATGATATTCCAAGCCGAGCACAGAAAGAAATTCTGAAACTACCCAACGTTCTCTTTCCTCCTTCTTCCTATTGGAGAAGTACTCAACATCCTCCCATGCAGACTTCTGGAGGTGCTTGAGAATCTCACGCTCATTCATTTATGCGCTCCTTTTCTGCAGAGGCTAACATTTGTATATTGTGCCGGCAGGTCTGGTCTGGTTCTACCAGATAATCGATCTGCATTAGTTTATTGATAAATAACATAAATTATAAATAACTACGGCTCAAACCTGTCAAAAGCGTGCTGGCACACTATTACTTCTTTCTTGCCTGTTATTTTTAGGCTGATTCACTCTAAGTTGCTAAATTAGAGTGTTTTCCCTTCTTCAGTAACAGATAAATGTACCTTTTTATTTGCCAAAAACCTGCTTGTTTTCTTATCAAAGCAAATAACACTGTGTATTCGTCCATATGTACAGTCAAAGCCTGCTGATAGCACAAAACCTAACTCCGCAAAAGCGAGAGTTATAGATCTCATCGGCCCCTGTTTAACAGGGATAGCGAAACGCGCGGTCCCAATCGATGGGTTTACGGCCTGCCTGCGTGGACTATGCCCTTACCGCTGCAGCATCCCCCTTTGTTGCACTGCCGCTTTGCGGCGAGTGCAACCTACATCATGTACAACCTACATAGAGCAGAACCTACAAGTCATCGAACCTATGTCACTCTGGCAATAACAGCCCCTACTCCTGCGGCTTTCTAAACTTCAGCACCATCTGGTTGACTTCGCCAATGGCCCGATGTTTGGCTTTTTCCTCGTCAGTTCCGGCTAACGTCGGTGGTAAAGACCAAATACCTGATGGGTGATCGGCGGTATCTTTTGGATTGAGCAGCATGTCGTCGCGATCTTCAAAGCTAAATCCGGCTTCTTTAGCCAGTGTTAACCATAACTGCTCTGGCACATAACCGGTTTTTTTCCACTCTGTATTTAGCAAATGCTCTGGTAAGCGTGGAGCTACTACCCCTAATACACCACCAGGTTTCAGTGCTTTGTAAAAGTTAGCTAAGGCGTGTTTTAACGAGGTTTCACCTTCGAACATATAAAGCTGATTGCGGAGAGACAACACCACATCAACGCTGGAGGCTGGCGCTATGGCAATATCGGCCAAAGGTGCGAAATCTGTCACTGTGACGTTTTTGTAAATAGGGTGCGATGCCAGCTTGTTATTGAATTCAGTGCGGCCTTTTTGCATATAGTCAGCAGGCAAAAGTGTGAACTTATCTGAATAATGCGCGGCGTAGAGTTTGCCTTTTTCGGCCAGCAAAGGAGCAAGAATTTCGGTATACCAGCCCGAGCCAGGCCATACTTCGACTACCGTTTTTTCTGGTGTCACTTCAAAAAACGCCAACGTTTGCTCTGGCTTTCGCGCAATATCACGTTTTTTGTTGGCGTCAGTGCGGGCTTCATGCTGCAAAGCCTGACTGATACTCGTGCTGGCATCGGTTGTGGCAGCGAAGCTGGTTTGGCTTGCCAGCAGAAATAAACTCAAACCCAGTATTTTAGTCAACATATCCAATTCCTTTTACTGTCTGTTTTTTGTCAAAAGCCTAAGCAAAACGTAGAGATAAAAGGTAAAGGTATTTATTTGTTTTTGAAAGTAATTTAATCAATAGAAATTAAGAAAGCTGCAATTGAATCATTATGCTGCTGCCGCGGCAGAGAAAACCATACAGCCCTCTCCTACCGCAGCTATTTTTTACAGCAAGCTGTTACATAAAGCGTTTCGTAAACTCAATGCCAAACAGCCTTGGTGCAGCCGGAACAAAGCTTGGGTAACCAAAAGCACCGCCCGTGTTGCCCGCATCCACCAGATATTTTTTATCAAATACGTTGCTGGAATACAGAGTCACAGACCAGTTTTGCTGAGTGTTTTCCAGGCCAAAACGCAGGCTGGTCAGCTGCACAGCACCCTGAGTAATATCAAAACCTGCGACAGGTGCATTGGCTTCTTCAAAGAAGATATCGCTGCGGAAACTGTACAACAAGGAGCTGTTTAACTGATATTCGCCGCCCAGTTCATACGAATGCAGCAAGCCAGTGCCCGCAGTGTATTCAGGTTGCAGGCGGAATCTGTTGCCCGCCAGATTACCGTTGCTGCTGTCGTCGTCAATTTTGGCGTCTATCCAGGCCAGATTAGTAAACCATTCCAAATCATCGCTTAAGCTTGCACTGAGTTCGGCTTCTATACCCATATTTTTGGCATTACCTGCGTTGTCGGTATAAAAATTACCGGCGTCGTCCTGCAAGGTGACCTGAAAGTTCTGGTAGTCCTGATAAAACATCGATACCGCATAACGCAGCTCGTTATTTGCAGTGCTGCCTTTGATACCCGCTTCGTAATTCCAGATAGTTTCTGCCGGCAGTTCGGTAATACGAGGTATTGCACCAGTCGGGCTGCGGGCTGAGTTAACATCCACCACTTCAGAACGACGCCCTTTGGAGATAGTGGCATAGAGATTCAGTTGATTGTTCACACGGTACAAAGCATTAAAACGCGGTAACCAGGCGTCAAAGCTGCCTTCGGCGCTAAAAATTTCACCATTGGTTGAGACTACAGGTAACAGCGGGGCTTTCGCCAATACCGAATTGGCAAAGTTTGAAGCGTAACCGCTGGTTTTATCTTCATCGACATAACGTAAACCTGCGGTCAGCTCCAGCGCCTCTGTGACGGCATAACTGAAATCAGCAAACACCGAAAAAGCTTTGTTTTCGCCAAAGTTCTGGTAGCTGCCCTGATAAGGTAATAGCTGAGCCTGTCCTTCAGTGAGCAGTGGCGTCAGAATATTCACTGTGCCGTCCGGGTTGATACAAGGCAGATTCAATGCTGCCAGTTGACCAACACAGTTCAAATAAATGGATTCTTCTGTACTGAAAGGCACTAACTGAGAGCCATCTTCGTCAAAGTAACTGATGCCAAAGAAGCTATTGAGCTTGTCGCCGCTGTAATTAAAGCGTAATTCCTGACTGAACTGATCGCCTGTCGCATCTTCAGCAAACTCTAAAAACCAGGCTTGAGTCCCGTCTGCATCAAACACTTCCAGCGAGTCGAAGCTGCGTTTAGCGCTGATGCTGGTTAACTGCCACTGCTCGTTTAAATCCCAGTTGACCGTCAGGTTTAAATCTTTCACTGTACGCTCAACACCCAGATCAGACTTACCAAATACCTGCTGAGCTAAAGGACTGCCACTGGCTTCCACAAAGCTGTAAGGGCTGGTATCGCCTCCAGTTGGCGCAAAACGACGGCTCTTAAAAGCTGTGCCTGTATCGTTGTTTTTCTCAAAGTTGTACACCAGATCCAGAGTTAAATCGTCATTGGGAGTGATACGCAGCGAAGGACGAATACCAGTACGTTCAATACCATGCAGATCCGGCTGATGTTGTGCGATATTTTCCACATAACCATCACGTTCTTTATAGGTAAAAGCCAGACGGCCTTGCACTTTCTGCTCGCCCCCTGTGATAAAACCATTCATATTTTTCGCGGCAAAATTACCCGCACCTAAAGTAACAGCTGCTTCAAACTCTTCCTGAGGTTTACGGGTGGTCACACTCAAAGCGCCGACGGAAGCCGCAGTACCAAATAAAGTCGCTTGTGGCCCTTTCACCACTTCAACCCGTTCGATATCAAAGAGTTCAAAGTAAGAGCCGCGTGAACGGGAAACATCGGCGCCGTTGTAATACACAGAAACCCGGGGAGAAGACTGAGCTGAACCACTGTCAGAGGTAATACCACGAATGACAAAACCCGGGTTGTTTGGGCTTTGCTCCTGGATCACTAAACCCGGAGTGATTTCAGACAACACATCCAGATCTGCAATGCCCAATTGTTCCAGCATTTCACCAGTAAAAGCCGTTACCGTCACTGGCACATCCTGAATAGCCTGCACCCGCTTTTGTGTGGTGACAGTGATACGTTCTATCGCCGCGTCATCGCCCTCTGCCGCCATGACTGCGAATGCACCACTGGCCAAACTGGCCAAAATGAGTGAGCTTAACATCTTCTTTTTAAATTGTTTTTGTGTGGAATACGTCATAACTAAAATCCATCTGAGTGAACTAAACAGCGGATTAAAGTAAAGACTCTAAATGACGTTACAACTACATTTGGCTTACAAGTTGATTACAGTGAACAACTCATTTTTGCACAGAAGAAAAACATCAGATACAGCTGAATAAAAACACATCAGCAAACCCTGCCACCTGAGCAGTAAAACCAACCTTATCATACCGATATCAGAAAAATATCAGGGTTTTGGGTACGCAGCCTTGTGCTTGTTCGCTATAGTTGAGTCGCGTTCAATAGTTGCCCGCATCACAACATTCAGTTGAGCCAGAGTATTCCAGCTGAATACAGCCATTTAAGCCAAACAAGGAACATATCTATGGCTCTTCGTATCCATCCTTCCGTTGGAGTTGCCCGCTTGGGTAACAGTCCGGAACAGTTTTATCTTGCGCCGGAAAAAACAGGCCAATTGCCTTTTGAAGCAGATCCATTCGGTAATAAGGGCGAACCCGTTCATCAATTTAAAGACTATGCAGGCCGGGTGCGCCGTCAGGGCCAAGCCTTCAAATTATTGTCAGAAGATGGCACAGAGCTGACTCTGGACAATCCGAATGTGCAGTCCATTCAATGGACAGTGCATTTAGCCAATAAAAAAGCCGCCTGGTATCAATACAGCGAGTTGCAGGGTAATTTATTGTATGGTCCACAGAACAGTTATCAGCAACAAAAAGTGCCCTTTCGTAATCCGGATCAGACAACAGAGCAGGACAGACAAAAGCTGATTATTGATCCGGGCCCTCGCAGTTTGGCTGGTCGTCGTCAGAGCATTGGTTTTGATCAAAACAATGCGCCACAGGGGTATCCGGTGTCTTATCCGCCAAGCACAGTCACCTACGGTACAGCCATTACCACCTTAGGGGATTTACTGACCGATGATCTTGGGCGCTTAATTGTATTAGGTGGCTATGGCAATGCAGGGGGTGATGAGCCTTTGACCAGTTATGGCGGTTCTAACACCTGGCACGATGATATTTCAGACGGCCCGGTGTACTGCACTGTCACCTATCAGGATGGCAGTTCTGAACAACTTTCAGCCTGGGTTGTGGTGGGTTCACCTGACTTTGCACCAGAGATTGTGAATATTTCAACTTTGTCCGACACCATGTTTGATGTGGGAGTACGCTTTTACAATCTTGTGCCTGAAATTTACAGCAACGGCCAGTTTAACCCGGATTTCAAAGCCAATTATCAGCGCGATATTGAGCCTTTGGTTGAAAGGCTCAGCCGTTATCAGTGGGTTGCCAATGTGCAGGCCATGAGCGCTTTTAACTCACGGCAGTTTGACTACGCCGATAACAGCGACGCCAACAAAGCCAACCGCCAGCAGTATTTTTCTTATTTTCGAGGCCTGAACAAAGAAGGAGATCCTTCGGCTGATCAGCCACAACAAGTGTTGTTTAAAGATAACTTCCCTATGTTGCCATTGAACTCTGGCAGTAATTCGGTCAGTAATGAGCTGATCATGAAGTTTCTGGCACTGAACGAAACCCAGCAGTTTTTGCTGAGTCAGTGGGCTGAAGGCCGGTTTGATTCGCACTGTGAGGCAGCCCCTTATCCGGTCAACCCTCTGGATCAAGGCAGTGTTGGTAACTGTGTTGGCTTGCCGATGTGCCCAGGTATTGAAGTTACCTGGAGTATGCAAAACCCTGCTGTTTATGCTGCACCTTACCGTATTGCCGATGAAAAAGGTCCGAACGGGTACAACAGCACAGGTTTAACTCCTTCCCGCGATGAATGTGAAGGCGGCGGTTGTCAGCCTGGTGATTTAACCAAACGTATGGCATGCCCATGGCAGGCTGATTTTTTCCAGTGCACAGTACAAACGGTCAACTTTACCGTGCCTGAAGTGAATAAAGCCAACGGCGCCCCTTTACCTCCAACTTATTATGCTTACTGGTGGCCGCCACAAAGTCCATGGGATGTACTGACGGGTGAAACCACAGTGGAAGGTCAGGCTACGTCTCACCTGCCTGCCGGACAACAGATGAATTATGCCCGGGGTATCAATTCTTTTGTACAGATGGTGGAACACTGGTCAGCGCTGGCCTTTATCCGGGATAACAACAGTCAGGCAGCGGGCTATCCGTACTTTACGGAAACTGAACGCAACAATGAAATTTTCTCTTATAAGGAAGTAGGAGTTGGCGCTATTACTGGTAATCCGGATGATAACGAAACCACCATACCTGTGTTTTATATTGAGGCGGATACTCAGCAGGTAAAAACCAAAAGTGCCAGAGCAGTGCAGATGGTCAAAGCGCTGGAACAACGGGCTTTTAAAGCTATTGAAGTGGCATCTGGTGGCCTTGGCACTCCACGTTCAGGCACCAGGATGAGGCGTTAACAAAAAATGAGCGACCTTAACATCAAAACTGATGTGGTCATCATAGGCGCAGGCCCTGCCGGGGTCTGCGCCGCACTCAGTTTATTAACTTACTCCTCACTGAATGTGGTGGTGCTGGAGCAATCCGATTTCAGTCAGGTGCGTGTCGGCGAGCATGTCTCAGACAGTTTGTTTGCCCTGCTGGATTACCTGAAATTACAAAAAAGTGATTTTCCGGCCCATTGTTTTTTACCTTGTTATGGCGACACTACCTATTGGGGCAGCGACTTACCCCGGGTACGGCATGCTATTTTCAGCAGTGAAAATGCCAGTGTGCAGCTGGACAGAGAAAGTTTTGATTTTACTCTGATTGAACAGTTAACAGCACGGGGTGGCACATTGATCCCCCGTACTCACTGCGCCGTCAGTCAACAAGACTCAGAATGGCTGCTGCAGTGCACTCACCCGGCGCAAGCCCCTTTTGAGATCCGCGCCCGTTATCTTATCGATGCGTCTGGCCGCAACAGTTCACTCTGCCGCCAATTGGGAGGCCAATCCCATAAACTGGATCAACTGATGGGTGCAGGCTGTTTTTTCAGTTGCAAGGACCATACAGAAGGCGCGCAGGAGCAACTGATTGAAAGCACTGAATATGGCTGGTGGTATGGTGCAAGGTTGCCTAATCAGCAGTATGTCGCCACGTTTTTTTCTGATAGCGACATTATCAGTAAATTACGGCTGAACCAGCGTCAGCACTGGCTGCAACTCTTGCAACAGAGTCAGCATCTGAAGCGCCTTGTCAAAGACTACACAGCTTTGTCTGTCCATCCCTGGTTGCGTAATGCAGGTAGCCAGTACAGTGATGCCAGCACACTTCGCAACTACCTGGCTATTGGTGATGCAGCCTGTGCTTTTGACCCTATTTCGTCGATGGGATTAGGTTTTGCCCTGACCTCCGCCTGTCATGCTGCACGACTGGTGATATCAGAGCTGGAGCAACAGCAAGATCTTATGCAGGCAACGGCGGTAACACAAGCCAGGCAGTTGTATCAGCAGGATCTGCACACTCATTTTGCCTCTTACCAACAACTAAGGCGGCATTTTTACCAGACAGAACAACGTTGGCTTCATGCGCCATTCTGGCAAAGACGTCAGGCGGGTTGATGGCTCTTTATCGAATAAACAGAACTGTGCAGAACTAAGTAGCAGACAGTGCCTGTGGCAGAAACTTTGACTGTCTGCAGCCTGCGTATATAGTTGAGCTATGAGTTGAGTTTTATTTAATTTGCTGTATCAAGGACACTATGAAGCTTTTACACGCTGCCCTGGTTTGTCTGCTGCTGAGTTTTCCGGGTTACAGCTGTACCTTACGTATGGGCATTGAAACCAGCTTTGCGCCTTATATTATTCAGCAAGGCGACAGCTGGCGTGGCCTGAACGTTGAGTTGCTGGCGCGCCTGGCGCAGGAAGTCGATTGCAAACTGGAGTTTATTCACAGCCCCTGGTTACGCTCTTTAAAGTTGATCGAACAAGGCGAGCTGGATGTGTTAAGCCACTTAAGTTACAACGCCGAGCGCAGTGAACACTTTGCTTTTATTGGCCCGCATCAGCAGGAAGTGATCTATCTGGTCGGAATAGCAAAGGCCTTTCCTGGCTTAACCGATCTGAAAAAACTAAAACGCAGCGGCACATCGGGCATTATTGCGTTACTGAATGGCGCTTATTATGGCGATGAGCTGGACAGCATTTTAAACGATGCAAAAAACCGCACCCGTTTTGTATTTATCCGTGGCAATGAAGACAAACAGGCTATGCTGCTCAATGGTCGGGTGCATGGCGTACTGGAAGATATTGCAGCCTACTATTACTGGAAAAAACAAACTGATTTATCTACGGTAGGCCTGGAGCCTTTATTTGAGGTGTACCAAAGCCCGGTGTATTTTGGTTTTAATCGCCGAACCTTGTCCCCACAGCAGTTAGAACAACTGGCCAAAGCCTGGCAGCTTTTATACAGCAATGGCGAATTAAGCCGCATAGTGCAGCCTTATCAGGTGGCAGAATATCAGTTTAGTTTGCCACAACCAGCATCACGTTTACCGTCACAAGAACCGCAGTTATAACCGCAAGATCAGTTGCAATGATCAAAAAAAATCCCCAAACATGGTCGGGGATCTTTGAAAACTATTTAACCAAGCGGCGAAAACTTAAGGCAGAACCTTTTTAAATGGCTTGACCACTGAATTGGCGTATACACCAGCAGCAATGTAAGGATCTGCTGCAGCCCAGGCTTTGGCCTGTTCTAAAGACTCAAACTGCGCTACCACTAAAGAACCGGTAAAACCTGCTTCGGCAGGGTCTTCCAGATCAACTGCAGGCAAGGGCCCTGCAATGAGCAAACGCTCTTGCGCTTTTAATTCCTGCAAACGGGCTAAATGCTGTTCACGCACTTGTTTGCGCAAAGCCAGGCTATTTGGCACATCTTCAGAACAAATCATGTAATACATCAATTAACTCCGCTCAATTCAATAAGGCACTTGGGGCGCAGCATTTGTGCCGCAGCACTTTAGCAAAAACACAGGTGCAAACCAAGCCAGCGAAAACTTTAGTTAAACGGCGTGCTGAAACTGAGTTTTACGTTCGTTGTAAAAATCGACCATTTGCTGCATCACTGTTTCTTCATAAGGCTGCAGGCTGCTTAAGATCATACGTTTTTCGCCACGGCCTATCACTTCGCCATTTTCTACGAACTCAAAACCTAAACGCGCTAAACCACGTTTGCCTTCGACTGTTAAATCATTATGGGCCAAACGTAACTCAGGTGATGCGGCGGAAAAGCGGTCAAACTCCAGTGTCATGCTTTCGTAAATCACCAGCGGGCGCTGAGCGTTAATCATCACCTGATGCTGCTTCATTAAAGGCTGCAGAATATGCGGGAAGTTTTGACCAGAAAAACGCACATAGTCTTTAACTAAAGATTCGATGTAGGCCAAATCATGATGAATTTCACCTTGCTGGCGCAAAATTAGATAATTTTTTTTCTGTTGATCACATAAACGCCATTCATCACCTTGTTGCTCTGAGTGCAACAGCACATCTGAGCTGACCATACCGGCGAAAGTGCAATGTAACTTCCGGGCTAAACCGTGTTTGCTGACCATATGGGCAAACAACAAATCACCAGGCACACAGAATCTTTTACTGTCGGCGTCGTGGATGGGGTTAAAATCTGTTGCCACTTCCTTGGCAAAACGGCAGGCCTGCTGACGGCTAAAACTGACTTCGTGGTTATGCTCACTAATAAACTGCTGTAAAAACATGGATCCCCGTCCTGACGACTATCGAAGTGGTGCAGTGTACCTCAGACAACGGTTCAAATTGGTCTAGCCAGTCATTAATTAACTAAGACATTCTGGCCAGGCCCACGTCGGCGTGAGATAAACAAAAAGTTGCCCTGTGGTTTTTTCGCCTGTGTTTTGGCATCACTGGCCAAAGCGGCCACATCATGATGACAAACACATAACCTTGGGTCGGGTGACACTACCCCAACAGCCAGGCTGAGTAAAGGATAAAACACCTGCTCGCCACTACGATTCTGACTGCGAATGCCTCCGGCCTGCACATGAGCACTTTCGTAATAAAACAGCACCCGCTCAGCAAATTCATTCAGCACCTGCTGACACAACAGCTGCCAGTTGTCGCTGGTGAAGATCACCACAAAATCATCGCCGCCTACATGACCAACAAAATGCCCATCGGCCCCGGCTATACTGGTCAGCAACTCAGCCACCAGTTGGATCACCAGGTCGCCTTTGCTGTAACCATAGGTATCGTTGTAAGGCTTAAAGTCGTTTAAATCAAAATAGGCGATATGAAAGCTTTTACGTCGCTGCAATAAACCATCAATTTCACGATAAATAGGCACATTACCAGGCAATAAGGTCAGAGGGTTAGCGTAACGCGCATTTTGTAATTTGCTTTCTGTAATACGTTTTAATAAAGCCCGCACTGAACCTAAGCCCAAATACTTTTGCTCGCGGGTGACAATAAAATACCAGCTGCCTTCGTCGTCCTGATCGGTCACCTGCTGACTCAATTGATCCAGGCTGCAATGCTCGTCTACGATCACAGCATCCTGATCCATCAGAGCTTTGACGGTTTTCTTTTCATACAAAGCCCGGCCATATGGGCTTGAGAACAGCTCAAATAACACAGACTTCTGAATAATACCGACAGGCTGTTCGTCTTCGACCACTGCCAGACTGGACCACTGCGGGTTTTTACTGAAAATATCAAAGAGTTGCGCTACAGTTATCATACTGGCCACGGCCGGCACAGTTAATAATAAAGCGCCAACTTGCTCCGTCGAGTTCGGAGGTGCACTGCCCTGATTAGGATTAAGCTGATAACTGCCTGTGACCACAGAACTCATCACCGCATTTGGGCGGCCTAATAAATAGCCCTGGCCATAATCGGCACCAAGTTCCTGACAAAGCAGCAACTCTTCGCGGGTTTCAATACCTTCGGCCACCACTGCAGAGCCTGTGCTTTTCGCTAAGGCAATAATACTGCGGACAAATTCTTTTTTGGTCGGGTCGGCATGCACCTGACTGATAAAGTAGCGGTCAATTTTAATCAGATCGGGTTTAAGTTCAGACCACAGCTTTAAACCGGAAAAACCGCTGCCTAAATCGTCAATGGCAATACGAAAACCCAGTTCGCGGTAATGATGCACTGCATTGATCAGCACAGAAGAGTCATCCACCTGATACTGCTCCGACAGCTCAATAACAACACGACTTGGGTCCAGTTGATACTTTTTCAGCAGGGCCAGAGTTAAACCAGAAGGATGATCGTTGGACAATAACAACAGCGGGTTGACGTTTAAATACAAATCGCCCTGCACAGCAGCAGCGGAAAAGGCAGCAATACTCAGCTCCCGGCAAAGCATTTCCAGTTCAGGCAATAACTGGCACTGATGCGCCACTTTAAATAACACTAAAGGAGAATGCAGCGGACTGTCGGACGGGCCACGGATCAGTGCTTCATAGCCCTGAATATGACCAGTATTAAAATCAAGTACAGGCTGAAACAGCGGCTGCAACTTACGCTGCTGTAAAATACTGACCAGTTCTTGCCTGTAACTTTCATCTGTCCACATCTGACTACACTCACCCAACTTCAATAGGCGAAGTGTAAGAAGGCTGTGTGACAACCATATGACTATGGCCTTCTTACTTGAAACCGCAGCTGCGTTGACTGTACTCACCAACCCCAATCACATAGGACTACTATGCTCATGGGGATTGATTCGCTTGTCGCCTTGCCGCAATTCCAATTAATTTGTCCATGGCCTTTTCCTGCGACAAGATACAAACCACAGATTTGGCGCGATTCTGGCAAGGGTAATGGCTTGCAGCTGGCTTTATCGTCAGAAATCTGACAGAAAACAGCATAAAGCAGACTCAATAACTTGACCCTGCCCTGTGCCTTGGGTCTAATAGCGCGCTTTTCAAAACCGGATTTTGTATTTATGACAACACCACAGCTTTTAAGCCCACAGTTTACGGGTATTGATGATTTAACTTTGGCTGAAGTGGACGCCAAACTAAAAGAACATCAGCAGCTACTGCAGGTTTTGTTGCAATCACCAGGCAGTATGCTGTCGTACTTACCGCAAAATGACCCGGCTTTAACCGTTCAGAACGACACTTTGCATACAGATCACCAAGAAGCAGAGCAGTTTTTTCAACAGGCCCTTGCCTTATCAGAACAACAGGCACATCAGGCGGCGACCTTCTATTGTCGTGCAGCATATACAGGTCATTTACAGGCCCAGGTTCAGTTAGGCCACTGTTACTTAAAGGGGGCTGGAGTACCTAAGTCTGCAGTTTTTGCCTACAGCTGGTTTATTCTGGCGGCTTTACAACAAGACAGTACAGCAGAACAAGCCTGTACAGTATTGTGTAAACACTTAACTGTGCTGGACCAGCAGCAGGCTCAGCAATTAGCTGCAGAACGCTTTGAAAAAATTACGTTACAAAACAATAAGTAACAATTCACCTTTTTAAAAAGAGTAAAAAACGGCCAAAAACTTTATAAAAAGAGCTTGCTTTTTAAACAACAGAAAACTACTGTATATCCATACACTGTAAATACGAACAGTACTGGAGCATCACTATGTTGAATTTAAATAAAGCCATTCAGAGCTACTCTTCACTGACCCCAAATCAGTCACAGCATAAAACCGGTCAAACGGCTTTTTATCAAAAGTTGCAGGTGACTGCGGGTCAACTGGCCTTGCCTGAATTGCTGTTTATTATTCAGCAGCATCAACAACACTCAGGCTGGGTGTTGTTACTGGCGCCAAATCAGTTACCGGATAAATCGACCTTCAGTGGTTTTGATCTAGATATGTCCAAAGTACTGGTGATCCAGCAAAAACAAATCAGTAATATTCATACAGTACTGAGTGACGCCTTAAGCAGCAGCACTTGTAGCTCAGTGGTGGTATGGCAGGATCAGTTCAGCGAAAGCTCTTTGCTACATTATCAGCAACTGGCAGAACAGCACCAGACCTGTTTTTACCAGTTGAGCAATGACACAACACACTCTCAGAACATAAATCAGCGCATTGCTGTCAGTCACTAATACAGATCTGAAGCCGGATATACCTAATAACCGGCTTGGCCCTGACAACCATTTTGCTTACACTAGACTCTGATAAAGGTGATTAATTGATGTATTTCATGGAAGCTGTATATTCAGGCTTTTAGTGAAGTATCTGAAGCAGAGTGAGTAAACAAAGTGGCGGATGTGTTGTCTTTTCCATGTTATTGCGGTTCAGGTAAAAAGTTTTCCGCCTGTTGTGAGCCCCTGATCTGTGGCCAGGCTGTAGCACAAAGCCCGGAACAACTGATGCGCTCACGTTACAGCGCCTATTGCCATCATGATAAAAATCCACAGTGCTACAGCTATATAGTGCAGACTTACCATTCCACAGCCCGGGTCTTGCACAGCGAAGCAGATATTGCAGACTTCGCCAAAGCCGTGCATTTTGTTGGGTTAAAGATCCTTTCTGACTCCTCAAGGCCCAATCACCCAGAGCCCAATCAAAAGTTAACAAGCAACCAGGTGCATTTTATTGCCTCTTATCTGGCAGGCGATAAATTAGAAATACTGGATGAAGTATCAGATTTTGAACTGGAACAAGGCCGCTGGGTGTATAGCAGTGGCGTATTAACAGAACATCCTGTAGTCCGGTTATCCCGTAACGATCCTTGCCCCTGTGGCAGTGGCCTTAAATTTAAGAAATGCCGGCACAGTGTTTAAATAAACATCAGCCATGCAGCTGATTTAAAATTTCATACAAAGCGGTAGGATCAGCCTGCATCATTTCTGGTTTTTGCTGCACTAAGTGGCGTCTTGCATGCAAACTTAGGCCTGATTTCACCTCATCCGGCAGCTTATGTTTATTGTCTTCCATCACCAAAGGTGCACCTTGTAACGAATGCATTAAACGCAGAGCAACAGCGCCCCCCTGCTGAAAGGCGGTGGCCTGTTGTTTTAAATGCTGCTCGTCTTGTGGTTGAAAACTAAAAGGCCTGGCCTGCTGTATACCCAGTTGCTGATACAGATCGGGTTGGAATCTGGCACATTCTGTATCCGGAGTATAAAACTGAGCAAACTCATCTACGGCAGGCGATAAAAAAGCCAGCCACAGCGAAAAATCACTGAACTGTTGTTGCTGTATTGCTTTATTTAACCGGACACCGGTTTGCCACTCATTTATCAGCATAAAATCTGCACAAAAACATCATATTGTTTGCTTTATCGGCAGTCAGACAAAAAAGTTGAGTAATTTCCTTTACATCAAAATGTTTTTTGATAAGATGCGCTCCACACTTGTGGAGGGGTTCCCGAGTGGCCAAAGGGATCAGACTGTAAATCTGCCGGCACTGCCTTCGAAGGTTCGAATCCTTCCCCCTCCACCATTTTCCTTCTGCATTACAGTTCAAAAATAAGTCTCTAAATTTTCCTTGCTAAAATCAAACATATTATCAACACTTGCGATAATTAAATCGATAGGTTTGCTGAATGTCGTACAAAACTCTCGAAAATCTTCGAGTCCTTATTGTTGATGACCAACGTCCCTTCCAGTTATTGCTCAAAGGCATACTGTATTCGATGGGCGCGACCAATATTGCCTTTGTTCTTACCGGTGAACAGGCATTATGGAAATGCATGCACGGCTCTTATGATGTGTTATTTGTTGATTACAACTTAGGTTCAGGCAAAAACGGCCGTCAGTTATTAGAAGATTTACGCGAGAAAAAACTGCTGCACCCTGCTGCTGTTTATATGCTGGTTACAGGCGAAAATCAGGTGCCTATGGTGGTGGGTGCTGTTGAAGCAGAACCTGACGACTACATTATCAAACCTTTTTCACAAAGTGTATTGCGCACCCGTCTGGTTAAAATTCAGAATAAGAAAAAGCAACTTGCGCCTATTTATCAGGCCATGTTTGATGAACAGCCTGAACTGGTGATCGAAGCCTGTAAACAGGAACGTGAACAAGCCAGTCGTTATCATTCTTTGTGCGGCCGTATTCAGGCTGAAACTCATTTAAAGCTAAAACAGTATCAGGAAGCTGAAACTCTGCTGTCAGAAACTCTGGCATTTAGCCGTACGAACTGGGCTTTGTTGCTGCAAGCCCGTTTGTGTTTTGAGCAGGAGCGTTATGAGGAAAGTCTGGAGCTTTGTAATGAAGCTATTGATACCAACAGGTATTTTGCCGAAGCTTATGATCTGAAAGCCCGCAATTTAATAGCTAAGGGATTGATGGAAGAGGCCATGGCGGTGATCACTCAAGCCATTGTGATTTCTCCTTTTTCTGTCAGCCGGCAAAATTTGCTGATGGACATCGCCAGAGAAATGGACGATTTGGCCAATCTGGTGCAAGCCAGCAAACAAATTTACGAAATTACCAGACGTTCTGCCCGTCAGGAAGTTGTGCATTTGCTGAACTATATCCGCACTGCAATAGACGCGGCTTCCCGCTCTGAAGAGTTGAATCAGCGCAATAAGTACCAGCAGGAAGCCCTGATGGCTATTCACAGAGCAAAACGTGAAGACACTGTGATTCGTGACTTTGACTTTGATTTGTTTGAAACCTTATGTCAGGCCCGTCTGGAGTCTTTAGGTGGCCAGCAGTATCTGGCGAAAAAAACCTTCGCCACAGTCTCTGACCGCGTCGCCGCACAAATGAACCCTGAGGTCGATCCGGAAAAACCAGACGAAATGCCACCTATACCGCACTGTGCAGCAGATGCGGTCTTGTTGCTGAACCAGATTGGTGAGTTTGAACAGGCATCAGCGCTGGCGCAAAAACTACAAAACTTATCCGGCGCCATTGACCCTATACTGGAAAAGTTATTCAGTGAACAACAAAGTCGTTCACTAAGCCGTCAGGCGAACTTTAATGAATTAAACAAACAAGGTATTCAGTTCTACAAAGAAAGCAATTACGAACAGGCGTTGATCCGTTTTGAACAAGCGCTGGAAGTTGCCCCAATGAACACAGGCAGTGCGCTGAACTATATTCAGACCTCCATACAGATGATGGCTGATCCAAAACGGAAAAAACCACTCGAGCTGGCGGAAAAGTGCCGTAAGACCTTCAGAATTGTCGACAATATGCCACTGCCGGAACACCACAGAGTGCGCCATCAGGAATTATTGCAGCAGTTCAATAAACTCAAAGAAGAAAAACGCTACAGCCGCTAAAAGCCTTTCAGCGGCTACAAACAAACAGGCTTTAATAATCCAGCTGTTGGCTTAAATCATTCAGCAACGCACTGGCGCCTAAACGCATAGACTCAGGGGTGGCCAGGTGACCTGTCAGCTCTTCGAACAACCCTACCAGCTTTAATGCAAACTCCACAGAACGCACACCACCAGAAGCTTTGAAGCCAACAGGACGGTCAGAGGCTGCAATCACAGCCAACATAATACGGGCCGCTTCTTCAGTGACGCCCACTTTGACTTTGCCAGTCGATGTTTTGACAAAATTGGCACCCGACTGCACCACCAGCTCTGTAGCCTTGCTGATTTGCTGGCAGGTTAATAACTCGCCAGATTCAATGATTATTTTTAAACACACACCAGCCGTGGCCTTTCGAACTTCAGCTAAAAACTGTCGAACCAGCTCTGTCTGACCAGACAATAGGGTTTGATAAGGCAAAACACAGTCAATTTCATCAGCACCAGCAGCTAAGGCCTGGCGAATTTGTTCCAGCACCTCTGTTAAAGGCAAAGCGCCGGACGGGAAATTCACTACAGTAGCCAGCTGTACTGCAAACTGGCGCTGTTGCAAAAAGTTTTTCACCTGCGTCAGATAAGCCGGATAGACACAGACAGCAGCAGGCAGAATTGCTGCATGGGCCAAATCCTGCTCCAGCCATTGCTGCATAGAGTCAGCGTTATCCTGATCCGTTAAACGGGTTAAATCGACCAGCTTCATCAGCTGTTGTATACGCAGAGGATTCGTCATGTTGTGGTCCTGAAAAGAAACTATCGGCTCTGACCGGCCAATTTGCTGTTGATGAGTTTCACTGTCAAAGTGAGGTTGCTGCGAATTAAAACAGAAAACACCGCCCGCTGGAAAGCGTCTGTTGCGTTTTAACCCCAACAAACTGCAAAGAAAAGCACAGAGATCAAAAAAACAAAAATAAAATGGAATCTTTTGCAACGACCAGAGTCTGACTTAGTGAATCATCCTTTCTATTCTCCCAAGATGTAAACTTTGCCGGCCTTATGGGTCGGCTTTCTTTTTTCTTCTGCTATATCACTTTGGTTAAAACTGCGGTGATTTGAAAACTACAACTGCATCCAGTGCTGATTTTGTTTTAACCAAAGCCGGGCTTTGGCAGCGTCCTGATTAAACTGGCTGACTAAAGCCCAAAAGCTTTTGCTGTGATTCATATGGACCAGATGTGCCAGTTCATGCACCACCACATACTGAGCCACCCAGGCAGGGGCCATCAGTAAGCGCCAGTTAAAACTCAGTGCACCAGATGAGTCACAACTGCCCCACTTGGCTTTGAAATTACAAACCCGCACTTCGCGGCTGGAAAGCGACATTTGTTGCTGCTGCAGTTGCACCTCTTGCTCAAACCAGAGCTTCGCCTGCTGCAGATAAAATTCGGTCACTAGCTTTTCTATCCATTTATCCTGGTTTTTGTTTCGGTTTGATAACTGCAGCCATAAACAGTCGCCATCCAGACTAAACTGGTTGACTGTATCCTGTACAATTTTGAGCTCTAGTTTATCGTCGAATAAAGGAATTTGCCGCTGCGCCAGCCAACCGGGTTCAGTAGTGTGTTGCTGCTGACTCAGGTGTTTATCAATCCAGTCCTTTTTTTGCTGTATAAGCTGCTGAATAAATTGCAGATCGCAGCCTGTTGGTGCAGACACCCATAGCTGCCCTGACTGAATTTTCAGTTGAACACTACGTCTTCTGGCGGAAAACTTTAACTGATAGGCAGGTAATTCAGAACTCACAACATCAGACTCATCAAAACAAAGGCATAGCTTAAAGTTTGTCGGCGGACTGAGCAAGCAGCGGTTCACGTCAGGGCAGACAAAATGCTAGTATAGAGCTCAAAGGCTATTACTCTTATGTGGACCAGAGCATTATCATGAAAATTATCTCTTTTAATATAAATGGCTTACGCGCCAGACCTCATCAAATCGAAGCCTTGCTGGCCAAACATTCCCCTGATTTTGTCGGCTTGCAGGAAATTAAAGTGCATGATGATGAATTTCCACTCGAAGATATGCAGAAGTTTGGCTACCACTTGTATTATTTTGGTCAAAAAGGCCATTACGGTGTGGCTATTCTGAGTAAAAAGCCAGCGCTGTCTATGTTGTATGGTTTCCCAACAGATGCGCCTGATGCTCAGCGTCGTATGCTGATTGGTACTTTTGCATTGGACAACGGCAAAACCCTGACCTTGTTAAACGGCTATTTCCCGCAAGGTGAAAATCGCAGTCATGAAACTAAATTCCCAGCCAAACAGAAGTTTTATGCTGACCTGCAGCAGTATTTAATCAGCCACCACAGCCCGGATGATTATGTCGCTGTTATTGGTGACATTAATATTTCCCCTGAAGATCTGGATATCGGCATAGGTGCAGCCAATGCCAAACGTTGGTTAAAAGAAGGGAAATGTTCCTTTTTACCGGAAGAACGTGAAATGCTGGCGACATTAAAAGGCTGGGGTTTAATAGATACCTTTCGTGCTTTGCATCCGGATGCAACTGAAAAATACAGCTGGTTTGATTACCGCTCTAAAGGTTTTGATGACAACAGAGGCCTGCGTATCGATGTGGTGATGGTGACCCCTCCTTTAGCCGCTTTGTGTACAGAAAGTGACGTAGATTATGAACTGCGAGCCTCAGAGCGTCCTTCTGATCATGCGCCTGTCTGGTCCACTTTTGATCTGAGCTAACTGATGCTGGCGGCATTTTGCCTGTTGTTGTTTGCGGGCTTGGTATTCAACCGCGACTTCTGGCGCGAATTGCCGCATAAAGCCGTGCCCTGGCCTGTGGCCGGGGCCAGTGTCTGTGTGCTTGCCTTGTTATGGCAAACCGACGCAGCTGTACTGGATGCCTTGTCCATTCATTTTCTGGCACTGACCACTTTGGTGTTGCTGTTTGGTTTGCGCTTAAGCTGCTTGCTGTTTGTGCTGGTGATGGCGCTGCAATGGCTGATGAACACCCAAAGCCTGGAACAATTGCTTTGGGCTTTAGCCTCTGGCTGGTTGGTACTGGCGCTGAATTATGCTGTTTACCTGCTCTGTTTTTATTATTTGCAGCGACACTTGTTTGTCTATTTATTTGTTGGAGCTTTTTTAAACAGCGCTTTGGGTTTAGTGGTCTTTATGCTGCTGCAGGCCTGGTATCAGGCTGATCAATACAGCGCACATCAGCTCTACGACAGTTACTTAATTTTTATTCCACTGGCGGCTTTGCCGGAAGCCTTACTCAATGGCATGGCCATGACCCTGCTGGTCATATACAAACCAGAGTGGGTCTATACTTATTCTCAGAGAATTTATTTGTCCGGAAAATAGAGAGGACGACTGGCTCAGAGCCAGTCGCGAAGAAAGGTCTTATCCAGTTGCCCAAAGGCCTGTTTGAGCAGTAACGCCAAATCTGCATAACGTAATTTGTGTTGTGGGTTTTGAGTTTGTAAGCCTTGCGCCTGCATCTTCTGTTTGATTTCACCATACCAGCTACTCAGGCCAGGCGGCAATTCGGTTTGCGCTCTTTTCCCCAGCCAATACCAGCCCTGAAACGGCATAGATAAAATAAACAGCATCATGGTCAGGATCAGCGGCAGTTGGCTTGAGCCAAGCTGATTAAACTGCACTACAGCACCCAACACAGCGATGACAGGCAGTGTTTTTTGTGCAAACACTGTCATGCGGATAATTTTGTTTTCCGGGAAAACTGCATTTAATTGAGGTACCACAGGCCAGTCACGGCTGTACTGCATCCCCGCTTTGAGTGTCGAAAACGTAGCTGACATCGCAGGTACTCCTCTTGATGATGGGTGTATTTACCACAAGGTCGTTCGTTCGGAGTCTACCCCCTGTACTTACTATCGTCCAGCTTTGGCTGAAACTAAAGGTAAAATCGGCCTGACCTTAAAATATTCTCTGATTACGTAATAAAGCGGCGTAACGATCAACATTTTTAAAACAAACAAAACTCAAAAGTTTTACGGCAAAAATTTCAGATTGATGATGAAAACTATCAGTTTCCTGCCTTTGCCCAACTATTTGCTAGAGGCCGAACTAAACAAATTTTGTGCCATTAGTATTTAACCATTAAATTCAAACAGTTAAAGCAGTTAAACATAACAACACACAAAGTTATCCACAGAATCTGTGGACAACAGTAACAAAGAATGCATAAGGCTTACATGGTTTTGTCATCAAATATGACTGTTGGTTATCAGCTTTTCATGACGTTTTTATGTTCAAGCCCCGGAAATACCTTATTTTGTTTGACAGCCCTGCTCTGCACAAGTTCTGCCGCCTGACTAAAAGCCGGAAAAATAATCCGGCTTACAGGAAGTCTTCGCCAAATTCCGTTTTTTTCGTTACTATCAAGCCATATTCCTTTAAATGTTTTTGCCCATGTTCAGCCCTTTTAGCCTGTTGCACTGGCATACCAGTCTGGATCCACAGTTAAAGTTACGGATCAGAAGTCCGGTTGATGCGTTCAGCCACAACCGTATGGACAGTACAGATCCCCTGATGGCATCAGGCTTACAGGGCGATGGACTTTGGCTTGAATTGCGTGGCACTACTTTATACAGCCCCTTTACGGCCTTGTTCAGCCGGAAAAATCAGACAGGCCAACATTTGCAGTTTATCCACTCCAGCGGACTGAAACTTGTGCTGGATTTTCCACTTTATTGTCAGGATAAACATGGCCTGGGGTTTCACTGGCTGGTCGGCGAGCAAACTAATGTTCAGGCAGGACAAGCCTTGCTGCATTACGATAAGGCGCTGCTCAGTCAGCCTGGTCAGAGCTTCGGATTGTTTTTACGTATTGCCCCCCATTCCAAAATTCATAGTATTCATTGCCGTGCAGGTTATCATCAGGCGCTACAGGATGACTTGTTGGCTATTCAATTGGTTAGCGCTTAGGACTTATGGCTTTATGACCCGCATTTATGGCATCAAAAATTGTGACACTATCAAAAAAGCCCGCAAATGGCTTGAGCAGCAACAACTGCCACACCAGTATATTGATTATCGTCAGGATGGGATCAGTGCTGCACTTTTAGCCGAATTTATGCAGCAGTTGCAGTGGCAACAACTGCTCAATACTAAAGGCACCACCTACAGGGCCTTGCCGGATCCAGACAAAGACAACATGACAGCTGAAAAAGCTGTGGCACTGATGCTGGCGCAACCAGCCTTGATAAAGCGACCAGTACTTGAACACAATGGCACTTTTCATCTTGGTTTTTCAGAACAAAATTATCAGACAATTTTTGGGATCTCCGCATGAGCACAGCAGTACTAGATCTGACCAAAGACTTAATCAGCCGCCAGTCGGTCACACCGGAGGATGCAGGTTGCCAGCAATTAATGGCGCAGCGCCTTGAAGCCTTAGGTTTTACTATTGAGTCAATGTTTTTTGAAGACACACTGAATTTATGGGCGCGCAGAGGTCAGGGTAAACCTTTATTTTGTTTTGCTGGTCATACCGATGTAGTTCCAACAGGACCACTTGATCAATGGACCAGCCCGCCATTTCAGCCTGCAATTCGTGATGGTATGTTATATGGCCGTGGCGCAGCAGATATGAAAGGCAGTTTAGCCGCTATGGTGGTGGCGACAGAGCGTTTTTTAGCGTCTAATCCGGAGCTTACAGGTGATATTGCCTTTTTAATTACCAGCGATGAAGAAGGCCCTTTTATCAATGGCACTAAACGAGTGATCGAAGTGCTGGAAAGCCGTCAGGAAAAAATAACATGGTGTTTAGTGGGCGAGCCATCCAGCAGCCAACAGTTGGGCGATGTGATTAAAAATGGCCGTCGGGGTTCTTTAACAGGTTATCTGACCGTTAAAGGTATTCAGGGCCATGTGGCTTATCCACACCTGGTGGACAACCCTATTCATAAAGCAGCTCCTGCTCTTGCGGAATTAGCGCAAACAGTCTGGGATCAAGGCAATGCTTATTTCCCAGCAACCAGTTTTCAGATCTCCAATATTCATGCCGGCACCGGGGCCACTAACGTAGTACCTGGCGATGTGCAACTGACCTTTAACTTCCGTTACAGCACTGAAGTGACAGCAGAGCAGTTGCAACAGCGGGTTCTGGCGATTCTGGATCAGCATGGCCTGAACTACAGTATCGACTGGGTATTTAATGGCCTGCCTTTCCTGACCGACAGTGGTGAGCTGGTGGCTGCTGCTGTGCATGCAGTGCAACAAGTAAAAGGCTTTGCCCCGTCACTCGAAACCTCGGGCGGTACTTCAGATGGTCGTTTTATTGCACCTACAGGCGCTCAGGTGCTGGAACTCGGGCCTTGTAATGGCACCATTCACAAAATAAACGAATGCGTGGCTGTGGACGATTTGGAGCCTTTAGCCGATATGTATCAGCATATATTGCAGCAACTGGTTGCCAAATGAATATAGCTAAGCTTCTGACAGGCTTTGACGAATCAGCTCTGGTCGAACTGGAGCTGAAGCATCGATTAATGCCGGACGTCAAAGCCGCTTATCTGAAGATGCAACAGGCAGCTGCTTTGGATGGCATCGAATTGGCCTTGGTTTCGTCGTACCGCTCTTTTGCCCAGCAGGCGAGAATTTGGACAGCTAAATATACAGGTCTGCGCCCTGTCTACAACAAGGCTCAGCAACAGGTTGATATCCATAGCTTAACTGGCTTTGCCAAAGTGGAAGCTATTTTGTTGTACTCTGCTTTGCCTGGCGCCAGCCGCCATCATTGGGGCACGGATCTGGACGTATTTGACAAGGCAGCAGTAGCAGCTGATTATCAGGTGCAATTACTGGATGCTGAGTATCAACAAGGTGGTCCTTTTTACGCTTTGGATCAGTGGCTGCAACAGCATGCAGCACCTTTTGGCTTTTTCCGTCCTTATTTATACGATCAGGGCGGCGTGGCAAAAGAAGCCTGGCATTTAAGCTACCGTCCTTTGGCCGAGGGGTATTTAAAGTCCTTTGAGCACAGCATGCTGTTTGACGCTATAGCCCAGAGTGAACTACCGGATAAAGCTTTGCTGCTTGACCATCTGCCGCTGATTTTTCAGCGTTATGTTTGCACCATTTGTAAGGAATAAAAAATGACAGTGACGCTGTGGTGGACCCTTCTGATCATTGCTGGCCTGGTAGTGGCTAACTTGTGGTTATTGCGTCGTAATAAAAAGCTGCGGCAGCAAAAACCACAACAAGAATTCAGACAGAAAAAAACCACTGAAGGTGGCGTCACCGGAGCTATAGTGGCGGGCAGCGGTACAGAAGTAAACAAGAGCAAACAGCTTGATACTGACCACCACAGCTCATCAGAGGGTGGCTCTGACGGCAGCAGTGGTGGTAGTGACTAGCGTTTTAGCCTTTGTTGTCAAAACTGGAAAAACCTTTTAAAAAGCGTTGCAGCTGATCTTTTAAATTCGGCGGAACGCCCTGAATAATCAGCAGATCTTTTTCCATATCGTAGCGGATACGTTCGCCTAAATGCTTTTGTTCAAAGCTGATACTGACGCCCCCACCAGCACCTGAAAACTTCACCAGGGTTTTTAACTCTTTTACATCCACCGGGAATTGGTCAGGTACTTCAATATTCTGCTCTGCACAATAATCAGTAAAAGCACGGGCATCACTGCTGTCGATCGTGGCCGACAGTTCCTGTAAATGCACATCCAAACCTTGTTTGGTTTGCTCTTCACAGTAATCATAGACTTGCTTACGCACAGCAGATTTTTCGCTGGCGTCGTAATCAGAAGCCGACAAATATTCTTCGACAGAAGCCAATACCACTTTGCTTTGCTCTTTGGCGACCATGCCTTCAGCACAACCTAAAAAGTCGAGGAAAAAGTCAGCGACTTTGCGCCCTGCTCTGCCACGAATAAAGGAAATGTATTTGTTTTGCTCTGGGCTGGTTTGGTATTCGGTTAAATCAATACGAGCGGCCAGCTGCATCCGGGCTATATCCAGATGCTGATCGGTGGAAAGTAATAACTCCGGTGTCACACTGAAGTGATCTTTGCTGCCTAATAAAGTCACCAGCACATATTCAGTTGCCAGATACCGATAATGACAGAGCATAAAATAGCCGGTTTCCTGAATTTGGTGCTGCACCAGTTGCACCACCAACTGACTGGTGGCTTGTTCTGCCAGCTGCAGAAAACTGCGTTCCTGAGCTTGCCACTGAGCTAAAGGCAGCGCCATTCTGTCCTGTAAGTCGTCAGCAAAAGTTGCATAACCTTTGGCTGGTTTGCCGTTATAGGCTAAATGCAGTTGCTCGATTAAATGCGCCACAGATTGCGATACCGGCACCAACTCCTGACGAAATTGCGCCTGCAACTGCTCACTTTCAGTACTTTCGATAAAATTTATTGCCAGATGCAACACATCGACGGACATATATTTTCCTGTTCTCAGCTAATTCTGCTAGTATTCCCCGCTGTTCCATTTTATTTCGAGCAGAGACCTTCATGCCTATTGTATCAAAGTATTCGACCGACCAAATTGAAAAGATCGTTAACACTCTGCTGGAGCAATTACGCTCAGAGGATGCGACAACGGAATTAAGCCTGATGTGTTTAGGCAATACCATCAGTCATATTATCAATACCAGTGTTCCTGCTGCTCAGCGTATGGATGTGGTGACTCATTTTGGTCAGGCGTTAAAAGACGCCGTCAACAGCAAGAAACTATAACTTTATGGTGCTGGAACAAAACCTGTCATTGGTCAATAAAGTAAACCGCCTGCTGAACTGGGGTCACTGGTTTACTTTTTTTAATATCCTGCTGGCGCTGCTGATCACATCAGCCTACTGGTGGGCAGAACCTTTGCCACAAAGTATCACCGGCTGGTTGTATCTTGTGACCAACTGGCTGGGCCACACTGCCTTTTTATGTTTTTTGTTTTTTATTCTGACGATATTCCCTGTCACCCTTATTTTTCCGTACCAGCGCCATGTTCGGGGTATAGCCGCCACTTTAGCCACCTTAGGCCTGGTCGCACTGATTTTTGACGCTTATGTCTATCAGGCCCTTGGTTACCATGTCGGCAGCACCTCCAGCGAACAAACCATAGATTTATTACGCCAGCAGGTGGTCACCAATCTGCGTAATTTTATTCTGATCACTTCAGTGGTCGCGGCTTTGTTATTAGCCATAGAGCTGGTGTTAAGTAATTTATGCTGGAAAAAAGTGCCACGACTGCAGGCCTCTGGTTTAGGTCAACCCGCGCTTTATCTGTTTTTGGGGTGTTTTGTGACCAGTCATAGCTTGCATATCTGGGCTGATGCTCAACTGGATCTGGATGTGCTGAAACAAGACAATGTGTTGCCTTTTACTTATCCGGCGACAGCCAATACATTTTTAGCCAAATACAATGTGCTGGATTTATCCCGTTTACAGGAAACCAAAGCAGAGCAGTTGCAACGCCCGACCAACTGGCGTGAACCCGAAACTCTGCAATGCGTCAATCAACAAACTGAAGCCGTCACAGTGCTGATTGTGCCCGCTTTATCAGCTCTTGATACAGCGTTTTTAGAACAACACAACTTCAAAGCACACCCGCTGCATTTTTCGCCTGTAGAAGCCCCCAGCGCCTTGCTGAATTTACTCTATGGCAGCATGCAGCTGAATAAAGACATGGATCTTACGTTACAGCAAGCTCCTGTCTGGATGGAGCAATTGCCAGCAGGACAACTGAGTATCAGCGCCAGTGACGCACAATTCCAACAACTACTGCCCTGGTTAGCTTTAAGCCCGGATACTACGGCGCCACTGCAGATTAAGTTCAGCAGCGATTTAGCCACAGACTTAACTCAGTCGGATCAAGGGCAACAGCTGCTGGTGCTGACTCTGCAGGCCAGGGATTCACAATTTGACCTGGCACCAGCTCAGCTTTACAGCCGTTGGCCGGCTTTACATAGGGCTATATCCAATACAGTGACCCAACATCTGGATCTGATCCCTACTCTGTTGGCTCAACTTGGCTGCCACAGCAACTGGCCTGGTGATAACTGGTTTACACCTTCTGCTTATCCAAAGCTGAATTTATTACCGCACCAGCTGGTCAGCTTTAAAAAAGACAAAATGATTCTAGTGCGTGAGGATGGCAGCTATGGAGTCTGGTCTGCAGGCACCCTGGTGCCACTGAATGAAAAGCTGGATATTCCGCAGTTGACCGACGCATTAAAGCGGGTACAGCAGTAGCTGCAGAGGAAGGCTTTAAAAAACCACCGCGCGGTGGTTTTTTTATTGATGGTCTGCCCTTACTGCAGTTTTTTAGGGGCTTTGATCAGCAGATCACGTTTGCCCTGCAGCTCAAGTTCAGCTAAATGAAATAAGTTGGTAAAAACCAAAGCCGGAGCCTGGCGATGAAAGGTTTCGACAAAGGCAATGGTCGCTTCGGCAATCAGTTGATTGACCTTTTGATCATATTCCGAAAAACCATCATAGCTGTAAGGCTCTTGCAGTTGAGCCAACTGATGCTGCTTTTGTTTACGCATAAACCAGTTGATTAGAAATTCATATTCTTTGACATCTAACAAGTCACGACAATCTAACCCCATCAGGGTTTCTCCTGTGTTTGTACCCAGCGCTGAAGGTGCGGTCTTAACTTCAAAAAAATGTGATAAAGCCAGTTAGCGCAGCAGGTGACGGGCGGAATTCTTAAAAACAGCCCCAGCATACGCCAATATGCAAATTGCGACCAGAGCATGGCAAAAGCTGCAGCTCCTCTGTAATAGCTCTGCCCGTCAACCCGTACATGCATACGCGCAAGCGCATTGCATCTGTCCAAATCATCAGGCAGCTCTGCATTTAAATCGGTTAAATCCAGCCAGATCACAGGTATCCGGCTTTTTAAAGCACGAAAATAAGCAATTTCCTTCCGGCACAAAGGGCAGCCGCCATCGTAAAAAACTTCAAGTGATTTCATTTTATGCTCCTGTTACCGCTTTAATACGCATACCTGTGGTTTTAAGATCGGCTGAACATAAAAAACGATAGCAGCGATTGGATTAATTCGTTTTTGATGAAAAGCACAGCAGGCTAAGCTCAAAACAAATTCCGACACCTGGAGCCCTACTATGTTAAAAACTATGACTTTTGCTGTACTGCATTTTACCGTCGCTTTTAGCGTTACCTATTTATTAACCGGAGATCTGCTGGTGGGTGGTTTAGTGGCGACCATAGAGCCTGCGATCAATACTGTAGCTTACTTTTTCCATGAAAAAATCTGGAACCGTATAACGCTTCGGCAAAAACTGCAGCATCAACTGCAGGTCTGAGTCGCTCAACTTCAGGTTGCTTAGGTTAGCTGCAATATTCCGACGAACAAGGTACACTAGCGCCCTTTTGATTTGTTCTGCGGAATTGTTATGGCCTTAAAGGCGACCATTTTTAAAGCAAGCCTTGCTGTGGCGGATATGTCACGCCATCATTATCAGGACTATAACCTGACGCTTGCCCAGCATCCTTCTGAAACCACAGAGCGTATGATGTTACGTCTGCTGGCTTTTGCTTTGTGTGCCCATGAAGATTTGAGCTTTGGTAAAGGTATTTCTGATGAGGATGAAGGGGCTTTGTATCGCCAAAACCTGACAGGTGATTATCAGCTTTGGGTTGAGCTGGGTTTGCCGGAAGAAAAACGCTTACGCCGCGCCAGTCATAAAACACAACAGCTGTTATTGGTTGCTTACGGTGGCACTGCGGTCGATAAATGGTACAGCTCTGAGCAAAAAGCTTTAAGTCAGTTAAAAAACCTGACCATAGTCGCGGTGTCTCCTGCGGATACAGCAGAACTGGCGAAATTATGCGACAGAAGCATGCAGCTACAATGCACTATTAATGAAGGCCAGATCTGGTTTGGCAATGCAGCCCAAAGCGTACAGGTCCAACTACAATTTATTCAACAGTCAACCCCAGCCTTGCTGGCATCGGAGTAATCACATGACCCAACTCGCTTTAGGTAAACTGAACAAACTGGCCGTCAAAAAGCAGGTCGAATTTGGCGTTTACTTAGATGGCTTAAGCTGGGGTGATATTTTATTACCTAAGCGTTATGTGCCTGCTGGTACTGAAATTGGCACTGAGCTGGACGTCTTGCTGTATCTGGACTCTGAAGATCAGCTGATCGCCACCACAGAAAAACCTTACATTATGGTGGGTCAGGTGGCACAGCTCAAAGCTGTGGCTATCACCAAAGTAGGTGCCTTTTTAAACTGGGGTCTGAAAAAAGACCTGCTGGTGCCCTTTAGCGAACAACAAATTCCGATGCAGCTGGATAAATATTATCTGGTGTATTGTTATGTCGATAAAAGTAACCGCATTGTCGCTTCAGCCAAGCTGGACAGATACATAGGCAAAGACACGCCGGATTATCAGAGCGGCGATGAAGTGCAGTTTTATGTCGCATCACAGACTGACCTCGGCTACAAAGTGGTAGTGGATCATAAACACTGGGGCTTGTTGTATAAAAATCAGGTATTTAAACCCCTGCGTATCGGCTACAAAGGCACAGCTTATGTACAAAAAATGCGTGACGACTTCCGTATAGACTTAATGTTGGATAAGCCGGGTTATGAAAAAGCTCAGGCCTTTACTGATGTGATTTTAGAGCGTTTAAAGCACAAAGGTGGCAGCTTGCCGCTATCAGATAAAAGCACGCCGGAGCAAATTTACGGTGAGTTTGGTGTCAGTAAAAAGATGTTTAAACAAGCCATAGGGGCTTTATATAAAGCTGGCCAAATCGTTATTGAAGCAGAGGCGATCCGCCTGGTTTAATGTGGCCCGCTTGAAATCGAATTTTAACCGGATACGGGCGGGGATAAACCCCGCCCCTACACATCCGCATTGTTTAACGTAGCCATTTGATTGCATCGGCTGCCGGAAGGGCCTTAGCAAACCAATAGCCCTGTCCGGCGTCACAACCCAGTTCTTTTAATAACTGCCGCTGCAAACTGGTTTCCACCCCTTCTGCCACTACTTTTAAGTTTAAAGTTTTAGCCAAAGCAATCACAGTATTCACCACTGGGTTATCCTGGATCCGGGGTTTCATATTGGCAATAAAAGAACGGTCAATTTTTAGCACGTCCAGCTTAAATTCGTTCAGATAACTTAAACTTGAGTAGCCAGTACCAAAATCATCGAGCAACACTTTGACGCCATGCTGGCGCAACTGTTTTAAACACAAACGCGCTTGTTCTATATTTTCAATCAGTGCCCGCTCTGTAATTTCTATCGCCAGATAACGGGCTGGAACATCAGCCTCGGCCAGTTTCTGGATCACAGCAGTGGCAAAATCAGGCTCTGAAAATGCCAGGCCAGACACATTAACGCTGACATAAAAAGGCATGGCGTAATTTTGTCGCCACAGACGGATTTGTTCGATACTTTGCGACAATACATAATGATCGATCAGCCCTATCAAGCCGTTTTTTTCGGCAAAAGGAATAAATTGATCTGGCGTGATCGCGCCCTGAGTCTGATGAGTCCAGCGAATTAACGCCTCAAAGCCCAGAGTGTCGTCAGTCTCCAGGCAGATAATAGGCTGATAATGCAGCTTAAAATGATGCTGCGCCAAAGCCGCTTTAATTTCCAGTCCTAATTTGAATTCCTGACTTTCCTGCGCCTGCATATCCGCAGAATAAATACGGTACACACCACGGCCATCCTGTTTAGCCTGATACATAGCGATATCAGCGCGGCGAATAAGCTCGTCCGCTGACTGCAGTTGATCCCCTGAATTAGCCAGCGCTATACCAATACTGCAGGAGGTCAGCAGCGTATGGTCCCCCACCAATAAAGGTTGCTGCAGCGCCTGAATAATACGTTGGGCTACATCTGTGACATCAGAGAGCCCTGCCACATCCTCCAGTACCACGGCAAATTCATCGCCGCCTAAACGTGCCAGTGTATCGGTCTGACGCATACATTGTTTCAGCACCCGTCCAACCTGAATCAGAAAATCATCGCCGACCTGATGACCTAAAGTGTCATTAACCGTCTTAAAACGATCTAAATCCAGATACATCACCGCCAGATGATTGGCTGGAAAACGTTGCATTCGTTTAAACGCCTGCCCAATTCTGTCCATCAACAGACTGCGGTTGGGTAAAGCCGTTAAAGCGTCATGCAGTGCCTGATGCTGCAAACGTTTTTCGGAAAATACCCGCTCCAGCGCGTTGGAGATATGCTGGGAGACAAAAATCATCAGCTCCAGATCACGTTCTGTGTATTGAATATTGGCGACATAACTTTGCACCACCACCACACCACGCACTGTTTCACTGGACTGAAAAGGCACACCTAACCAGGCTTCAGGCTCAGAACCGTATGAGTTAACATCATACTCTTGCTCAAAGGCCGCTATCTCTTCCCGTAGGATCAATAACGGCTTATTGGAGCGAAACACATGACCCGTCAGGCTATGCTCTAATACATCTTTGCCAAAGACCTGATCGGGATGCAAATCATCTTCGGTATCGGCGAAGTATGGAAATTGTAGTAACTCGGCTTCATCATCGTACAAAGCAATAAAAAAGTTTGGCGCATAAATCAGTGAATTTACGATTTGATGCATTCTTTTGTAGAAACCGGAAAAGTCGTTGGCAAAATAAGAGAAGGAGGCTATTTCGTATAAGGCTTTTTGCAAACGCTCTGCATATTCAAGTTTACTGACTGACGACTCGAGAGTGTCCAGCATCTGCGACTTTCGAAGTTTACTGGCTAGAATAGAGGCCACCACTTCAAGAATTTGCTGATGTTCAAGAGTAAAATAATTAATGTGAGAGTGTTCACAGTCAATCACCCCCAACACCTCATCACCGTCCAGAATAGGCACAACCAGCTCAGACAAGCTGGGCACTAAATCAGCCAGATAATGGGGATCAGTTCTGGTATCAGACACCAGCACAGAAGCTTTGGTGCTGGCGGCATAACCCACCAGTCCATGACCAACTTTTAATTCAGCTATGCCTAAATGGGAAGGTAAATCGCGGGTACCTGTACCTGCTTTACGCACTAGTGTGTGTCGATCCGGTGCCAGAATAAAAATGGCACAATCGACAAAACCTAAGCCTGCCACGACATGTTTTGCAGCATAATTAAGAATATCATCCGCGCCCGTCAACTCATGCAGATCAATGGCAAACTGATTAATTAAGCTAAGTCTGGCATTTTCTTGCTGTAACAGCTGGAGTTGAGCGTGAAGAACACTGATATCAGTTTGGGGCTGTGAAGTGGTCACGGTCGTCATACAGACTCTACTACATTAATACGTACAAAGTTATAGACGACCGCGCTTTAATAAGCAACGAAAAGTTAGATTTTGTTCCTATTCAAAGGTTTAGTGAAGACTAAATGCACAGCACTGGTGGCTCTCTCCAAAAAGCCGCCTTCGCAGTAACACAAGTAAAAATGCCAGAGACGGATAAACTGATCGTCATAGCCCAATTGATGCAATTTATCGCGTGACGCCATAAAATTATGACACCAGTCCTGCAAGGTTCGGGCATAGTCCAGGCCAATGTCCTGCACCTGACGCAGTGCTAAATCCGTGTAATTTGCCACCGCATTACTCATGCGCTGTATTGATGGTAAACAACCGCCAGGAAAAATGTAGCGTTTAATAAAATCAACTTCTTTGACATAGTGGTTGTAGCGCTGATCGGCTATGGTGATGGCCTGTAACACCATCAAACCATCGTCTTTGAGTAAACTTGAGCATTTGGCAAAGTACTGATCTAAAAACTCATCACCCACGGCTTCAATCATTTCAATAGATACCAGCTTGTCATATGTACCAGTTAAATCCCGGTAGTCTTCCATTAACAAAGTGATTTGTGATTCCAGCCCTGCTTCGCGGATTCTTTCTGCGGCATAATCATGTTGTTCGCGGGAAATAGTAGTAGTGGTCACTTTGCAGCCATAATTTCGGGCGGCAAAAATAGCCATACTGCCCCAACCAGTGCCAATTTCTATCAGATGATCACTGGGCTTTAGCTGTAGCTTGTCACAAATAGATTTCAGCTTGTTCAGCTGTGCCTGCTCCAGTGTGCAGCTTTCAGTTTCATAAACAGCACTGGAGTACATCATGCTTGGGTCTAAAAACAACTGATACATGGCATTACCTAAATCGTAATGCGCTGAAATATTTTTGCGTGACTGCTCTTTGGTATTGCGATTACGCCAGTCCAGTAACTTTAAGGCTGGTTTACTTAAACGCGCCCATGCCGACTCGAGTTTATCCAGCAAGGAGGCATTTCGGGCCAGCAATTGCACCAGCACTGTTAAATGATCACAGCGCCACTGACCCAGAATATAGGACTCGCCAGCCCCTACAGAACCTGCAAAGGCAAGTTTCTGATAAAAATCCGGATCCAATACAGTAAGTGTGGCTTGCAATTCGCCTCTTCCATCGCCCAACAAGGTTTCTTCCTGGCCTTCGACCAGTAAAATAGCACCGTATTGCAGCTGGTTGAGCTGTTTCAGTACCAGAGTACGACAGGTTTTATCAAACCAACTTAAATTTTGAAAAGGGCATTGTCCGGTAATAGAAACCGTCATCTTGGTGTTTCCTTTGACTTAGGGTGGCCATACACAGGTACTGCTTTGAACAGCAGTTTTATCGCATGCCAATAAATTCGGGTCATCACTTGTACGTTTTGCCATGGACGGCGGATCAGTAAGCTTTTAAGCAAAGGCAGATTAAAAGGCTGCACACCCAGATGGAACCAGGCGCTGAACACTTTTTGTTCAGCTTTAAAATTAGTGATACTCAATTCCAGTTGCTCTGCATCAGCCCGCACTGCCCAGTGGTATTGCATATCCATAGGATTAAAAGGCGACACATGAAAGGCTTTATCATGCTGATAATGAGAGCGTTCAGCGTCAGCAACAGGCACCAGATAATAATGTCGTTCATTCCAGGGGGTGTTACTCACCTCAGCCAACAAAGCCACCAGCTGTTTTGTAGCATTAAAGCAGTAATACAAAGTCAAAGGGCTAAAGTAATAACCCCAATTCGCCAGCGGGCTCATCATGCAGACTTTAGCTACAGCGCCTGTAAAACCTAAATCCCGCACTTTTTGCCGTACAGCTTCAGTTAAATCTGCTGCTCCGGGCAAATAGTCAGTACGACGATAACTACAGGCCGCAAATCGTGCTTGTGACCATAACCAGCCTTTAGCCGGAATACGGTCCAGTTCGTCCAGATCCAGCCAGAAGTAGTGCACCTGGTAGTCAAAACCATGTACTTTGGGCAGATAGCGCTTATGCCCTACTTCACCTGTTAATACCGCGTGACCTGATGGGATCAAAACTCCACTCCCATGGCATGGGCTATATCCACTGCACTTCGCACCCCATCTTCATGGAAACCATTGTACCAATAAGCACCACAAAACCAGCTATTATTCACACCATTAATTTCAGCACGGCGTTGCTGTGCTGCAATAGTGCAGTGGTTAAAGATCGGATGATCGTACTGAAAACGTTTCAAAATTTTGCTCTGATCAATGGCCTGACTATGGTTCAGCGTCACAACAAAAGTCACCGGAGCCTCAATGCCCTGCAGAATATTCATGTTGTAACTTAAAGTTGCATGACTGGAAGCGTCATCGGTCAGATGGTAATTCCAGGCAGCCCAGGCCGCTTTGCGTTTGGGTAAAATGCGCTGGTCTGTATGTAAAATGACTTCATTTTGCTGATAAGCAATACCACCCAACACCTGGCGCTCTGCCTCTGTCGGGTCTTTTAGCAGCGCCAAAGCTTGATCACTATGGCAAGCAAAGACCACCTGGTCAAAAGACTCTGTGCGACCATCAGTAAACTCCAGCGTGACGCCATCTGCATGTCGCGTGACTGCTTTTACCGGACTATTGAGCTGTACCTGCTCAGGATTAAGGGTAGTAAGCAAAGCACGAACATATTGCCGCGACCCGCCTTTAATCACCGACCACTGCGGCCTGTCAGCCACATTCAGCAAGCCATGGTTTTTGAAGAAGTTCAGGAAAAACCGCAGTGGAAATGACGGCATATCTGCAAGGCCTGACGACCATATGGCGGCCCCCATAGGCAATAAATAGTCATTACGAAGTTCTTTGCCTAAGTTATGTTTGGCCAGAAACTCGTCAATCAGTAAGTCCAGATCCGGATGATTTTGTTCCAGCAGTGTTTTACCTAATTTATTAAACCGGACAATATCAAGCAGCATACGCCAAAATGAAGGGCGAAACAGATTGCGGCGCTGGGCAAATAAAGTCGACAGCGTATGGCCGTTGTATTCCAGGCCCGTATCGGCTTTTTTCACCGAAAAACTCATTTGGGTGGGCTGTGATTCCACCTCCAGTTCGGCTAAAAATTTATTAAACAGCGGATAAGTCCAGTTGTTAAACACAATAAAACCCGTGTCTATGGCGTAGTCTTTTCCCTCAAACTGTACATCCACTGTGGCTGTATGCCCCCCCAGATAAGAGCCGGCTTCAAATAAGGTCACATCATGCTGGCGCTGCAACAAATACCAGCTGATCATGCCAGAGATACCACCGCCTATTACTGCTATCTTCATCTACACTTCCTTCGCCATTTTTTGTTTAATTTTTTTTGTGACCCAACCCAGCAGCGGAATATGTTCCAGTACCATTTCATTTAAGTCGTAATAATCTCTGTGGTACGCAATTTTGCCTTCGCTGTTCCAGTGCACTATTGAGCAACCATGCACAGAAATCGCTTTACCATTGCCAATCGCATCATGGGTAAAGGTCATGATCCAGCTCAGGCATCCCTGACTTTCATTCGCTATTTTTGAGGTTGCGACAAAATGACAGCTGCTTAATCTGGCATAAGCGTGAGAGAAATACTGCTGTAACTGCTCCAGCCCCAGCATATGATGAACGGGGTCGATAAACTCAACGTTAGCAGCATACAGCTGCTGCAGTGAATTTAAGTTGTGCTGGCTCAGGTTATTGTAAAAGCTCAAAAATTCATCCAGCCGTTTTGTCGCTTGGTGTTCATTCATGATCAGACTTATCCTGCGGTTTTTTAACAGTATGAAATAACTCTAAGGTGCGAAGCCTTGCTTTGCTGTGGTCCACTATGGGTTTGACATAGTCACTCCACAGAGGCAAAGGATGTGGCCAGTGAATTTGCTTTTTTGGCACATCAGCAAGCTCCGGCAGCATGCGTTTTATAAATACGCCGTCCGGGTCAAAACGTTCACTTTGAGTCACAGGATTAAAAATGCGGAAATAAGGTGCAGCGTCTGTGCCTGTGGAAGCGGCCCATTGCCAACCACCATTATTGGCAGCAAAATCACCATCAATCAGCTTCGACATAAAATACTGCTCGCCCCAGCGCCAGTCGATATGCAAATCCTTCACCAGAAAACTGGCCACTATCATGCGTAACCTGTTGTGCATCCAGCCGGTTCGATTCAGCTGACGCATAGCAGCATCCACTATCGGATAACCGGTTTTGCCCTCACACCAGGTCTGAAACAGCTGTGCATTATTAGGCCAGACAATGCCATCTGTATCTTTTTGGAAAGCTTTGTGTTTAATCAAATCCGGAAAAGCCATCAGAATATGATGATAAAAATCCCGCCATACCAGCTCAGACAGCCAGACTGCAGCACCAGATTTTTCTCTGTCCCAGTCGCTCGCCGCTTCCAGTTGCAAACGACTGATGCACTGCTGGGCTGAAACAACCCCTATCGCCAGATACGCAGATAAAGACGAAGTACCATCTAAAGCCGGAAAATCCCGCTCTGTTTGATAAAAAGCCGCTTTGTCACGACAAAACTGCCGCATCTGATCCAGAACCTGCAGCTCATCCACCGCATAAGCTGCTGAACTGCCATCCCCTTGTTGCATTGCTGGCAACGCAGGCAATTGCAGCGTTACGTCACCTAAAGCTTTGGGCTTAGGGAAACAGCGCACACCGGTTTCACGCAAACGCGCCAGCCAGGTTTTCTTAAAGGGTGTAAAAATTTGATAAATACCCCCGGTTTTACTCAAGATTGAACCTGGTGGCATAACAGCTTTGCGATCAAACCAAAAGCTGGTTTTGCCGGCATCAGCAAAAGTGGCACTGACCTTGTTGTCACGAAGCCGTTCACGTAGTTCGTATTCGTTATGGCCATATAAAGCTTCAGCCCCAGCGTCAATAAATTGTTGCATCAGCGCAGGCAAAGCGTCGTAATGGCTGCCTTCAACCGCCACTAAAGGAATATTCAGCAACGCCAGTTCAGTTTGTAACTGCAAAACGCGGCGACGAATAAAATCTTGTTTAATCGGCGCCATAAAATGCTGCTGCCAACTATCCGGAGTTGCAACAAAAAGTGCCACGACAGGCAAACCCGCCTGACAGGCTTCAAACAGGGCCTGATTGTCATAAACACGCAAATCATTACGCAACCAGACCAATGAAAATGCGGTATTTATCAAGCAATTCTCCTTCTTTCATCAGGACAAAGGCGTAAACAATTACGACGCAAAACCAAAGAAAATGCTGTATTTTTCATCAGGCGCGTAACCCCAATTCATCGGGGAAAGGCTGTAGATACTGCTGCGCCGCCACATACTGATGTGGATGTTGCGACAAATGGTGGCGCAATAGTGTCAAAGGTGCCAGTAAGGGCAAATGACCCTGCCGGTATTTATGGATCAGCTTCAGCAATTCCTGCTTGGCTTCGCTACTGAGCATTTTCTTAAAAAAGCCCTGCAAATGCATCAGCACATTGGCCTGTTGCTTCCGGGTTGCTTGTTGCTTTAGGGCCTGCATTAAATGCAGTAAATAACGCTGCGCCAATTCATCTGGCTCAAACAATTTCGCCTGAGCGACTAAGCGACCTAATTCACGATAAGCCGTTGGGCTATGTGCCATCACCAGAAATTTGTAACGACTGTGAAAAGCCACTAACTTACCGACAGTAAAACCCGATTGCAGCATTTGCTGGTAGTCGTGGCAGGCAAAAATGCGGGTGACAAAGTTTTCCTTTAAATTGCTGTCAAGTAAACGGCCATCCTCTTCTACAGGTAACCAGGGATAGCGATGCATCAGCTTCTGAGTGAAAACACCGACTCCAACTTTGCCTAATTGATTGCCATGTTGATCATTTAAACGCACCCGCTCCATACCGCAGCTGGGTGATTTGGCACAAACAATATAACCAGACAACTGCTTTAATTCCGGCAGCAATTTGTCGGTAAATTGCTCCATGGTATCGGTGTGATCGATGCTGCTGTCTTTACTGTTTACTAATCTAACCTGCTGATCCGCATTGAGCTGAAGCCGAATAGCAGCACGAGGCACACCTAAGCCTATGGCCTGTTCAGGACAGACCGGCACATAAGACACAAAAGGAGCAAGAGTGCGGTTGCAGAAGTCTGACGCTTTGTGGCCGGCATCAAAACGTACTTTTTGCCCAAGCACACAAGCGCTGACACCAATTTGGATACTCATAATACTGACTCACAGAGAAGATCACGGAGATGAATACATTTGTTTACAGATCAGCAGGTTCATTGGATCACTGCAAGTTAAAATATTTGGCAGTAACACACTAGTCATGAGCATTTGTTCAGATCGGAACAGAGTGACTATGGCCTGCACAGCGAAGTCGGTTAAAACATTACCAACACTTTGCAAATGCCCGGATGAGCGCCAGTGGCTTTTCCCACTGACCGGAATATTTTTCTGGACGGCAAAAAGCTGCGCCTTATGGCACAGCTTTTATCAGTACGAAAAGAGCTTTGTATTAGTAAGAATAACTGAAAGTTACACCACTAAAAGTCGTGTAAGCTCTGATGCCAATATGCCAGGTACCTGCCTGCGGATTAGTGATAGTACACTGCTCAGCATTGCCATTTAAATAAGGACGGCAGTTGTATTGGCTGGTTGTAGGCTGGCTGTTATAGCGAACATACAAGTCTGCATCACCTGAACCACCTGATATGGTGAAGGTTAAGGTGCTGACACCAGATGGAATAACGTAAGAACCCCGTAACCAGTTGCCAGTAGTAGCTGAAAGGTTAGGGAAAGTTTCGCCACCTGTAGGAGGAGGATTACCGCCACCACCACCGCTACAACCATTGGCTGTCAGATAATCTACAGCTGCTTTGGCCTGAACTATACCAAAACCAAAAGAGGTATCCCGACCGACAGTCCCCCTGTCCTGCGCTGTGACTTGCAAAGCACTACGGATTTGTGGTGCTGTACATTGTGGATGATTACTCCAGACTAAAGCAGCCACACCGGCAACATGCGGAGATGCCATAGAGGTACCGCTGATGCTGTTATAGCCACCATTGTTCCAGGTTGAATTCACAGCCACACCAGGGCCTGCCAATTCCACCTGAGCGTTACGCTGGGAGAAACTGGCCAGATTACGGTTTGAATCCACAGCCGCCACTGAAACTACCGCATTGTATGACGCAGGATAAGACAAGCTGGTATTACCGGCATTGCCTGCGGCAGCAATCAATAACATCCCGCTATTGTAGAAATTAGTCATGGCGGTTTGTTCAGTCTGACTGGAACTGCTGCCCCCTAAACTCATATTCACCACTTTAGCGCCAGCATCTTTACAGGACTGGATCCCTGCAATCAGATCAGAAGCAAAGGTCCAGTTGCCTGAGTCGTTAAATATTTTAACAATGTGGACGCCAGCCTGACCTGAAGGTAATACCCCCACCACGCCATCGTTGTTATTCAGCGCCACCATAGTACCGGCAACATGAGTGCCATGACCGTTGCCATCTGTCGACCAGGCGCCATGACCAGAGAAAGAAAAGCCTGTCACACCTGAGCTCGGTAAATCGACATGATTTAGACGATAGCCAGTGTCAATAACACAAACCGGGGTGTTAGCGGCATTGTTGTCGCTGACCAGATTGGCCTGAACCATTGGAATACCATAAGGCGTGCTTTGTGCCATAGGCGTGATCACGTCAAACAGATAACGCTTTTGATCTACTTCGATGTACTGCACTTCCGGATCAGACACCATGGCTTGTAACTGGCGTGGATTTAATTCCAGCACACTGGATTTGACTGAACTTAAGTGTCTGATGACTTTACCTTTGTATTTCCGCGCAAAGGTTTCGGCTCTTTGCACTGAAAATGCCGGAGCGGACTGAACGCCGTTTTGCAAAGAGCCTGTAGTGCCATCTTTATATTTAACGATGTAACGCGTGGTACTGTCATCACTTGGATCAATTGCAGCAACACTGGCAGCAGTGACAAACTCTGGTCCATCCACTGCAGCAGCGACAGCCACTGAAGTTAAGGATAAAGCAAAACAACCAGCAGTTCCCAGTAACAGTACTTTGTTTCTATTTTTCATATGTGTACCTTGTAAGAATTTTGAAGTCCGTGATGTGAAGTTGCATCCTGCGGCTCAAAACTTAGCAAGGCATAAAGATTAGTCTTTATATTAATGTTATATATTTATTATATATTCTTTACAATTGATTGAATTTATTAAAACTTGTGACTTTTTGTACAAAAAAGTGGTAGTCGCAACACAAGGACCAGATCAGAACCGTCTTAGACGGGGGTTACAATAAAAAAGGAGTGTACCTTCAGGACACTCCTTTTTTAACTACAAGATAAGGCATTACTTCTTGGCGGTGCCTACTTCGACTCTGCTTTTCAACTTCTGGCCTGGCCTGAAGGTCACCACACAACGGGCAGAGATAGGAATATCTTCACCTGTTTTTGGGTTACGGCCTGGCCTTTGGTTTTTTACCCGCAGGTCAAAATTACCAAAACCTGACAGTTTTACCTGGTCGCCTGCTTCCAAAGCAATGCGGATCTCTTCAAAAAAAGATTCGACTATTAATTTTGCATCGCGCTTGCTGATGCCAAACTTGGTAAATAAACGTTCTGCTAAATCGGCTTTGGTAAGCGCCATTCTTAATCCCTCAACGTTGCGTTGAACTCTTTGCTCAGCACCTCGACCACGGAAGAGATAACCTGTTGGATATCTTTATCTTCTAGCGTTCGCGCCTTGTCCTGCAAGGTTAAAGCTATTGCCAATGACTTGTGGCCTTGTGCAACACCCTGCCCTGTGTAGACGTCAAACAATTTTAGGTCAACTAATTGATTTCCGCCAACTTTTCTAATAGTAGCAAGGATATCTGAAAAACGCACATCAGATTTCACAACAATAGCTAAATCGCGACGGTTTGCAGGATATTTTGAAGTTTCCTGAGCTAAAACAATGTGTTTATCACCAAATGCTTCCAGCTCTACTTCAAATAAAAAGGCTTTGCCTTTAATACCCAATTTGCGTTCCGCTTCCGGATGCAAGGCGCCAAGTATACCTACAGCTTTGCCATCCCGGTTTAACTGAGCCGTTTGCCCCGGATGTAAGGCGCTGTGTTGACCTGTAGCAAAAGTAAAACACTCTGTAGCTGAAGTGCAGCTTAACAGCGCTTCCACATCACCTTTAACATCATAAAAATCAACGGCCCGCTCAGCAATAGTCCAGTGCTCGTTCGCATAACTGCCAACAATAACACCACCTAACACCGGCACCTGACGCACACCACCTTCAGCATTTGCATCCGGGATAAACTTCAGGCCATATTCGAACAAACGAATGCGGTTTTGCTGACGGTTCTGATTGTATTGCACAGCCTGCAATAAACCTGGCCACAGGTTTAATCGCATCGCCGACATATCCACTGAAATTGGATTCGGTAGCACCAAAGCAGCCTGACCTGGGAATAATGCGTCCTGCACCTTAGGGTCAACAAAACTATAAGTAATAGCTTCCTGATAACCACGGGCGACTAACAAGTCACGTAAGCTGTGCACAGAGATACGGCTTTCCTGATGTTTACTCATCGCAAGCGCGGCTTGTGGCGCTACATTAGGAATATTGTTGTAGCCGTATACACGGGCTACTTCTTCGATTAAATCTTCAGGGATTGAAATATCAAAACGGTAGCTCGGTACTGTGACCTGCCACTGGTCAGTTGACACGTCCACCTGCATACCTAAACGCTGGAAAATTTCAGTCACTGTCTCTGTCGCAATAGAAATACCTAAAATACGGTCCAACTTAGTGCGGCTTAACGAAATTTGTGCAGCTTTTGGCAGGTGCTGCTCTGATACAGCTTCAACCACAGGGCCTGCTTCACCACCAACAATAGCTAACAACAAAGCTGTTGCTCTTTCCATTGCTGTGCGTTGCAGCTCTGGATCTACACCACGCTCGTAACGGTGTGATGCATCTGTATGCAAACCGTATTGACGGGCCATACCTGCCATTTCAACCGGAGAGAAAAATGCGCTCTCAAGGAAAATGTCTTTGCTGTCTTTGGTCACACCACTGTGCAAACCACCAAAAATACCGGCCATAGCCAGCGCTTTTTCGCTATCTGCAATTAGCAGCGTATTGGCTTTTAACGTCACTTCGTTGCTGTCTAAAAGCACCAGCTTTTCGCCGTCTTTGGCCATACGCACATCAATATCACCTTCGATTTTTGCTAAATCAAAAGCGTGCATCGGATGACCCAGCTCCAACAATACGAAGTTGGTGACATCCACCACAGCATCAATAGAACGAATACCAGAGCGACGTAATTTTTCCACCATCCACAGAGGCGTCACAGCCGCTGTGTTGATATTACGAATCACACGACCTAAATAACGTGGACAAGCTTGAGGCGCTGACAACTGAATGCCTTTGATATCGCTGATAGTAGCGGCAACAGCAGCAATTTCCGGCTGTTTTACATCTAAGTTATTCAGCACACCTACTTCGCGGGCTAAGCCTTTTAAGCCTAAACAATCAGCACGGTTTGGTGTTAAATCCACTTCAATAGCATTGTCATCTAATGTCAGGTACTGACGAATATTCTGCCCCAGCGGCGCATCAGCAGGCAGTTCAATAATGCCTTCTGAACTTTCCGCCATGCCAAGCTCAGATAAAGAACACAACATACCGTTCGATGGCTGACCACGCAATTTAGCGGCTTTAATTTTAAAATCGCCCGGCAATACAGCGCCTACCGTCGCAACCACAACCTTTAAGCCCTGACGGCAGTTGGCTGCACCACAAACGATATCTAATAATTCACCAGTGCCAATATCCACTTTGGTGACTTGTAATTTATCGGCTTCCGGATGACGACCACATTCAACCACATGGCCTACCACTACACCGCTAAATTCACCGGCAACAGGCTCAATGCCGTCTACTTCCAGACCAGCCATCGAAATTTGTTCTGCTAACTCATTGGTCGATAACTGCGGGTTGACCCACTCACGTAACCAGGATTCACTGAATTTCATTATCTGCTCCCGCTTATCTGAATTGCTTTAGAAAACGCAGATCGTTTTCGAAGAATGAACGAAGGTCTGTTACGCCATAACGCAACATGGTCAGACGCTCAACGCCCATACCAAAAGCAAAACCGCTGTAGATTTCAGGGTCGATGCCAACAGAACGTAATACATTGGGATGCACCATACCGCAGCCTAATACTTCCAGCCATTTGCCGTTTTTGCCCATCACGTCTACTTCAGCTGAAGGTTCAGTAAAAGGGAAAAAAGACGGACGGAAACGGATTTGCAAGTCTTCTTCAAAATAGTTATTCAGGAAGTCGTGCAAAATACCTTTGAGTTCAGTAAAGCTGACGTTCTTGTCGACCATCAAACCTTCCACCTGGTGGAACATTGGCGTGTGGGTTTGATCGTAGTCATTACGATACACACGGCCAGGGGAAATGATACGCAGCGGTGGCTGTTCTGTTTCCATAGTACGAATTTGCACACCAGAGGTTTGGGTACGCAGCATCTGCTTTGGATTAAAATAGAAAGTGTCGTGATCAGCACGGGCCGGGTGATGCGCCGGAATATTCAGCGCGTCAAAGTTATGGAAATCATCTTCGATTTCCGGGCCATGTTTGACTTCAAAACCCAGCTCACCAAAAAAGCTTTCAATACGGCGAATAGTGCGGGTGACAGGGTGCAAGCCACCGGCTTCTAACACACGGCCTGGTAAAGTGACATCAATTTGCTCTTTTGACAGCTTTTCTGCCAACTCAGCCTGTTGCATCAGATCACGTTTATTGTTTAACGCATCCTGCACTTGCTGTTTTAAGTCATTGATCTGTTGACCTGCAGTTTTGCGGGTTTCCGGATCCATAGCACCTAAAGATTTCAGCAACTCAGTGATGCTGCCTTTTTTGCCCATAAAGGCAACACGCACCTCGTCCAGTGCGTTGATATCATTCGCGACTGCGACTGCCTGTAAGGCTTCTTCTAAAATGGCGGTTAAGTTCATCGCTATCCTCAGACCAGCGTTAATTCCCTCAGTAGCTGCAGCCGCAGCTTTGTGGGCTGCGGCGTGACTAACTTTGGGTAAAGATGTCGTATAAAAAGGTGGCAATAATACACCAGATTTTCGCTCAGGGCTTGCGTAAAATAAGGCTTTTTTTAGTTCAAAGGGCTAATAATCAGTGAGATAAGCTCAGCATATCTTTGACAAAAGGAATGGTCAGCTTACGCTGATGCACTATGGATGCTTTATCCAGTAAATCGAGAATTTGCACCAGTTCTCTAATATCACGTTGCTGACGGTTGAGTAAAAAGCGAGCCACTTCGTCCGGCAGCTCCATGCCACGTAAACGGGCCTTTTGTTGCAGCAGTTTTTGTTTATCTTCATCGCCTAATAAACGCAACTGAAAACTGGTGCAGGCCTGCAGGCGTGAGACTAAATCCGGCAAGGTAATACCCAGTTCAGTCGGTGCCTGATCGGCCACAATAATCAAAGCTTTACCCTGCTCTGTCATGCGGTTGTACAAATCAAATACCGCCACCTGCCAGCTGATATCCCCTGCTATCGCCTGGATATTATCCAGACAGACAAGATCCAGCTCTTCCAGTTGATCCAGGATACGGGGACTCCAGGCTTTAAAATCTTCCAGACTCAACAGCTGGCTGGTTAAACCCAGCTCCTGCGCCTGCACGCAAGCTGCGTATAACAAATGTGATTTGCCACTGCCACTGGCACCAAATAAATACAAAGGCAGTCGATGTTCAAAGGGAGTGGTTAAAAAATGTTTGATATAACCCACCACAGGGCTGGTTTCAGCCCCATAGAAGGTATCAAGAGTTTCATCTTCCGGCAGCGTCACTGCCAGAGTGTATTGCACCGGAGTCATTAGTTCGGAATATACCTGTAACGTAATACGGCAGGCAAAGCTTCTGGAACTGGCTCCGCTGCCTCTATTGCCATTTCTGCCGCCATTTCAGAAAACAGCTCGTCCGCTGCATCTGTTCTCTCTACTGGAGTGATTTGTTCAGTCTGGGTTTGCAACGATTGAAAACGGCGTTCCAGCGATAAAGAATTGATAAAGGCATTGCGGTCTGCCGCCAGTTGCACTTTAAACTTCAATAAATCGGCTTTACGCTCCTGCACTGTTACTTGTTTTACCGACAACATAGCTCCCAGTAGCTGCTGGACCTTGACCTGATCAACAAAATTAGTGAGACCTTCGATATCCAGCTCAAGCTCAGTATCTCCCTGCTGACTGCCTAACTGAACCGCAAATTTACCGGCAAGTCGGGCCGTTAAATCGGTTAAAAACTGACTGGCTAGTTCTTGCTGTGAGCTGGCCAGCAGTTCATTGCTGACCAACTGACCTGCCTCATAACCTTGCCAGGTTAATCTGTATTGAACGGCAGAAGGCTGATCGAACAACAAAATCAGCGTTTGATCCGCGTTAAAAGGCAAACTGGCCTGCTCAATCAGCAACCAGTTACCAGCCCATACGTCGTCCTGGGTCAAGGATGGCACGTAGGCATCGTTGGCTGTAGGTAAATCCAACGGCAAACCAATAGCTAAAGCCTGTTGTTTTAAATGATCCAACACAGGATGAGCAGCACCTTGCATAAATACCCGGCTTTCAGAGGTTTGTTCCACAGCCCAGAGTACTATGGCAGGCCGTCTGCTGCCCCAAATCGCTATCTGGTGCTGGCTTAACAACTGCTGCACTTTTTGCTCGTCCAGCCCTACTTTTAATGCAGGCCCCTGCTCTGAACTGACAGCGGCAAAGGTTTTAATATAGTTACCGGCATTTTTCAGCTCGGCTTTGATAGCGGCTTGTTCAATCACTTGAGGATTGACTGTCACTTTCACCAAGACCTGCGCCAGAGCCTGTTGTTGCCAGACACTTTGGCTTTGACCTGCAGGCACAACGGCCTGATACAAATCAGTCAATTGTTTTGCGTGCGCGACATTCAGGCACGCTATCAAACATAATACAGCACTAAGTAATCTCATCTTTTACCCTTAACCTGCTAATACTCTTAACCAGCTAAAACAGGGAAAATACCCTTTAAGCCAAGACTGATAAACTCAATGGAGATAGCCGCCATAATAAGCCGAATCACCAGGTTTGCCCTCATCGGCGCGCTATTTTACCTGATAAGCGCATCAGGATCGCCAACAGAATAGCAACAACACCTATTTCTGCTGAAATTATCAGGTCATGAAGCCAGCCGTCCGCTCTGTTGGCATACAAAATAACAGAGCTTGATGCCGATAAAAATGTTCAGCTCATACTGCAGACTCAGCATCTGCGGTCCTTTATTTACTTTTAAAGGCAATTAAGTTGAGCCTAATCATAGCGTTATTTTATTGATCCTGCACCGCTTGGTGCAGATCCAACTGCTTTTGTTGTTTGCCGTCAGACTCTGTTCAAAGAAGGCTGCTCATAGTCGCAACAAGCTTCCGGCCTTCGCCAGAGGCGAAGGCGTTACGACATACCGTCCTTCCATGGACATCGTCGTAACAAGCTTCCGGCCTGCGCCAGAGGCGAAGGCGTGATAACGGCGAAATGCCAAACTGTTGGCATTTCGAAAGACCGTTATCACCCCGACAGTTACGACATACCGTCCTTCCATGGACATCGTCGTAACACTGTTCCCGACAGTTACGACATACCGTCCTTCCATGGACATAAAAAAACCACCCGCAGGTGGTTTTTTTAAATCTGGCTCCGGTGTTATCCGGCTTTGACTTTACACACTACTGTCACTTATTCAACTCCAACAGTGAGCTTTGAAAACAGGCGTAAATGCGTTCAGCTTTCACCTGTTTGCAAGCAAGTTGTTACAGCTCTATGTTGTCTTTTCTGATTATTTGCACCAGTGTCTGATGCAAAGCCGTGATTTGATCGGCAGACAATACTTTGCCTGCACTGTTACGCCAGCTCAGGCTGGTGCCAACCTCTGCTTTTGTCAGCACTAACTGATAGTCGCCTGGAGTCAAAGGCACAGCAATAGTCTCTTTACTGCCCCACAAAGAATCCCAGAAGCCAGTTTCAGGTTGCTGATAAGTCAGGAAAAAAGTGTATTTGGTTCTGTCCAGATCGTTCACCAAAAAGCCATTTTGTTCAAACATCAGTTCTAACTGTGACCAGGCGAGATCAATAGACTGCCCTGTCAGCATGGCCGCATTACCTTCAGCATCAAATCCTGTGGTCAGAGTGATCTGACGGGACTGAGCTTTTTTCTGTCTAATCTGCGCCAGTTCTACCGTAGCCACTTTATCTACAAAACGATTGAGGAAGTACACTTCTTCACGTTTTTGCGCTATCGCAGACAACTTAGCATCCTTGTCAATAAAGCGATGCTGAAGCAACTGGACCCGCACACCTACAGAGCGCCCATGACTTTTAGGTTCAAATACCACCAGGAAACGACTTTGCTCTTTTTCGACCATGTTCTTCCATAACCAGAAACCTTCTTCTTCAAAACGGCTGACCCAACCTGTTTCAAAGACCAAAGCGTCCTGATCTTTTTGCGTAATTTCGATTTGTTTTTCCTGACCAAAATCCTGCAGGCTCTTTTTCAGGTAAGGTAATAACTCACCGCTAAACTCTGAGCGTTCAAACCAAATCCGTGCTTCTTTTTCTTCTTCTTCCACTCTGCTATTGGTTGCAAGAGCCAGCACCTGCATAGGTGACTTCAGTTCCGCTTCCGTCACAGGGGCGTTTGGCGTTGGAGGAATATCAAATTGTGCCGGTCTTTTCGCAGCAGCTAAACCCGCCGGAACTTGTAACTCAGCCACTGGTTTTGCCTCTGGAGCCGCTTGATCAGCAGCATATTCAGGGAATAGAGAGCAACCAGAAATTAATAAAGAGGCAGCTAAGCTTGCCGGGATCCAATACTGCACTATAAAACTCCTACACATTAATCTGGGCTTGTTTCAGCGCTTGTTCGATTACGCTTTGATGAATTGGTTCCAATCGGGTTAAAGGTAATCTTGCCATATCATCAGCAATTAACCCCATTTTTAACAGTGCCCACTTACTCGGAATAGGATTGGCTTCGATAAACAGCTGATGATGCAAGCCTTGAAGCTTGTGATCGAGCTGCGTTGCCAATTCTGTATTTTTTTCTATCGCTGCTTTTGACATCTGGGCCATCAAAGCAGGCGCTATATTGGTGGTCACCGAAATGACACCATGGCCACCTTTTAACATAAATTCGCAGCAACTGGCATCGTCACCACTGAATAATAAAAAATCTGCCGGACACAAAGCCTGCAGTTGGGCCAGACGTTGCATAGAACCTGTAGCTTCTTTAATACCCACAATGTTCGGGGTTTTCGCCAGTTCAGCCACAGTTTCCGGCAACAGATCCACGCCGGTACGACCTGGCACGTTATATAAAATAACGGGTTTGTCAGTGGCCGCAGCAACGGCCTGATAATGCGCCAGCATACCTTTTTGCATAGGTTTGTTGTAATAAGGGGTGACGGTTAAAAAACCTGCTATGGGTAATGCCGATAAGGTTTTGGTCTTCTCCACCGCATCAGCAGTTGAGTTTGAGCCATTGCCTGCGATTACGGGAATACGACCATCCACCTGTTCAAGAACAGCCTTGAGCACTGCTAATTGTTCGGCAAAACTTAAAGTAACGGACTCGCCAGTGGTGCCCATAATCACCAATGCGTCAGTCTGATTGCTTAGATGGAAGTCCACCAGCCGCTTCAGGCTGCCATAATCCACAGCACCATCAGGATCCATAGGGGTGATCAAAGCAACAATACTTCCGCTAAACATGCTAAAGGCTCCATAATTTTCAGGCTGCCTATGGTAATGACGCACGACAACAAACACAAGCAAGGGACTGTCACACAGGTGAAATTTACGCTAAATATGCTAAACTTCGCAGCCGTTTTTCATTCAGAGACATCAACTTAGCATGCCACAACAATTGGTCGTCACTGCAATAGGTGCAGACAGAACAGGGTTGGTCAGCCGTCTGGCGCGTCTGGTTACAGACTGCAACTGCAATATAGTCGATAGCCGCATGGCTATTTTTGGCAACGAATTCACTTTTATTATGCTGTTATCCGGTGATGCCGTGGCCATCAGCCGCATAGAACACTTATTGCCCGGATTAGGTTTTGAACTTGATCTGCTTACCATGACCAAACGTACATCTGCTCAGCCCACCGCAGCGGTAAGCGCACATTATGTGCTGGAATACACAGGTAAAGATAAAGTGGGCACTTTGGGGGCTATTGCCACTTTGCTCGCTAATCATCAAATCCATATAGGTGCGCTACGCACTGAAACGCTGACAGACGCTGAAACTCAGCAGTTGTTAAACCATTGCACTATGACGGTACAGCTGCCGCAAGGTGCACAGGTTGAGCTGATAAAGCAGGACCTGTTTGTGCTACTTGAACAGCTTCAGCTGACAGGGCGTTTTGAAGCTCAGCTATAAATAGAAAAGTGAATAGGAAAAACCATGAACAGATTAACCGCAGGACAACAGGCACCGGATTTTAGTTTGCCAGACCAGACAGGTCAGATGGTACAACTCAGCACTTTATTAAAACAAAGCCGTGTATTGGTGTATTTTTACCCTAAAGCTATGACACCTGGCTGCACAGTTCAGGCGTGTGGTTTACGTGACAGCAAAACACAGCTTGCGCAATACAAGGTTCAGGCTGTTGGCATCAGTATCGACGCCCCTGCCCGCCTGGCGAAGTTCGAACAAAAAGAGCAGTTAAATTTTACCTTGTTGGGTGATGAAGATCACAAAGCAGCCGAAGCTTTTGGGGTTTGGGGTGAAAAGAAATTTATGGGTAAAATTTATGATGGCATTCACCGCATCAGCTTTTTAATAGAGCAGGATGGCAAAGTCAGTCAGGTATTTGATAACTTTAAAACCAGCAATCACCATGATGTGGTGTTGGCTTACCTGAATAGTCAGGCTTAACCCCGTTAGTCCTATCCATCTGGATACCAGCCGCATTTTCGGTACTTTTTTACGGTATCCTTTATGCTCAATTTTTTAATCTGTTTAAAAAAGGATCTGTGGTATGCATAAACTATCCCTGTTCAGCCTGATTGTCGGACTTAGTCTGACCACTCACTCCCTGCTGGCTGAATCCTTAAAAACTGAAAAAGTAACATTGGACATGCAAACGCTGTCTTCCGGACTGAGTCACCCATGGGCCATGCAGTTTTTGCCAGATGGCTCTTTCCTGGTCACAGAACGCACTGGAACTTTACGTTACATCAGCAAAACCGGCGAAAAAAGTGAAGCTATTCAGGGCGTGCCAGCTGTACATGCCAAAGGCCAGGGTGGTTTATTAGGCCTGGTGCTGGATCCGGATTTTGCCAAAAACAAAACTATTTATATCAGTTACAGTGAACCTCTCGATGGGGATGTCAATGCGACAGCTGTGGCAAGTGCCGTACTGGATGGCCAGAGCTTAAAACAGCTGAAGGTGATTTTCCGTCAGGCTGAAGCCATTAACAGCAACCACCATTACGGTGGCCGTCTGGTCTTTACCCCTGCCGATGAATTGTTTATCACTTTGGGTGATAGAGGTTCACGGCGTGATGACGCTCAAAAATTATCAGGTCACTTTGGTAAAGTAGTGAAAATAAATAAAGATGGTTCAGCTGCTGCCGGTAATCCTTTTGCAGCCCAGGCTGATGCCAAAGCTGATGTCTGGTCTTATGGACACCGCAATATACAAGGTGCAGCCATTCACCCGCAAACCGGCTTGTTATGGACTCACGAGCATGGCCCTCAGGGTGGCGATGAAATTAATATAGCTGCAGCTGGTAAAAATTACGGCTGGCCTGTGATCACTTATGGTGAAGAATACGGTGGTGGTGTAATAGGCCAAAAAACCAAAGAAGGCTTAGAACAACCATTGCATTACTGGGTACCATCTATAGCACCCAGTGGTATGAGTTTTTATACCGGCAGTCAAATCAATGGCTGGCAAAACAATTTGTTAGTAGGCTCGCTTAAATTTGGTCAACTGGTACGTTTAGAACTGACGGGCGATAAAGTCAGCCATGAAGAACGTATTCGTATCGGTTCCCGCATTCGTGACGTGCAGGCAGGACCAGATGGCGCAGTCTATCTGCTGACAGACGAAAACGACGGTAAGTTATTACGTTTATCACCACAGTGATGAGAACCTCCTCTACATGAATTATTTACCTTTTAAACTGAGCGCTCTGGCGCTCAGTTTTTTTTCTGTCGCCCTAAGCGCAGAAGAAAATCAGCTTCCCGATGAAATCATAGTGATCACAGCCCAGGGTCAACAATCCCCTTGGTTGGGTAGTGCTGCCAGCAGCTTTCGCAAAAGTTTTGATCAGCAGCCATTACAGATAGATGCTGCAAGTTTATTACAACATATTCCCGGCATTCAGGCCGACAGCAGAGCCAACTATGCGCAGGACAGCCGTTTAAGTGCCAGAGGTTTTGGTAGCCGTAGTAGTTTTGGCATTCGGGGCATTCGCCTGTTGCAGGACGGTATTCCGCTGTCCAGTCCGGATGGTCAGGGTCAATTGAGTTCAGTGTTGTTGGATCAGCTCTCATCCGTTGAAGTGCTGACAGGCCCTCTTGCGGTTTTGTATGGCAATGCAGCCGGTGGTGTAGTGGCGTTACAAAGCCGCTGGCCGACAGAAAACTCTGCATCAGTGCAACTAAGCCATAGTCAGTTTGCCCGCCAACAGCTGCTCTCCGGCGCTTTGGTGAAAGGCAATCATGCGACGTCATTCAGCCTGAAGAATGCAGAACTACAAAGCCCACGCCCACACAGCAATGCAAAAAAGCAACAAGCTCAGTGGTTATGGCAAAGTGCTTTTGATAACGAGCTAAAACTGCAACTGCGCTACGATTGGTCTTACGATCCTGTATTGCAGGATCCTTTGGGGTTAACTGCACAAGAATGGCAGGATAATCCTCGCCAGACAGCCACTAATGCGCTGACCTTTGATACCCGCAAATTTAGCAAACAACAGCAATGGAGCCTGAACCTGTCGCAGCAACTGGATCAGCAAAGCTGGCGTCTGGCCGCCTGGTCTGGTCAACGTGATGTAGATCAGTATTTAGCTTTTGATGGTATGGCCCCCACTTCGGCTGGTGGTGTGGTTGATTTAAGCCGGCCTTATCAGGGATTGGATGCGTCGTACAGTTGGCAGTTTAATCAGCTTCGTTTAAGTATTGGCGGCGCCTTGGAACAAAGCACGGATGAACGCCGGGGTTATGTCAACAATCAGGGCATACAAGGTGATTTACGCCGCGATGAAGAAGGCGAAGTACAATCAGCTGATCTGTACAGCCGTTTTGTCTGGGATTTAAACCCAAACTGGCAGCTCAGCGGTGGTGTGCGCCGCTCTGAACTGGATTTTGATGTGACAGATTTTTATATCACGGCACAAAATCCGGACGACAGCGGTTCCACTTCGTTTGGCAAAACCTCTGCCGCTTTAGCCCTTAATTTTGCCCAGTCTGAGCATTTATCCTGGTATATCAGCACAGGACAAGGCTTTGAAACCCCAACTTTTACTGAAATGGCTTACCAAAGTCATGGCGATGGCCTGAATTTGGGATTAAAAGAGAGCACCAATCAGCAATGGGAACTGGGGAATAAGTGGCAGCAGAATAACTGGCGCTCCAGTGTGGCCGTGTTTTTGGTTGAAAGTGAAAACGAGCTAGTGGTCGACAGGTCCTTCGGCGGTCGCACCAGTTACCGTAATGCCAGCGAAACAAAGCGCACCGGGGTCGAACTGTCCGCATTATGGTTTGCTTCTGCTTCATGGCAACATCAATGGACTTTGACTCAACTCAATGCCAGCTTTGTGCAGGGCGATCTGGACGGTAAATTTCTGCCTGGTGTCGCCAAACAACAGGCTCAGTGGCAAATCAGCTGGATGCCGTTCCAAAGCTCAGAATGGATGCTGCAACTGGACACTTTGTATCGCAGCAAAGTAGCAACCAGCGATCAAAACCTGTTGTTTGCACCTTCCTCTACTGTGTATCACCTGAAACTGATGGGGGAATCCACCTTGTCCGCTCTGCAACTGCGCTACTGGCTGGGTCTGGACAATCTGACCGATAAAAACTATGTCGGAGCTGTTGTCGTTAATCAGGCCAATGGGCGAGCTTTTGAACCCGCTTTGCCCCGCTCAGTTTCTTTGGGGCTTAGCCTGAGTTTTTAATAGTATCGCAGAGCTTATTCGTCGCTGGATAAGCTCTGTCTTCTGTTAAAACACAGATTGTGTTGAACTTCGTCGGTTTTTTTCTGCCAAAGACAGTGAAATTAATCAGTGGCTTAACAACATTTAACTGAACCACTGTAGACTCCGTTTTACCCTGGCTTTGATAAATACCCTGGTGCAACCTCAAGATCATCTGTCTCTGTGTTGCGGTTACATATTTATCAAAAAAAGCTGGGGTAAGCAGACCAAGTGAATTAAAATTGCCAGTGTTTAAAGCCGGTATGACTGAGTTCAAAAATAAATGAAGCAATTTGCAGTAAAAATACAACTCGTGAAGCTGAGCCTGTTCAGTTTATGTTTGGCTTTGACCTCTGTCACTTCAGTTCAGGCAAATAATGCGTTACCTGACATTGGTGGCAATGCCTTTTCAACCTTAACTCCGGATAAAGAGAAACAGTTAGGCGATGTGATGATGCGCCAGACCAAAGGCCAGTTGCCTATGGTGTATGACCCTTTACTGGATGAATACCTGAATGCGATGGGCAACCAAATGGTCGCTAAAGCCCAGGACGTTAAATTTCCGTTCCGGTTTTATTGGGTGAATGATAAAAACATCAACGCTTTTGCCACACTCGGCGGCAATATAGTATCCCATACCGGCACTTTGGCTGTTTCAGACAGCGAAAGTGAATTTGCCTCTGTGATAGCACATGAAATTTCTCACGTCACACAACGCCATATAGCCCGCTCTGTCGAAGCCCGTTCGCAAAATGGCCCATTAACACTCGCAGGTATTTTAGGCTCCATCTTGCTGGCAACAGTGAACCCTGAAGCTGGTATGGCCGGTATTATGGCCGCTCAGGGACTGGCGCAACAAAGTGCAATCAATTTTACCCGCAGTAACGAGCAGGAAGCCGATCGTATAGGTATTCAACTGCTGGCCGAAGCAGGCTATAACCCTTATGCTGTGCCTGAGTTTTTTAATAAACTGGCGGAAAAAAGCCGTTTTGCCAATACCCAGCTGGCTTTTTTGTACACTCACCCTTTGTCACAATCCCGTGTTGCCGATTCACGTTTAAGGGCCGAACAATACCCTAAACGTTTTGTTGCAGACAGTCAGGATTATGCACTGGCCAAAGCCCGGGTAATGGCGCGCTATCACTACAAAAGCAAAGACGCTCAGAGCTATTTTTTACGTAAACTGGCTGAACCTGGCGGCAATACCAAAGCCAATCAGTATGGCCTGGCTTTAGCTTACTTTGATGACAAGCAAGTGGAAAAAGCAGATCAAATTATCACTAAGCTGCGTCAGCAAGAACCAGATAATTTGTATTACATAGACGCCTATACGGATATTTTGCTGGCACAAGGTAAGGCTGAACAAGCCATGACCATGCTGGAGCAGCAGTATCTGCTCAAACCCAATAATCAGGTGGTGACTCTGAATTATGCCAATGCCGCCATTCAGGGCAAAGCTTACAGACTGGCTGTTCACTTGTTACGTAACTTACTTTATTACAAAAATGATATTTTCCCTGCTTATGAAATGCTGGCAGATACCTACAAAGCGATGGAAGATTTTGCACGTTATTACGAAGCCAGAGCTGAGTTATATTACCAAATGGCAATCTACCCTAAAGCCATAGATGACTTAAACGAGGCGTTAAATCATCTGGGGCCAAATAACAGCTTAGAAAACCGACGGATTGAAGCCAAGAAAAAACAATGGCAAACCGAATTAAACCGTCTGAAACGTTTATAAACTCAAGGCACTATTTATGATTACGCTGTATCACAACAATCGCTGTTCAAAAAGTCGTGAAGCATTAGCGCTGCTGGAACAAAGCGGTAAAGAGTTTTCCATCCGTTATTATCTGGACCAGCCTTTATCTGCTGATGAACTGAGCGTTTTACTTCAAGCGCTGCAGGTACCTGTCCGTGATTTATTACGCAGCAAAGAAGATGAATACAAAGCGCTGGATCTGGCCAATCCTGTATTGTCCGAACAGCAATTGATTGAAGCTATAGTGCTTCATCCAAAACTGATGGAAAGACCAGTGTTACAAGTAGGCAGCAACGCTGTGATAGCTCGTCCTGCCGATAAAATGCTGGCACTGCTGGCACTGCTGGCATGAAAGCTGTGTTACTGATTTTGTATTACTCCCGTCATGGTTCTGTCGCCGCTCTAGCGGAAAAAATTGCTATTGGTGCCCAGCAAGCCGGCGCTGAAGTGATGCTGCGGACTGTGCCGGCTTTAGACGGTTCAGTGCCTGGCCTTCATCCTGTTGTGACAGAGCAGGACTTGCTGGATGCTGACGGCTTTGCTTTTGGCAGTCCGGTGCGTTTTGGCAATATGGCTGCTCCACTGAAAGCCTTTTGGGATAACACCAGTAGTCTGTGGCTCAAAGGTGCATTAACGGACAAAGTCGCAGGTGTGTTTACTTCCTCTGGCAGCATGCATGGCGGTAATGAAGCCAACTTGCTTAGCATGATGTTGCCTTTATTGCATCACGGTATGCTGATTGTTGGCCTGCCTTACCTTGAACCAGAGCTGCATCATACCCAAACAGGTGGCACTCCTTATGGTCCAAGTCATGTCAGTGGTTTATCTGCTTCAGACAGCTTAAGTAAAGATGAGCATCAACTGGCCCTTCAATTTGGCAAACGTCTGGCATTAGCCGCTATCGCATTAAAAACTTCCGGATTCAGTACTTTATGACACACTCTTCTGTAGCTATGGCCTCCTCCACCCGTCTTTATCTTTGGCTTGGCCGTCTTGGTTTTAGCGGGCTTTTTCTGCTGATCCCGCTCTGGGTTTTATGGTTAGCGCCACCAGAACTGGGCAATGCCAAGGTTCTGCTTGCTCTGTTGTGGACCCCTTTGTGGTTCCCGCTTTGGGGCATGATCACTGGCAAAGCTTATACCTTTGCCTGGGCGAATTTTATTGTGATGTTGTATATGATCCACAGCCTGACCCATTTGTGGATAAGTTCCGGCACAGAGTTTTTGCTGGCACTGGTAGAGTTAGTGTTTTCTTGCCTGATGTTTGTTGGCTGCACTTATTATGCCCGCAACAGAGGCAGAGAGCTGGGTTTAAAAATCCCTAAATTAAAAGATGATCCAATAAGAAGCATCAAAGACTAATCTAAAGCAACAACGCCAGCGTACATAACCGCAGAGTAGTTAACGACATGCGGTTATGAACCCAACAATAGCTTTATTTCCATTGAACACCTTGCTGCTGCCTGAAGGCAGAATGCGTCTGCGTTTATTCGAACCCCGTTATTTACGCCTGATGAAAGATGCGAGCAGCGGCATCCGGCCCTTTGCCATCGCCAGTATTAATTCTTTAGTGAGCCAGCATCATCAGGACAGAATTTGTCCTGAAGTCACACTGGTGTCTATTGTTGATTTTGAGCAATTGCCTGATGGTTTGCTTGGCATTACTGTCGAGGGGACAGGCCGTTATCACATCAGCAAAAGGTGGCAGGAATACGACCAGTTGCATGTGGCAGAACTGACTCCGGTGCCGTTTTGGATTGCACAGAACACCAGCGCGGAGCAGCAGCTGTTGTGGCATAAATTACAGCTGGTGTTTAAACAATACCCTGAACTGGCCACTTTGTACCCACAGCCAGAACCTGACAATTTATGCTGGCTGGTGTCACGCTGGATGGAGCTGTTACCGCTGACACCTCATTTAAAACGTCAGTGGCTGCAGCAGGAGCTGGCTGACACAGCCAAAGATCTGGAACTCTGGCTGGAAGACAGTCTGGAAGAACTAAGTTAATTTTTGCTGCATCAATGCGAGATTTAATTAATCCCCAGATATTTATGCACCTGCACACTTAAACGCCAGTTGTGCTGCTTACAGAATTCAATAGCAAGCTGAGTGGCTTTGGCTTTTTGGCTGATGGGTTGCAGGTACACCAGTGTATTGGTTAAATCCAGCCCTTGTAGCAGCTCCAACAGCTCCTCTATATGCTTTTCCATAGCGACAGGGTGCTTAATTTCATTAGCGCGTTCCAGCGCTGTACGCAGCACTTCGTAGCCCCCTTTCATATTCACTTTTGGCGAAACTGTGACAAAGGTGGCTTCAGGCGCGAGAATTTCAAAGGTACCGCTGGTTTCTATCTGAGTGGAGTATCCGACAGAATGCAACAGGTCACACAAAGGCCGTAAATCATACATACAAGGCTCGCCACCTGTAATCACCACATGTTTAGCGCGGTAGCCTTTGTCGGCAAACAACTGCAGCACTTGGGTTGAAGATAAACTGCACCAGTGATCCGAGTCGGCTTTTTTCTCTAAAATAGCTGCAGGGCTCAGTTGCAGTTCCGGATCGATTTCCCAGGTCTGTTTGGTGTCACACCAGGAGCAGCCTACAGGACAACCTTGTAAACGCAGAAAAATAGCAGGAGTGCCGGTGTAACTGCCTTCACCCTGAATGGTCTCGAAAATCTCGTTTACTTTATACACTTTATGGGGTTTTCCTTTAGCTACAGGCTCAGATACAGTACAATGCGCGCCCGAAATTTTGCCTATTATAGCGAGAGAGCCTGACAGATGCCGCAAAAAGTTGTTGTGATCTATTCCGGCGGTATGGATTCATTTACCGTGTTGCACAAAGCCATAGCTGATGGTCATGAAGTTTATGCCCTGTCTTTTAACTATGGTCAGCGCCATGTCAAAGAACTGGTCTGTGCCCGCAGTGTTTGTGAGGAGTTAGGTGTTCCGCATAAAGTGGTGGATATTTCTGCGATTAATCAGTTGCTGGCCGGTTCCAGCCTGATGGCGCCAGACAGCACTCATGAAGATATTCAAATTCCTGAAGGCCACTACGCTGCCGACACCATGAAATCCACTGTGGTGCCAAACCGCAATATGATTTTATTGTCCTTAGCCGTCGGTTATGCGGTGTCACTGAATGCCCGTGCTGTGTATTACGGTGCTCATTCTGGTGATCATTTTATCTATCCGGATTGCCGTCCTGATTTTGTGCATAAAATGAATGAAGTTTGCCAGGTGGCTAACTACGAGCCGGTAGACATTGTCAGCCCTTATTTAAGCCAGACCAAAATCGAAATTTTACGCGATGGTTTAGCCATGGGGCTGGATTACAGCAAAACCTGGACCTGCTACAACGGTCGTGAAAAAGCCTGCGGTAAATGTGGTTCCTGTCAGGAACGCCTCGAAGCTTTTGAACTGAATAACGCAACAGATCCTTTAGCCTACGAAGGTTGATGCAGACTAATTTGCTCTAACAACTGTCGCAGCGGGTTAGCGTCGTGCTGCCCCTGCCGACAGGCTGCATACATAGTTCTGAATAAAGCTTGTTCTCCTATCGGCACAACAGCCAACAGCCCCTGAGCACGATAAGGTTCCATCAGCCAGCGGGGTAATAACGCAACGCCCTGCCCTGCTGCAATCAGCTGCAAAATTTGGCTGCTTTGCGTCACAGTTCTGAACTTTGCCTCCAAACCAGCCGGAGCCAGTACATAACGGTATAAATCCTGCCGATCCAAAGGCAATGGATAACCTAATAAAGTGTTCTGTTTTAGCTGCTGCGCTGTGATAAAAGGCTGCGATGCCAGTGGATGATCAGCACTGACGCCAAGGCATAATTCCATCTCAAACAAAGCTTCAAAATAACAACCGGCAAGCTCACGTTTGTCTGTGGTCAGCACTAAATCCAGTTCATCACTTAACAAAGCATCCAAAGCGTTGTGTTCAATCTCGGCAGAAAACTCGACCGGGCATTCTGGTTGCAACAGCCCAAAAGCTTTCACAGCTGGCATTAACCAGTGAAAACAGGCATGGCATTCCACTGCCAATCGAATACGGTGTAAGCTTTTTCCTTTGAGCTGAGTTTCAGCCTGCGCCACTAAGGGCAAGACTTGGGCGGCTAAATCCAACAACAGCTGACCTTGGGGGCTAAATGATACAGGCTGGCTTTTACGCAGATAAAGTGCAGCGCCAAGATAAGACTCGGCCTCTTTGAGCTGATGCGATAAGGCCGACTGGGTCAGACACAGCTGATCGGCAGCAGCCACTAATGTGCCGCTCTGCTGCAACGCTTGTAAGGTACGCAGCAGTTTTAAATCAATCATCTGCCAATTCCTTTACAACAAAAGTTTTCTTCATACTGAGCATACAATTCATTTGTTTGTCTCTGTTTAGCATAACCCCCAATTTTAGACATGTAAACATCCAGACACCCAAATGGAGAAATAACATGCTTTAGTACATAACCTCAGCTTCCCTCATATTGGTAAAATATACGTGAATTAAAAAGACAGCAGCGCTGTTTACAGGCTAAGCATTTGTTGGTCAATCCGGACTGTGGCAAGAATTTGCCTATTCACATTAAGTATTAAAAAAAGGGCCATCAAGGCCCTTTTTTCTATTAAACCAACCTACTTAATAGGTAGCTCAAACTTCGCAAACATCCGATCTATATCGTCCTGATTGCGTAACATATTGGCTTTTTCTACCACTTCACGGGTTAAGTGCGGTGCAAAACGTTCAATAAAATCATACATATAAGTACGTAAAAAAGTGCCTTTTCTGAAACCAATTTTAGTGGTGGAGGCTGCAAATAAATGACTGGCATCTATAGAAACTAAATCTTTGTCCAAATCTTTATCCATGGCCATGGAGGCGATCACCCCTACACCTAAACCTAAACGTACATAAGTTTTAATGACGTCAGCATCTGTGGCGGTAAAGACAATTTTGGGTTCTAAACCCTTTTCACCAAAAGCACGGTCCAGTTCTGAGCGGCCGGTAAAACCAAACACATAAGTGACAATAGGATGCTCTGCCACATCTTCCACTGCAATTTTACGGCTTAAGCTTGCCAGCGGGTGATCATGGCGAACTATCACGCTGCGGTTCCAGTGGTAACAAGGCAGCATCACTAAATCATTAAATAAATGCATAGCTTCTGTGGCTATCGCAAAATCTGCATCACCGCGGGACGCCGCTTCCGCAATTTGTGACGGTGTGCCCTGATGCATATGCAAAGAGACTTTAGGGAATTTCTTCATAAAACCACTGATCACTGGCGGTAAAGCATAACGTGCCTGAGTGTGGGTCGTGGCAATATTCAGCTTGCCTTGATCTGGCAAGGTATGTTCTTTGGCAACAGCTTTGATGCTCTCAACTTTTGCTAGTATTTGTTGAGCTATTTCAATAACATCTCTGCCAGCTGGTGTAACATGAGTTAAATGTTTGCCGGAACGGCCAAAGACCTGGATGCCCAGTTCGTCCTCCAGCATCCGCACCTGTTTACTGATGCCGGGTTGTGAGGTATATAAACTCTCTGCTGTCGCAGAGACATTCAGGTTGTGATTGAGAACTTCAACAATATAACGTAGCTGTTGTAATTTCATGTGTCAGTGATCCGTTCTTGGCATATGATATAAACACTATACATATTCATCTGGATATTCCAACTTATTTTGATTTACTTGGAATATATAACCAATAGTAACTAAAAAACTGCTGTTTGCTTCTCAATGGCGGTACAACGGGATCATCGGGGACTGTATGTCAACTTCAGACTCATCCATCGACTTTGCAACAGTGCTGGCATCAGCGGCACATGATATGAAAAACTCCTTGTGCTTACTGATCCAGTCTATTGATAACCTGCAACAAGAGCAGCAACAACTGGACAGCAACGGCCGGGAAGAATTGTCCCGTATTCATTACGAAGCCAACAGACTCAATATCAATCTGTTGCAACTGTTGTCCTTATACCGTATCGAAAAGAACCAGTTACCTTTGCAAATTGACCAGTATTATATCTCTGATTTATTTGAAGAAATTCTTCTGAAAAATGAAATGTACATCAGTCAGAAAGATATTCAGGTCGAAGTGCAGGATGGCAGCGATTTACTCTGGTATTTTGACAGCGATCTGATCAGCAACCTGCTTAACGATATGTTTGTGAATGCGTTACGCTACACCAAAAGCAAATTATTATTAAGGGCAGAGCTGACAGACCATGGGTTAGCGATAGAATTGCATGATGATGGCCCGGGTTATCCTGAATTTATGCTGGAAAATGCCGATACGCTGATGAAAGATTTAAATTTAGCGGCTGGCCGCACAGGCTTAGGCCTGTTTTTTGCAGGGTTAATCGCCAAAGCGCATAAAAATCATGGTAAAACTGGTTTTATTCGTTTAAATAATGGGGGCTTGTATGGCGGAGCTATGTTCAGCCTGTATTTGCCCTGATTTGAGCGTTACACAGAAATTCAGTAAGGTCAGGTTTAACACCCAGCCTTAAAACAAAAAGCCGGGCCAAGGCCCGGGCAACGGAGTTTGGATGCTTTTTACTATTATCATTGTGCTGGTTGTTGCACTGGTGATTATCGCCGTGATTGTCAACGCAGTGCAGCAGCATAAAGAGCGACTGGCCGCGCTGAAAAGAGCAGAGTTTTCTAAACTCCGCACTTTGCTGGAAGAAACAGAAGACATTCTGCTGAATGCTGCCAACGTGCCTATCACCAAAGGCATTATACAAATGTTGCTCAAACGTATAGCGGTTACGCTCAAAGCCATGCTGGAGCTGGAACCCAATTCGAAGGATTTGAAAAAACGTATTGGAGAGACAGAAGCCCGTTTAAATGATACAGCGGCCGGGGATATGGTGGTCGAAGGCTTAACCATGCCAGATAATGACAAACAAATTATCGGCATGATCCAGGGCATTAAAAAGCTCCGCACTATTTTGCGCAGCGAACATGCCCGCGGCAATATAGACACCCAAACCGTAGTGCAGGAAGACAGACGACTGGAAATGCTGCAATTACGTATTAATGTGGAAAGCCAGATTAAAAGAGGTAATCAGGCTCGCGCAGGCAACATGCTGGGTTCAGCCCGTCAGTGTTATGAAAAAGCACTCACCACTATGTCAAACTGTGCTCACTCGGACGATTACATTACCACTCGTAAAAGTGAAGTGATGACCATACTGGAAGACATTGCCACCGAGTTGAAAGAAGGCAACCTGCGCGACAGACAGAAAAAAGCCGAACAGGAAAACAACGATCTGGATGTGCTATTTGCCCCTAAACGTAAGTGGTAATAAAAAAGGCGCCTGAGGCGCCTTTTTTATTACTCTGAAATTACTTCTCTTTTTCTTTAGTCACAACCCAGCGGCCATTTTCGTACCAGGCCGACCAGCCAGTGGCTTTGCCGTCTTTTTCCGTCATCACATACTGCTGCTTGGTCTTACGACTCCAGCGGATGATGCTCGGATTGCCTGAAGCATCAGCCGCAGGAGCCTCTGCCAGGTAATGGAACTTCGGCACAAGACGATCTTTAAAACGAGCTAATTCAGACACCAGTGGTGCTCGTGTTTCCCTGGATTTAGGGAAAGTAGCGGCAGCGAGGAACAAACCTGCAGCACCATCACGCAACACAAAATAGGTCTCTGATTTTTCACATTTGAGTTCAGGCAAATGCACCGGATCTTCTTTTGGTGGTGCAGCTTCACCATTTTTCAAAAGTTTACGGGTATTTTTACAACTGTCGTTGGTGCAGCCAAAGTATTTACCAAAACGACCTGATTTCAGCTGCATATCCGAACCACACTTCTCACATTCGATCAGTGGGCCGTCATAACCTTTAAGCTTAAATACACCAGCTTCAACCAGATAACCGTCACAGCCCGGGTTGTTACCGCAGACATAGAGCTTGCGCTGCTCGTCAATCAGGTAATGATCCATGGCGGTGCCACATTTAACACAACGTTTTTTATGACGCAGTATTTCGGTTTCCAGTTCGTCTTCATCCGCCACTTCTACCGCATCATCACCAGGCGTTAAATTCATAGTGGTAGTGCAACGTTCTTTTGGCGGCAGGTTGTACCCTGAGCAGCCTAAAAACACACCTGTAGATGCGGTGCGAATACCCATCTGGCGACCACAGGTAGGACAGGCAATATCCGTCAGTACGAACTGATTCGTACGCATGCCGCCCTGCTCCGGGTCCGATTCTGCGGTTTTTAACTGCTGCGAGAAATCGCCATAAAACTGATCCAATACTTTACGCCATTGCAGTTCACCATGAGCTATGTCATCAAGGCGCACTTCCATATTGGCGGTAAAATCGTAACTCATTAAATCGCCGAAGTTTTCGACTAAACGATCGGTGACTATTTCACCCATTTTTTCAGCGTAGAAACGACGGTTGTCTACTTTGACATAACCACGTTCCTGAATAGTCGAAATAATGGCGGCGTAAGTGGAAGGACGACCTATTCCACGCTTTTCCAGCTCTTTAACTAAACTGGCTTCGCTAAAACGGGCCGGAGGTTTAGTAAAATGCTGAGCCGGAGCTAACTGTTCTAACTTCAATACTTCACCCGGTTTTACATCCGGTAATTCCAGCTCTTCTTCGTCTTTGCGTTTTTGAGCTGGCTGCACCTTAGTCCAACCGTCAAAACGTAATACCCGGCCTTTGGCTTTTAATTCAAAGTCAGCAGCAGCCACAGTGATCACTGTGACATCGTATTGTGCAGAAGGCATCTGACAAGCCACAAACTGGCGCCAAATCAGCTCGTAAAGTTTACGGGCGTCGGCTTCCATATCCTGCAGACTACTGGCCAAAACAAACACATCAGACGGACGGATAGCTTCATGCGCTTCCTGAGCATTCGCTTTGCTGCCATAACTCAATGGCTGCTCTGGCAAATACCTGGTACCAAAATTTTGTTCAATATAGTCGCGGCAGGCAGTCAGCGCATCCACACTTAAGTTGGTCGAGTCGGTACGCATATAGGTAATATGACCAGCTTCGTATAAACGCTGCGCCAGCATCATGGTTTTCTTCACACCATACCCTAAACGGGTACTGGCGGCTTGCTGTAAAGTCGAGGTGATAAAAGGCGCCTGAGCTTTACTGCTCGACGGTTTGTCTTCACGTTCAATGACTTCGTAGCTGGCTTTTTGCAGCACAGCCACAGCAGCATCAGTCTGGGCTTTATTTTCAGGTCTGAAGGCTTTCCCGGCCTGTTTAGCTACGTCCAGCTGCAGCGCTACGCCTGCATTGGTTTGCGTATCCGCAGCGACAGTCCAGTATTCTTCCGGTACAAAGGCTTTAATTTCGCGCTCACGTTCGACCACCAAACGCACAGCCACAGACTGCACACGACCAGCGGATAAACCACGAGCTACTTTTTTCCACAACAATGGGGAGACCATAAAACCTACAACACGGTCTAAAAAGCGGCGGGCTTGCTGAGCATTGACGCGGTGCTGGTTGACTTCACCTGGTTCAACAAAAGCATTTTTTATAGCGTTTTGAGTGATTTCGTTAAACACCACCCGCTTAAACTTCTGATGCTCGCCACCAATAATTTCCTGAAGGTGCCAGGCTATCGCCTCCCCCTCGCGGTCTAAGTCTGTTGCCAGATAAACAATGTCAGCTTTTTCAGCAAGAGCTTTCAGCTCTTTGACGACTTTCTCTTTGCCGGGCAAAATTTCGTAACGGGCTTGCCAGTCGTTGTTTGGATCTATCCCCATACGTTCAACCAGAGCCTGATACTCTTTTTGCTCTTTGCTGAGCTTAGTTTTGTCTTCTTTGACCTTATCTTTGTTACTGCTGGTGGGCAGATCGCGGATATGACCTACGCTGGATTTAACGATAAAATCGTTTCCCAGGTATTTATTGATGGTTTTAGCTTTCGCCGGTGATTCGACTATGACTAGTGATTTCGCCATTTTGTGATTGAGATCCCTGACCTTTTCGCGTGCCGGTGGGCACTTCTTTTTTAACGTATATCCGCAAACTCAAGTTGTGACAAGAGAATAAGTTCATTATTATGCCAGAAGGTCACAATTTAGTGACTTTTCGCTGAATAAATCAGCGGGACCTGCATAAAGTCGCCAAAGCTGCAGCAAAACGGCTCGCCGTAAGGCGGTCAACAAAGTTGTGGCTTTGAGTACGCAGGGTTGTTACCCAGAGTAATTGAAGCGAAAGCTTTAGTACGCAGGGAAAAATGAAGCAAACTAAAAACGGCCGCAATAATAATAAAAGCAGAGCCCCTTCCCAAAAAATGAAGGAATAAAGCAAAAATGAAGTTCTTTGAAGCAAATTTTGACGGCCTGGTCGGGCCGACGCACAACTATGCCGGATTATCCATCGGCAACGTTGCCTCGCTAAATAACGCCAAAAATACCTCAAGTCCAAAACAAGCCGCTAAGCAGGGTTTGCAGAAGATGAAATCCTTGTCCGAACTGGGTTTAGTCCAGGGCGTTTTGGCTCCACAAGAGCGCCCTGACGTCTACACCTTAAGACGTTTGGGTTTCACCGGCACTGACAGTGAAGTGATTAGCAAAGCGGCAAAACAAGCGCCAGCTGTGCTCAAAGCCGTCTGTTCAGCCTCCAGTATGTGGACAGCCAACGCTGCTACTATTTCGCCAAGTGCAGACACAGCGGACGGTAAGATTCATTTTACCCCGGCGAACTTAACCAATAAGTTTCACCGCTCACTGGAACCACTGACCACAGGTCGGATCCTCAAGGCCATGTTCAGCGATGACAAACATTTTGCGCATCATCTGCATTTGCCGGATAACGATCACTTTGGTGACGAAGGCGCAGCGAACCATACCCGCTTATGCAGCGCCTATGGTGATGCTGGTGTTGAATTGTTTGTTTATGGTCGTTATGCCTTTGATTCATCAAAACCAGCGCCTAAACGCTTTCCAGCCCGTCACACACTGGAAGCCTGTGAAGCTGTCGCCCGTCTGCATGGTTTGTCTGAAAACGGCGCTGTGATGATGCAGCAAAACCCGGATGTGATTGATCAGGGTGTGTTTCACAATGATGTGATTGCGGTTGGTAACCAAAACGTGTTGTTTTTCCATGAGCAGGCTTTTGTTGATACCCAAAGCAAGCTGGATGAAATTCGCCGTAAGTTTGGCACAGCTGCAGATTTGCACTTTATTGAAGTAAAAACTTCTGAAGTTTCAGTGTCTGAAGCAGTAAAAACCTATCTGTTTAACACCCAGTTAGTCACCTTACCAAACGGCGATATGGCCATTATTGCGCCGACTGAATGCCGTGACAGCGACACTGTATCTGCCTATCTGGAACAACTGACAGGCCGTGGCACACCAGTACGTCAGGTGCATTATTTTGATGTGAAGCAAAGTATGCAAAATGGCGGTGGCCCAGCCTGTTTACGCCTGCGCGTAGCAATGAGTGCCGCTGAGCATCAGGCGGTGAACCCTGCCGTACTGATGAACGACAGTTTGTTTATCCGGTTAAATCAGTGGGTGGATACACACTATCGTGACCAGATCAGCGAAGCAGATTTAGCCGATCCACAACTGCTGATTGAAAGCCGTCAGGCCCTGGATGAGCTGACACAAATCTTAAAACTAGGTTCTGTGTATCAGTTCCAGCGGAATTAGGTGGTAACAATAAATTGTCGCAACACTGCTTATAGACGTTGCGACATAGCTGTCATTCATGGGCATAAAAAAGGCGGAACTGATTTCCGCCTTTTTTACACCAAAATACCCTTTAATCTATATCGGTACAGAACCGCCCCTCACCAAATGGATTTTTTGCTGGTGTGGCAGTTTCATCAGAAATATATTCACCAGAAACGCGAGTTTTAAACTGTCGGCTTGATATATTTTCGGTGCCATCAGCAAAACCTGACACAGTAATTAGAACTTCAGTCCATGGAGCAATATCCCGTGGATAAGTCATATCAAAAGTTGCAATACCATTGCTATCAGCTCTTACAGTCCTTGGCACGGATGCAACGTTACCGGGGGTTAGCTGCCCATCACCATTAGTATCCTCCGTAATATCTATCACTCCATCGCCATCGGTATCTTCTTCATCCAAAATTCCGTTGTTATTCACATCTTCACTGGCGCAATCAGTTGCAGCATCAGAACTATCTGCAAGCCAATATTCAAAGTCAATCAAATCAGGAATTGGAACCCACTCCCCTTTGTCATAACTCAAAGGTAATACTGAAACATTGAGATCTTGTCCTGCAACTGGATTACCGGACGAATCAGTCACCAGAATAGAGAACTCTTGTGCAAACAAAGTGTTGCTTGGAGCTTTAATTGTATTTCCTGTACCAAAACGAAAAAACAATGTTCTGGCACCTACAGAGACGGGTACCTGTTTACTGATAGCGGAGTTATCAAGAACCGTTGCCTGTATACTCAGGTTGGCACCAGTGCCAGCGCCTGTTGAGCTATCAGAGGTAAACACTGTTGTTGCCAGACCTTGTGAATCGGAGATCGCTGTAGCCGGATTGATTTGCCCTCCAGGCGCACCAACTAAAGTAAATGCGACAGTTGTATTTTTCACAGGATTTTTATTTTGGTCGCGAACTATTGCGCGCACAATACTCTGTTCTCCGGGGCCAAGTTGAGCAGGAAAAGCCTGGAGTTCAATGTTATCGGGAATAGTTGCGATAAATTCAACACGAGTCTGAGTTGTTAACAAATTAACAGACCCCTCCAAAACTTCAGTTGCTACTATATTTGCAAAACCAGCAAAGTCCGAATGAACAAACACATCCGCCCTCCCCAAAACAGTTTGTGCAGCTATGGAAATAGATGTCCCCGCCACATTTTCACTGTCGCTGAGAGTGCCTCGGGTGGTTGTAAAAGTCAGTTCACCTCCTTCTTTTGCATTACCATTGACCAACCACTCCAGACTTAGCATACGGTCAACATCCGCTACGGTCCCTAAATCGACCTCTATCGCTTCTGTTCTCAAAAACCTGAACTGGTCGGATTGAATGGCAATAGTTGCCACTGCAGTAGCCCCCAAACCAGTCACCCGAAGCTCATCCGTGCCCCCCGCACTAGCTCTGTAGGTAAACGTCACTCGGCCACTGTTGCCAGCAGTCACCAGTGAAGTACTGGTGATAGGGTTATTCAATGAAGAAGTCACAGCTAAGGTCCTCCCCTGAATACCTCTACCGTCAAAATCGGTTAAATCCGCAGTAATAGTTACTTCGTCAGACAACACCATAGAACGTGGTGCGCTGATAAGAATGGTCGTGCCCACCACATTGACATCCACAGTGGCTACCTTACCCCCCACTGCTGCTGTCACTGTAATAGTACGTAAGGATGGATCCACACTGCTGGATAAAATGGCTTTGGCTACACCATCAGTTTCAGTGATCCCACTTACCACTTGCAGTTCACCTGAAGATGAACTGAACTGCACTGTGACGCCGGGTTGCAATACGTTGCTGGTATCCAGAACCACAGCAGACAAAGCCACTTGTGCTGTATTGCCTGAGCCTAACTGCAAGGTATCGGCAATTAAGCGCAACGAACCGACCGGCTTTTCAGGTTCCACCTTATCTGCATCTCCGGCCGAAGCAAAACTGATGGTATTGGATTGTCCACCGGTCAAAGTGGCCGCTATGGTGCCAGCACCACTTTTGGTTCCCACCCGCACACCTATTACAGCAACACCATTGCTGTTGGTTTGAGCTGTTCCTGCTTCATTATTAAAGTTGGCTAAAAGCGCATCGTTAAAACTAAAAGTCACCAGTTGACCCGCCATAGAGCGGCCTGTTGACGAAGTGAGAGTCGCAGTTAATGTCAGGGGTTGGGCTTTACTTACCTCTGAAGACACTACAGTGGATGCATTAGTCAACACCAGACTGATGCTGATCACTTCGGTGGTACCGCCACCGTCGCCATCACTACTAATAGTGCCCCCCCCACCACACCCAGCTAACAAGAACAACAAAACGACGACAAAGTAGCACCTGACTCTCAGCATCTGGACTCTCCATTGGATGCGCTAACTTATTGTAATTATTCTAGCTTAGTCGAAACTTATGCAGGGGGCTAAGCCCAGATGCAAAATAATTCCGTCAGTTGCGGTTTTTCTTTTGACGCACAAACTGTTAGGCTAAGCGGCATTTTCCGGGCTGATAATAAAATAAAAATGACTGCAAAAAAGAAACTAGGTCTAACCCCACGTATTTTGATTGGTATGGCGCTGGGCATACTGGTCGGTGCTTTTTTTAAATTCCTGCTAGCAGGTGAAGCAGAACGAACTTTAAGTTTGTTTGGTGCAGAGCTTGGCTTGCGGGCCTTTTTTGTCGACGGCATTTTTCACGCTGGTGGACAAATTTTTGTCGCCAGCCTGAAAATGTTGGTTGTGCCGCTGGTTTTTGTCTCCCTGGTCTGCGGTACCAGCTCATTAAGTGATGGCAGCACCTTAGGTCGCCTTGGTGGTAAATCTGTTGGCTTGTATATTCTGACCACAGCTGTTGCTATAGCTTTAGCTATCTTTTTTGCACTTCTGGTTTCCCCTGGAACAGGAGTACAAATGACTGCAGATGCACAGTTTAGTGTGCAACAAGCCCCCTCTATTACTCAGGTTTTTATCAATATGTTCCCAAGTAACCCGGTGGAAGCCATGGCGAAAGGAGAAATGCTGCAGATTATTGTGTTTTCAGTTCTTTTTGGTTTAGCCGTTGCTTTAACGGGAGAAGCAGGTTCAAGAGTGCGCGCTTTGTTTAACGACTTAAACGAAGTGGTGATGAAACTGGTTGGTTTTATGATGGCTCTGGCACCTTATGGCGTATTTTTCCTGATGGCCAAACTTTTTACTACTTTAGATTTGAAAAACCTGGAAAGCCTGGGCTGGTATTTTAGTACTGTACTTTTTGTGCTGTTTTTCCATGGTTTTATTGTTTATGGCTTATTTATCTCTGTTTTAGGTCGTTTAAACCCTCTGATGTTTTTCCGCAAAATGAAAGATGCCGCTTTGTTTGGCTTTAGCATGTCCAGCAGTAATGCCACCATTCCTGTCAATATGGACACCACCACCAAAAAACTGGGTGTCAGCAACAGTATTGCCTCATTCACTATCCCCTTAGGTGCAACCATCAATATGGATGGCACTGCCATCATGCAAGGGGTTGCCACTGTATTTATAGCTCAGGTGTTTCAGGTTGATTTAACCACTATGGACTACCTGATGGTGATCCTGACCGCCACTTTAGCCTCTGTCGGCACAGCAGGTGTGCCTGGTGTAGGTTTAATTATGCTGGCCATGGTATTGCAACAAGTGGGCTTACCAGTGGAAGGTATTGCCTTGATTATTGGCGTGGACCGTTTACTGGATATGACACGCACAGCAGTGAATGTGACAGGGGATGCCATGGTGTCCTGTCTTATCGCCAAAAGCGAAAATCAGTTTGATCAAGAATGTTTTAACAACCCGGATGCAGGCAGAAACGTTTAAGTTTTCCTGATAAAAAGACGCCGCTTAATGCGGCGTTTTTTTATGTCTTTTGTGATGTTACCACTGGATCCAGAACGCTTTTTCAAGCAGTTGACTGACGTTAAACTGGCGCTGCGCAAAAGGTCGTCCTGTCAGATTACGTACCGCCAGCAGTTGAATTGATTCGGCAAAATCAAACAAGCTTCTGACTTCCTGCTCTGTCACCGAAAACGGCGGGCCGGACATTTCTGCTTGCGGGTATTCCAGGCTCAGCAGTAACAAAGAAACAGGTGCTGTACACAAGCGTTTGATCTGCTGCACATAGTCAATTCGCATCTGAGCAGGCAAAGCGATTAGTGCCGCTCTGTCATAAATCAGCCCGATATGGCCTAATTGTTGTGGTTCTAAAGCGAAAAAGTCACCTTGCCATATATCAACAGCCGGATGACTAAAGTGCTGAAATTCGTTTTGTAGAGAAATGGAAAACTCTTGCTGCTGCTCATGAAAAAACTGCTGACAAGCCAGTTCGGATAATTCAGCTCCAATCACTTTTCCATACCGAGCCAACCACCACAGGTCCAAACTTTTACCGCACAAAGGTGCAAAAACAGCTTTAGACTGATGCCAGTTCAGTTGAGACAATACCACAGGCAGCAGCGGGTGAATTTCATGTTGATGAAAGCCTATTCTTTGTTGCTGCCAGCAATTGTGCCAAAACTCAGACTGCATAACTTAACGCCAGAAACTAAGTTGCGACAATTTGTTCAGGCTGGCAGTCAGCGCAGAGCTTGCAGCTAAACCAACTTTTTCCGCCAGTTTGCGTTTGAGCTGGTATTTCACCTGCACAACCTTTTTGGTTTTAAATTGCTGAACCAAATAGTCATCACTGGTTTGTAACTGATCGATTAAGTTTAAATTCAGGGCCTGATAACCAAACCAGTGCTCCCCTGTCGCCACCTGATCCATCACCAGCACAGGCCTGTGTTTAAACACAAAATCTTTAAACAAAATATGGGTTTGTTCCAGCTCTTGCTGAAACTTCTCACGGCCTTTGTCTGTATTTTCAGCAAACACTGTGACTGTGCGTTTAAATTCACCCGCAGTAAACTGTTCCACGTCTATGTGATTTTTTTTCAGCAGCTTATGGAAATTAGGCAATTGAGCCACCACCCCAATAGAACCCACAATGGCAAAAGGGGCAGCTAAAATACGATCGGCAATACAAGCCATCATGTAACCACCACTGGCTGCTACTTTGTCGACCGCCACCGTCAGGCGGATATTTTGCTGCTTAATTCTGTCCAGCTGTGAAGCCGCCAAACCATAACCATGTACTACCCCACCCGGACTTTCCAGCCGGATCAGCACTTCATCTGTTTCTGTTGCAACGGCAAGCACAGCTGTGACTTCTTCACGTAGTGCTTCTACTTCATGTGCATCCATACTGCCATTAAAATCCAGTACAAAAAGCCGCTCTTTTGGCTCGTCCTTTTGTTTCTGGTTTTTAGTCCAGGCTTTAAATGCCTTTTTATCCAGCAACTGTTGCTGCAAATCAGCGGTTAAATCAGCGTAATCTTCAGATAAATCGTTAAACTCCAGTTCACCCTTTTTAGCTTTTTGTTTAGCTGACAGCACCACAGCAACAATAACTGCGACAGCAATCACCACTGTGGCTGTTTTCGCTAAAAATAAACCATATTGATATAAAAATTCCACTTCCATTCCTTTTAAAGAAAAACTAACGGCATTGTAGCCTGATGTAGTATTAAAAAAAATCGCTATGGTTATAACACAGTCGACACAAGTTCCAACCTGAGGCGCATCGACACTTTATTTTTTGCTATAAAAAAAGCCCGGCATCAGAGCCGGGCTTTTACAGACGTAAAAGTATTAGTTAGCAGGAGCCATTACAGCACCGTTGGTGACCACAACACCTGCACCACGGCCCATAAAGAAGCTTACGCTTTGGCCTTGCATTTCAGCTGTTGCTGCGGCACTGCCCGCAGGGCTCAGGATAGAGCTGTGGTTACCCGCAATAAAGCGGCTTAATGCTGTGCCCGTCACCGGATAAGTACCAGCCACGTTACTTAAAGCTGAAGCACCTAATAAAGCAGCCAGAGGCTCAGTGCCTGCCAGAGGCATAGCAGCAGAGCGATTTGGGATCACCTGGTCGGGTAATTGATCCGAACCGTTGCCTACCACTTCAATGATATAAGTTGGGGTTTCAGAAGCCACCAGCATAGAAGCATAGTTATTTGGATCACCAGCATCTGTTACTGTTTGAGCTGCAAAAGCAAAAGACGAGAACGAAGCGTTTAATGTCGCCAGTGCCGCTGGATTAGATACGGCAAGCGCCTGAACAAAGTCATTAAAACAAGCCGCATAAGGAGCACTCTGACCTGCACCACAGGCATTGTTGGTGGCAAAGTCTATGTACCCCTGAGCAGTTGCACCACCAGCACCTAACAATACGCTGGCTTTAATGGTAGGACCAAAAGAAGCTGACTCCAACAGGAAGTTAGCTACAGCACCACCAGGCATAGCTAAGGTAGCTGAGCGAATTCTATACGCGGCATCCAGTTGTGCATTGCCTGTTGTGCTGTTGGCCAGGGCCACCATAGCAGTACCTGAGATTGCACCTAAAGAATGGCCTAAGAACTGCACGTCCTGAGTGTTTAACAAGCCAGGTTGGTTGTTAAAGTTCATACCTAAACGTAAGCCCAGCATATCAGCGATACTCTGACGTAAATTGTCACGGGTCACCAACAGATTCGACAGGTTCATATAGACAGTTGCATTGCCATTGCTGGCGTTTAATGGACCAAAACCACGGCTGCCATGTAACGGATGGTCAATCGCAATAGTGGCAAAACCACGGGCAGATAAAGCACCAGTGATGGCTAACATATCTTCTTTTTTCGAAGTAATACCATGTTGTAACATCACCACAGGCCAGCCTGCAGCAGGTTTAACCAAACCTAAAGCCGCACCACGAACTTCGTCAGGTACTGTTACTTGCACAGCCAACGTCTGAGTGCTGTTTACCTTAGGAACCACGTTAAATTTGGTCAGATGGCGTTGTTTATCCAGACCAAAGTCACGTAAAGCGCCACCTGAAACAGCTTTACAGAAAGCATCATTTCCAGCCTGAGCCGGATCAGTGATGCTGTTTTCTAACGCTGTGATTTGCGCCTGGCTCAGAGAGGCAATAATAGCGCCTGAGTCACAACGGGCCATCCAACGGGTGCTTAAAGGAGCCATTGGATTTTCAGCAGTTGCTGCACCCAGATAATACGGCAGGTTAATAGTACCGCTGTATAACTTAGCCAGTTTAAAAATAAAACGAGGATCAGCCAGGCTATCCGCTACTGTTTGTCCCGGAAACAACAGATCAGAGACCACAACACCAGTATCAGCAAGAGCCACTGAAGGAGGCGTATTATTATTTAACGGACTTGGTGCCATCAACTGTTTAATAGTGGCAAATACCGGAGCTGTGGATTGGGTAGTGATAGCCGCAGTGTAAATAATGCCATCTTTATTGATAGATTGTGCAGAAACCGCATTTTCAAAACTGTTAATGACGCCTTGTAAAGCCAGCTGAGCAGCTGTGCCTAAAGGCTTAGTGTTGATGTCCTGCTTGACTAACTCATAAGTGGTAGAAGGTGCGACAGAACGGCCTTCACTGTCTTTTAAATTATTGGTGAACACCAGAATATAAGTAGTGGCTGGTTTTAATGGCTTCAACGGGATCACAGCGATACTGCTGCCACTGGCACGAGTCACATAATCCACACCAAAGGTCAGACTGCCAACAGCCTTACAAGCAACGCCCCGAGGCACAGCACGACAATCTGCATCTGGTGATGCAGGGTCGCCCATCAGGGTTTCCACTAAATAAACTGAACCAGGTTGCTGCACACTGGCTGCATCTAAGCTGACACCAGAGGTAAAGCTCAGTGCAATGGTAAATGGGTTTTGTGTTGACCAGCCATCCAATGCGCCTAAAGCCGTTGAAGGGTCGGCATAGTTAGGAGCAGCAAGATGGGCACCGGCTGCATCTTTTTCGCCAGGCATAAACAAAGTACCATCAGTGGTGCCTTGTAATAATAAATCGTTAGGTGGCGATAACACACCGTTGGCTGGGTCATAGACTACACGTGATAAAGGGATCTGAACCTCTCCACCTGTTTGAGTATCTTCTTTAATTTCGTCCAGTGATTCGCCACCACAACCGGCTAAACCTAACGCACTGGCAATAGCAAAGCTAAGCAAAAGCTTGTTCATATCTTCTCCCCGTGTCCTGTATTTTTCTTATTCTGCCCCTGTAGTTACCTAAAGGAGTCATTCGTTTTGTGATGTTAGCCTTTAACAGCTACGACCAGTTAAACTTAACCCAATCAGAAAAAATTCGCTAGCTCAAATTCAAGCTTGTTGAAGAAAGGTGCAAAATTAGTACAGAGCAGGTATGCTGCCGCCGTTTTTCAACGTCTGGGACCCCTTTTTATGTTTAATTATCAAGCTAAGCCTCAAGCACTGGCAGACAAAGTTATTCTGGTAACAGGCGCTGGCGACGGCATAGGCAAAGCCGCAGCGCTTTGTTACGCCAAATACGGCGCTACTGTTATCCTGCTGGGCAAAACAACGTCCAAACTTACAGCGGTGTACGATGAAATAGTTGCAGCTGGCTGGCCAGAACCAGCTATTGTTCCGCTGGATTTAAAAGGTGCAACAGCCAAACACTACCAGGACATGGCGAGCACTATTAAAGCAGAATTTGGTAAATTGGACGGAGTACTGCACAACGCCGGAATGTTAGGGGTATTGAGCCCTTTTGAACATCTTGATTTACCCACCTGGCAGGATATTTTACAGGTCAATGTCACAGCCGCCATGTTGATGAGTCAGGCTCTGATCCCAGTGTTAAAATTAGCGCCACAGAGTTCAGTTGTTTTTACCTCTTCAGGTGTAGGCCGTCAGGCCAGAGCCTACTGGGGTGGTTATGCCGTATCAAAGTTTGCCACTGAAGGTTTAATGCAACTGATGGCTGCAGAGTATGAAGGCACAACACTGAGGGTCAATGCGATTAATCCTGGCGCTACCCGCACCAAAATGCGTAGCAAAGCTTATCCGGGTGAAGATCAGTTGAGTTTGCCTGCAGCGGAGCAAATTATGCCGTTGTATTTGTATTTAATGAGTGACGACAGCAAAGCCGTGAATGGCCAGTCAATGGATGCACAGCAGAAATAATCCCTGAAAAAAAACCGGCTCAAGCCGGTTTTTTTTACTAAAAAAGTAATTTTAAGAAAATTACTTCTTCGACAGAATTTCTTCGCCATTGGCCTGAGCCCATGCGTTCCACACGTCCACTTTACTATTGAAGTTCTCAACAGCCTGGGTACCTGCTTCCGCTAATAAAGCTTCGATATCTTTACCGTATTTGCTTTCTACTTTATGGAATGGCACTACGTTGATACCGCGGTCTACTAAGGCCTTTTTCATCGTATGAGTTTTCAGTAAATTTAATTTACCTGCGTCCACATAGAAAAACTGACTTTCTTTATTAATGGTTTTGAATTTTGGCTTAACCGGACGTTTGCCTTTAGCTTCAGAGTCATCGTCATGGCTGACAACTACATCAGCATTCAGCTGATAACCCAGTTGTTCCAGCGTAAAACCCTGAGCTTTAGCCAAAGCACGGATCTGAGACAATACTTCTGTTTCTTTCTGGCGTTCAACCAATACTGAATTTAACGTTTCAATTACTTCATGTAATTTAACCGTCGTGATTTCTTTGGCGGCTTTTTTCAGTTCTTTTTTATCGAGTAACAATGACATGAAAATCTCCCATGGATAAATACTATTAAAGATAGTACAGAATCATTCTGCTAAATTAAAGCTTAAATACAATCTTATTCACTAAATAAGATTGAAAGCTACTGAGCTGAGACAAAAGCCAACTGTGCGCTACCACTCATACTAAGGTTAATGAAAAAAACGATACACAAAAGAAAGACTGGTTGCATATTTTTTCAATTCAGTCTTTTAACAGATACAGATCTTTCAAATAGTTACGGAATTCAGCTGACAGTTTTTTGTCCTGCAGCGCGTATTCAACCACAGCTTTGAGATAACCTATTTTACTTCCACAGTCATGTGATTTGCCTTGTAAATGATAGGCTTCAATTTTTTCAATTAATAATAAATGATGTAAAGCATCTGTCAGCTGAATTTCACCGCCTGCACCAGGGGCTGTGCGACGTAACAAATCCCAGACTTTGGCTGATAAAACATAACGTCCTGTAATAGCCAAATTGGAAGGGGCATCTTCAATATCAGGCTTTTCCACCATAGTCCGGATTAAAGCAGATTGCCCTTGCAGCAGCTCTTCGCCGGCAATATCGACTATGCCATACTTATTGACGTCCAGCGCAGGCACAGGCTCGACCATAATCTGACTGGCGCCTGTAGTTTCAAAACGTTCAATCATGGCTTTTAAATTGTGAATACGGGCATCGGCATGATATTTGTCAATTAATACATCGGGTAAAATAACTGCAAATGGCTCATTCCCCACCACAGGCGCAGCACATAATACGGCATGGCCCAAACCTAAAGCCACAGGCTGTCGTACCGAGATCACAGTGACATTTTTTGGGTTAATAGACCGCACATCGTCCAGTAAAGAACGTTTAACCCTTTTTTCAAGCTGAGTTTCCAGTTCAAAACTGGTATCAAAATGGTTTTCAATCGAATTTTTACTGGAATGAGTCACCAGCACTATTTCAGTGATCCCTGCAGCTGCGGCTTCCTCTACTACATACTGGATCAAAGGTTTGTCCACCACAGGAAGCATTTCTTTTGGAATAGCTTTGGTCGCAGGCAACATTCGGGTGCCTAAACCTGCCACTGGGATCACTGCTTTTTTTAGCTTTACCATGCTGTATAGTCCTTGCAATAAGCATTAAGTTATTGATAGGGATATCATACCCTGAGCGCCATTAAGCAGCCAGACAGATTTATAGCCGCTGAATTTGTTTCCTTGACGGGTCGGTTTATTGATGGCTGGTCGGTGTTCTCCAACAGGTAAGATCTGTTATGGTAGCGCCAGTTCTCTATAGGGTGATTCCATGCGTTCGTTAAAACACTTATTTGCCAATAACAGATCATGGGCTGAGCGGGTTGAGCAGGAAGCTCCGGGCTTTTTTAAGCAACTTTCAGAGCAGCAAGCGCCTGAATATTTATGGATAGGCTGCTCAGACAGCAGGGTTCCGGCCAATGAAATAGTTGGCTTGTTACCGGGTGAACTTTTCGTCCACCGCAATGTAGCCAACCTGGTGCTGCATTCCGACATCAATTGTTTATCTGTACTGCAGTACGCTATCGATATTTTAAAAATAAAACATATTATTGTCTGTGGGCATTATGGCTGTGGCGGCGTTGCTGCAGCGATGAACAAGCAGCGTATTGGTTTTGTCGACAACTGGTTACGCAATATCAAAGATGTGTACGCACTGCACAGAGAAGAGCTGGACGCTTTTGCCGATGATGGCGAAAGAGTCAACCGTTTGTGCGAGCTGAACGTGATGGAGCAAGTGCGTAATGTATGCCACACCAGTTTTGTACAGGATGCATGGGAAAGGGGACAACCGCTGACCGTGCATGGTTGGGTCTACAGCCTGCGTAACGGCCACATCAAAGATTTACGCGTCAGTCACTCCAGCGCCACACAAATAGATAATATCTATGCATTGCAACCGACTGAAGAATTTGTGAGTGAAAAATAACAGCTAACGAAACGTCACCTGGGTTTGGGGCACGCGTTTATAAGTAGCACTGTGCCCTTTTACCCATTGGCCATTTTGTAAATAATCTGAGCTAACCTCAAGTGTGCCACTTTCATTCAGCACTGAATGTGAACGTACTTGCGTGATACCCTGAGCATTATTTTGTACTTGTTCTACAGCCTCAATACTTTTAGTGGTCGCGTTGTAACTCATAGTTCCATGGGTATAAAAACCAGCGGTAGTGAAATAATAATAGGCAATTTTTTGTTGTTTTTGATCCCAGAAGATCATCGTCTCACCGCCATATTCCCCATTATTCACCGAATGCACCGTTTTAATGGCTTGACCGTTTAGTACCCTGCTCCAGATGGAGCGGTCTACCATCTTTTTCTCTTTACCGGGCTCGGTCAGGTCGCCTTCCCAATGACTGTCAATATAAGGCCGGAAAATTTCCAGTTCAGGATGTAACACCGGCTCTGCAGCGGTTAATGAAACACTAAAAAGCGCAACTATCAAACACAGGGCTTTCATTGGTGGGTCTCCTGATAAAAATCCAGCATGTTTTGCTCTACTTCTTGCGAAAAGGCTTTGGTTTTCACGGCGTAAGCCTGCAAAAATTTGTCTTCGTCTGTCTGCGGAACCCAGGCTGGTACTGCCGCTGTATGGCCTTCAGCGTCTAAAGCAACAAAGCTGATAATACAATGGTTAGTTTCCAGCATGTCACCGCCTTTGGTATCTCCTGAGCGCACCTGCACCAGCACATGCATACTGGTAGTGCCGGTATAAACAATACGGGCAATCAGCTCCACCTGATGCCCTACCAGAATAGGTCGTCTGAAACGAATAGTCCCCACAGAGATGGTGACACAATACAAACCGCTCCAGCCGGCTGCGCAGGCATAAGCCACCTGATCGATCCATTTCATCACCATACCGCCATGCACTTTGCCACCAAAGTTGACATGGGTAGGTTCTGCTAAAAATCTGAATTCAACTTCTCTTTTACCTGACATCGGAAAACTGCCTTATTTTTGTTTTTTTGAGCATAGTCGTTTTAGCAGAAAAATCGAGACAAGCCGCTGATCTGCGGCCCGTTTTTAAATAATCACTGTTACAGAATAACTGCTATAAAATCACTGTTTTATTGCCATGCACAAAAACTCTGTCTTCCAGCACCAGTTGCAAGGCTTTACTCAACACATTTTTTTCCACATCACGACCTGCTTTCACCATATCCATAGCACTGTAGGTATGATCCACTGGCGTCACCAGCTGTTTAATAATAGGGCCTTCGTCCAGATCATCAGTGACAAAATGCGCTGTGGCGCCAATAATTTTGACGCCTCTTTTATGCGCCTGATGATAAGGATTAGCACCAATAAAGGCAGGCAAAAAGCTATGGTGAATATTGATAATACGTTCTTTGTAGTGCGCGACAAAAGCCGGGCTTAATACCCGCATAAACTTAGCCAGCACCAGATAATCAGCCTGATAAGGGTCTATTACCTGCTGCAATGCGGCTTCATGTTGCTCACGACTCTTGTCAATATGACTGACAAAGTGATAGGGAATATCAAACTTCTCTGCCAGGCTTTGCAAATCCGGATGATTACCCACTACAGCAGCTATATCCAGTTTCAGCGAGCCGTCATACACCTTCATTAAAATATCACCCAGACAATGCGCTTCTTTGGTCACAAGAATCACTACTTTTTTTCGCCCGGCTGCCACTAACTGACGGCTGCTGCCTTGTGGCAAAGCTCTGTCTAGATCCAGCATCAGGGTTTTGTCATTAAAAATGCCTTCAAGCTGAGTACGCATAAAAAACTGCCCCGAATCCGGGTCTACATATTCGGTATTACGGATAATGTTCAACTGGTGTTTGTAGCAAATATTGGTAATTTGTGCGATCAAACCTTTTGAATCCGGGCATTCAATTAATAAAACTTTCTTTTCCATTATCAACTCTCGTCAAGCCATAGCAAAAACGCAGCAAAGCGCTGCATACATAAAGTGGATTCAGGTGGTTTTGGTTGTTCTCACTTGGGTATAATCCGGCGGCTTTAACCGCTCTTTGCTGTGGGCTACACATAATGTGCAGCACCTGCCTGCTATTAATCCCAAGTTTTAACACTATTGTAAAGTTATTTTCAATCAGAGCTTTGCTTGTCCTTTAACTCTTGCAACGCCATAATAGACTTCGTTTTTTGCCTTTTGCTGGCTTTTTATCTACTGAGGAACTGATGCCCTCTTATCAAATGCAGGTGCTGGGCACCATCCGCTCTCCCTACAAACAAAAGTTCGCCATACCCCGCCAGCCTGGTCTGATAGCCGAAGCTAAAGCTGAACTGGTGTTGGAAACTGGCTATGACGATGATGCTATAGTGCGGGGCATTGAAGCCTTCAGTCATTTATGGCTTGTGTTTGTATTTCATGAAACCGCAGACAAAGGCTGGTCACCGCTGGTGAGGCCGCCACGTTTGGGTGGCAATGGAAAAAAAGGCGTTTTTGCCACCCGCGCCACATTCAGACCAAACCCAATTGGCCTTTCTGTCGTAAAATTTGAAGGCGTAGTGCGCAAACAAGGCCGGCTGATCATTCAGCTGTCTGGCGTTGACCTGCTCGATGGCACACCAATACTGGATATTAAGCCTTACCTGCCCTACGCAGATGCCTTGCCGGATGCCGCAGGCGGTTTTGCCGATGCGGCACCAGAAACCGACATGACGGTCAGTTTTGAACCTGCAGTGCTGGAATTTTGTCAGCGGCAAAAAGATCAGCCGGAATTAGCAGTATTGATAGAAAAAGTGTTAAAACAAGACCCGCGCCCTCCTTACAAAAAACAAAAAGCGGAACAACAAAGCTACGGCATGACGCTGTATCACTTTAATATCAAATGGACAGTGAACGGAGTACATAACCATGTTACAGAAATCAGGCAAGTTTCATAAATCAGCCGGGTTAACCAGCAACAGGCTCATGCAGTTCAGTCTTTGTCTGAGTCTTAGCGCGCCTTTGTTGCTGAGCGCGGCACAACTGCCCGCATTGCCCGAAGCCGTCAGTAACAATCTGGTGATGAGCACCAGCGTAGCGGGCCGCACTTATGTCAGCAGTTTTATGGGCCTCTCATCAGGTAAAACCCATGCTGATGTGCATAACAGAGTATGGCAATGGACTGTAGGCGACCCGACCTGGCTGAAAGCACCGGTAGTTCCGAGCCGCCAACGTTTAAGTGGCCGGCTGGCCAGTTCAGGCGTTACCTTACAAAATCACTTCTTTATATTTGGTGGCTACACAGTAGCAGCCAATGGCACTGAAGTGTCCAGCAGCGAAAGCTATCGTTACAGCCCTGTCACCAAGGCCTATAACAAGCTGCCTGATATGCCGGTTGCTGTGGACGATAGTGTGGCTCTGGCTTACATGAACAGATATATCTATCTGGCCAGCGGCTGGTCTCAGGATGGCAATGTTAACTTAATACAGCTGTTTGATAACTTCACTCAGAAGTGGAGTCAGGCCACACCTTTTCCGGGTACCCCCACTTTTGGTCTGGCAGGCGCTTTATCAGGCCAGCATATGCTGTTGTGTGATGGAGTCAAAGTCAATTATCAGACCTTACCACGCCAGTATGAAACCGAAGCTCAGTGCTGGTTAGGTGAAATCAATACATCCAATCCCAACAGGATCAGTTGGCAGCAAATTCAGCATCCGACAGGCAAAGCCCGTTACCGCATGGCCGCTGCTGCTGTAAAACAGGATGGCAAAGAGTTGATTGTATTTATTGGCGGCAGCGAAACCGCTTATAACTACAATGGCATAGGCTACAACGGCACGCCGGCTGAGCCTTCAGCCCAGGTCTGGGCTTATTCAATTGCAGACAAAAGCTGGCTGAAGGCTGAAAATACCACCGCTGTGATGGATTTACGCACTTTAGTGACGATGAACAATGAGCTCTACAGTCTGGGTGGCATGGTGGCGGGGCAAAATCTGACCGCAGAGTGGATAAAACATCAGATTAAACTACTGCCGCAGTGACAGGCTTGGTAGAATACGGTCGATTTCCAAAGCAATTAAACTTAAAAAACACGGAACTATTTATTTATGCGGACAAGTCAGTATTTACTCTCCACTATGAAAGAAACCCCGGCCGATGCCGAAATTATCAGCCATCAGTTGATGTTACGTGCCGGTATGGTGCGTCGTCTGGCATCAGGTTTATACACCTGGTTGCCCAGTGGCTTGCGGGTTTTACGCAAGGTTGAGAACATTGTCCGCGAAGAAATGAACAAAGCCGGAGCTATCGAAGTACTGATGCCGGTAGTGCAGCATGCTGAGTTGTGGCAGGAATCTGGCCGCTGGGAGAAAATGGACGCTGAACTGCTGCGTTTTAAAGACCGTCACCAGCGTGATTTTGTTTTAGGCCCAACTCACGAAGAAGTGATCACCGATTTAGTCCGCAAAGAAATCAGCAGCTACAAACAGCTGCCTATAAATTTGTATCAGATTCAAACCAAGTTCCGTGACGAACGCCGTCCTCGTTTTGGTGTCATGCGTGCCCGCGAATTTTTAATGAAAGACGCCTACTCTTTTCACTTAAGTCAGGAAAGTCTGCAGCAAACCTATGATGCTATGTATCAGGCTTACTGCAATATCTTCACACGCTTAGGTTTGGATTTCCGCCCTGTGTTGGCTGATACTGGCGCCATTGGTGGCAGTATGTCACACGAATTCCATGTACTGGCCGCATCTGGTGAAGACGCTATTGTATTTTCTGATGGCAGCGATTACGCCGCCAATATCGAAAAAGCTGAAGCTTTGCCTCCTCAAGGCCAGCGCCCTGCAGCGTCACAAAACAAAACCGAAGTGGCAACCCCAAATGCCAAAACTATTGAAGAGGTCTCTGCCTTTTTAACAGTGGATGCTTCTGCAATCGCCAAAACTTTGTTGGTTCAACTGAACCCAGAACTTAGCTTTGATGAATTAAAAGTTCTACTGGCCGATGCAGATGCTGAAACACTGGAAAATACCTGGCGCTCTAAAGTCGTGGCTTTGGTGCTGCGTGGCGATCACGATTTAAACGAAATCAAAGCTGAAAAACACCCACTGGTGGCCTCCCCGCTGCAGTTTGCTTCTGAAGAAGATGTGATTGCTGTCACTGGTGCTAAACCGGGTTCTGTTGGCCCTGTTGGCTTAGCTATTCCTGTTATTGTGGATCATGCAGCCGCTCATTTGGCCGATTTTGTCACTGGCGCTAACAAAGAAGGTTTCCACTTCACCGGGGTAAACTTCGACCGTGACATCACGGCTTATCAGGTCGCTGACCTACGCAACGTGGTAGAAGGCGATCCAAGTCCATGCGGTCAAGGCAATTTAGTTATTCGCCGTGGTATTGAAGTAGGTCATATTTTCCAGTTAGGCGACCGTTATTCATCAGCCATGAAAGCCGGCGTATTAAACGAAGAAGGCAAACACCAGATCATGACTATGGGCTGTTATGGTGTGGGTGTATCCCGTATTGTTGCGGCTGCTATTGAGCAAAATCATGATGAATACGGCATTAAATGGCCTGTGGCTATAGCGCCATTTCAGGTGGCCATAGTGCCGATGAATATGCACAAGTCGGTGCGTATTCAGGAAGCAGCAGAGCAGTTGTACAAAGAACTGACAGCAGCAGGCTTCGAAGTACTGTTTGACGATCGCAAAGAGCGCCCTGGTGTAATGTTTGCCGATATGGAGCTGTTAGGTGTGCCTTACCAAATCATAGTAGGCGAACGTAATCTGGATGAGCAGAAAGTTGAGCTGAAAAACCGTCTGACGGGTGACAAATTAATGCTGCCACTGACCGATGTAGTGACTCAGTTAAAATCACTCTGATTGCTCTTGTCTGTGTAAAAGGCCCTGTGTGCACGGGGCCTGTTTTCTGGAGTCTGCCCCATGTATTTTAGTAGCCAAACTATTCCTGAACTCAAAGACCTTAAATTTGCACAGCGGATGCAGGTGATCCGAAGTGCAACAGAACAAGTGCCCATACCACAAAAACTACTGCTGAACCTGTTGAAACTGGCTATTTTAATTCCGCTGTTTTTAGTGATAGCTCAATGGGATTCATGGCAAAGCACCCTCACTATACTGGTGTTGCTGGCCGCTTATCCGCTGCTGACCCGACCTCTGACTTTTGCTTTATGCCGCCCTCACTTACAACAAGCCCGTACTAAGCTGAAGTTGTAGTACTCCGGCTATATCCTGACTAAACGCAGGGTTTTGTTGTTCCAACAGATAACAAAACCCTGATGAACGCAGTTTGGGGTATGCTAAATCAGAGAGTTCTGATGGAAGTGAACAGGAAAAATCATCTTTTATGCTGAAGTTTTTGTGTGACATTACCACTGCAGCTAAGGAAAGCCGCAGCTGCCCTTTACAGCAAAGGTTTAGCAAAAAGCAGCAGGCTATTGCCGACCGTGAACAGGAATTGCTGCACATAGCGCAACAACTGGTCGAAGCTGAAGGTTATGCCAATCTGACAATGGATAAACTGACGGCAGCCAGCCCCTATTCCAAAGGCACTATCTACAATCACTTTTCCAGTAAAGAAGATGTGATCACAGCCTTGTGTAATGCTTCCTTACGCCATGAAATCAGTTTGTTTAAAAAAGCCCTGCGGTTTGAGGGGAATACCAGAGAAATAGCACTGGCATTGCATCAGGCCTATTTATTGTCGGCAAAACTGCAACCTGTTCTGTTCAGCTGTGTGCTGACGGCAAAATCACCCTGGGTCCAGGAAAAAAGCTCACCTGCTCGTTTGACTATGCAGCAGGAGCTGGAAAAAGAAGTCACACAGATGATCGATGTATTACTGCAACAAGCCATAGATGCCAATGAGCTGCAAGCTAAAGCCGGAGCTACAATCGATCTGATGGCCTTTGCGAATTGGGCTATCTCTTTTGGCAGCATAGCTTTGCTCAGCAGTGCCAGTGAAACCTACAGCATCGAACGGCTGCAGGGAACCCATCCTTTTTTGTTTAACTTAAACTGCGTATTGGATGGTATGAACTGGTTGCCATTAAGCTCTGACTGGGACTACAGCCAAAGCTGGCTGAGAGTTGAAAAAGAGATCTTTAGCCTCGAACAGCAACAGCTCTCTGCCGCTGTACCAGAGGTATTAAAATAAGGTATTGTGTTGGTTCAGCTGTATTTTTCAGGCTGTTACAAATTTTTTTACCAATGAGTACAAATCAATGCAGTAAAGCTGATGATCCAAATCCTGCTTTACCAGTATAATCATCAACCTGTTATTTCCCCTCCCAAAAAAACGGATGCAAATTTATGGTCTTACGCATGAAGCCTGTTTTAGTGTCGTGCCTGGTACTGCTGATGGCAACGGGTTGCGCCAGCAAAAAAGCAGTGGACGAACAACAAGCACAAACCAATTATCAGGATCCCCGGGACCCTTTAGAATCCGTCAACCGTGATATCTGGGATTTTAACTACGATGTGCTGGATGCTTATGTACTGCGCCCTGTCACTGTAGGTTATATGACGGTGGTACCAAAACCAGCCCGTACCGGTGTGGCCAATATGGTCAACAATCTGAGCGAACCTGCCAGTTTTGTCAATGGATTGCTGCAAGCTAAACCTAAAAGTGCAGCCATCAGCCTGGGCCGTTTTGTCTTAAACAGTTCCTTAGGTTTATTTGGTTTATTTGATGTCGCAAGCCGTATTGATTTAAACGCACAAGATGAAGACTTTAATCAGACACTGGCGGTTTGGGGTGTCGGCGATGGCCTTTATCTGATGATCCCGGCCATGGGGCCAACCACAACACGAGGTCTGGTGGCTGGTGTGGTCGACGGTCTGTATTTTCCGTTAGGCATGTTAAATTCAAATCTGACCATTACACGTTTTACTCTGTCTGCTTTGGATGGACGTGAACAAATGATGTCGATGGAACAGATGCTGAACGATTCAGTGGATCCATACGCCTTTATTAAAGAAGCTTATTTCCAGCGGGTTGAATTTAAAGTCTACGACGGCAATCCACCGAAAAAAGCCGAAGAAGATGAAAGTTATCTGGACGAATATTTGCCGTAGCAGGCAAAACATAACCAAGGCCAGCCACTGCTGGCCTTTTATTTAAGCCTTACCCACTCTTATTGAACCATCAACTGTTCCACCACAGCACTGGTCTGTTTTAACCCAACCGCTGTAGCACCACCTATCAGATATATGCTGTTATCCAACACCACAGCGCCTAAGCCATGACGTGGTGTAGGCATATCCCCCTGCTGCTGCCAGCGCTGCCCGGTAAAAGAATAAGCCCATACTTTATGAAAGACACCGCCACCCTGCTGAAAAAACTCACCGCCCAGTGCCCATAGTTTGCCATTGAGCACTGCTGCAGCTAAGCCGGCCTGAGCTTCAGGCATTGAGGCTAAGGCCTGCCATTGCTGATTTTTTGCATCAAAACTATGCACATCAGCCTTGTTGCCAGCCTGAACTTGCCGTCCGCCCAGCAGATAACCTTTTCCTTCATAGACTACTGCTGCGGCACTATTTTTGGCTTGTGGTACTGCCGGCGCTGTTGTGATTATTAAGCTGTCCGGATCAAAAACCCAATGTATAGCTACATCGGCCTGATCCTGCCACTGGGCATTTGCTTCAGATACAGGCGATCGACCAGAAAGCAAATGAACCCGGCCTTCAAGCACCCAACTGACTGTTTCACTTAACGGCTGTGGCAGGCTTGCGACTTTTAACCAGCGCTGCTGTTGCAGATCCAGCTTCAGTACATCAGCGCTGGCACTCCAGTTGCCGCCATTGGCCTGAATAAAACCACCAAATAAAAACAACTGCTCTTTGACAGCCACCAGCTGGCCATGGTGACGCCCTTCAGGCAAAGCAGGGCCATAACGCCATGTATTGGTTTTTGCATTGTAGATTTGCACTGCATCTGTCATCTGGCCCTGTTGTTTTGGCAGTTCAGAGCTCAGGCCACCTGCTACATAAATTTCGCCCTGAAATACGGCCGGATAAATTTCCTGAACCGGTACTAACAGATCCGCTTTTTTCTGCCAGCTCAGGCTACCCGCCATGAGCTGAAAGCTCAATAAAGCACAGAACAGATAAACTAATCTCATCTTTCACTCCAAAAAATAAGGCCAGAGGATTGCTCCGTCTGGCCTTTATGTATAGCTCTATAGCTTTAGCTTTGCATACGCTCAGCACCATGCATCCAGCGCACTAAAGTACCGGATAACATCCACAACAGCGCAGCGAAAAATACCAGTGCTACAGCTATACCACCAAAGACCACCAGTAAACCAGCGTGAGCGGCCTGTACGCCAAAGGAAGCTGCAAATTCAACCACAGCGTTGTTATCACCGGCAGTATCTGAATAAGCGCCAACATAACCTGCCAGATAATGAGCCACTGCAGGCATCAGGAACCAGACTCCCATGATAAGCGAAGCTAATTTCACCGGAGCCAGCTTAGTCATTAAAGACAAGCCGACAGGAGAAATACAAAGCTCACCTAAGGTATGGAATAAAAAGGCTAAAGTTAACCACATCATGCTGGATTTAGCAGAAGGATTCACCTGCATCTCAAATACACCAACGATCAGGAAAATAAAGCCGATAGAGGTCAGCAACATACCAAACAAAATTTTAATAGGGGCGTCAGGCTGTTTGTTCATCGCATTCAGCTTGACCCATAGCCAGGCAAACAAAGGTGCAAACATCAGAATAAATAACGGGTTTAAAGACTGGAACCAGCCTGCCGGAACTTCAAAAGTACCGACCATACGATCAGTATGTTCAGCAGCAAATAAACTCATTAAACCACCGGCTTGCTCAAAAGCCAGCCAGAACATAGTGACAAACACAAACAGGAATAACACCACTCGCAGGCGGTCAAATTCAACTTTGGTTAAAGGAGTTGGCGTACCTGAAGCGCTGCGGGATGAAATACGACCCGGCACTTTACCCAAATCACCCAGGTATTTTTGAGCAAACACTAACTGAATTAATACAGACAAGGTCATACCAATACCGGCAGCTAAGTAACCATAACGCCAGCCGAATGCATCACTTTCACCTAAAGAAGAGGTCACTAAAGGCGCAATAAAAGCACCTAAGTTAATACCCATATAAAAAATAGTAAAACCACCGTCACGACGGGCATCGCCCTGAGGGTACAGATCGCCGACTATGGCAGAGATATTGGGTTTAAATAAACCGTTACCGGCAATAATAAAACCTAAACCTACATAAAATAACGACATGCTGTGTGGTGTGGCAGCAAACAAAGTGTACTGGCCAATGGCCATTAAAGCGCCACCTAAAATAATAGACTTACGCTGGCCTAACAGGTTGTCTGCAATCAAACCACCAAACAAAGTAGCGGCATAGACCAAACCTGTGTAGTAACCATAAAGTAATAAGGCATCACCATTACTCAGGCCAAAACCCGGGTTAGTGGATTCAGTAGCAGCAACTAAAGTCAGAATAAGTAAAGCGCGCATCCCGTAGTAGGAAAAACGCTCCCACATTTCTGTGGAAAAAAGCAGGAAGAGTCCTTTCGGATGACCGAATAAAGTCCCCGAAGCTGGCGGTTGATTCATAACGTGATCCTAGATTGTGGGTTTATTTTAATTATGGTGTTGACTACATATATCCTTCGCAAGCCTCTATTACAGTGGCCAAAACAGCAGGACATAGTTTTTTAGCTGCCGTGTTATAGCCTATTGCAGATCAAATGAAAAGAGGCAAAAAGACAGAAGGGGGAAGCAAAAGGCCAGAGTCTGACCTTTTGCTTATTTAACCACCAATTGAAAGCGGTTTTTTTAGTGAGCTTCAGCCTGAGTTAAGGCTGCAGGCTAAGGCTCAGACGAAGTGCTGCTTCATCAAAACTAAGGATGTCCGACTGCACTTGTGGACCATTTTCATCATCCAGCACCTGGCCTGATAACGACAAAAGCGCACTGATTTGAATACGATCAGCATTGGCTAAAGTCCAGCCTTGTTGCATCGCCTGAGCTTCACTCAGAGTGATAGTTTGAGTGCCACTAAATACCGCCAGCTTTTGCACAGCCAATGGCAAAGGAGGCCCGTCCACAGCTTTGGCAAATACAAACAAAGTCCCGGCTTTGTATTGTTGTGCCAGTTCAGGGCTAATACTTAATTCAACACTCACCTGACGACCTGACACTTGCGCCGTAGTGTTTTGCTCCGCTGCAGGCATCAGCCCCAGCTTTTGTTGCACCAGTGCATAACGCGGGTCATTAGTCTCCAGCTTAGGCAATAACAAGTGCCATGCTTGCTGCGCCTGCTCTTTATCGCCCCGCTCTTCTGCCACCATCGCCAGCATAGATAGCGCATCTGTGTTGTCCGGGTCCTGTTGTAAGACTTTAGACAAACTGCGCGCTGCTTTCGCCAGATGTTCATCACCAGCCGCCACTAACAAGGCCTGGCTGTAGCTGATCAGCACATTAATGCGGTTGGGTGTTAAAGCCAGCGCCTTTTCAAAAGCTTCAATGGCGTCGTCCAGCATACCTTTGGACAACCAGATACGGCCAATCACAAACCAGGCGACGGCGTCATCGCCTTCTTTACTGATTTTAGTGCGTAGCGCCAACGCAAAAAGGTTAATTTCTTCTTCAGTTAAGGGCTCGCCTTTATTCAGGAGTGCACGTTCACCGTACTCTGGCAATAGCTGCTGCGCAGTTTGCCAGTTTTGCAGCGCTGTAAAATGGCCGGTCAGACTGTAAAGCCATACGGTTCCTAATAACACCAAAACACTGGTGCCCAGCACCCATGTAGTTGGCGAACCAGAAACCCGCTGCTGGTTTTGTTGCTGCTGCAGGTATTGAGTTTTTAATTCAGTGGCCGCCAGCGTAAAGTCCTGTTCTGCTAATTCACCATTGTCCCTGGCCTGGGATAACAGCTGCAGTTTTTCTTCAAACTGCACCACAGGGCTTAATTGCACTCCAGCACCTTTGCGGCGGAAAAACAGCAGCAACAGCACAATAAGTACCAGCATTAAGGCGCCAGCAAAACTTAACGACATTAGCATCAGCTTTTTCTCCTGTACTGCTCAATCAACTGATCCAGTTGTTGTTCCAGTTGTGGCTGCACCGTGGCCTGCTCCGCTGACTCAGTCACAACACCACTGCGCTCAGCTCTGCGTCGCAGCAGCAATACCAGCACCAGACCAAAGGCCATTAACGCAGGCAACAACCATAAAATCAGCGTAAATTTATTCAGTGGTGGCTGGTAATGCACAAAGTCGCCGTAACGGCTTTTCATATAGTCCAGCACCTGATCTTTGTCTTGCCCTTGCTGCACCAGCTCCCGCGTTTTATTACGCATATCCACAGCCACTACGGCGTTCGAATCAGCAATATTCTGGTTTTGGCACTTAGGGCAACGTAATTCCTGAGTCAACTCTTTAAACAAGGCTTGCTGCTGTGGGTTTTGAAACTCGATCAAAGCTTGTGAGGCATGGGCTGTTGCAGTGAACAACAGCAGGCTTAGAAAAAATGCTTTCATGCCCTACTCCTCCAAACTTTGATAAGCAGCGGCCAGCTTCTGTTGCCAGACTTGCGGATTAATATCACCTATATGGTGGTAACGAATCATGCCTTTAGCATCGATCAAAAAGGTTTCCGGCGCGCCTGTGACCCCTAAATCAAAAATCAGGCTGCGGTCTTTATCCAGAATATTCCACTGATAAGGATCGCCTTGTTGTTCGAGCTTCAATGCAACTTCCTGCTGCAGTGCAGCCAGGTTAAATACTTCGCCAAAAGCCGCATCGCTGGGTTGCTGATAATACAAACCGATGATCATCACGCCCTGCTCACGCAGTTCGGTCAGATAAGCCAGCTCTGCGTTACAGGTTACACACCAGGTGCCCCAGACATTCAGCAAATAAGGCTTACCTTTAAGCTTCTCTGCAGTCCAGAGGTTATCCGGCTGCTGCAGATCAGGTAAGGTAAATGCCGGAAGTGGTTTATTTAATACCGAGGACTCACGCTCCATAGGATCAGAAAACAAACCACTGAATAAAAATACCGACAAGCCAATAAAGAGCACAAATGGGATAAAAAAAGCCAGTTTACGCATCAGCTTTGTCCTTCTGTTCGGTGGCATCTTTTCGCTCAACAGGTCGACGACGATAGCGCTTATCACAAAGTGCTATCAAAGCACCCAGCGACATCAGTAAACCGCCTAACCAAATCCAGCGCACAAAAGGCTTCACATACAAACTCAAAGCCCAGCTGTCTTCTGAAAGCGACTCCCCCAAAGCCACATACAAGTCACGGCTTAAACGGGCATGTACAGCAGCTTCGGTCATTACGCTGCGCTGCACTGTATAAAAGCGTTTTTCTGCATGTAGATGTGTGACATAGTCGCCCTGGTAACTGACATCTAATTCAGCTGCTTCACCGCTGTAGTTAGGGCCTTTTAAGTCATAGACTTCCACCAGTTTAAACTGATAACCGGCCAGTTCGACCTGATCACCGGCCTTCATCCGGACCTGAGTTTCCACACTGTAGGTTTTGGTCATAGCAACCCCAACCACCAGCACAGCAAAACCAATATGCGCCAGCGTCATGCCAAAATGACTGGCATTGAGTTTAGTCAGGCCTTGTGTGATGGAACCAAACTGCTGCAAACGCTGCAGCAACTCAAAAATAGCGGACGACCCCACCCAGGCTCCTAACAACAAACCTAACAAGGCTAAATTGGCCTGAATACTTTGGGTTGCAGCCATAGTTCCTAAAGCCAGAATTAAAGTGGCGATAGCAATTAAACTCATCGGCTTTAACAAAGGTTGTACTTGTTGCTGTTTCCAGCGCACCCAAGGGCCTAAACCCAATAACAATGAAAATGGGATCACCAGGTAATAAAACAGTTGGTTAAAAAACGGCTCGCCAATAGAGATGGAACCTAAACCTAATTCTTTATGCACCAACGGAAATAAAGTGCCCAGCATGACCACCAAAGTGGCGGTTAACAGGAAAATATTATTGCCCCACAGCAATACTTCACGGGAAAATAATTCGTAACGGGCCTGGCTGCGTACTGAGTTCATCCGAATGGCATACAACAGTAAAGAGCCACCCACTACCACCAGTAAAAATGCCAGTAAATACAAACCACGATCCGGATCGGCAGCAAAAGAATGCACAGACACCAGGACGCCTGAACGCACTAAAAAGGCACCTAATAAACTGAGCGAAAATGCGCCTATGGCCAACAACACAGTCCAGGATTTAAAAGTTCCGCGTTTTTCTGTCACAGCTAAAGAGTGGATAAGCGCAGTACCGACCAGCCACGGCATAAAAGAAGCGTTTTCAACCGGATCCCAGAACCACCAGCCGCCCCAGCCTAATTCAGCATAAGCCCACCAGCTGCCGAGCATGATACCCATGGTCAGGAACATCCAGGCCGCTAAAGTCCAGGGTCTGGCCCAACGTGCCCAGGTACTGTCAAACTTCCCCCCCATCAGCGCTGCTATGGCAAAAGCAAAAGACACCGCAAAACCTACATATCCCATATACAGCATAGGAGGGTGAATGATCATGCCAAAATCCTGCAATAGTGGATTTAAGTCACGGCCATCCACAGGGTAATACGGCAGACTGAGCATAAAGGGGTTGGACATAAAAAGCACAAAGGCATAAAAACCCACTGCTATTAAGCCCATCACACCTAAAATACGGCCCTGAAACTGCAAAGGTAAACTGCGGGAAAACAAGGCAACTGCGGCAGTCCAGCCAGCTAAAACCAGCAACCACAGCAGCATGGAACCTTCATGTCCGCCCCAGACCGCCGTTAAACGGTAGTACCATGGCAATAAAGAATTCGAGTTGCTGGCGACATAAAGGACCGTAAAATCATTGGCCCAAAAGGCGTAAGACAAAGCCCAGAATGAAAAGGCGGTCAGAAAAAACAGTGCATAGGCCAGCGGATTACCCAGCTCTAATGCAGTTTGATTGCCTTTAAAGCTGCCATACAATGGCACTGCAGCTAAGGCCAGAGAAACACAAAACGCAAACGTCAGCGCAAGTTGACCATATTCCGCAATCATGGCTGCTGACCTTTATCAGACTCTTTATACAGCTGTGAAGGTGGCACATGCTTAATACCTTTCAACGCTTCGGCTACTTCAGGCGGCATATATTCTTCATCATGTTTTGCCAGCACTTCTGAGGCCAGTATGGTGGTTTTATCCACCAGCACACCTTGAGCTACTATGCCCTGCCCTTCACGGAATAAATCCGGCAGTATGCCTTCGTATTCCACTGTGACTATTGGACCAGTGTCGACTAAATCGAAGCTGACTTTCAGTGAATCAGGAGCCCGGCGCACCGATCCTTTAACCACCATGCCACCTATACGCAGGCGTTGGCCCACTTCAGGTTTTACCTTGTCTTTACCTATGCCTTCTATCAACTGGCTGGGCGTATAAAACAAATCAATATTTTGTTGCAATGCATACAACATGGCGCCTATAGCACCACCTAACAACAACACAAAGGCCGTTACAGCCACTAAGCGTTTCTGACGTCTCGGATTCATCTACTTCTCTCTCTCCTGATGTTGCCGCACCCGTTGTTCCCGCGCTGCTTTGGCGCGGATTTGTTGTTGTATGTTTTTATGTTGCTGCTTGCTGTACCACCATAAGCCAAGCAGCAATCCATAAGTGGTACCAAAAGATAACCAGACAAAAAGCGCGTAACCGCCCATGGCCCAAAAGTCTGCCCAGGATGTAAAAGCCATTAGTTCTGCTCCTTCTGACGTGAAGCAGCCATTGAATCAACCAGCTGTCGAACCCAGGGTCTGTGCTGTTCAAACATCAAAATTTGACTGCGTAATCGTAAACAGGTTAACGCTGCCAATAACAGTGCAAAACCTAAAAGGCTGATGAGTAACGGCCATAACATCGAAGGGTCAATCGAAGGTTTGGCAAACTTCGTAATAGTGGCGCCCTGATGCAGCGTATTCCACCACTCCACCGAGAAGTGAATAATGGGCAGGTTCACCACACCCACTATGGCCAGCAAAGATGCCACCTTAATACCTCGTGCCGCTTCTGAAAAAGCGCCAGCTAACGCAATGACACCTAAATACAAAAACAGCAACACCAGTTCAGAGGTTAAACGTGCATCCCATACCCACCAGGTGCCCCACATAGGTTTGCCCCAGGCCGCTCCGGTAATTAACGCAATAGCGGTATAGATAGCACCTATAGGCGCTATGGCCAATACGGCCCATTGCGCTACCCGGATTTGCCAGACTAAGCCAATAAAAGCAGCAATAGCCATACTGCTATAAGCGCCCATGGACCAGATAGCAGAAGGAACATGAATATAAATAATGCGGTAACTGTCGCCTTGCTGATAATCGGCCGGGCTAAAAGCCAGGCCCCAGATATTGCCCAGCAACAAGGTAAATACCGCCAGTGCCATCAGATAAGGCAACAAGCGGCCACACAGATGGTACAAGGTTTCAGGTTTGGCGTAAGGATCTAACCAACGGAACATACTACCCCACATTCATTCGAAGTGCCTGACGCACGGCCAGAGGCACCAGCGCTAAGGCAAATAATAAAAAGGCCAGCAGTACAGCAAGCTGTCCTGTATAAGGCAAAGCTGTGGCTGCGGCTTCCATAGCACCACTGGCAAAAATCAGCAGTGGAATATACAAAGGTAAAATAATCAGCGCCTGCAATATACCGCCTTTGTCTGCGGCCATGGTTAATGCAGCACCCAATACACTCAATAAACTTAATACGGGCGTACCCAGCATCAGGGTCACTACTAAAACCTGCCAACTTTGCCAGTCCAGCCCAAGCAACACCGCAATTAAGGGCGACACCAGAATTAAGGGCACACCGGTTGATAACCAGTGGCAACAAATTTTCGCCGTGACATAACTGAATAACCCCTGTCGTCCTGCCACTAATTGCTCTATCACCCCATAACGGTAATCATCTTTAAATAAGCGTTCAGCTGACAACAACACACTTAAAAGCGCCGCTATCCAGACTAAACCAGGCGCTATTTGTTTCAGCATACCCGGCTCCGGGCCAATCCCCAGTGGAAACAAGCTCAGCACCAGCAAAAAGAACACCAGCGGATTTAACCAGTCGGCTTTTTGCCGACCCAGCAATTGTAATTCGCGTTTGATTAAAGAGCGCCACATCACCATCTGTACTCCAGTTCTATCGCCTGAAGCTCTGGGTAAGCAGCGGACAACGTCTGATGACTGGTCAAAACAATGACCCCGCCTGAGGACAGATGCTGTAAAAAATGCTGTTCCAGTCTGGCAATCAACTGCTGATCCAGGGAGGTAAAAGGTTCGTCCAGTATCCACAGTGGTTTAGTTGTGAACCACAATCGAGCCAAAGAGACACGGCGCTGCTGACCGGCAGAGAGCATAAAACAAGGAATATCTTCAAGACCAGCCAGACCTAAGGAGCCCAATAACTGATAAGGATAGGCCACCTGTTGTTCGGTCAAAGCCGACCAGAAAGCTAAATTTTGTAAGGCCGTCAGTTGAGGATGAATGCCACTCTGATGACCAATAAACAGCAATTGTTCAGAAAACAACTCAGCCACAGAGGGTAAAGGTTTACCATGGAATAAAATCTGACCGTCTTCAGGCAAGGTCAAACCGGCCAGCAGTCGCAACAGCGAACTTTTACCGGCTCCGTTTTTTCCTTGAATATAAAGCACTTGCCCTGCACTTAACTGAAAATTTAAGTTTTCAAATAACACTCTGTCCTGGCGGACACAGCTTAGTGCTTCTGCGGCCAAAATTATCGACAAAGGGTAAACTCCCAAAAAAAGTCGCGGCATCTTAGCATATTGGCAATAGAATACGAATGCGCTATAACCTTGAAACAGTGGGCTTTCTAGAAATTAATGTTTCAGATCAAAGCCACAACTGCCGATATAACTGTGCAACTATGCCTGATAGCTAACAATGGACCTGAATCGAAGTGAACCAGATAACGATAGATAGCGCGTTAAGTGCCCTGACCAAAGGGTCTGTACCCGCTGCTGTGCTGGTGGAAGAGCAGAATTATCAGGCCTTGCTGAATATTGGCAAAGACGGTATAGGTCAGTTAAAACTGCATACAGCCTCTGGTATGGTGCTTATTCAGGACGCAAAACTGAATTTACCTGCCTTGCAAGGCCAGCTCATGGTGCAATTGACTCAGGCATTATCGGGGCAGCTGCAGTTAAAGCTCAATCAAAATGGCCCTCAGCCTATGCCAGTGCAGTTAACTCAGCCACAGTTGCAGCAATTAGTGACCCAGCTCAGTAGTCAGCTCAGCTCCCCACAGGCCACACAAAGCTCAACTCAGGTTGCAGCTCAACTTACAGCCCAGTTAGCGGGCCAATTAACCAGCCAACTGCAACCGCAGCAAAACGGCGGCAGCGCAAAAGTAGTACAAGTGCCTGTGCAAATACAGCGTCTGGAGCAGCAACTGATTTTACAACTGGGGCAAAATAAAGTTCAGTTGCCCTTACCTCCAGTTCTGCAAAGCTTGCCGGCCACCCAATGGCTGAATGCAAAACTACAACTCAAAGCCGGCCAACTCAGCCTGGTATTAGCAAAAGCGGCTTTGCAACCAGAGACTGCCGGCAGTAAAGCAGCAGACATAGCACAAAGCAAAACGGCTCCTGCTGTGGTTCAGGCAAAAAATAAAGAGCTGCTGACTGTGCCGCTTAAACACGAAACCACATCAGGCCCTGTAAAAAATCAGCCACAGCCCACAGTGGCGCAGACCCAGACTCAACTTCAGCCCCAAACTCAGGCCCAAAGCCAGAGCAAAACTCAAATCAATACCCAAGCCCCTGCGGCTTTACAAGCTCAGACTATTATTCTGTTACCTGCCGCTGTACAGCAGCGTATTTTGCCTTTGGTATTACCAGCCCTGACCACAGCTGTCTCTGGTGTGGTGCTGAGTTTAAACGAATTAAAACAGCTGCCTTTGCCTGCTGCGATGAAACAACAACTGGCAGACCCTGCGTATCAATTACAACTCAACCCTCAGGGCCAGTTACAACTCAAAGCTATACCAGAACAAAAAACCATACAGATAGAGCCTCAGCCCAAAGTACTGCAATTGCAAAGCTCTAAAACAGCACAACCCCAGACTGTATCAGGCACAGTGGAAGCAACTAAATTTGTGAAACCACAGATAGAACCTGCTGTGCTTAATCAGGCCTGGCGACAGTTATTGCCAATGCTCAATCCACAATGGGAAAATCTGGCCGAAGTGCCGGAGTTACCGGAAGCAGTCAAAGCTATTTTACAGTTAGTGCGGCAAAGCCAGCCCGACGCCAGTAAGATGACCAATCTGGCCCAACTACCGGCTCAGCTACAGGCCTTATTGCAATTTAACCCGCTGCAAAATGTCACTATGCCGCAAACCGCAGCTGGCACCTTAGCTGTGGCTATTCAGTTATTATTAGGCCGTTTGGGGCAAAGCCTGCCACAAAATGACAAAGGCCCGAATAGAGATCATAAGCTAAAAGAATTTGTCGCTCAGTTGGATCAAAACCAAAGCAGTCAGTTGTTAAAACAGCTGTCCAGCCAAAGCTCTTCGCTGCAACATGCCCAGTTGTCTACGCTGGAACAACAAAGTAAAGATCCGCTACAACAGTTGTTTTTAACTCTGCCGATCCAAAATCAGCAGGTATCAGATTTTTGCCAGATCGCCATCACCCAACAGGAAGAGGATCAGGACAAAGGCAAAGGTAAATCAACCCAATGGCAGTTATCGATGAAGTTTGATTTAAAACAGCTGGGGCAGTTGCTGGCGATCAGCAAGTTATCAGGAAACGCTTTAGCCTTGCAGCTCTATACCGACACCACAGTACTCAAACTATTAGCCGAAAAGTATCTGCCGCTGTTAAAAGACAGATGCAAAGCTCAGGGTATAGAGGTGACGGAAGCCCATTGTCAGCTTGGGAAAATTCCGGATAGTTTAATGCCCAAAACCACCAGCTTGCTGGCCATTAGAGTGTAGAGCATGAAAGAAGTGACTAAAAACCCAGATAGCATAGACATAGACGCCAGTGCAGTAGCTTTGGCTTATGACGGTAAAAATGCACCGCAGATTGTTGCCAAAGGGCATGGCGAATTGGCGCAGGATATTATTGCCACAGCCAAAGAACATGGTGTACTGGTGCATGAAGATGAAGAGCTGGTGAAAGTACTGCAACGTATTGAGCTTGGCACTGATATTCCAAAAGAGCTGTATATCATTATCGCCGAATTAATAGCTTTTTCTTATGTGCTGCAGGGCAAGTTCCCGGACGAGTGGCACAATATTCACCAACGTATTGATTTAAAAAGTTAAGTTTCTTGTTTATCACTAACCAGCATAGTGCGGCTGGCCGACACAGCAGGGTGTGAGATCTGCACTTTGATATCACTGATAAGCCTATGCAATTCTGTTTGCACTATGGGCTCTTTCATCTCCAGCTGAAATTCCAGACAAGCATGCCCATGCCAGTGGGTCACGCCTGACAAATGCCAGTCAGCAAGCTTCGGATGTTCAAGGCTATGACCACAATCCCGTGCCACTTCATCTAAATCGGCATCATCGTCCGACAAATCCACTTCGAGGTATAAATACAACATTATCAATTCCTTATTCTACCAACCGCTCCGTCCCATCCCCTAAGTAATTGGAGTTGCAGCGCGGCGACCTGTAGGGGCGTGGTTTATCCGCGCCCGTCTCATCAAATCAAAAAAGTCAACAAAGCTGCGGCTTCAAGAACGACAGGGATAATGCCCAGTCTGCAGACTTTTGCGCATGTATAGCTGTGGTATCAAATAAAGGCACGACGCAATCTTCGCTATTGACCAATAAACCTATTTCAGTACAGCCTAAAATAATAGCTTCTGCGCCTTGAGTCACTAAATCGGCCATGATCTGTTGATACTGCAGGCGTGACTCCTGCTTTACTATCCCGAGGCATAACTCCTGATATATCACCTGATGCACTATGGTTCTACCCGCTTCATCCGGCACCAGCACCTCCAAACCATAGAGTTCTGTCAGCCGTTTTTTATAAAAATCCTGCTCCATGGTAAAACGGGTGCCCAATAAGGCGACTTTTTTCATACCAGCTTGCTGTATAGCTTCGGCCGTCGCATCCGCTATATGCAACAGTGGAATAGTCACAGCTGCTTCAATGCTGGTTGCTACTTTATGCATGGTGTTAGTACAAAGCACAATACAATCAGCACCAGCGGCCTTTAGCTTGAATGCAGCATCAGCTAACACCTCACCGGCTTTATGCCAATCGCCACTGCGCTGCAACTGTTCTATTTCAGCAAAATCCACACTGTATAAAATGATTTTAGCGCTGTGCAGGCCACCCAACTGCTGTTTGATGCGCTGGTTGATCTGGCGGTAATAAGGAATAGTCGACTCCCAGCTCATGCCGCCTATTAAGCCTATGGTTTTCATTGATATTTCTCTATGGGGATGATGGAGTTACAGTAACAAGGTACGCAGATACAAGTAAATAACAAAACCCGTTGATGGGTTCAACGGGTTTTTAGCAATGACGGACAGCTATAACAGATCAGTAATAAATATCAGCTTTTTGATGCAACTGAGGTTCGTCCTGTAGATCGTCAAAAGATACAGCTATATGCTGATCTTTATTATCCAGATCAGATAAATACACAGCTCTGTCCTGTGCATCAATCCAGCTGACTATACCTATACCTTTTTTGGTCTGGCATACCATGCCTAATTTAAGCTCTAATACATTCATCGCACATCTCCTCAGGCTTAATAACTTAACTTCAGTATTAAGTTAGACGCGCAAAGATGTCATTTTGATGTCCGACCAGATAAATTAATGCTAACTGAATGAAATAAAGCGGAATTTAGTTTGGGTCAGAGTGTTTGCTCTGACCCGAAAGTTACAAAAGTTAGGACTGGATCAGATGCGGGTACGTTTTTTCTGAGTTTGTTTTGGCTTTTTCGCTTTGGCTTTTTCAGCCGCCGCTGCTTTTTCTGCTCTCACTACTTCTGGCTTAACGCCAGACTGCACCATGATCTGATGCTTACGCACTGCACGCTTAATACCAGCCATACGACGACGACGTTCATCGCGATCTTCCGGTTTCATTAAGCTTTCAGTTTCAGCCGACAGATGCACCAGCTTACGTAAGTAGTTCACATCTTCCAGCGGATATTCGGCATAACCACCAGCTGGTAAATGTTTAGGCAATAACAAATCACCGTAACGAATACGAATTAAGCGGCTGACGACAGCGCCCTGAGATTCCCACATACGGCGAACTTCGCGGTTACGGCCTTCAGTCAACACCACATGGAACCAGCGGTTAATACCTTCGCCGCCCATAGCTTTTACTTTTTTGAAGTTAGCTTTACCATCTTCCAGCTCCACGCCTAAACGCAGTTTCTGGATCATCGCATCGTTGACATCACCAAATACACGCACTGCGTATTCACGTTCTACTTCAAACTTCGGATGCATTAAACGGTTGGCCATTTCACCATCTGTGGTGAACAGCAATAAACCGCTGGTATTGATATCTAAACGGCCAATGGCAATCCAGCGGGAGTCTTTAATTTTTGGCAGGCGGTCAAATACTGTTGGACGACCTTCAGGGTCGATACGCGAACAAATTTCGCCTTCAGGTTTATGGTAGGCGATAACACGGCATACCTGTTCAGCTTCTGCAGCAATTTTGACCGGATGGCCGTCGACCCGCACTTGTTGATTTGCATTGATGCGGTCGCCTAATGACGCCACTTTGCCATCCACAGTCACACGTCCAGCACTGATGTATTCTTCCATCTCGCGGCGGGATCCAACACCGGATCGCGCCAGCACTTTCTGTAGTTTTTCACTCATGATTTAATGTATCTCTTCAGTCATCACGACTGGGTTAAAAAAATCCGGCGTTGCTTGAAACTCGGCCAGAGCAGGTAAATCGCTTAAATCCTTTAAGCCAAAATAATCTAAAAATGTAGCTGTCGTGGCATACAAACCAGGCCGACCTGGTACTTCTTTATGCCCTACTACTTTGACCCAACCCCGGTCGAGCAAAGTTCGCATAATTTGACTGCTAACAGTCACGCCCCGCACTTCTTCAATTTCGCCGCGGGTAATAGGCTGACGATAAGCAATCAAGGCCAAAGTTTCCAACACAGCTCGAGAATAACGCGGTGAGCGTTCTGGCCAGAGTAAGGCCAGATATTCACTTAAATCAGCGCGGGTTTGAAACCGAAAACCAGAGGCGGTTTCAATTAACTGAATGCCCCGGCCTAAATAATCCTGCTGCAACTGACTTAAGGCTTGCTGCAAACGTTTTCGGGTTAACTCAAAACTTTCCAGCACTGTGCTTTGCAAGTCATTGACAGACAAAGGTTTGTCAGAGGCAAAAATAGCGGCTTCGACTAACTGCAGCAGTTGTTGCTCGTTAATTTTTTTCGCCATGCCCTCTCCTTAGTCTGTAGCTTCAAATACGCCGGTCATTATGCCAACTTGACGTGGATCTGACCATAAGCTTCTATCTGGATCACTTGTATCAGCTTTTCTTTCACCAACTCCAAAATAGCTAAAAAGCTGACGACTACACCCTGACGCCCTTCGGCTAACTCAAAACATTCAGCAAATTCAAGGTAGTCAGAGCGGCCTTTTAGCAACTCAAGAATTTTGCTCATGCGCTCGCGGGTGGATAAATGCTCTTTTTTAATTTGGTGATGCTGAAAATCTTTGGCGCGTTTGGCAATGTCTTTCAGTGCCAGCAAAATTTCCTGCAAGGACACTTCAGGTAAAATCACATAAGGCTCAAAGTTATCATCTAACCCCGCTTTCGCCTGGAAATAATCCCGCTCCTGACGTGGCAATAAATCCATGTCAGTGGCGGCTTTACGGATAATTTCGTATTCCTGCAAACGCCGGACTAAATCAGCTCTGGGGTCGGTTTCATCATCAGCTTTATGCACATGTTGTGGCAGCAATAAACGTGATTTAATTTCCGCCAGCATAGCCGCCATTAATAAGTATTCTGCCGCCAATTCAAAGTTCATATCCTGCATTAAATCAATGTATTCCATATACTGCAGGGTGATTTCGTTGATCGGTAAATCGACAATATCAAAACGGTGACGACGAATTAAATACAGCAAAAAATCCAGCGGACCTTCAAAACTTTCCAGCAATACCGACAGCGCTTCAGGCGGAATATACAAGTCTTCCGGCTTATCCAGCACAGCCTCACCGCGAACAAAAGCCAGCGGCAACGGCTGTTGTATCGTCAGGCTGGCAAAGCTGTCGGCTATAGACTCAGACATTATCTAAGGATCCAAAGTCTAACCCAAAGTCATAGGAAGGCACTGCTATCGCCTGCACCTTGCCGGATAACTACAGGGTTGTCTTCGGATAAATCAATCACTGTGGTGTGGTTTTCTGCAATAACGCCACCGTGAATGATTAAATCGACCTGACGCTCTAATTGATCGCGCATTTCTTCCGGATCCGCTTCAGCAAAGTCATTGCCTGGCAACACTAAAGAGCTCGACATCATAGGTTCACCCAGCTCTTCAAGTAGCGCCAGTGCAATTTTGTTTTGCGGAATACGTAAACCTACGGTCTTTTTCTTTTCATTTAACAAACGCTTAGGCACTTCTTTGGTGCCACGCAAAATAAAAGTATAAGCACCAGGCGTATGGTTTTTGATTAAACGAAAGGCGCTGTTTTCGACCTTGGCATAGACAGATAACTCAGAAAAGTCGCGGCACATCAAGGTAAAGTGATGTTCTGTGCTCATCTGACGGATTTGCAAAATACGCTCCAGCGCTGCTTTATCGCCTATATGGCAACCCAGCGCATAGCCTGAATCTGTGGGGTAAATCACCACCCCACCTTGCTTGATAATATGCACAGCTTGTTTAATTAAACGTTGCTGTGGATTCTCAGGATGAACATAAAAAAACTGGCTCATAAATTCTTCTTATTCTCTGCGCTTGTCACTAAAGTATGTTTAAGCAATAGCAATAAATTTGTTAAAAATCAAGATGAAAGCTGTGTCGTTTCAGGTTCTGGCAACAACCAGTCGTGCCATACCGGAGTGACATCATCGGTAAAATACAGTTGGCGGCCCAGTTCATTCCAGGGGGTTTCCTGATGAAAATCAGAACCAGCTGAAGCCGTTAAACCAAACTTTTGGCACAACATCCAGACCTGACGTTTTTGCACTGGCGTCATCTGGGCTGAAGCCACTTCCATGGCTTTGCCACCAGCGGCAGAAAACTCTTCAGCTAAACGGGTCAACCAACGGCCATTTAGCTTGTATTTCAACGGATGGGCTAAAACCGGAGTACCGCCTGCGGCTAAAATCCACTGCACAGCCTCCTGCAACGGCACCCAGTTATTCGGTACATAACCCGTGTTGCCGCGGCTTAAATACTTTTTAAACACTGAATTCATTGAGCTCGCTTTGCCAATCTGCACCAGGTAACGGGCAAAGTGAGTGCGGGTTAAGGCTGCGCCATTGGCAATTTTTAATACATTTTCCAGCACGTCCGGTATTTTGTTTTTCTCTAATCGACGTGCCATCTCTTCAGCCCGTTCGACACGGCGTTGCTGCTGGGCAGCTAAATGCTGTAAAAACACCGGACAGTCGGTATTGATATTTAAACCAACTATATGAATTTCAAACTCGTACCAGCTGGTGGATATTTCCACACCTGGGATCAAAGTCAAAGGCAGCTGTTTTTCGGCAATAGCGGCGCGGGCTTCGGCGAGTCCTGCAATAGTGTCGTGGTCGGTAATGGCAAGCACATCCACGCCTTTACTGACAGCACGCTCAACCAGTTCGGTTGGGCTTAATACGCCATCTGAGCAATAAGTGTGGCTGTGTAAATCAATTTTCATGAGAAGTACCTGAATAAACGGCCGTCATTGTGCCACAAAAGCACATTGGAGGCTCGATTTTCTGAAGCCAGAACTGGCCACAGCTTTTAGCCTTCTATCCGCTTATACGTTTTTATTTACTGTTATAACCAAACAGGGCTTGACGGCCATTTGAATTCAGGGTTTTATAGAGGCGTTTTCAAGATGAAGTACAACAATGGATTTATAGCCAATGCAATTTCAGACAACAACTCAAACTCACATTTGGTGGTGGCATACTCCTTAACGGGCGTGTGGAGGCGTTGTATTCGCTATAAAACCAGGCCCGTTTCGAAAGATGCGGGCCTTTTTGTTTTTATGTGCATGGATGGACGGTACACCGAAAATGCAGGAGCAATTTTCGGTGGGCTTTGTAGAAATTTAAATACAGGAAAAATCATAATGAATTCTCAAGTAACACGTTGGCACTGGTGGCGATTTCCTGTTTAGCGGGCCGGACAACTATTGTCCGAATACAGCCAAAAAGCCCGCTTAACGCGGGCTTTTTTTAACACTTTTTAGGGAAAACCATGAACTTACAGCAAATCACCAGTACCACAGGGCAAGTCGCCAGCTTTAGTCAGACGCTGAGTATTCAGCCTGATCCGCTGCAAAGCTTCAGAGCCTTAACCAGCCAGGGCCAAATGGCGCTGTTACTGGAATCGGCAGAAATTGACAGCAAAAACAGCTTAAAAAGCCTGATGCTGATTGATGCGGCTTTACGTATTGAATGCAACGGCTTACAGGTTCAGGTTGAAGCTTTAACCGATAATGGCAAAACCTTATTGCCTTATCTGGCGTCTTTGCTGCAAGGCAAAGCAGAACTTGATTTGTCATCCAACCAACTCAGAGTGCAGTTTACCAAAGCTGACCCACTGCTGGATGAAGAAAGCCGTTTATTGCTGCCCAATTCACTGACTGTATTGCGTTTACTGCAACAACAACTACAGAACAACAGCGACGAGCCACTGGCAGTTTTTTTAGGTGGTGTCATAGGCTACGATTTAGTGGCTATGGTAGAAGACTTGCCCCAAGTGCCGACTGCTGAAAACCAATGCCCTGATTATCTGTTTTATCTGGCTGAAACTTTGTTGGTGGTGGATCATCAGGCAGGCAATAGCCGCTTGATTGGAAATGTGTTTTGTGGCGCGGCAGCCCAGCAACAGTATTTTGTGATAGGTCAGCGTTTATCAGAGCTGCAGCAGCTATTGCAGCAATCAACTAATACAACAACTGCAACAGAGCCAGCCGCCAAAGTGGAAGTCAAAGTAGATATCAACGACGCCGACTTTGTCGCTCAAGTCGAAATGCTAAAACAAAACATAGTGGCAGGTGATGTATTTCAGGTGGTGCCATCACGCTGTTTCAGTTTGCCCTGCCCTGATCCACAAGCGGCCTACGCCAAACTGAAACAACAAAATCCCAGCCCTTATATGTTTTACCTGCAGGACAGAAACTTCAGCTTATTTGGTGCCTCTCCTGAGTCGGCTTTGAAGTATGAAGCGGCCACAGCACAAGTAGAAATTTACCCTATAGCAGGCACTCGCCGCCGTGGTTTTGCCGAGAATGGCAGCATAGACCGCGATTTAGACAGCCGTATTGAGCTGGAGCTGCGTCAGGACGAAAAAGAGAAAGCCGAACACTTAATGCTGGTCGATTTAGCCCGTAACGACGTAGCCCGCATCAGTGTGCCGGGCAGTCGTTATGTTAAAGAGCTGCTAAAAGTAGACCGTTATTCTTACGTGATGCATTTAGTCTCCCGTGTGGTCGGTACTTTAAAACCTGAACTGGATGCACTTCATGCCTATCAGGCCTGTATGAATATGGGCACTTTAGTGGGCGCACCTAAAGTACGGGCAGCAGAGCTTATTCGTGGTGTCGAGAAAAAACGCCGTGGCAGTTATGGTGGCGCTGTAGGTTATTTAGCAGGCAATGGCGATTTTGACAGCTGTATTGTCATTCGCTCGGCTTATGTGCAAAACGGCATGGCTTATATTCAGGCTGGCGCAGGTGTGGTGTACGACAGTGTGGCACAAGCCGAAGCGGATGAAACCCGCAGCAAAGCTCAGGCCGTGATTAACGCTATTCAGTCTGCAGGAGCGGCGCAATGAGTGTTGTGTATCTTTTAGATAATTTAGATTCGTTCAGCTACAACCTGGTCGATGAAGTAGCCCAGTTAGGTTTTAGCTTAAAGCTGTACCGTAATACGGTGCCTGCTGCTTATATCTTTGAAAAAATGCAGCAGGAACAACAGCCTGTGGTGTTGCTGTTATCCCCAGGCCCTGGCGCACCAGCACAAGCCGGTTCAATGCCTGAATTGATAGCGCTTTGTGCAGGCAGATTCCCGATGCTCGGTATTTGTTTAGGCCATCAGGCACTAGTGGAGCATTATGGCGGTGTAGTCGGTCGGGCTGGCGAGACCGTACATGGTAAAACCTCTATTATTGAACTGAGTGATCACCCGGTGTTCGGCGTTTTACCTAAACAATTTCCTGTGGCGCGTTATCATTCGTTAATGGCGACAGAAGTCCCCAATTCGCTGCAGGTGATAGCAGCCTACCAGCATATTCCTATGGCGATAGTGCATGAAAAACATAAGGCTTTGGGTTACCAGTTTCACCCTGAGTCTATTCTGACTACTTTAGGTAAGCCTTTGCTAAAGCAAAGTCTGGACTACTTAATGAAAAACGCAGGAGCGAAAATATGAGCCAGCCAATTTTAGCTTTGGTGCAGCAAAGCCTGAAAGCTGAAGCTTTATCTTTTGAACAAAGCCACGCTTTTTTTAGTGCTGTGGTTCAAGGCGAAGTGGAACCTGTATTGTTAACAGCACTTTTGGTTGCGCTGAAAATGCGTGGCGAAACAGCGGATGAAATAGCAGGTGCTGCCGCCGCTATGCGCGCTGCCGCCACCGAATTTCCGGCTAGTGTTGCTGGCGCTATAGATTGTTGTGGTACAGGCGGCGATGGCTCTAATACCATTAATATTTCCAGCACCGCAGCACTAGTGGCGGCCAGTATGGGATTGCCTGTGGCCAAACATGGCAACAGAAGCGTATCCTCCCAGTCAGGCTCTGCCGACTTGCTGGAGCAATTGGGCATTAACATTCAGATGAGCCCGGCAACAGCAGCCAAAGCCCTTAGTCAATGCAACAGCAGCTTCTTATTTGCACCTTTGTATCATGCTGGTATTAAGCATGCGATGCCGGTGCGTACAGCACTGAAAAGCCGCACCATTTTTAATTTATTAGGGCCGCTGATTAACCCGGCTAAACCTGATTATCAGTTGTTGGGGGTGTACGATCCGACTTTAACGCCTGTGATGGCAAAGGCGCTGCAGCAACTGGGTGTAAAAGCAGCCTGGGTGGTGCATGGCAGTGGTTGTGATGAAATTGCTTTGCATGGTGTGACTAACGTCAGCGCTGTGACCACAGCAGGTGCTGTTGAGCACTTTGAACTGACAGCCGCAGATTTTGGTTTACCTTCAGTCAGCTTAGCCGAGCTTGAAGGGGGCAATCCGGCAGACAATGCCAGGGCAACGCTGGCTATTTTACAAGGCACTGGCAAAACAGCACACAACCAGGCAGTGGCGGCTAATGTAGCTGCCATGCTGCATATCAGTGGTGCATATAAAGAGCAAAAAAATTTAAAACAGCTGACCCAATCTGTGCTTGAACATTTGGCTTCAGGACAGGCTTTTTCGACATTGACGCAGTTAAGGGAACTTAGTCATGGCTAATGTGTTAACCACTATTATCGATCATAAAAAACTGGAAGTGGCTGAACGTAAGCAAAAGCTGCCGCTGCAACAGTTTCAGGAGCTGGTGCAACCCAGCCAGCGTAATTTTTTAAAAGCGCTGCAACAAAAAGGCCCGCGTTTTATTCTGGAATGCAAAAAGGCGTCGCCTTCCAAAGGTTTAATTCGCAGCCCTTTTGATTTAGACGAAATTTGTGCCGCTTATGGCAAATATGCTGACTGTATTTCTGTGCTGACCGACGAGAAATTTTTTCAGGGCAGTTACGATTATCTGGCGAAAGTCAGAGCTAAAGTAAATCAGCCTCTGCTGCATAAAGATTTTATTATCGACGCCTATCAAATTTACCTTGGCCGTTTGCAGGGCTCTGATGCTGTGCTTTTGATGTTATCAGTGCTAAACGATCTGGAGTATCTGGAACTGGCTAAAGTCGCCAAAAGCTTAAATCTGACGATACTGACCGAAGTCAGCAATGAAGCCGAAACCCTGCGTGCTGTGGCTTTAGGTGCAGAACTGATTGGCATTAATAACCGTGATTTGCGTACTTTAGATACCCACTTAGACACCAGTTTCCGGCTGGCGCGTCTGATCCCGGAGGGGATCACTATCGTATCCGAATCAGGCATTTACAGCTCACAGCAAGTAAGGCAACTGGCTAAAGTAGCCGATGCTTATCTGGTAGGCAGCTCCTTGATGGCGCAGCCTGATTTAACCAATGCCTGTCGCGCTTTAATTCGTGGTGAACATAAGGTTTGTGGTTTAACCCGCCCTGAAGACAGTGCAGCAGCTTATGGCGCTGGTGCTTATTTTGGCGGCCTGATTTTTTATCCAAAATCACCACGCTTTGTCAGCATCGAACAAGCTAAAGCTGTGCAACAAGGCGCACCACAACTGCATTATGTCGGGGTTTTTGTCGATGAAGCAGCAGACACTGTGGCTGCAACAGCACGGGATTTAACACTGGCTGCAGTGCAGCTGCATGGTGATGAGTCCGACTTGTATTTACAAAAACTGCGGCCTTTATTACCAAAAAATACGGAGATCTGGAAAGCCTACCGCGTGCAACACAAGCTGCCAGAGCTGACACGCTACGCCGACCGTTATGTATTGGATGCTTATCATCCAGAGCAACCAGGTGGTACAGGAGAGCAATTTAACTGGCAGTTACTGGACGAACAATTATTGGATAAAAAGGTGATGCTGGCGGGTGGTTTAAATCCGGACAATGTGATTGCAGCACTGAAACATCAGGTACTGGCCGTGGATCTTAATTCAGGCCTCGAATCCGCTCCCGGCATCAAAGATGCGGGCAAAATTCAACAGGCTTTTGTGAACATCAGAGAATTCAGTCATGACTAAATTAAATTTAAACCCTTATTTTGGCGATTTTGGTGGCATGTTTGTGCCTGAGTTACTGGTGCCCGCTTTAGTGCAACTGGAACAGGCTTTTGTTGACGCGCAGCAAGACCCGGCTTTTATTGCCGAATTTCAGGCGCTGCTCAAAGACTATGCCGGACGCCCTACGCCTTTAACTTTATGCCGTAATGTGTCCCCTAACCCGCTGGCAAAAATTTACTTAAAACGTGAAGACTTATTGCACGGTGGCGCCCATAAAACCAATCAGGTATTAGGTCAGGCCTTGCTGGCTAAACGTATGGGCAAAAAAGACATTATTGCCGAAACCGGTGCTGGTCAGCATGGTGTGGCTACAGCTCTGGCCTGCGCTTTATTAGGCCTGAACTGCAAAATTTATATGGGTGCCAAAGATATTGACCGTCAGCAACCCAACGTATTTCGCATGAAACTGATGGGCGCTACTGTTATTCCTGTGACCGCAGGCTCTGGCACCTTAAAAGATGCAGTCAATGAAGCCATGCGTGACTGGTCAGGCAGTTATGCCACCAGCCATTATTTATTAGGTACTGCGGCAGGCCCTCACCCATTCCCGACTATAGTGCGCGAATTCCAGAAAATGATTGGTGAAGAAGCCAAACAACAAATTCTTGAAGCTGAAGGTAAATTACCGGACGCTGTGCTGGCTTGTGTCGGCGGTGGCTCCAACGCCATTGGTATGTTCGCTGATTTTATTAAAGAAGAAGGCGTGCGCTTAATTGGCATTGAACCAGGTGGTATGGGCATTGAAACCCATCAACATGGCGCAGCCTTAAGTACAGGCAGCTTTGGTATTTTGCATGGCGCTTACACCGCTATTATGCAAACCAAAGATGGTCAGATTGAAGAATCCTATTCTGTCTCCGCAGGTTTAGACTATCCGGCTGTAGGGCCACAACACACTTATTTGCAAAGCATAGGCCGCGCCGAATATGTGGCTATTAACGACGATGAAGCCTTAGCGGCTTTCCAGCATCTGGCAAAATCCGAAGGCATAATTCCAGCGCTTGAAAGCTCACATGCTTTAGCTCATGCGCTAAAAATGGCAGCTGCCGCCACAGAACCTTTGGTGCTTTTAGTCAACTTATCCGGTCGTGGTGACAAAGATTTAAACCACGTCTATTCAATTATTGGCGAAGCCCATATCAAACCTAACAACATGGCAGAGCGCAGCTAAGGAGATTTTTATGCAACGTTATCAGCAGTTATTCAGCCGCCTTAGCGATACCAAACAAGGTGCTTTTGTGCCATTCGTCACTATGGGCGATCCTGGTCTTGAGCTGTCTTTTGACATTATCAAAACCTTAATAGATGCAGGCGCCGACGCTTTAGAGCTGGGCATTCCTTTCTCCGACCCTATAGCTGATGGCCCGGTGATCCAAAACGCCAATATTCGTGCTTTGGCTGCAGGCGTCACTCCTGCTCAGTGTTTTGAGCTGATTGGCCGTATTCGTCAGTACCATAAAGACATTCCTATTGGCTTGTTGCTGTACAGCAATCTGGTGATGGCTAAAGGCATAGATAACTTCTATCTGCAAGCACAGCAAGCTGGTGTCGATTCTATTCTGATCGCCGATGTGCCACTTCATGAAAGCAAGTTATTCAGAAATGCAGCAATGAAACATGACATAGCGCCTATTTTTATTGCGCCGCCGAATATCACAGACGAGAGCTTACGTGAACTGGCCTCTTATGGCCGTGGTTACACCTATTTACTAAGCAGAGCCGGTGTTACAGGCACTGAAACTCAGGCCACTATGCCTGCCAGCACACTGATTAATCAGCTGAAAGAATACAATGCAGCCCCTACGCTTTTGGGTTTTGGTATCTCCAAACCAGAGCATGTTAAAGCGGCTATCGAAAGTGGTGCAGCAGGTGCGATTTCAGGTTCGGCTATAGTGCAAATTATTGAAAAATATCAACATCAGCCCGCAACTTTACTCAGTGAACTGTCGACTTTTGTGCGTGAGATGAAAGCAGCCACCTGATCCCCCCAACCTCAGTCAAAAGCAGATCAAAAGCAAAAACAAAGCCCGGCCATAGCTGGGCTTTGTGCTTTCTGCACATACTTTTTGCGTCTTAAATAATTTCAGTTACACCCTGCCCAAAAAAACTCTCCTGAATCAACAGTCTTAGCTTCAACACCCCAGTTCCACGATCGGGATCCACAGGGGAAAGGCTCAGTTGTGTGCGGCTGCGCACACAGTTGTCAGATTTGGCTGTGTATGGTGGCGGTGAAGACTTGTGATCACAGTCATTGGAATGGCAAAAAATGAAGCCAATAACTTCTTGCTTTATTTTTTTGCTACAGCAACTTCACCCTAAGACAGTCAGCCTCTAAGGGTGGTTAACAGGATGTAGCTATGAACACGCCCACAAGTTTCAAAAAGGAAGACAGCGGTTTTGGCTTCCTGAACAGGTTTTTAGACGTCATCGCTATAGGCGCAGCCTTATACCTGAGCCTGAAGTTATATGGCGAGGTCGTGACGACCAGTTACATTATGTTGTATTTCTCTGTCATGGCCGTTTATCTCTATACGGCAGAGTCGGTTCAGTTGTATCGCTCCTGGCGGATCAGCAGCGTGACCAGCAATATAGCTGTCGTCATGCTGTGTTTATTCGTCGCTTTTAGTTTGATGCAACTGGTTACCTTTGGCTTAAAAAGTACCGCAGACTATTCAAGAGTGGTGATAGTCGGCTGGTTTGCTTTGTCTTTTTGTTACACCTCAGTCTGGCGTATCGCTGCCAGGCTCCTGAAAAATACCCTGCATAAAAATGGCTACAATCTGCGCCGTGTGGCAGTGATTGGTTGCACCGTCAATGCAAAACGCCTGATTGATGAAATGACCAACAGACCGCAACTTGGACTGCAATTCTGTAATGTGTACGACGACAGAGAAGTGGATCGTCTACCTGAATGCGGTAAAACCATCACTGGGAAAATTGACGAATGCGTCGAGTCCGCCCGCGAGGGTTCCTTCGACAAACTCTACATTACCTTACCTTTATCCGCAGATAAGCGTATTGCAGACATTATTCAGCGCCTGGGCGATACCACAGTCGATGTGCACATAGTGCCTGATTTCCTGCTGTACAACCTGATGCATGCACGACTTGGCACTATAGGTGATGTCGAAACCTTAAGTGTATTTGAGTCGCCCTACTATGGTGCCCATGACTGGTTAAAGCGCTCCTTTGACGTCACAGTCAGCTCTATCGCCTTGTTATTATTGGCCATTCCTATGCTGGCTATAGCAGCAGCCATCAAAATCACCAGCCGTGGTCCTGTGTTGTTTAAACAGGATCGTTACGGTTTGGATGGCAAAGCTATCCGGGTGTTCAAGTTTCGCAGCATGACAGTGCAGGACAATGGCGCCCATGTGGTGCAGGCAAAAAAAGGCGATACCAGAATAACGCCCTTAGGCGCCATGCTGCGCCGCACCTCACTGGACGAGTTACCGCAGTTTATCAATGTACTCAGAGGTGAAATGTCTGTTGTGGGACCTCGCCCACATGCTGTTGCCCACAATGAACAGTATCGAAAGCTGGTCGCCTTTTACATGCTCAGACACAAAGTGAAACCAGGCATTACCGGCTGGGCGCAAATCAATGGCTGGCGCGGTGAAACAGATTCATTAGAGAAGATGGAAAAGCGTGTCGAATTTGACCTGACGTATATCAAAAACTGGTCATTGTGGTGGGATACAAAAATTGTATTTTTAACCTTTTTCCGCGGTTTTACAGGAAAGAACGTTTATTAAAGGACGCATTATGAAATCAAGGTTAACTATGATGACAGTACTGGCATGTGCCAGTATTGACGCATTTGCAGTCGATCCACAGTCTATTCAGACCGAGTCGGGCTTCGATATTACACCGCTTCTGAGCAGTGGCTTAAAATACGATAACAATATCGCCAGCAGCAGTAGTAACGAAACAGAGAGCTGGATTTTTACCCTGACCCCTTCAGTCAGGGCTGTACTGGACGATGGCGTCAGCAAAACAGAACTCAGCGCTGCGGCCTTTAACGGCACTTATTTTGACAGCAGTGGCGATAATTTCACCGATGTCTTGCTGGGCGGCCTGTTTGACACCAGTTTGTCGGAACACAGCAAAATAAACCTTAAAGCCGACTTAGTCTGGGGCCATGAAGACAGAGGTACAGGTATTACCGAAGGCCTGAATACAGATCAGGACCAGCCGACCCGTTTTAACACCCAAACTGCCTCTGGTTATTATGAATACGGCAGCACAATGGCTCCGGCCCGGCTACGTTTCGGCACCAAATACTACAACAAAGAGTATATGAACCAACACGAAGTGACGCAGTACCGTGACTACGACTCGCTGCTTGGCGGTGTTCACTTTTATTACGACACCCAATCTGGCACCACTGCTGTTTTCCAAAGCAGTGTTGAGGATATCAGCTACGACTTAGTTGACCCACAAGCGACACGCGACAGCAAAGATAGCCATGTCAAAGTGGGTGCTGAATGGCAAATCACCTCCATCACCTCGGGTGACATCAAAATTGGTTATCAGAATAAGAAATTTGATGACAGCAGCCGTGAAGACTTCAGTGGTTTAGCCTGGGCAATGAATGCGAACTGGTCGCCCTTTAGCTACAGCCATTTTAACCTTGGTACGGGTCGCAGGGCCAAAGATCCGTTGCAAGACGGAGATTACGTCAAGGAAACCACCTTCCAACTGGGGTGGACCCATAACTGGACAGAGTCCGTTCAAACCCAGCTGAACTACAACAGAATGGAAGAAAACTATGTCGGCGTCAGCCGCGAAGATGAAGGCGATGCTTATACAGCCAGCGTAAAATATGCGTTTCGCCGCTTTATTGATGTCACTTTTTTTACCACTATGACAGACAAAACCTCCTCTGTTCCGGGTATAGAATTTGATCGCAACATCACAGGCATCAGCTTCAACTTTTCGCTTTAACTTAATCTATTAACTGAATCTATTAACTCAATAGCAGGCTAAATTCATGCAACAACTCGCATTACTGCTGGTTACTTTGTGTCTGAGCTTCTCGTCCTGGGTGAATGCCCAGGATGATGTGGCGTATCTGTTAGGTCCTGGCGACAAAATTATTATCCAGGTCTACGGTGAAGAAGAACTCAAAATAGAAACACAGCTGACCGACAGCGGTAAAATCAACTACCCCTTTCTTGGTGAAATAGCCGCTAAAGGCCTGACCATCAAACAGCTGGAAAACCGTATTTACACCGGCTTAAAAGGCGATTTTTTTATTGAACCTAATGTCTTTGTTGGCATGGTGGAATACCGGCCATTTTTTATTCATGGCGAAGTCAAAATACCGGGAGGATTCCCTTACAAACCCGGCATGACAGTCAATCAGGCTGTGGCTTTGGCTGGAGGCCTGACGGAGAGGGCCTCAAAGGAGAAAATATTTATTACCCGTGAAGCCAGTAAAAACCAGCAAAAAAACGCAACCCTGAACACTAAAGTGAATGCAGGCGATACCATTACCATTGATCAGAGATTCTTTTAATGACAGCCTTAACGGATTTAACGGGCTCCCCCCAGCAGACTGTGCTTGATCTGCGAAAATACATTTCGATCATCAATATTAATAAATGGCGCATTCTGAGCATGGCCGTGCTTGTCAGTATTCTGGCTGTGCTGGTGGTGCTGAATATCCAGTCCAGATATGCCTCCACAGCCACTTTACTGATAGAAAGCCAGCAGGCAAAAGCTGTGTCTATTGAAGAAATTTATGGCATGAACTCCAGCCAGCAAGAGTATTACCTGACTCAGTTTGCCATACTAAAATCTCGGTCCATAGCTGAAGCAGTGGTGGATACACTGAATTTAAAAGACCACCCTGATTTTGTTGTAGAGCCAGGTTTAGTCAGTACGCTGCAAGAGTTATTGCCTTTTATCCCGGTAAAAAACACTGAATTCAGCGCAGAACAAATGGAGTTTCGAGCCAGAGAAAAGCTGATCACCGAATTTCAACAGCGTTTACACATTAACCCTATTGCAAAAACCCAGCTGGTACAAATCAGCTTTACCACCTTTTCAGCAGAGCTGGCCTCGCAAGTCGCCAACGCAGTCGGTGAAGCCTATATCCATAGCCAGCTCGAAGCTAAACTCGGCATTACTCAAAGAGCATCCAGCTGGCTTGGAAGTCGTTTAGCTGAATTACGTATCCAGTTGGACGAGTCGGAAGCACAACTGCAAGCCTATCGCGAAAAAGAAGGCCTGATTGATGTTGAAGGTGTGCGCGGTTTAGGCGCAAAAGAGCTGGCGAGGTTATCGGATGAATTAACCGAAGCCCGCTCACGCAAAGCTCAGATTGACGGCTTTATCCGGGTGATACGCCAGTATGGCATCAACAATATGGAACAACTGGAAAGTCTGCCGGAAATTACCGCACATAAAGGCGTACAGGATGTAAAAACCCAACTGGTGCTGACAGAACGCAGGGTATCAGAGCTGTCAAAAATTTATGGCCCCAGGCACCCTAAACTGATGGCAGCCCAAAGTGAACTGACAGCTGTGCAGGACAATCTGCATGGCCAGATCAGAAAGTTGATTGCCGGTATTGAAAATGAAGCCCGCTCTGTTGAGGAGAATGTCAGTTCGCTGGAAGCAGAACTTTCAAAAGCCAAAACTCAGTATCAGGATGTCAGCTTAAAAGAAACCAGCTATCAGAGGCTGGAACGTGAAGTCTTCACCAACCGCCAGCTGTATGAAACATTTTTAGCCCGGCAAAAAGAAACCCAGGTGACCAGTGATTTTAATTCAGCTATAGCCCGTTTTACCGATCTGGCGGTGACAGCAACAGAACCGGTCGCGCCCAAACGCAAGCTGATCCTTATGCTGGTTTTTATCGCCACTTTAGGCTTTGGCATACTGGTGGCTTTTGCTCTGGATGCGCTAAATGACACCATTAAATCGCCTTATGATGTAGAAAACCATTTAGGCCAGCGCGCTCTGGGTTTTATGCCTGAACTTTCACATAAAAAACACCAGGATTTGCCGTTATACAGTTTTTTTTCTGAGCAGCAAAAACAATATGCCGAAGCAGTTCGCAGTATCAGAACCAGTCTGACGTTGTTGTCTTTGGACAAGCCCATGAAGTTCATTGAGCTAACCTCTTCAGTGCCATCCGAAGGCAAGTCTACGGCTGCTGTTAATTTAGCTTTTGCTTTTGGCCAGATGGAAAAAGTACTGCTGATTGATGCCGATATGCGTCGGCCCTCGCTGGCCAAACGATTTGGTTTACCAGCCTATCAGCCAGGTCTGGCCAATTTAATTGCCGGTCGTGAACAACTTGAGGATTGTATTGTACTGGACGAAAAATCAGGGATCAGTGTATTACCAGCTGGTAACGTGCCACCCAATCCACTGGAGCTGCTGTCCTCTCCCCGCTTTGCTGAACTGTTAAAACAGCTGGCACAAGGCTACGACAGAATTATTATTGATACCCCACCGGTGCAGGCGGTTAGTGACGCTTTATTGATTGCCAAGCAGGTGGATGCAGTGGTTTATGTAGTAGCGGCCGATCAAACCCGCGGCACTGCAGTACAAAGCGGCATAGCCAAGTTGCTGCAAACCGAAAATAACCTTTGTGGTGTGATACTGAACAAAGTCAATATGAAAAAAATGACGCAAAGTTATGGCGATTACAGTCATTACGGCTACGAGCATTACCATAGCAATGAGACAAACTAATGTATGACCTGCATTGTCATTTAATACCAGGTCTGGATGACGGTGCCCAAACCGCAGCAGAGGCACTTTGCCTGCTGCGGCTGGCTCAACACAATGGCATCAGCCATATAGTGATGACACCCCATATCAACCCTGGCCATTTTGACAACACCAAAGCCACGATCCATCAGGGTCTGGTTGAGTTACAACAACTGGCCAGGGATCATCAGTTGACAGTACAACTGGCCGCAGCTGCAGAAGTGCGTTTATGTACAGAACTGCCGGCCTGGGTGGAAGCCGCGGCCTTACCTTATCTGGGCGAATATCAGGGCTATCAGGTGCTACTTCTGGAGTTCCCGCACAGCCATATACCCACAGGCACAGATCGCTTAGTGAAATGGTTAGTGGCTAAAAATGTACTGCCGATGATCGCTCATCCGGAGCGGAACAGGGAAATACAAGCGGATCTGAGAAAATTGCTGCCCTTCAGGCGTTTGGGCTGTTTACTACAGTTAACCGCCAGCTCAGTGCTGGGTGATATGGGAGAGCGCAGTCAGCAGACTGCGCTTGAGCTGCTGCGTCAAAAGGCATTTCATATAGTGGCTACCGATAGTCACAATCTGCACCGCCGTCCCCCTAAGCTGGCCGAAGCCCGGCACCTTATCACCTCACTTTTTGGTGATGACTACGCCCGGCAATTGGTTATTGAAAACCCTAAAGCGATCAGCCAGATCCATTTTAGTGAAGATACTTATGCCTGAAGCTGACCTCTTGCCAGACGACAGGCTAAAAGTTCCAGGTTTTGGCAGCACGATAAGCCGGGCTTTGGCTCTCCCTGCCCTGCTGCTGTTGGCAGCTTGCGTCTGGCATATAGCGCCGACCGGACTTGCCAGTGTCTGGTATTTTAAAGCCAATCACACTATAGAGCTTTGGTCAGAGCAGCCTGATTTATTAACTCAGGACAGCTGGCAGCACGCAAGCAGTGCTATCGATCAGGCCATCCGGTTGCACCCAAAACATCCGCATTATTTGTTAACCAAAGCAAAAATCAATGAATGGGGCTGGTACTCAGGTTTTATGACAGGCAAAGAACTGGAAGAAACTGAGCAGTATTATCTGGCAGCCATTAAAATCAGACCCAACTGGCCCAATGCCTACGCAGACTATGCTTATTATCTGGCGGTAACTCAGTTTCGGCTCACTGAAGCTTTTGAGCAATTACAACTGGCGAAACGTTACGGCCCTTATATGCCGGAAACCTTGTTACGTCAGTTAGCCGTCGGATTTTTGCGTTGGGATGCCCTGAACCCAACGCAAAAAACAGAAACTCTGCTGGCCTTACAAGCCGTAGTGCTGACAGGCTACCCTTTGCATAGCAAAGCCCGGATCATGGTCAAAGAGGCAAAACAACAGCAGGCGGCTTGCACTTATCTGACCGCCCATAAAAACAACTTTCCAGCAGATATTCAACAACGCATCCAAAAAGATTTTTGTCTTAAAGTTACAGAATCAACGCAAGCACTTTAGCCAGAACTTTCCCGACCAACGCTTTGGCTTTTTGTTCAGATACAGACTCCGCATAACATCTAAGCTCAGGCGCATTGCCTGAAGGGCGCAGGTGTACTATATCGCCATTAGTCAGAGTTACACGCAGCCCATCTGTTGTATCAACAGACAGCACTTTTGTATCCAGCCCTAACGCAGAGACAAAATGCTCTGCGTTCATCGCTGCCTTGCTCAGCAGTTGCTGACTCAGCTCTGTGGCAAAGTTGCTGATGCGCTGACTGGCAGTAAAACGTGCAGGTAATTGTGATAACAGCTCTGACACAGCTCTGCCTCTGGCAAGCTCAATACAGGCCAGCAAAGGTAAAATCGCATCTCGTGTCGGTAAAGCAGTCAGACGTCTTTCCTGCTTTTGTAAATCACAGGCCAGTAAAAAACCACCATTGGCTTCAAAACCTGCCACAGCCGGATACTGCTCTAACTGACCGAATGCTTCAATCACATAAGGCGAGCCAATACGGGTTCGCAGTACCTGCAAAAACCAACCAGACTGTTCAATGGCGGTATTACAACTGACGGGTACAGCCAAAGCCTGAATCTTTAACGCTTTGGCAGCCAGCAAACCCAGTATATCACCGCGCAGCCAACGGCCTTTTTCGTCCGCAACCATAGGCCTGTCGCCATCGCCATCGGTAGAAAACAGCAAATCCAGTTGATGTTCCAAAGTCCACAACACAGCTTTTTGTTCATCTTCTTCAGACACAGCTTCGGTATCTATAGGCACAAAGTGATCTGAACGCCCCAGTCTGATCACACAAGCCCCTAACTGCTGCAGCAACTCAGCGTAAATATCACGTCCAGCGCTGGAATGCTCATAAATGCCTATGGTCATGCCTTTAGCCAGATCCGGTGGAAACCAATCCAGATAACGTTGTTTATAGTCTTGGGCAGCAGCAGGGTTCAGCGTCAATTCTGCCGCACAAACAGGCAGGCTGAATGGCACCTCAACAGCAAGCATCTGCAGTTCGTCCTGCTTGGTAATTTCACCCTGAGGGCGATAAAATTTCAGACCATTACGGTCAAAAGGAATATGGCTGCCTGTCACCATAATGGCCGCTATGCTCTGCTTCATAGCGGCGTAAGCCAAAGCAGGCGTAGGAATAACCCCATAATAATCCAGCTCAAGCCCCAACTTCTGCACAGCGGCGGCACACCAGGAGGCTATCAGAGGGCTGCTGGGTCTGTTGTCTATGGCCAGAGCTATACGCTGCACATCATGGTTTTGCTGCAGTAATTTGATAAAAGCCAGCGTAAAGGCACAACATAACTCTGGCGTAAAATCGACCACCAGGCCACGGGCGCCACTGGTACCAAACTGTACTGAGCTTTGCCGGATCAGTGTGCTGCTGATGAAGTGAGCCATCTTGCCTCCTTAAGTTCTGCCATATCTGTCCTCAAAACGCACTATATCGTCTTCACCTAAATAACTGCCCGATTGCACTTCAATCAGTTCCAGCAGCACTTTTCCAGGATTCTCCAGCGCATGCACAGCGGTGACAGGAATATACACCGACTGGTTTTCAGTAATAAATTGTTCAGTCCCATTAATAGTCACTTTGGCGGTACCAGACACCACTATCCAGTGCTCAGCCCTGTGATGGTGCATTTGCACAGACAGTTTGGCACCAGGTTTAACGCTAATACGTTTGACCTGAAAACGCGGTCCTGTATCCACAGAGTCATACTTGCCCCAGGGGCGGTAGACTTCACGGTGAACATTCACTTCAGGACGGCTGGCCACTTTTAACTGGCTGACAATATGTTTAATGTCCTGGGTATGATCTTTATGAGCCACCAGCACCGCATCTTTGGTATTGACGATCACCAGATCCTGCACCCCAACCACAGCAATCAGTTTGTCGTCAGAATGCACATACAGATCATGCGAATTGTGCAGGAATACTTCGCCACGCAGTACGTTATTTTGCTCATTTTTGCTGGCAATTTGCCATAAGGCGGCAAAGCCCCCTACATCGTTCCAGCCAGCGTCCAAAGGCACAACCACTGCATCTGTGGTTTTTTCCATCACCGCATAGTCGATGGACTCTGCAGCGCAACGGCTAAAGGCTTCGGTATCAATGCGGATAAAATCCAGATCTTGTGTCAGTTGTGCCACAGCCTCGCTGCAGCACTGATAAATATCAGGCCTGTGCAGCTTCAGTTCAGCTAAATAACAGGATGCTTTAAACATAAAGATGCCGCTGTTCCAATAGTAGTCACCACTGGCCAGATAAGCTTCAGCTGTGGCCAGGTCCGGCTTTTCAACAAAAGCTGCCACCTGATAAGCAGACTCACCCAACAGATCAGCAGCCACTTCCCCCCGCCTTATATAGCCATAGCCTGTTTCAGCATGAGCAGGCACAACACCAAAAGTAACCAGCTTGCCCTGTTCTGCCAGCGCAGTGGCCTGAGTCACTGCAGTGTGAAAAGCAGCAACATTCTGGATCAGGTGATCCGCAGCCAGTACCAGTAGCAAGGGATCCTCGCCCTGTTGCCGGGCTATAAAAGCGGCCAGCGCTATAGCAGGCGCTGTATTGCGCCCTGCAGGTTCAAGCAAAATAGCGGTATTCAGCAGTTTTAACTGTTTCACCTGCTCCGCCGTAATAAAGCGGTTTTCTTCATTGCAGATAATCATAGGGGGCTGGTGAGGTAAGCCATTTAACCGCAACAAGGTTTCCTGCAACAGGCTGTATTCACCACAAAGCGGGATAAATTGTTTTGGATAATTGCTGCGGGATAAAGGCCACAAACGGCTGCCGGTTCCGCCGGCAACAATAACAGGATAAATCACAGAACCTCCTTGTCAGACTTACTGTACAAAACATCCAATGCGTATTGACCAACAAATACTGCTACGCACAGGACCAACGATAACAATGCTGACTGCAACAGCAGCAGTATGGAGGTCAGATAATCCGCCTTTGACAAGGGAAACATCGGCTCAACACTGTACAGAGCAAAAGGCAGCATGATTAAAAAACATACCTTGTAGAAGGCATAAGCAGGCCTGGTCTGAAATACAAAACGGTACATCACAAAAAAACAAAATAAGTAGTTGATCACAAAAGAGCAGACAATTAACAGGCACAGCAGCAGGATATCTTCATAAAAAGCCCCCACTGCTATCGCCATGAAGGTGGTGACAACAGAAAAAAGCCCACAATAAAACTGTAATCTGGACTGACCAAAGGATTGATAAATAGCCCCTGTTGAACTCAACACCATCTGAAGCGGAATAGAAACCGAAAACACAGTCAGAATGGGTTCCACCGCCTCCCAGCCCGGGCCAAACAAAAGATAGACCAGAGCGCCAGAGCCATTATAAAAAACGATGGAGACAAAGAGGCCTAAATAAGCCAGTGGCCTTAGTACCCGCAAAAATTCTGAGGCTACAAAACTCACATTGGCTTTGTGTTTAGTCAGGGTGGGCTGCAAAGCTGGCGTAATGGCAAAGGTAAAGAGTTGCAACGGATAACGCATCACCTGATAAGACTTGTCATAAAAGGCCGTCACACTCAGGCCAAAAAATTTCGCCACTATGATGGTATCGAGATTTCTGGAGAAAAAATTGACCAGATTAAACAAAAACTGAAATTTGACAAAACTCACTATGGTTTTAAACACCACAAGGTCGCGGCCTAAGGCCGGACGGCCCACTTCGGTCAACGCAGACATCTGATAATAAAACATAAATCTGAACACAAAAGGCGAGCAGACTTTGAATAACAGCGCATAAAAGCCATAGGAAAAGTAGAACAGCACCAGACACATCAGTAAAGACACTGTTTCTGCATAGATCTCCGCCCGTGCAATCAGGATAAATTTGGAACCACGTTGCAATGAGGCCAATGGCGACGTCGTCAGGCAGACAAAAAATACCGTGACAGCAATAAAAAGCGCTGCATAAGGCATGTCTTTCATACCAATCCAAAAGCAAACCAATGGAAAAGCAAAAAGACTTAAGGTTGCCAGCAACAACCCCATCAGCAGGCTTAATGACATCAGGCCATTGCGCTGACTGACCGAAACATCATCCAAATACACCACAGCAGGAACAATGGAGGTGGAGCTGATCAGTACCATCAGGGTGATAAATACCTGAACAATAGCGACATAGCCAAAATCGCCGGGAGCAAACAACCTGGCCAGTAACACCATAGAAATAATCTGAAATGCATAAAGGCTGTATTTGCCCAACAAGCTGCGTTTTATCGCCTGGTTTAATTCCAGACCAGATTGGCTGCTCACAGACTGCCAGCCAGCTTTCGGATTTCTTCTGCAAACTTGTAATTGACTATATCTACCGGTGTTTTAATGATTTTAGTAGCGGCCAACTGCTCATAGCTGATATCAGGCATGTCCCTTTGATTGCTGACAATGTAAAACTTGTCATTCACCAGCTCTTCAGCAATTTGCAGCTGGTGATCATCAGAAAACTCGTTCTGAGCATGCAGTCGGGGTATAAAAATCACAGTTTTGCGGTAGGACAGCATTAAATTGATACTGCCTATGCCGCAATGACTGATCACCAGCGCTGCCTTTTGTACATAATCTTCGACATCAGGCCGGCTCAGATTACTGACCACCCTATGAGTGGCTGCTGTGGCATGGATCAGATTAGGACCTGACTGGATCACCCAGTCGACCCGAGGGTCTTTATATAGCGGCATGGCGGCTATGTACTCAAACAGCCGGGCAAACATGTAGACATTGGTGCCGACAGTCACAAAGATTAAAGGCCGTTCCACATTAATTTCTTCATCTTTGGGGTACGCATTTTCCGATAAGATATCGAAACATTTCCCCAAATAAATACAATCAAACTTTTCTGCCATGGCTTTCCACTGGCAAATAAAATAATGGGCCAGTTTTAGTTTTTTAATCATTTTCCCGGTATTTGATAATTCCTTTACCCGGGATAAGGTGTCGATAAAAATAACCTTGCAGCCAAACAAACGGGCCACTACAGCAAAAGGTAAAAAGATGGGGCCTCCGGTACTGATCACTACTTTGGGCATTAAACGGGCAAACAAATAAAAGCCAACAAAGAAGTTCAGCAGATGAACAAAGAAATTAAATTGAGTGGATCTGACCACTATCACTTTGTTTGGAATACCCACCAGATTATTTAAGTTGGTGATGATGGTAAAATCATCCAGTTTTGAACATGCACACAAGGCCTGGGTCAAATGACCACCGGCTGATGCAATCACCACTATTTTATTCGACATAAGTTGCTCCTGCAGGGTCTCTGAATCTAATAATTTTTGCCGGCACACCGGCCACAATGGCAAAATCAGGCACTGAACGTGTGACTACAGCGCCAGCCCCAACAATAGCGCCTCTGCCAATGGTCACTCCAGGCAGCACTACCGCATTTCGGCCAATCCAGACATCATCAGAAATGATGACCTCCAGCTCCTCGCTGTACCCTTGTTGGCTGATCGGAACATCAGTCCGGTCAAAAGCATGCATCCTGCTTAAAATGGACACATGAGGTGCAATCAATACATCATTGCCCAAGGTTACTTTTTCTAAGTACACATTTTCATTGATCCGGCAGCCGGAACCCATTTTTATATTTTTTCCATTGCCTATATATAAGTCAGGTCCAATCATAGAATGATGACCACCGGGTTGAATTATTTTTATAATTTTTGTCAGATACCAGACTCTGAAATCACAAAAAAATGAAACAAACCTGGCCGAAGGCAACTTTGATATCAGCATGTAATATAAAATTAGTTTAAACATAACTCACCCATGAAGAGCATTTGTGTAACTATTAACAATATGCTCAGATTTAAAGATATTAAAAAAACCTGACCGGATCAGCTCTGCAATATGAAAGCGGAATTCATCCCTCTTTTCGATCAATACTAAAATTGCTCTGGCAATTTCCTCCGGGTCTTGCGTTTTTACTGACACCCCTATTAAGTTCTCTCTGAAAAAACCATCAATACCGGTTTCTTTCATATACAAAATTGGCGTCTGAGTGGCGATGGACTCCAGATAAGCCATACCAAAGGTCTCATCCAAAGCAGGAAGTAACATGGCATCCGATGCGGCAATAGTACGCAGTACAGCGTCATGATTCAGGGAGCCACTGAATACAATCTGGTCGGACAAACCCAGGGAGGCGCTATGAGACTGGATGAGGTTCAGCACCGAATCATCCCCGGTCCCTATGATAGTCAGCCGGATCTGCAGTGCAGGAAATTTGTCTCTCAACAGCCCTATGGCACTGATAAGAGGTAATACGCCTTTTCTTTTGTACTGATGGAAGCTCAGCACAGTGGTGTATTCGATACTGCTGTTTTGCTTTTTGGCAGACCCTGAACTGTCAGATGCCATACTGAATCGGCACAAGTTAGGGATGACGGTTGAATTAGCTAAAGGAAAACCAGTTAGTTTCTCCATATTTTTTTGAGCAGCCGGAGTTAAAAATATGACTTTTTGTGCCCCTTTCAGGATCTGATCAAATAGCTTTTTACAGTCATGTATTCTGCTGTAAAACCTGAAATCCGTTCCACCCCGCACGCTGATCAAATACTTCAGTCCCCATGCAGCAGCTAAGTGCTTCGCAAACAGGCCTTCAGAGGTTAATTTATGCGCATGAATAAGACCGAACTTCATGCTGTTCAGGTAAAAAATGCGGATCAAACTGGCCCAAAAATACAGCATAAACCGATGGATATAAGGCAAAGGCAAGGAGAAATACACCAGACTAAGGCCACGTTCAAAAGGCTTCACAGAGACCCGGAACGGATTACTGGTTCTGTGCAGCGACAGCACATAACTGCTCAGATTGGTATTTGCTTCGACCGCTTCAATCAAATTCAGCACAGCTTTGGTATGTGGATAAGCACTGCCGTCCGGAAAGTCCTGATGAATATGCAAAATCTTCATCGTGCCTCCTTCAGGAATAATTCAATGCGGTATTTCAACTTCTCTCTGAAGGTGACATTAGAAAAGGTTTCACTATGGGCGCGGATCGCCGCTGCATCAAAAGAGGCTGGCATTTGCTCAAATCTGTGGATGCAATCGATGATGCTCGCTGTCGACTGTTCGCTGAAAAATAGCCCTGTTACGCCATCCACCACAGTTTCCAGACTGCCTCCTTTGCCATAAGCCAGCACCGGAGTGCCGGTGGCCTGAGCTTCGACGGGCATAATGCCAAAATCTTCTTCAGCGGCAAAAATAAAGGCTTTAGCCTTGGATATATAAGACAAAAGACTTTTATCGTCCTGGTAGCCCAGTATTGAAATGTTTGGATAACCACTGGCCAAAGCCGCAATTTTTTTCATCTCAGGGCCATCCCCTACAACTATTAATTTTTTGTCTTTAAGCTGTTGAAAACTTGACACAATCAAATCAATTCTTTTGTAGGGAACCAGTCTGGAGGCCGCCAGATAATAGTCTTCTTTGTGCTCGTTTAATCCAAAGCGGCTGGTATCCACAGGCGGATACAAAGTCTCGGATAATCGGCCATAGCATTTTTTTATTCTGGCTCTTATAAAGTTTGAGTTGCTGATAAAGAGGTCGACACCGTTTGAAGTTCGGGTATCCCAAATTCTGAATTTGTGCAAAAAGTAGCGTGCCAAAACAGATTTCAGGCCAGAGTCCAGCTTAGCTTCCCGTAAATACTCGTGCTGCAGATCCCAGGCATAACGGGCTGGCGAATGGCAATAACAAATATGAGTTTGCTTTGGCCCTGTGATCACCCCTTTAGCCACAGCATGACTGGAGGAGATCACCAGGTCATAGCCGGACAGATCAAATTGCTCTATCGCTATGGGGAAGAGCGGAAAATACAGCCGGTACTGTTTTTTGGCAAAGGGTAAAGCTTGTATAAAAGACGTATGGATAGTGCAGCCATTTAACCATTGAGCATCTTTTTCAGGCAGAAAATTAACCAATGTATAGAGGTCTGCTCCAGGGTATAAAGTGATCATTTCCTGGAGAACCTTCTCTGCCCCGCCATTGACCACAAGCCAATCGTGAATGATTGCAACTTTCATGTTATTTATTCCTTGAGCTTGGGCGCTCTGCAAATACGAGAAGCAAATAGAGACACAGCATCATGATAATAAATGCTGTTATTTCCAGGGTTTTATTGGTATGCCCAAAGGCAAACTGCATAATAAATGATGAAAGAAACAGGGTATAGTGCAGCGTGTAAGCAAGCAGACTATTCCTGCCAATTGTATTTAATACATTTTCAATCCAAAGCGGAACATAATTTCGTTTAGTCACATAAGCATTGATTAAAACAATAATGATGACAAGCCCCACATACAACAACATGTAGGACGCAGTAGGAGGTGACTTTAATTCCGCATTCGCCAGCTCTCTTAATACATTATCGGACGTCTGCATCAAAATTAAGAATGCACAGAGTATAGAAAATACACTGACACTTAAAAAGAATAAAACCCGCTGTCGGTCAACAGACCAAAACGAATACATTCTGGAGAAAAAGAAGCCTAATAACACCAGACCGTAAAACGGGAAAAAGGGATAGACATCATAAAAAAACAATCTGAAAAACGTGGCCTCGCGCAAGTGCTCAAAATGACTGCCAATGCCATATCCAAAGCTGTACACAGCTATTGCTAAGCACAACAACCATAGCGGATGGATGGATTTCACCAGATAAAGCACCAGCGGAGACACCATAAGGGCAAACATATAAAACGTCAGAATTTCACCGGATCCTGACGTCTCTCTGTACAGCAAAATATCGATCAGATGCTCAGATGCCCGTTCATATCTGAAGGAGCTGATCAATACAATAAACTCCCTGGCCAGAAATATATAAAGTATCTTTATTGCTAACTTTTTGTATAAGGAAACCACAGCCGTTATATGTTCAACTTTTCTGGAGAAGAAGGTAAAAAATGTAAAGCCAAATATCAGTATAAAAAATGGCGTTGCCACTCTTAAAACAGACTTAATGCCGAGCATCATGGCTTCAGAGATAAAATCGCGGGTTTCAAGCGCACCAACATAATGGATCAGAATAATCATTAATATTGCCAGGCCCCGACTGCTATCCAGCCAACCGATTCTTTGCATTACAATCTCCCTTTATGCAGCTGTACGATATGATAAAAATCATAAAAAACCATACCATTGAGTCATCTTTGACGACTGAGCTTTCAGTAAAGTTATGAACAACAGGCAGAATTAACGCAGCAAAGAAATATTTGTCTTTTATATAATTCGCTAATTTAAAAAATACACACATCACACACAGAGCAAGCAATGTACCCACATGAAGCAACATATCTAAGTATCCGTTGTGCGTGCTACTGATGAATCTGAGAAAACTAAAGCGGTTATCAAAAAAATAAGGCAACTCAGGCAGACCGAAGTAAGAGCCGTAGCCATAACCCAAACCAAATTTATCGAAGTAATGCAGGTCGTAATACAATGTATTCCAGATAAAGCCCCGCCCTGTTAAGGTCTCATCGTCGACTATGCCAAGCAACGTATCCATGGAGCCAAAGTAATGCATATAACTTGGGAAAATGATAAAGAGCGTTACAAATGAAACAAACAAAGACGCCATCACCAGTCGTAGAGCGAAGGAAGGCAGCAGGGTTAACAGAGCAAACAATAACAAGATAAACATGGATGTTTTGCTTTGCGACAGCAGCAAGACCACCAAAGCTATAGCAATCAGATAACTTGTATTTCTTAGCTTTTCATTCACGCTTTTATAGAACAAAGTCAGCATTAACACCAGGCATAACATGTTCATACCCAAGGCATTTTTACCTTTTGCGTATCCAACCATGTCGCCACTTGGATGAAAGGCCGTACCTAAAACAACAGTCACTGCCAGCATAAAAAATGCACTATAGGCTGCATACTTAATGTTTTTACCGATCAAACCATGCTGGTAGCAATACAGGGTGGCTGACATCACAGTAAAAACGAATATCAGCTGAAAGATGGTTCGCTTTATCGACAGAGCCGGATAGCTGGACCATAAAGCGCTGATGAAAAAGACTAAACAAACAAGCAGAAGCAGCAACAGGGCCAGCTGGAATCCTGGCCCTTGCAAAATCAACCTGGTATTCAGGCAATGTTTAGCCAAAAAGAATAAGAACAATCCGCCCCACAACACTTGCTTTAACATGCTGCCGCTTGATATATCAGCTATTTGCACGTCTAAATCAGTGTCGACCAGGCTAATTTTTGCCGCCAGTTGCGGTTCCATTAAACCCATACAAAAAAGCAGAATAAGCAACAAAGAGTATCGTTCTAAAAAGACACTCATTTATAGAGTTCCACTTTTTTCCCATTTAATACAGAGGCTACTTTTCCATATTTATCCAGGGCTTTCAGATAACACTTCAGAAACAGCTGTTTATTCAAAGGGTAGGAAAACAAGCTGACGATGGATATGCAGCACAGCAGTATCAGATTTTTAACAGCGAACAGAAACTTTTGCTGCACCGTGGCTTGCTCTAAGCGGTAGCGCGCATAGGTCTGGCCTATTCTGACCGCACGTTTTTTCAGATAACTTAACGTCAGCCTGTTCCTTTCCACAGACTCATGCACTATGGCTTCTTTGCAAAACACCAGTTTGGCGCCTAAGCGAAACATTCGGTAAAACAACTGCACATCTTCACCGCCTGTTGTACCGTAAGAGAGATCAAATTTCAGCTGATGTTTTTCTAAAAATAATCTGTTGATCAGGGTACAGCCGCTGCCGCCACTGCTTACTTCAGTGCCGGTTTTATGGGTTTTTCTTGAAAAATAATTGCCTTCTTTAATCCAGGCTGGCGTATTGTCCGGGAAATCAGCAATGACATGGCCAAAGACAACATCTGCACTGTAGTGGTCAGCTGTCGCTGTCAAAGCAGCCAGCCATAAGGGATCAGCCACTTCATCATCATCAATAGAAGCTATCCAGTCTCCATTGGCTGCTTCAAGCAGCTTATTTCTGGCGGCTGCAATATTTTTTACCGGCTCTGAGTAATAGTTCAGTGGATACGGGAAATCCCGCCGAACTGCATCAATGATGGCTTTAGCACTCTGCAGTTCATCGTTATCCACCACCAGAACTTCGATACTCACCCCCTGAGGGATCACCAAAAGAGCAATGCTGTCTAAGGTTTGTCGCAAATGCTGCCGTTTGTACGTGCACATAGATACCGAGATCAGCATAAAGCGGGTCTGCCAATGGAGTAGTACTTCACGCCCTGGTCGCGCATTCTTGCAACGTCAAACAGGTTACGCCCATCAAACACCAGCATCTCTTTCATATTGCCGGCTAAGATGTCTGCATTCAGTGTTTTAAACGACTTCCATTCGGTGCAGATCACCAGCGCATCCGCTCCTTTTAACGCAGACTCTTTGGTGCCTGTTAACGCCAGTTTGTCGGTACTGCCGTAAATACGCTGAGTTTCTTCCATAGCTTCAGGATCATAAGCCTGAACTGTGGCACCTGCTGCCCACAGCTGTTCTATTAGCACCCGGCTCGGCGCTTCGCGCATGTCATCTGTATTGGGTTTAAAGGCCAGGCCCCATACAGCAAAAACTTTTCCTTTCAGACAGTCTTTTACCCCAGCTTTCGCTGTGTCCACGCCGTAGTGCGTGCAGATCAGTTCAAACAGCTTTTGTTTTTGTCTATGATTCACAGCTTCAACCGCATCCAGAATGCCCGGCTCGTAGCCATATTGCTTCGCGGTTTGCGCCAGCGCCTGCACGTCTTTTGGGAAACAACTGCCACCGTAGCCACAACCTGCGTAAATAAAGTGGTAACCAATACGGGGGTCTGAGCCTATGCCTTTACGCACGTTTTCAATATCAGCCCCTACCCGCTCTGCAATATTCGCCATTTCATTCATAAAACTGATTTTGGTGGCCAGCATGCAGTTCGCCGCATATTTGCTTAATTCACTGCTGCGTACATCCATCACTATTATTTTTTCGTGATTGCGGTTAAAAGGCGCATAAACCTCACGCATGATGCCTTCCGCAAAGTCGGAACTGGTGCCTATCACAATGCGGTCTGGCCGCATAAAGTCGGCAACAGCTGCACCTTCTTTTAAAAACTCAGGGTTGGATACAACATCAAACTCAGCGGCGCAATTCCTTTCCAGCAGCGCCTGCTGGATCACAGCTGTTACTTTGTCCGCTGTCCCTACAGGCACGGTGCTTTTATTGACCACCACTTTATAGTTGGTCATCAACTGCCCTATGGTTTTGCCAACGGCCATCACATATTGCAGATCAGCCGAGCCGTCTTCGTCTGGTGGTGTTCCTACGGCAATAAAAATAACTTCTGCGTGCTGTACCGCTTCTTCCGCACTGGTGGTAAATCTTAAATTGCCTTGCGCGACGTTCGTTTTCACTACGTTTTCCAGGCCTGGCTCATAAATAGGAATGCCGCCCTGTTTCAGGCTGTCAATTTTGCTCTGATTGATGTCGACACAAATCACATCGTGCCCTACGTCAGCCAGGCAAGCGCCCGTCACTAACCCTACATAACCTGTACCAAAAATACTTAACTTCATTTGTAGATCCTTTGACTTTGACCGAATGCAAAAAACTGGTCGTTAAACACAATGAAGCACAGTGCCCGCCCTGCTACATGACAGACAGCACATACTTTTCAGGCAATCAGACTCAATTTATTTGTGCTTAATAACTTTTGCAGGTAGGCACCAAAGTCTGCTCCTAAAGCAGGATCTTTCAGTGCGTAAGTGATGATGGCTTCGAGGTAACCCAATTTGCTGCCGCAGTCATGACTGCGGCCAACAATTCGATAAGCTTCCATGCTTTGATCTTTCAGCAACAAAGCCAGCGCATCCGTCAGCTGAATTTCGCCGCCAGCGCCTGGCTGGGTAAACTTCAGAATATCCATAACCGCAGGAGACAACACATAACGTCCGGTGATCGCCATAGTAGATGGCGCTTCATCTATAGCTGGTTTCTCTACCATGGCGTGCAGCCGCACAGATTGTCCTGCTGCTATAGATTCACCATTTAAGTCAACCACACCATAAGAGCTGACAGCTAAAGCCGGAACTTCTTCAACCATCACCTGGCTGGTGCCGGTCAGCTGATAACGGTCAAGCATGGTTTTGAGATTTTCTTGTTTTAAATTACTTTCATACTTGCTGATCAACACATCAGGCAGCAATACCGCAAAAGGTTCGTTACCAATGACTGGTGCGGCACACAAAATGGCATGGCCAAGACCCAAAGCCATAGGCTGACGCACGGAAATCACTGTGACATGTTTAGGATTAATAGAACGCACTTCGTCCAGCAAGGAGCGTTTTACTCTTTTCTCTAACTGAGTTTCTAATTCAAAGCTGGTATCAAAATGGTTTTCGATCGAGTTCTTACTGCTATGAGTCACCAGTATTATCTCAGTAATACCTGCAGCAGCGGCTTCCTCTATCACATGCTGGATCAGTGGCTTATCAACAACGGGCAGCATTTCTTTCGGAATGGCTTTGGTGGCTGGCAACATACGGGTGCCTAAACCTGCAACAGGGATCACAGCTCTGGTTACTTTACGAAATTCAGGTGATTGCATAACAAGTTCCCTCTCTGATGTGCTGATTAATGTTGAAATAAAAAGCCAGGCTTTCGCTCAACCGATCCGCAAAAGGCAGCTCCTGGCCTCAAGGTACTCCGACAGTCGGAGACTGGTGTTTATCTGCGCGCTTTGTGCTCTGTCACTACAGAGACACAAGCTGTTCTGAATAAACAACAGCACGCAGCGGCTTATACTCCCTGTTCAATCAGAGAACATAAGACACCCCATAAGTTTTATTTGATAAAAATGATAAAAAACTTTGGCTTGCCTTTAGCTTAACTCAGATCACTCTGCTCCTTTGGTGCGGTAGCGCTCTAAACTATTGCTGCAGATCCTGTACCTTATCCTTCATCAGTCAGCCCCCGGCTTATCCGCGCAGAAGAGGAGCTTTATGCTACTGAAGTATGTTGTGGTAGCACTGCTGTCTTTTTCCGTCTCTTTATCCGGCAAAACCAGTTATGCGCTGCAGCTGTTTGAGCCACAGATACTGGACACTATTCGCAGCACCTATGGTGAGGCGGCGCTGACCAGAGTAGAAAGATGGCGTGATTTGCTTGAGCAAGGCCAATCGGAATCCGACTGGATCCGGCTTAATAAGGTCAACAGCTTTTTTAATAACCAGATCCGTTTTAAATCTGATCCGGAGCATTGGGGTCAGGCCGATTATTGGGCAACACCATTGGAAACTTTGGCTACTGCAGCTGGAGATTGTGAGGATTTTGCCATAGCTAAATATGTATCCCTGCGGGCCATGGGTGTACCTGATGCAAAACTGCGCATCATGTACGTCAGGGCTTTGTCAGTCAATGAGCCTCATATGGTGCTGATTTACATGGAGACTGACCAGTCAGTGCCACTGGTTCTGGACAATATTGTAAAAAAAGTCCTGCCGGCAACCCGAAGACCTGATCTTAAACCTGTTTACGGTTTTAACGCCGAAGGCTTGTGGCTGGCAAAAGCGCATGGCTTGGGACGTAAAGTGGAAGGAAAAACAGGTGGCTCGAACTGGCAGGAATTGCTGAACCGGATAGAAAAGGGAATGTAACTGTAATGGCTCATAAGTTGAGGGGGAAACTCCCCGGTATCTCGCTAAAAGCGCAACTGCACTTGTTGATTGTGTTGGTGGCGGTATTTAGCTTTTTAGTCAGTTTGTATATCTCAGTACAAAGCACTCAACAGTACCTGAATACCCAGATGAAATCTCATGCCCAGGATGCGGCTACCAGTCTGGGTTTGTCGATGTCGGCTTATATGGACGACCCGGATTTGGTGATAGCCCAAACCATGGTGAATGCAATTTTTGATTCAGGTTATTATGCAGATATCGAGTTTAGAACCAGCCAGAACCAGATCAAAATTAAACGACAGAATCCCATTGAGTATGACGAAGTCCCTCAATGGTTTGTCGCGTTATTTCCACTGCAGCCACCACTGCAAAGCTCTGAAGTAAATAATGGCTGGCTGCCAGCAGGCCTCTTGTCGATACAATCCAACCCTGGTATTGCCTACAAAACTTTGTGGCATCAAGCCAGGCAAAGTTTTTACAGTATCGCCCTTATTGCATTTTTCAGTGTACTGGTGATCCAGTGGATCGTTTTTCTGGTGCTCGCCCCTTTACGGCAAATAGAACGCCAGGCTCGCGAAGTCAGTAAAAAGAACTTTTTACAACAGGATAAGCTGCCTTTTACCACTGATCTGCGCTCTGTGGTTGTGGCAATGAACGCCATGGTGGCTAATATTCAGCGGGTTTTTCTGTCTCTTAGCCAGCAGGCAGACGATTTGAAGGTCAAAGTATTTACCGATCTGCTGACAGGCCTTGGCAACAGAAGACTGCTGGAGCAACGTTTTGTAGCAGAGCAAAACGAGCAAAAAACCCATGATCTGCATCTGCATATGGCCATGATGAGCCTGCATTCGCTCACAGAGGTGCATCAGAGTCAGAGTTTTCAAGCTGCGGATCAGTATATTTTATTGGCGGTAAAAGAGTTTAAACAGGCACTGGAGCATTCGGCCAGCAGCCAATTGTTCCGGCTGGGTGGCAGTGATTTTATCCTGTTAAGTCAAAGCAGTGCCGAGTCGCTGGAACAACAGCTGCAGCAGCTCAGCTCTGCACTCAAATCCATGGACAGTGTGTTTTTTCCACAAGGCTTTGCCTCAGTAGCGCTGATGACAGTTGAACCAGACAATACGCTGCATCACTGCCTGTCGACGCTGGACAGCGCCATTATTCAACGTATTCAACAACCCGATCTGCCCTTATGGGTGACAGACAACAAGATGCAACTGAAACCTGAAGGCAGAATGGCCTGGCATTCAGTGATCACCGCTCTGATCCAAAACCAGAATTTTGAGTTATGGGCACAACCTGTGGTGAAGGCCGATCAATCGGTTGAATATATTGAAACCTTTGTCCGGTTTTATTTTCAGCATTCGCAGCTGTCGACCACAGAAACCTACGCCATGGCTGAACAACAGGGATTGTCAGTACAACTGGATCAGCAGGTGATCAGCTATATCCTGAACCAAGTACAGCATAAACCCGGCAGAACTTATGCTATCAACCTGTCACAAGGTGCGGTCGCTTCAGCATTATTCTCACTCTGGCTGGAAAAACAGCTTAAACAGCTCAATGGCAAAGTCAGCCTGGTATTCGAAGTATCTGAGTACTCTGTTTTAAAAGCACCTGACGAAACTAAAGCCTTGATGAACATCATTAAAAGTAACCAATGCAAAGTGTGTATAGAGGGTTTTGGCGCCGGCATGACCAGCTTCAAATACCTGCAGGGCCTGGATCTGGACTATGTAAAGATTGACGCAGCGTATGCCAGCGCACTGAAAGATCCGGAAAATAAGTTCTTTATACAGACCTTGTGCCAGATCTGTCACGGCATAGGCATTCAGGTGCTGGCTCCGCATATTGAATCTGAGCAGATGATGGATATTTGTTTTACTGCGGGAATCAATGCGGTTCAGGGCAGTTGGTTGCTTGCACCACAGAAGGTCACTATACAACAGGGAAAATCTGGCCTGGCAACAGAACTCATTAGCTTGAGTTCGCTGCGCTTGTCTGAATAGCCATTAACAAGGATACAAAAAATGAAAAAAGTCATAACTTTCGCTGCAATTTGGTTTGCAGCCGCAGTGTTCAGTTCAGTTCCGGCCATGGCACAGGATGCTGCCTCTGTTGAAGCCCTTGTTACTCTGAATCAGGCAAAGATTGCTCAGTATCAAAGCCAAAATATGACCTCGGTGCAAGCGGAAACCCAGACTTTAGCTGATATCAAAGCTGAAACTCAGGCCTTGATCGAAGCAGCGCCGGATCAGGTAAGTAAAGAAGCTATTTTGCAAACAGCGCTGGAAGCAGCAGCACTATTATGTGTGGTGCGGCCTGGCGATCCGGATCTGAACCTAAGCCTGAGTTTGTGTAACGACGCTGTCAGTGCTGTGCTGGCTGCAGCATTGGCCGCTGGTATGTCTGCAGATAGCATAGCCGCAGTTGCGGCAGCATCAGCTAGTGTGGACCAGAGCCTGATAGCTCAGGCTACAGCTTCAGGTGGCGGCACTGGCACTGTTGCAGGTCCGGCAGCACCAGCTCCTGGTGGCACTGGTTTTGGTGGTGGTTCCGGCGGCGGCGGTGGCACAGCCTCAGGCAACTGATCCGGGCTCAGTGAGTTCTCTCTGAACTCAGCCACTCTGTCGATGAGGGCCTTTGGGCCCTTTGTATTTTTGGCGTTGCGTCAGGCTATTTCGGATCTTTCCGGGCAGGCAAGGCCGCTTTGCAAAGGGAAAACGATCGCTGATGACTACCACTGTACTACCTGAAACTACAGCTTTGTTCACTGAGCGCTATGTACGCGAAGCACATCAGCCCAGCCTCTCCAGACTAACACCAGAGCGAATGGCCACAAGCATCCGTTTATTGTGTTGTTTTACCTTAGTCTGGTCGCCCATCCCTTTAGCCAGCAACAGGCCATGGGCCTGGACCCTGCTTGAACTTTTGATCGCACTTATTTTCAGCCTGCACCTGGTTTCAGTCTGCACAGGCCGCAGCCCCTGGTTTACCGGGCGCTGGCAACAGCTGAGTCTGCTGCCTTTTGTGCTTGTATCTGGGGTATTAGCGGCTCAACTTTGGTCTCCATCCGCATGGCTAACTACAGTGGATCCAAATCAAACTGAAATTCTCTGGTTTAAAACCTTGTTTTATGGGCTCTTTGCCTGGCTTATTACCAGTTATTTTCGTAGCGACAGCGCACTCAAACTGCTGTGTTATACCGTCATTGCCAGTGGTGTATTTCAGGCCTCTTATGGTGCCATGCTGAATTTACAGGGAATTGAACTCTCGCCCATTTTTGCAGTGGCGGAGGGCAACAGAGCCAGAGGCTCTTTTGTGTACCAGAATCATTTTGCCAACTATCTGGCCATGACACTGGCATTAGGTGTGGGCTTGCTGATGGCCGAATTATCCAGTCGTGCTATGAAGTGGAACTGGCGGAAAGTAAGCCGTACTGTGCTGGGGTCTTTACTCAGCAGCAAAATTTTACTGCGTCTGGCACTGATCATTATGATGATTGGGCTGGTGCTAAGCCGCTCCCGTATGGGCAATGCGGCTTTTTTTACCGCATTAATGCTGGTTTCTTTATACGCCATCTGGTTTTACAAACATAAACCTGCGCTGCTTAAACCTCTGGTGATCAGTATTTTTGTAGTGGACTTGATAGTCATCGGCTCTTTGTTTGGCCTTGAAAAGCTGCAGCAGCGTTACGAAGAAACCTCCTTTGCTGCAGAAACCCGTGATGACGTAGTGAAGGATAGTCTGCCTATCATTGCCGACGCGCCCTGGCTTGGGCATGGCGGCGGCAGCTTTTACACTGTATTCCCCGCCTATCAGCCGAACCACTACCATTGGTTTTATGACCATGCCCACAACGAATACCTGCAGTTTGCCATTGAATTAGGTGTGCCAGTCACCCTGTTACTTGGGGTATGGCTGCTCTGGCTGCTGTGGCTAAACCTTCAAACCATGAGAACCAAACACAACAAACTCAGCAGAGGCATAGCCTTCGGTTGTGCTGTTGCCATAGTCCATATGCTGATCCATAACCTGGTGGATTTTAATTTACAGGCCCCAGCCAATGCCCTGCTCTTTATCACCCTATTGTGTTTAAGTGGCATCGTATTTAGCAGGCAGGATAAGCAAGTGACGAGGTCTGCATCAGCTGAGGTTTGAGGGGGTAGCGCACAGAGCTTCGATTTTTTCCATGCACGTTAAGAGTGATTAACGTGCGCCATTAAATTCACTAAGAGCGAATAGAGGACGGTCAGGTTGATTTTGATCTGCCCAACAATTCTGACACTCTGCAATTCACGGTTTGGCGAAACTCATTGGGGGTGTAACCCACTATCGTTTTAAAAGATCGAGTGAAAGGACCAACCGAAGCAAAACCACTTTCCAGGCCAATTACTACTACCGGCCAATGTCCTTTATCGGGATCTGATAGTAATGTTTTTGCGTACTCAATGCGTAAAGTATTAATAAACTGATTAAAATTGCTGGCGTGAAACTGTGACCTGAGCAATTTACTGACACGATATTCCGGTACATCCAACAATTTCGCCAGATCGGTTAGCCGCAGATTAGCCTGTAAAAACACCTGTTGCTGAAATAGCAGCTGCCGGATGTTGTCACAAAGTTCCATATCACCGTCGGTTAGAACTGTCGTCAATGGCTCTGTTTTTGCCGGTTCAACCTCGAGCAGTTTTTTTGTTGTCGTATCTGCAGCAACGTGCAACGGAGAGATAAGCGGGTTATGAGAGCGGCTATAAATAAGCCATTGCGTCACTACCATTATGGTCAAAGCCGCTACGGCGCTAAGTAAATCATGCTGTAACGCGGCCCCGTCGGCTGGCAGCCATATTTTTGCGATTACCCCACAAATTGCTATGGCGCCTCCATAGGTCGCCAAAAACAGCTGTCGATGCCTGCGCTCAGCACCGCATGCCTGACTATAGCCCCGGCATCCTTCCCACAGCGTAAGCATTAAAATGGCGGAAGACAGCAAGATGAGCAGCTCTTTACAAACAACCCGGGCCGATGCCAGCAGTGTTTGGCTTTCCGGCCAGAATTGTTGCAGCAACTGCATGGCCTGTAAGCTCACCATTAATAAGGCTATCGCAGCAGCCACCAGAATATGCTGTAGTAAAATAGCCCGGCCTTGCCTAAATAACGCCCGGGCTAGCAGCCAACCACCGTTGCATGTCATGCATGCGCCCATCGCCAAAAAATACTGGTAAAAGCCAAAGCCGTCGCCACCCAGGCGTTTAATCGCCGTAATCGCCATAGAGCCACAGAATGCAGCAAACAGCAGATGCACCACCTTTTTTTGCCGCACGAACAGTTGGCTGCACAACAAGCCAAAGCTGACAATCAGCAACACAATATGAATAGTCTGGTACACCCTGCCTCTCCCACAAGCCCCAACGCTTCATGCTAACAGTTGGCTTAAGTTAACGTCAAAGTGCAATTTTTCTTTATTGCCAATGGCTGTGTTACAAAAAGTAACCGCCGATAAAAACCTGATTTTGAGCATAAAACCATGCGCCGAATTCGAAATTTGGCGCGATAAAGGCCGTATTGGCTGGCAGGATAACAGCGTTTCAAAGCAACAAGCAGCCAGCACATGTTAAACGAAAATAAAGCGGCTGTTCCGACGATATATAGCAAGCAGTGCCGGATATATGCCAAAAAAACAAGGAAACACAATGACCGATATTACAATTGACGCCAACACGTTGATGCAGCAGAAACGTAAACCGGACTGGCTTGCCCGCTCTGCAAAAACCTGGTTTATCGTCACAGCTATAGGCCAGTGGCTGTTCGTGGCTTATATCCTGGGCTATTACGGCCTTCGGTTTGCCGGGGATGGCATCGGTGGCTTTGCAGGAACCCATCTGGCAAATGGCTTTATCACCGGAGACAGCATTGGCAATATCGCATTGGCAATTCATATTTTGGTGGCGGGCCTGATTATTGCTGCCGGCCAAATCCAGCTGGTACCGGCCATCCGTAATAAATTGCCCCTACTGCACCGTAGCAGCGGCTGGTTCTTTATGGTGGCATCGGTGATTGTCAGTATCGCTGGATTTTACCTCACCTGGTCACGGGAGCGGGTCATCGGTTCACTCATTCAGGATATTGGTGTCACCGGCAGCGGCGTGCTGGTCATGCTTTTTGTGCCTATAGCACTTTACTATGCAATCAAACGCAACTTTGCCGCACACCGTCGCTGGGCACTGCGGCTGTTTATGGTGGTCAGCGCTGTGTGGTTTCTTCGGCTGATGATATTTGGTTGGTTTATGGCTACAGGCGGCATCGGCATCGACGGCAAAACCTTCACCGGCCCTTTCCTCGAAGTGGTGTCCTTTGCCCAGTATTTGCTGCCGCTAGCGGTGCTGGAACTGTATTTCTGGGCTGGTAAGCCTAAAAACAAACACTACCAGACTGCCGTCGCCAGTCTCATCTTTGTGATTTGTGCCGCGATGGCATTAGGTATATTTGCGATCAGCAGTGTTTCATGGCTCCCCAAAATCGGCGCATAACACAACTACAGCTTAAACAAATAGAGGAGGTTCTTTGTGCTTATTTACTTGCATATTTTGACAGGTACGGTCGCACTAATTAGTGGTGCATTAAGTTTTGCGGTAAAAAAAGGTAGCAATTCACATAAGAAATTCGGGCTGACTTTTGTTCTTTCAATGATAGTAATGGCCATGTCAGGTGCATTTCTGGCGTTTCTCGCTACGGAAAAGCTTAATATGGTCGCTGGTCTTGTAACCTTTTATCTTGTGGTTACGGCTTATCTAACCGTTCACCCTCCTAAAAATAAGGCGATGATAGTCCATTCCATTTTTATGGCTTTAGGTTTTACCACCGGAGTTTATGCAATTTATACCGGTTTAACTGCGTTAAATAACGGTTTGTCTTCAATAGATGGTAATCCTGTACAAGCTATTATTGTTTTTGGTTCAATATCACTTTTAGCTGCGACTTTAGATATCCGCGTGATAGCGAAAGGAAGGCTTAAGCATAAATGGCAACTCGTTCGCCATGTTTGGCGCATAGGTTTTGCAATGCTTATTGCCACAGCCTCTTTTTTTCTTGGCCAGTCTCAGTTTATTCCCGAAGCAATGAGAAATATCTATACCCTTGCAGGGCCAGTGGTACTGGTTTTATGTTTAACAGCGTATTGGGTTATTCGCGTTAGTATTTGGGGTTTAAAGACGCGAATGTCAGCGCAGACACAAACTGCCGTTGCACAGTCGTCGCGCTAAATTTTGGTGTTAACAGGTTTTTTTGGTCTTAACGGTTTCAGTCAGTAGATTTGTTCCGGCATTGCTCTGGTTTAGCTTTCTTAGCAGCAGCGCCAAATAGTCAGAGCTCGCCCGTTTGTCGGTTTGCTGCAAACGGTTGCTAAATTGGCGTTGCTCTTGTTGGCTTCGCTTAACTGTTTTACAGGTGCGGGTTGGCTCGCTGTGTCGCAGTTGGCCGGTTAGTTTTTAATTAATAGCCCATCAGGGTCAGCTCTTTGCAGGCACCAGCCAATGCCCTGCTCTTTATTACCCTATTGTGTTTAAGTGGCATCGTATTTAGCAGGCAGGATCATAGAATAACCAGTGCGGCGGTAGTCTGAGAAACAAGGATCGAGAGATCTGCAGTCACGGCACCTTATGGCTGTATAAACTCAATAAAACTAAACATTAAATTGTCTTTTTATTAACCTGCATGACCAGTTGCACGAGCTGACGTTAACCATAAGTCATAAAGATGATTTTCAAAGGTCGACTCTTCGTTAGCTTTATAAACTACACTATCCCGTATTAAATCTAGGTATTTTTGTATCTTCGCCAAAGGAACAGGATTTTCCTGATCGTGATGTTTACTTCCTGTACCGCTTGTTGGATATCTCGACCATGTAGGATCCTGCTTTTCAAAAACAGCTATTAATTCAACAACATCACTTATCACTTGAGGAACCGCAATCGTATTGAAAAGCGCCACGGCACTATTAAGTACCTTGCTTATGGATTTAAGATCATGCTGTCCTTTGAAAGTTGAAGTTTCTTTACCGTTTTTATTAACGCTTAAAAATATTGACCTTCCCAAACTAGCATTTTCTTCAAATTCATTTGTTTCATAAAGCCAACAAATCAATCTTTTTAGCAGCAACTCGACGGCATGCCTTTGTAGATAAAAAACGGGGAGAGCGACATCATCCAATGAATTGGTTTCAATGCCATGATTAATCAAAACTTCAGCAGATTTCATATAGGAAAGAAAAAAATCAGGTTGACGCTGTCCCCCTAAACGAGCGAGTCCCGCAACAACGTCCTCCCTCTCAAACTGAGAGGCTTTGGCAAAAACAAAGACATCTGTTTCTGAAAACTCTGGCTTTACAAATATAGGGAATTTTAACTTTTTCATCGTCACTTACTCCTTAAACCTGCATTGTTAACCGAAGGCGAAAGCGTTTAATAAAAATAGAATGGCACTCCAAACATAAATTATGGACACAAAACCCGAAGTCAGAATCAAGATTCTGACCTCGCTCAACTGGCAACTCATTCAATCAATATTGGGTATTTCAGGTAGTTCTGATCGTAGTATGGCAGGCGCTGATACAGCCATTGCAGCTTGGCTTTGGAGTCTGCTGCCAGCTTTTTATCCTGCTTTAGCGCCTCTTCAAATTCAGCTTTAAGTTTTTTATCCTGCTTCAGTGCAGTTTCAATCAAAGGCACTATAGCGTAGGTTTCAAAGTATTCTGTTCGCTCAAACATGCCAGGCATATAACCCCAGCTGAATAACGAATCCGGTGCTGTGGGTTCCAGTAAAGCCACAGCCAAAGCACCTAAAGGCTGATCGGTGCTGACGCGGACTGAACCTGCCGGTAAACGGATTTTTTGCCAGTTGCGGCTAAATTCAGCGGTAACACCAAAACGGCCCTCAAAAGGTTTATCGGCGAATTGATGCGACACAGCGGTTAACTGCTGCAACTGCACAGTTTTTGGCGATTTTAAGCTGGTAAACTGCACGCCATGCAAGGCCAGTTTGGCGATCACTTCTTGCTGCTCTGGCGGGATCCAGTAGGCTTTTGGTACTTCAATTTCTGCCGCTACTTCTTTTTCCCAGTACACAGGCAACTGGTCAAACAGCACCGGCTTGCCTGTCCAGGTTTGATAAGTCACGCCTGTAACTGCATCTTTTTTCTGCACAGCTTCCACGCCCCTGAAACTGATAAAGTCTGGTGTTTCACTGGCTTTCCACGCCAATACCTGACGCTGAGGGCGGGCATTTTCATCGGCTTTTTTCGCCAGTTTCAGCACAGCACCTTGTTGCTGCAACAGTTTCAAACTCTGTTCCAGCAGCACATAAGTGCCTAACACCCGTTGTTTATAAGGCTTTAAGCTGTGGTTCTCCACCAGTACTGTCGGAATATGCCGCACATCACCATAGCCATTGGAAAAGCGTGGGCTGGAGGTTGCGCCAGTTAAACCTTTGCTGAAGTCTGTACTGTCGTAGGCAAACACCAGAGGGCCGGGAATATGACCGGCTTCGCTCAAAGCCTGATCCATCGCAGGACGGAAACTGCTGGCCAGCCAGCTGGCTGCATTCGAACTGGTGGCGGCAAAAGGTTCGTTAAAACCATAAGTAATGTCGTACTGATAGTCTTCACCGTCTGTGACATGCAAGTCCAGGTATAAATCTGGCTGATAACGATTGAGTAACTTCAGCAGTGCCTGCATCTCAGGGGCTTCTGCTTTCGTATAATCACGGTTTAAATTTAAGTTTTGGGCTGTGCTCCGCCAGCCTTGGGTTTCTGGCCCACGTTGATTCATGCGGTTGTATTTACCGCTACGCTCATGTCCGTCCACAGAAAAGATCGGAATAAACAGCAGGTTTACTTCTTTTAATAAATCGGCTTTGTCGCCATGCACTATGTCACGCAGCAACATTAAACCTGCGTCTTTGCCGTCAATTTCTCCGCTGTGAATACCGGATTGCGCCAATAACAGCGGTTTATCGTCCCGGCCTATCATATCCGGATCTGTGCCTGCTTTAACCAGATAAATAGCCCGGCCCTGTGGGCTTTGGCCTATCACTTCCAGTTTCACTAATGAGGTGCTGGCTGCCAGACGTTCCAGATATTTGATGGTGCTTTGGTAGTCGGGAGTTTCAGACAGATCAGAAACTTCAGCCGGAGTCACCCAGGGATGCTGGCTGGGTTTAATCAAACTTAAACTGGCACCTTGCCAATCGGGCAAAGGCGGTAAATGGTCGGCAGCAGTAACAGAGAAGACAAAGCTGCACGCCAGACTAAGGGCGAGTTTTTTCATGAGCAGGAGATCCATATCGGGGCTTTACATTATATGGACCCAGTTTTTACCATTAACAGCCAACACATGCCAGACCTGCGCCCAGATAAAGTGGCCTGGGCGATAAAATCAGGCTCAACTGGCATTGTTCAGTATTCACAATGCCAGTTGAGCTGATGTTCAGGGCTGAATTTTGGAAGGGATCCGATAAATAGAACAATACATCAAAGGTAAAAACAGCAAGGTCAGGATGGTACCAAAACCTAAGCCAAACATAACAACCACGGCCATGCTGGCGAAGAAGTCATCCGTGACCAGAGGTACCATGCCTAAAATGGTGGTAATAGCGCCCATAGACACAGGACGAACCCGACTGACTGCACTGTCGTACACCGCCTGATAAGGTGCTAACCCCTGACTGAGTTCCAGCTTGATTTGATCCACCAGCACTATGCCGTTTTTCACCAGCATGCCAGACAAACTTAAAAAACCCAGCAAGGCTAAAAAGCCAAAAGGTACATTCACCACCAGCAAGCCCAGCGTGACGCCAATCAGTGCCATAGGCACGCAAGCCCAAATCACCAGCGAATCCCGCATCGAACCGAACAGCAAAACGGTAATGACAAACATCACCAGGTAGCCCAATGGCAAAGAACTGAACAGAGCCTTTTGCGCTTTGGTTTGGGCTTCCAGCTCTCCGCCCCACTCCAGACTATAACCAGGTGGCAACACAATGGCTTCGATTTCTGGTCGTACTCTGTTGAGCAAAGCTGCGGCTGTGTCGTCACTGAGAATATTATGATCGGCCATCACAGTCAGGGTCCGTTTACGGTCCCGGCGTTTAATTTGTGGATCTTCCCATTCCAGATCAAAGCTGCTGACCACCTGGCTGATCGGGATATAGCGGTTCAGTTTAGGGCTATACACCTGCAAGTCCGCCAGCGCATCGACACTTTGTCGCTCTGAGTCCGGCGCTCTGGTGATAATAGGCAATAAGTGAGTGCCGTCACGGTAAATGCCCACTGTGCGGCCATTGACATGAGTCAGCAGCACATCGTCAATATCCTGCTTGCTGATGCCCACTCTGCGCGCTACCGCTTCGTTAAACTGTGGCCGGATCACTTTGACTCTGTTGCTCCAGTCATCCCGTAAATTCCGGGTGCCTGCATCTGCTGCCAGTACAGCTTTGGCTTGCTCCGCCAATTGCCGTAATACATCAGGATCAGCGCCACTAAAACGGGCTTCCAGCTTAGCTGGTGTTGCAGGCCCCACATCCAGCCGTTTTAGTTTGAATTGCAAACCCGGATGCTGTTCTGTGATAAAACCTTCTACATCCTTCATCCGCTCAACAAAAAACGCTTTGTCTTCAACCCGTACTATCAGTTGGCTAAAAGCTGCATAAAAACGTTCAGGCTGATAAGTCAGCATAAAACGATCAGCACCACGACCTGCGGTTGAAGTAACAGCTTCCACTCCGTCCAGCGTTTTCAGATACTTGACTATATCTAAAGCTTCCGCATCGGATTGCCGTACATCAGTCCCTGCAGGTTGCCATAAATCCACCAAAAAAATAGGAGTGTTAGACGCAGGAAAAAACACTTGCTTCACTTGGCTAAAACCAAGCACAGACAAAATTAACAGCAGAATCATCAGGGCAGAACTTAACAGTCTGTACTTCAGCACTGCAGTTAAAACCGCTCTGTAGCCGTCAAAAATAGCACCACGATACAGTTCAGCTTCGCCCTGCTGCTCATTTGCATCAGCTTTGAGTTCTTCTTTAAAAAACAGGCTGGCAAAAAAGGGCGTCAACGTAATAGCGGTCAGCCAACTTAACAACAAACTCACCAGCAAAACCCAAAATAAACTGCCGGCAAACTCCCCCGTCGCATCACTGGATAAACCAATAGGGGCAAAAGCGGTAATGGCAATGATGGTGGCGCCTAATAAAGGCCATTTGGTTTGTTTCACAATAGCCGAAGCCGACTGGCTGATGCTTAAGCGTCGTTGCATCCCGATTAAAATACCTTCGGTAATGACAATGGCGTTGTCCACCAGCATGCCTAAAGCAATAATTAAGGCGCCAAGCGATACCCGCTGTAGCTCAATTTGCATCTGCTGCATAAAAATAAAGGTGCCAAGTACGGTCAGCAGCAAAATAAGCCCGATCAGCAAACCACTACGCAGCCCCATAAAAATCAGCAGCACGACAATCACAATCACCACTGCTTCCAGCAGATTTAACACAAAACCACCAACAGAGGTTTCTACTTCAGCGGGTTGGTTGTAAATGCTGTTAATTTCCATGCCCACAGGACGGGCATATTCCAGTTCAGTCAGACGCTGAGTAACTAAAGCGCCTATATCAACCACGTTCACGCCTTTGCTGAAAGAAACCCCCAGCGTCAGGGTATTTTTACCGTCAAACTTGATGATCTGGCTCGGTACTTCCTGTACATCTTTGTACACTTTGGCCACATCACCTAAGTAAATCAGCTCTTTAGCTGCTGGGTTACTGATGATCAGCTGTTCCAGCTCCTGCACCGATTGAAACTCACCGGTCGGATGAATGCGGATCCGATCTGGCCCCACCCGCAAAGCACCGGCATTGGACACCACGTTTTGAGTTTGCAATAAACTGGCAATTTGTGTCGGCGGAATACCTAAAGCTGTCAGACGTGAACGGGAGATCTCGACCACCACCTGCTCTTGCTGACGACCACTGACAGAGACTTTGCCAACGCCCTCCACCAGCACCAGCTCACGACGTAAAAAATCAACATAGTCGCGAATTTCTTCGTCTGAATAGCCATCCCCTGTAATGGCATACAACATGCCGTACACATCACCAAAGTCATCATTGACCACAGGGCTTTGCACTCCAGGCGGCAACTGGGGCCTTAAATCATTCACCTTACGGCGTAACTCGTCCCAGATTTGTTTGAGCTCAGTCGCCCGGTAAATGCCTTTCATCTCCACCATAATTTGCGATGTGCCATTGGTAGAAATAGAAGTGACATGGTCCACATAAGGCAGCTGCTGAATGGCATTTTCAATCGGATAACTGACTTCTTCTTCCACCTGCAAAGGTGAAGCGCCAGGGTAAGAGGTAATGATCAGTGCCTGTTTCAGCGTAAACTGTGGGTCTTCCAACCGGCCCAGGCCGAAATAGGCCATAATGCCGCCTATCAGTAAAATAGCGGTGACCAGCCATGACGAGGTTTTGTTTTTAATAAAATACTGAGCAACATCCATGATTTACAGCCCCCGCTCACGTTGCCATGGACGCACCTGCAGGTTTTCAGTCAGTTGCTGTACACCAGCTGTCACCACCTGATCTCCTGCGGCTAAACCTGATAAGACTTCTATGCCCTGCTCTGTTAAACGCCCCACAGTAACAGCACGACGATTCACTTTGCCTTCACTGAATACCCAGACAAAACGCTCTGCAGCGTCCACAGGCTGATCATTGGCGGCAAATACTGCTGTGGCAGGCACCACAACTACAGAAGCCTGAGCTCGCATTAACTTGCTCATATCAGCCACTACATTGGCTGTCATGCCAGAGAGCACATTAAATTCCTCAGGCGCAGCCATACTGAACACCACTTTAAAACTGTTGGTCGCGCTGTCTGCTCTGGTGTCCCACTCTTTAATGTTGGCTTTGTAACTTAAGCTTGGGTAGGAATCAAAAATCACTTGCGGTTGATAATCGACATCTTTTTTCACCAGGGCTATCACATCCTCTGGCACCTGGATCACCACATCCACCATGCCTTTGAGTTGCAGTTCCAGAATAGCTTGCTGAGCAGCCACATTTTCATGATTGTCCACTAAAGAACGCGACACTATGCCGCTAAAAGGCGCCACTAATTCGGTGTAACTTAAATTGGCCTGGGCAGTTTTTAAATCGGCGTCAGCCACCTGCAACTGAGCTTTGGTTTCATCGTACATGGCTTGCGACACCAGATTCTGACCAATCAGGCTGGCGGCTCTGTCAAACTGGGCCTTGGATAATTGGTATTTTGCCTGGGCCTGTTCCACCCTGAGCTTAAAATCAGTTGGATCTAAACGCGCCAGCACGTCGCCTTTTTGAACTTCCTGACCTGGGCGAATAGAAAATTGAGTCAGTTTACCGCTGACACGAAAGGTTAAACGGGCGTTTTCAGTAGGTTCAACTATAGCCGGAAACTGCCGGATCACTTTTTGCTGGCCATCCTGCACCAGATGCAACTTTACAGGCCTGCTCAGGCTTTGCTCTGTGGTTACCACAGGCTCGGAACAACCCACAAGCCACAGCATAGTTAAGACTGCATAGATCATATTTTGTCTGGACATTTTGAACCTCTCCCTTTTTTGTTCTGGCTACAGCACTTAATTTGCGCTGGCACTATACAAAAGCCACGATAAGATTAAAATTTATATTTATTTCAGTTCTATATAAGAAAAATTGATGAACTTAACTCAGCTGTATATTCTCGATGCTGTGGCTGGCAGTGAAAGCCTGCTACAAGCCGCGATTAAATTGCATAAAACTCAACCTGCTTTGAGTATGGCGCTGAAGAAACTCGAACAGGAATGCGGTTTTACTATAGTGGACCGCAGTCACTATCGCCTGCAATTTACCGAAGCTGGTCGACGTTTTTATCAACAAGCTCAACAACTTCTGCATCAAAGTGCCCAACTGAAATCTTTAGCGCAGCATTTAAGCCGTGGTGCTGAAGCCAGTTTAGCTTTAGCTTTTGACGAAGCTGTGGATCTGGCACCTTTTTTACCAGCCATTCGGCAGGCTCAACACCAGTTTCCACATACCGAATTATTATTAAGCTGCGACTATCGGCTGCAGGCACTGGAAAAGCTTAAAAATCAGCAGGTTGATTTAGCCATCAGCCCCTGGTATCCGGTCTTTATCAGTCTCGGCGATTTTGAATCAGTGGCTATTGGAAGTTTTGATGTTTTATGTGTTGCCAGTCCGGAGTTTTTACAGCAGCTGACTGAACCTTTAACTCACCAGACCCAGTTAGCCGAATTGCCCCAATTAGTCGCGAATTCAGAAGCACTGGATTTTGACAGCGGAAAATTACTCCCCCTGCAATCGGCACGCCGCGTGAAAGTGAACAACAGTTTATGCATGAAACAAGCGCTGTTAGCCCATTTAGGCTGGGGCATGGTGGCACGGCATCAGGTCGCAACCGAACTTGCAACTGGTGCTTTAGTGCAACTAAAACCTAAAGAGTTTCCAAAGTTTATTCAGGGCGAAGTGCATTTAGTGCGGCATAAAGATCAATTATTAGGCCCTGTAGCAAAAGCCATCTGGCAGCAACTGACCGCAAGTTAATACCCTAAAAAATCATCGCCCTGAACAGTTGAAATAATCCGTTTGCCAGCTTCTTGGATTAGTTTGAATGTAGTTGGCTATATGTTGATACGCTTCTTCATTCCGGATCACATGATCGTAATAGCCCCGCTGCCAAAGTTGCGGTGTATTCTGACCAAACGTTCCACGAAGCGCTTTTTGTGATAGAGATTTAAAAGCGCCAACCACAGCGCCTAACTTTGTGCCTTGTGTTTTTGGCTCATGGGAAAGCGCAAGAATAGCGTGAAAATGATTCGGCATCAGAACCCATGGATGCAGCTCTACAGCAGGAAAACGCTCTGGTACTTTTTGCCATTGCAAAGCAACAAGTGAGCCTATAGCATTGGTTTGCATCTGGTGGTCGACAATCTCACCAAAGAGTAAAAAACGTTTATAACAACATAGAGTGATGAAGTAGAAACCATTGCTACTGTAATCAAAGTCTTTTAAACGCCCTGAGCGCCTTTGAGGTAATACAGAGTTCAGCATCCCAGCCCCCTATGAAAATATTCCGTCTGTCTATCTGATAAGCCGCCTTCTTTTACTCACTAAGTTTAGTCGGCGCTGGGCATTGTGGACACCAGTGTGAATTGATTAAAAACTGCGGGCGACCATAAAGGTCGCCCCTACACTAATTCTGATTAAAATCAATAAATTGTAGGGGCGGGGTTTACCCCCGCCCGAATACTGCGGCGCCAAATACCACGACAGGCAATAAAATTGATTAAAACTGCGGTCGACCATAAAGGTCACCCCTACACTAATTCTAATTAAAATCGATAAATTGTAGGGGTGTGATTTACCCCCGCCCAAATACTGCGGCGCCAAATACCACGACGGGCAATAAAATTGATCAAAAACTGCGGCGCCAAATACCACGACGGACAATAAAATTGATCAAAAACTGCGGGCGACCATAAAGGTCGCCCCTACAATAATTCTGATTAAAATCAATAAATTGTAGGGGCGGGGTTTATCCCCGCCCGGATACTGCGCCGCCAAATACGACGGGCAATAGATTAGAAGCGGTAGCTTGCGCCCAACTGATACAGATCGTCACCCGTTTCCAGCGCATCAAAGGCTACGCTTGCTGATAACGACAGGTTAGGCAAGGCAAACCATTTCGCGCGCAGGCTCAGGCTGTCATCACTTTCGCTCAGGAAACCGTCAGATAACCACTCATAACCCACACCGGCAGAGAAGTTTTTACCGAAGTAATAATCTGCAGCTACACCATAACGGGTGGTTGAAGCCTGGCGGTAATCCAGAATTTCTGCTTCCAGATTGATCATATCACCCGTGCCTAAATCCCATAACTTTTTGGTCATCACACCATAGTTAGTGCTGCTACCACCTTGATCCGGTCTGTCATGCTCAAAAATTGCACCTACTAACCAGTCATTGCTGATGAAGTAACCTAGCGTACCTTCTACATTCTGTTGCTTAGTACCGCTGAAATGCATCCATTCCAACTGACCATAGAAGTTATGGCTTTTATCCATATATTCACCACCCACGGACCAGCCATTCAGCTCAGTATCACCAAGCTGATGATCAATATAGATACGGGATAAAGTACCAAACACGCTGGCATTTTTGTTGATAAATGCAGCTTCAGCACGTGGTGTTTTGCCTGAAGTATCTACTGCATTAAAAAAATATTGATGCTTCAGTTGCCATCTATCCACATCAACATTGATGATGTTATTACTGACATCAGCACTGGTATAACCAACTGACGATTCATTTTGATAGCTGTCCGCTGCTGCACCGGTTGAGACTACAGCGATAAGTAAAGCGAGCATAGAACGTTTCATAATTACTACCTTTTGGTTGAGAAAACGCAGGTAGTGTAAACTTCTGAAAGTTAATGCTCTCTGAATGGCTTTGTAAAGAAGTGCATAAATATCAAACAGATAACTAACCAAAATGGGAAAAGTCTGATGAATTTCAAAACAATTGGGGTCAGAGTAAAGTTAAAATGTTAATTTTACTCTGACCCCCGTTATTTAAATCTCCAGCAAAGCTTCACGCAGATGATGAATTTGATCCCGCACTTGCGCAGCCAATTCAAACTCCAGATCTTTGGCATGCTGCAGCATTTTTTGCTCCAGTTGCTTAATTTCTGCCTGTAGCTGATAAGGCGTTTTGCCTTTGGCCAGTTTGATTTTTTCCGCCACTTTAGGCAGATCGGCATCCTGTCCCAAGTCCATCACATCCGACACTTTCTTCTTAATAGCAGTAGGTGTGATGCCATGCAGCTCGTTGTAGGCAATCTGTTTATTACGACGACGCTCGGTTTCATTAATAGCGCGCTGCATAGAGCCAGTAATACGGTCGGCATAGAGCACAGCTTTACCATAAAGATTACGGGCGGCACGGCCCATGGTTTGGATTAGCGAACGCTCTGAACGTAAAAAGCCTTCTTTATCCGCATCCAGAATAGCCACTAACGACACTTCCGGAATATCCAGACCTTCCCGCAGCAGGTTAATACCGACCAGCACATCAAAGACACCTAAACGTAAATCGCGGATAATTTCCATCCGCTCGACTGTGTCGATGTCTGAGTGCAAATAACGTACCTTAACGCCATGGCCTGCTAAATAGTCTGTTAAGTCTTCAGCCATTTTTTTGGTCAGTACTGTCACCAGTACCCGCTCTCCCAATTTGGCACAGCGGAAAGCTTCCGACATTAAATCGTCCACTTGTGTGGCTACAGGGCGAATTTCGATGACAGGGTCTAATAAACCTGTTGGTCGCACCACCTGCTCTATCACTTCGCCAGCCGATTGTTTTAACTCGTAATCTGCTGGTGTGGCCGACACATAAATGCGCTGTGGAGCTATAGATTCAAATTCATCAAACTTCAGTGGCCTGTTATCCAAAGCCGAAGGCAGGCGAAAGCCATAGTTCACCAGATTTTCTTTACGGGAACGGTCACCTTTATACATAGCGCCAATTTGTGAAATGGTGACATGAGATTCATCAATAAACATCAAACCATCAGCCGGGAAATAATCCAGCAAGGTTGGAGGTGGCTCGCCTTCTGCCCTGCCCGATAAATAGCGCGAGTAGTTTTCGATACCGGAGCAATAGCCCAACTCCACCATCATTTCTAAATCAAATAAAGTGCGCTGACCAATACGTTGCTCTTCTATCAAACGGTTTTCAGCGAGCAACTGAGCGCGACGCTCTTTCAGCTCCACTTTAATACGTTCAGTGGCCGCCAGAATTTTTTCCCGAGGCGTAACATAGTGAGTTTTTGGATAAATTGTGTAACGGCTGACCACTTTTTCCACTGAACCTGTCAGAGGGTCAAATAAACTGATGCGCTCAATTTCTTCATCAAACAGCTCGATCCGAACTGCAATTTCATCCGACTCGGCCGGAAACACATCAATCACATCACCCCGTACACGATAAGTTGCACGTTCAAAGGCCGTATCATTACGTTTGTATTGCAGCTCGGCCAGACGGCGTAAGATAAAACGCTGATCGACTATATCGCCCACTTTCAGATGCAACAGCATCTTCATATAGGATTCCGGATCGCCCAAACCATAGATGGCCGACACAGAAGCGATAATTACCACGTCCCGTCTTTCCATCAATGCTTTGGTGGCCGACAAACGCATTTGCTCTATATGTTCATTAATAGAGGCGTCTTTTTCGATAAAAGTATCGCTGGAGGGCACATAAGCTTCAGGTTGGTAGTAGTCGTAATAAGACACAAAGTATTCCACCGAGTTATTCGGGAAAAATTCCTTCATCTCGCCATAAAGCTGAGCCGCCAGGGTTTTGTTATGCGCCATAATCAGCGTAGGCCGGTTCACTTGCGCTATCACATTGGCCATAGTGAAGGTTTTACCAGAGCCTGTGACACCCAATAAAGTTTGATGGGCCAAGCCTGCTTCTAAGCCTTCCACCAGCTTTGCTATCGCGTTAGGTTGATCACCTGCGGGCTGATAATGGGAGACCAGCTCAAAATCACGACTCATAAAGGCTCTCCAATTGAAGCGACAGAATGCTTTGAGCGACATGCCTGTTCAACACAAGGATCCATCAGGACTCTCCACTTAATCTTAGCGCCATCAGCTTACGCTTAAACCAGCTGTAAGCCAGACCTGAAGTAAATACATTCGCAATAAGCCCGCCAACAAAGACCCCCATCACTCCCCCCAACAAACCTCCCAGGTAAGCAAAAGGCACATAAAATACAAATAAGCGGATCACACTGAGTTGCAGCGCACTCATCGGCAGATGCAAAGCGTTAAACGAGGAATTGGTCAGGATAATAATGCCCTGCAAGCCGTAACCTAAAGGTAAAATCCAGATAAAGTAGCGAATATACTGCGCCACTAACGGATCTTCAGTAAACAGATCCGCCACCACCCAGGCACCGGCAGCTAACACTATATAAACCACTAACTGCCAGCCCAGAATAAATTTAATGCAACTGCGATAGGCATCATCAATACGTTGATAGGTACTGGCGCCATAGTTCTGACTGACAAAAGGCGGTAAGGTCATCGAAAGTGCCAATACGACTAAGGAAGCAAGGCTTTCGATACGGGCGCCAACACCAAAAGCAGCCACTGCTTCTGCACCATAACTTGCCATCAGGGCAGTTAAAATAGCCATAGCCAAAGGGGTCAGCATATTGGCACCAGCAGCGGGTAAGCCAATATGTAAAATTTTACGGCTGATTTTGATGAATTCTTTCAAAGGTTGATGCCCTACATCCACCAGTTTACGGCGCACCATCAGCAAATACAGGATCAGACCAAAACCTAATAACCAGGAGATCAGACTGGCTAAAGAGGCTCCGGCTACGCCCATAGCAGGCACTGGCCCCCAGCCAAAAATAAAAATCGGATCCAGAACGGCATTTAATAAACCGGCACAGGCCATCAGAATGCTGGGGGTTTTGGTATCTCCGGCAGCGCGCAACACCGCATTGCCAATCATAGGGGTAATTAAAAATACAGCACCAAAAAACCAGATTTCCATATAGGCATGAATAAAAGGCAAGGTATCGTCTTTGGCGCCTAATAAACGGAATAAAGGGTCAATCGTCAGATAACCCACCACAGACAAGGCCATGACCAGATAAGCGGACAACCATAAAGCCGCTAAACCATCACTGCGGGCACTTTGTTCATCACCACTGCCCAAAGCACGAGCTATCACGGCTGATGTACCAATGCTTAAGCCTATGGCTAAGCTAATGACGGTAAAGGTCACAGGAAAGGTAAAACTGACAGCAGCCAGTTCAGCCGTGCCCAACATACTGATAAAGAAGGTATCCACCAGGTTAAATGACATTAAGGTGATCATGCCGAATAGCACTGGCACCGTCATTTGTTTGATAGTGGCCTGAATATCACCTTTGAGCAGATCAGGACGTTTCGAAGTAGATTGAGTCATAACAGTCAGCTTAAGCGCAAGTGGCCGCTATTGTAGAGAAAAGTCAGACTTCGCACTACCCGCGATGCGACAAATATAAAACCAATTTGGTGCAAAGTTGCACAGGAATAATAAAAAATGTTCACAATCTGCTTTTGCATAGAAATTTTGTTTGTTCAGTGCTGTCATGCATAAAGTTTCAGTTCTTTCAGATTTGTAAGCCATTGTTTTATATGAGATAAAAAATTAGTCTCAAACCTATTGATCTGGCGCCAAGCCTTATCTGCTAAGGCTTAGCCTACCCTTCAGGCGAACAATTCACAGACTTATCCACAGATTCTGTGGGTAACTTACGCCAGCCCTTGAGTGGCCTGACTTTGACAAAACTCATTCATACAACTAAAGCACGAATAGCTTTTGCATAGTGATAATTTGTGATTGCACAGCTTTTCTACTGGCTTTGGCTAAACAAACAGCAAGTGAACTTCTTTTATGAAAAAGCACCAGTCTAAGTGTTGACAGTGTTTAAGACGAGCATTAGTATTGCGCCCCGTTGCAGAACACAGTTCCTCAGTAGCTCAGCTGGTTAGAGCGGCGGACTGTTAATCCGTAGGTCGTTGGTTCGAGCCCAACTTGGGGAGCCACTGTAGTCTCAACATATTATTTCAGTTCCTCAGTAGCTCAGCCGGTTAGAGCGGCGGACTGTTAATCCGTAGGTCGTTGGTTCGAGTCCAACCTGGGGAGCCAACTGAAATAATGACAATTTGATAACCGTATACAATTCCTCAGTAGCTCAGCCGGTTAGAGCGGCGGACTGTTAATCCGTAGGTCGTTGGTTCGAGTCCAACCTGGGGAGCCACCTAAAATACTTTTTTTCCTCCCACTTAATTCTTTCTTTTTCTTAGTGTTTCTCTCTGAAATACCTTAAGCTTATTTTCTGATGTTCAAGCTCGGACAAAAATTCAGTATGGGTTGCCTGCTATGAAGTCTCCATCCTTTATTGCGTTAAGTCATTGGACTGCCGCTTTTGTATCGGCTTTGCTGGCGCTGTGGTTGTTCTGGTTTGCTGCTGCTCAACAAATTCAAAGCTTGTATCAGCTGCATTACAGCGCTATTCAGCAAATGTTAGCCAGTGATTTAACCGGCGATACAAAAATTCTGACCCGCCAGTTGAGCAGCAGTTTCGATTTACCTTATCTAAAAGTCAGCCAACTGGATGGTGTGGTACTGCATGAACAAAGCAATACTATGCCGGCTCATACGCTAGGGTCCTGGATTTTGTTGCAGTTTAACAGACCTCTTACTGCGGCTTCGATCAAAGATCAGCCGCATAATTTACAGGTTGAGTTTTTACCGGCGTTATCTGAACAATTAAGCACCCTGGAACTTTTTAGTGTGTTTTTGTTTTTTGGCATACTGCTGCTGGGTGTGTTGCCTTATTACCTGCAGCCAGGCCGCCCCAAAAAACTCAAAGCTCTGCCGCCTCATCCTATAGAGGCAGCGGTGCAACAAGCCCCCTCCGTAGTGCAACAATTTCAACCTCAGGCAAATAATTCAGGCACCGACTACTTATTAGAACTGGCACTTTATGATCAACTGACCTCGTTACCAAACCGTCAGCAATTTGTGCGTTATTACGAACAGCAACTCAAAGCCGCCAATGCGGTGTATCAGTCGGTGTTTTTACTGGTACGTTGTCAAAGCCTGGCGCAGATCAACCACAAACAGGGTTATCTGGCTGGTGATTTGTATATTAAAGAAATGGCAGACTTGTTAAAGCAACTGCCTCAACTGTCGGATGAAAGCCCATTATTCCGCTTAAACAACACTGATTTTTGTGTGTTGTTCCCACAGATGAGCACAGAGCAAACCGAAGAGCTGGTTATACTGTTGCAGCAAAACTTCGACGCTTATCAGCAGCAAAAGCAACTGGATTCGGTGGCATTAACAGGCTTAGTGCAGGTGGCTCAGGGCAAACCTTTGGGTGAATTGCTGGCGATGGCGGATACAGCCTTAGGTCTGGCAAAAACCAAACAAAGTAAAGTCACTAAACAAAGTAACTTATGGTACTTGTTTACCGATACTCAGGATCAAACGGCAGATTCGTCCTTTAGCACCAAAAACTGGCGCACCCTGATTGACGATGTATTACAAGGTCAGCGTTTAACCTTGTTGGCGCAACCTATCCAGGGGCTGAATAAAACCAGTAAAACCTATTCCGAATTATTAGTGCGTTTTCGCAGTAGTGAAGATCAGTTATTGCCCACTGCATTATTTTTAGACATGGCCCAAAAACTCGACAAGCTGATCGAGATTGAACAGATGATCGTAGAACAGGCATTGAGTCTGGTGGCTAAACATCCGGGCCAGAGTTTTGGTTTGAATCTGTCGGCCCATGCAGTGCAGGACGAAGGCTTTATCAGTTATCTGGAACGGCGTTTGTTAAAAGAAACCGAACTGACTCCACGATTGGTGTTTGAAATCAGTGAATGGGGTTTGCAGCAAAACCTGAAGTTAAGCAAAAGGTTGATTGATATGCTGCATCAGTGCGGCTCCAGAGTGACAGTGGAAAAATTTGGTGCTGGTATTACTTCCTTTAAATTTTTCCGCGACTTAAAACCTGATTTTGTCAAAATGGATGGCAGCTACACCCGGCAAATTGAAGAAGACAAAAACAACCAGTACTTCGTCCGGCTGATGGTGGATTTAGCGCACCGTATTGGCGTGGTGGTATTCGCCGAAAATGTAGAAACTGCTGCAGAAAAACAAATGCTGGAGTCTTTATTGATTGACGGTATTCAAGGTTATTTCTTAGGTAAACCAGCGCCGCTGGAATAATAAGGGCGGGTACAACACCCGCCCCAACAATTGATTGATTTTAATTAGAATTATTGTAGGGGCGACCTTTATGGTCGCCCGCAGTTTTTAATCAGTTTTATTGCCCGTCGAGGTATTTGGCGGCGCAGTATCCAGGCGGGCACAAGACCCGCCCTAAGGTTTATCCGGCGTCATAGGCTCAGATATGGGCCAATAGCGCCGGGCGCTGTTGTTTCAACTTCAACAAAGCCGCATAATAGCGCGACTTTTTTCTGGGGTTCTTTTATGTCGGAATTTTTGCTGTTGCTGGTCAGCACAGTGCTGGTGAATAACTTCGTTCTGGTGAAGTTTCTCGGCTTATGCCCTGTGATGGGCGTATCAAAAAAACTCGAAACAGCTATTGGCATGTCGATGGCGACTACTTTTGTGCTGACCTTAGCCTCGCTTTGCAGTTATCTGGTCGATTTTTATTTGTTACAGCCGCTGGATTTAATGTATCTGCGTACCTTAAGTTTTATTCTGGTGATTGCTGTGGTGGTGCAATTTACTGAAATGGTGGTGCATAAAACCAGCCCTACTTTGTATCGTTTGTTAGGTATCTTTTTACCTTTGATCACCACCAACTGCGCTGTATTGGGTGTGGCTATTCTGAACGTCAATGCCCGGCATGATTTTTTCTCTTCTGTGGTCTATGGCTTTGGTGCTGCTGCTGGCTTTTCTTTAGTGTTGATTTTATTTGCCGCTATGCGTGAGCGTCTGGCTGCCGCCGATGTACCAGTGTCTTTTAAAGGTGCAGCTATAGGTATGATTACCGCGGGTTTAATGTCTTTAGCCTTTATGGGCTTTACTGGTTTGGTGAAAGCGTAAATGTCTATTATCACAGCCCTCTGGGCTTTGGGTATTCTGGCGCTGGTCTTTGGTGCCGCTCTGGGATACGCCGCCATACGTTTTAAAGTGGAAGCCGATCCACTGGTTGAACAAATTGACGAAATTTTACCGCAAACCCAATGTGGTCAATGTGGCTATCCGGGTTGCAGGCCTTATGCCGAAGCCATAGCCAATGGCGATGACATCAATAAATGCCCGCCCGGTGGCGATACCACCATCAAAAAACTGGCCGATTTAATGGGTGTAGATGTCAAACCTTTGGACGCGGCCCAAACTCCGGCTATAAAACGTGTGGCCTATATCCGTGAAGATGAATGTATAGGCTGCACTAAATGTATTCAGGCCTGCCCTGTGGATGCCATAGTTGGTGCCTCTAAACAGATGCATACCGTCATTGTCGACGAATGCACGGGTTGTGATTTATGTGTTGAACCTTGTCCTGTGGATTGCATTGATATGGTGCCATTGGCCAGCAGTATTGAACGCTGGAAATGGGACCTCAAAGCCATTCCGGTAAAAGTGCTGGAGTCGTAACTTGCCTACTTTATTTCAACAAATTCAGGCAGGAAAAGTCTGGGACTTCCATGGCGGTATTCACCCGCCGGGTCGTAAAGAGCGCACCAATCAAAGACCTGTGGCACTTTTAGATATTCCTGACCGTTTATATATACCGCTGCGCCAGCATATTGGGGTGGCGGGCAAAGTACGGGTCAAAGTGGGTGATCGTGTACTCAAAGGCCAGGCTTTAACTCAGGCCGATAATGCGATGGCTGTGCCTGTGCATGCGCCCACCTCAGGCACTGTGCTGGCGATTGAACTCCATACCAGCACTCACCCTTCTAGCTTAGCTGAACCTACTTTAGTGCTGGCGCCGGATGGCATGGACGAATGGCGGCCTCGTAAGCCATTGGATCCAGAGCAGGCCGATAGTTACACCTTACTGGAGCGTATTCAGGAGTCTGGCATTTCCGGTATGGGCGGCGCAGGTTTCCCTACTCATATTAAAGTGAATGTAAAACAACCCGTTGATTATCTGATTATCAATGCAGTGGAGTGCGAGCCCTATATCACAGCAGACGACATGCTGATGCAGGAGCGTGCCAGCGACATTATTGCCGGTATCGAAATACTGGTAAAACTGCTGAGCCCTAAAGCGGTGTTAATTGGCATTGAAGACGACAAACCTATAGCTGTTGCGTCACTCAAAGCCGCTATTGGTCAAAAAGACAACTACTTTGTACGGGAAGTCCCGACCAAATACCCTTCAGGTGGCGAAAAGCAATTAATTCAGTTGCTGACCAATAAAGAAGTACCGGCCGGTCGCAGACCTCTGGATATTGGCATAGTAATGCAAAACGTCGGTACTGCTTTTGCGATAGCTCAGGCGGTGCTGGATGACATCCCGCTGATCCATAGAGTAGTAACAGTCGCAGGTGAAACTTTAGCTCAGCAGCAAAACGTGCTGGCTTTGATAGGCACGCCCATCTCAGATTTGCTGAATGCTTGTGGTTTTCAGGCTGAACCTCAGCAACGTATTATTGTTGGTGGCCCTATGATGGGCTTTGCCATAGCCGACTGGTCTGTGCCTGTGGTGAAAACCACCAACTGCGTGTTAGCCCCTACTGAAAACGAGTTGGGTGCCGCCAGCGACGAAATGGACTGTATCCGTTGTGGCGCTTGTGCCGATGCCTGCCCTGCCAGCTTATTGCCACAGCAATTGTTGTGGTACAGCAAAGCCAAAGATCAGGACAAACTGGCCGAATACAATTTATCCGACTGCATTGAATGTGGCGCCTGCGCTTATGTTTGCCCAAGCGAAATTCCACTGGTGCATTACTACCGTGTAGCTAAAGCCGAAATTCGTGAAACCCAACACGAAGCCTTAAAAGCCGAACAAGCCAAAGCCCGTTTTGATGCCCGTACTGAACGTTTAGAGCGGGAAAAACAAGAGCGTCTGGAACGCAACCAGCAACTGGCGGCTCAGCGGGTAGCACAGCAACAAGCCAGCGGTCAGGCCAGTCAAAACGCAGTAGCAGTACAACAGGCGCTTGAGCGCACTCAGCAGCAAAGCGACCAGCCGCTGGATAAAGCACAAATTATTGCAGAGCGTGAACGTAAAAAAGCCGAAGCTTTAGCCTATCAACAGCAAAAACAACAGGCTCAAACTGTAACGCCGGTTGAAGACACAGCACCAACTACTGCCGAAGATCCACGCAAAGCGGCTATAGCTGCAGCTTTAGCCCGTGCTAAAGCGAAAAAGCAAGCTGAAGCACAACCAGAAGCTATTGAACAACCAGCTCCGGCTGAAACTGCTGCTTCTGATACTCCTGATATGGATGCGAAAAAAGCCGCAGTGGCCGCTGCTATAGCTCGTGCCAAAGCGAAAAAACAAGCTGAAGCACAACCAGAAGCTATTGAACAACCAGCTCCGGCTGAAACTGCTGCTGATACTCCTGATATGGATGCTAAAAAAGCTGCAGTGGCCGCTGCTATAGCCCGTGCCAAAGCGAAAAAACAAGCTGAAGCACAGCCAGAAGCTATTCAGCAACCAGCGCCAGCTGAAACTGCAGCTTCTGATGCTCCTGATATGGATGCGAAAAAAGCTGCAGTGGCCGCTGCTATAGCCCGTGCCAAAGCGAAAAAACAAGCTGAAGCACAGCCAGAAGCTATTGAACAACCAGCGCCAGCTGAAACTGCAGCTTCTGATGCTCCTGATATGGATGCGAAAAAAGCTGCAGTGGCTGCCGCTATAGCCCGTGCTAAAGCGAAAAAGCAGGCTGAATTGGCTGAGAAAGCCCCTGAAGCTTCGCAGCAAACAGCAGCAGAGGCTACAACACCACATGCTCCATCAGCAGAACCTCAAGAGCATGCAGCAACACCAGAACAAGATGCAAAAAAAGCCGCCATAGCAGCAGCTATAGCCCGGGCCAAAGCTAAAAAACAACAAAACAGTGAGCCGTTATGAGTTTTAAGATCGCCAGCTCCCCGCACCAGCACATCCAAAAAACGACTGCCCAATTGATGAAACTGGTGGCTTTGGCTACGGTGCCTGGTATTGCAGTGCAGGCTTACTTTTTTGGGTACGGTGTACTGATCCAACTGCTGCTGGCCATTGTTACAGCACTATGCTGCGAAGCTGCAGTACTAGCCCTTCGTGGTAAAAAAGTCAAAGCTAAATTACTGGACCACAGCGCTCTGGTCACAGCCTTGTTGCTTGCTGTTGCTATCCCCTCTTATGCCCCCTGGTGGCTGGTGGTGATAGGCACAGCTTTTGCCATTATTGTGGTGAAACAACTGTACGGTGGTTTAGGTAATAACTTATTTAACCCGGCCATGGCCGCTTATGTGTTGCTGTTGGTGTCATTTCCGCTGCCTATGACCAGTTGGTTACCTGCAGCACCTTTGCAGCAGCAAAGCCTGGGTCCTGCCGATGCAGTCTGCACTATTTTTACCAACTTTAGCTGCAGTGGCTATAGTATCAGCCAGCTTCGTCAGGATGCAGATGGCATCAGTATGGCCACGCCGCTGGATACGTTAAAAACCGATCTGTCTCAAGGCTACACCACAGAAGAAAGTATGAAAAAGCCAGTATTTGGCTGGTTATCCGGTGAAGGCTGGTTTTGGGTCAATTTAGCTTATTTACTCGGTGGTTTGTTTTTACTGCAGCAAAAAGTGATTCAATGGCGTATTCCGGTGGCTGTTTTAGGCTCCTTGTTTGGTTTTAGTTTACTCGCCTGGCTGATATCACCAGACACCAATGCCAGCCCGCTATTTCAACTATTTTCCGGCGCTACTATGCTGGCTGCTTTTTTTATTGCGACCGATCCGGTGTCCGCTTCAACCACAGAAAAAGGCCGGCTGGTTTTTGGTGCTTTAATAGGTGGATTGGCCTTTGTGATCCGCAGCTACGGTGGTTATCCGGACGCTTTTGCCTTCGCCGTGATGCTGGCCAATATGACAGTGCCTTTAATTGACTACTACACCCAGCCACGCACTTATGGCCATAAAAGCAAAGGAGCACGCTGATGCTAAGTTCTGTAGGTAAAAATGCGCTGTTGCTCGGCACTGCAGCTGTGCTTTGCGTCTTTGCAGTGGCTGCAGTCAATGAAATAACAAAAAGTGAAATTGCTCAGCAGCAGCTTGATGGCAAACTTCGTACCTTAGTGGAAGTGATGCCAGAACTGGCGGGTAATACTGCTATTTTGAACGACTGTGTAGCCGCGCTGGATACTGAGTTATTAGGCAAAGAAGCCAAACAGAATATCTACCGCTATCGGGTGGACGGCGCAGTTAAAGCCTATTTAGTTGAAACCACAGCGCCAGATGGCTACAGCGGTGCCATTGAAGTGCTGGCCGCTATCAGTCCCGACAGTGAGATTATTGGTGTGCGGGTACTAAACCATAAAGAAACTCCGGGCCTTGGCGATAAAATTGAACTGCGAAAAAGCCCATGGGTGCTGAGCTTTCATGGTCAGACTCTGGGTTCAAAAGATGATCGTAGTTTTGCCGTAAAAAAAGACGGTGGTCAGTTTGATCAGTTTGCCGGTGCTACTATTACGCCACGGGCTGTAGTGAAAGCCGTTAAAAACGCTGCGATTTATATTCAGCAACATCCGGAACTGGCCAGCCTGCCCTCAGATTGTGCAGCCCTATTGTGATGGAAGCCTCTGTAGTGGAAAGCAAAATGAATCAATATCAGGAGTTAGTCCGTCAGGGCTTGTGGAAAAACAACCCTGGCCTGGTGCAGTTATTAGGCCTTTGTCCTTTACTGGCCGTCACCAACAGCCTGGCCAGCGCTTTGGGTTTAGGTTTGGCCACTATGCTGGTGTTATTAAGCACCAACACTGTGGTGTCGTTAATCCGCAATTATGTACCTAATGAAATCCGTATCCCGGTCTTTGTGATGGTGATTGCTTCTGTGGTCACTGTGATTGAGCTGTTGATGCATGCCTTTATGTATAACCTGTATCAGGCTTTGGGCATTTTTATTCCACTGATCGTCACCAACTGCATAGTGATTGGCCGGGCTGAAGCTTTTGCCTCGAAAAATGCGGTAGCACCAGCGGCTTTTGATGGCCTGATGATGGGCACCGGTTTTGCATTGGTGCTTTGTACTTTAGGTGCAGTGCGTGAAGTCATAGGTTCTGGTACTTTATTTGCCGGAGCGGATTTACTGCTGGGTGATTGGGCCAAAATGCTGACCATTCATCTGTATCAGGCCGATAACCAGTTTTTATTAGCCATATTGCCACCAGGCGCTTTTTTAGTGATGGGCTTTCTGATCGCAGGTAAAAACGCTGTGGATGCCAGAATTGCGGCCAAAGCTAAACCTGTGGAACAAAAAATCAGCAGGGCTCGGGTCACTCACGTATCCACCTAGCAGCAAGGGATTTGAATAAAGTCGAATGAACAAAGAAAAACGTATTCAGATATTACAGCGTCTGCGGGAAAACAACCCTAACCCCACCACTGAGCTGGAGTTTAACTCGCCTTTTGAATTGCTGGTGGCTGTGCTGTTATCGGCCCAGGCGACTGACGTCAGCGTCAATAAAGCCACCCGTCTGCTCTACCCTGTCGCCAATACGCCGCAGGCTATTTTTGATTTAGGTGTGGATGGCGTAAAGCAGTACATCAAGACCATTGGGCTTTTTAACTCAAAAGCCGAGAACCTGATCAAAACCTGCCGTATTCTGATCGACCAGCACAACAGCATAGTGCCGGAAAACCGTGACGCTTTAGAAGCCTTGCCAGGTGTAGGTCGTAAAACGGCCAACGTGGTACTGAATACGGCTTTTGGATGGCTAAAAGATAACGAAGGTAAATACTTTATCGCCGTCGATACCCATATCCAGCGCGTCGCTAACCGTACAGGCTATGCCAAAGGCAAGACGGTTGAAGAAACCGAACAAAGCATCATTAAAAACACCCCGAATAAATCTGAGTTTATGTTCGACCTGCACCACTGGTTGATCCTGCATGGCCGCTATACCTGCGTGGCCCGTAAACCTAAATGTGGCTCTTGTATCATTGAGGACCTCTGCGAGTTTAAAGAGAAAACTGAATAGCCAAATGACGGGTTAGAGTGAATAGCTATTATCCAGACATAAGTTCCAGCTGAATGACAGACGCACCGGATTGAATAAGTGCATGTTTGATTTTACCAATGCAGACCCAAAATTGGTGTCCCATCTCAGAGACACCAACCTTAGTATTATTTATAGACTACGTACTATAGCTTGCCATTTTTTAGAGTGGTTATGGCTTGTTGGTGTTCGGCAAATGCTTCAGCAGAAGGCTCTGGCTCTGTTGCCCACTTCACTTTATTTTCCTTAGATTTATCCCAGCGAAATAGCCAATGAATACCGAATTTAAATGCTTGAGTGGGCTGAGAATATACCGGGTGCTGTAAAGTTTTCTCCAGGCTTTGAAAGTGATAACCACGTGATTGCAAGGACATCAGAATGCTGTCTAAACTATCGGCGTTTAATTGATTAACATGCAGCATTAAGATGTGTGGTACTGGCTTGTCAAACATTTTTGCGCTGGCACTTTCGTAAAAATCTAATCTCTGCTCTGTAAACGTAAGATACTGCTGTTTATAAGTATTTGCCGCTGCCATCTGTTTATTTTGCAGCTTGGCTGTATAGGGCGCATCAAACACGTAATCTGCATTTTCCATCGTCACCGGAACTAATCTGAGACCTAACTTTTCCAGGCCCTTATCGAGCATCTGTTGCGACGCATTGGTGTCGCCCGCATGCAAATAAGGCGGACGAAAGAACTTTTGCTTTTGTTTGCCGAGCACCGTTTGTGTTGTTGTGGCGCCCTTTTGAATGTCCGCCAGGTAAGTGTCTAATTCAGTCTTATGGTAGGAAATATGTGAAAATGTGTGGTTGCCAAGCTCGTGCCCATGCTTGTGCCAGTCTGATAACAGAGACTGCAATAATTTGGGGTCGTTTTTAAGGTGGCCTTCATTCACAAATCCAGTTGCTTGTATCTTATATTTTTTCAGGGTATCAAGGAGTTGTTGGTTGATGTCTTTAAGTGATTGCGCCGGTAGAGTAAATTCACCGTGGATGGGGACATCATCAAAGGTGATTGAGATACTCTTAGGATGGTGCTCCCTTGCGTCCACACAGAGACTGGCAAGGCACGCATAAGCAACGATTGACACATGAATCAACTTAATAATAAACATGACTATTTTCCACTTCCCTTTGGTTCTTAAACATAGTCTTTGGGTCCATTTGGCATAAAATTAAAGTGTACCAGGTCTTCTGCTTTTGATTCACTTCGAATAATGTTTTCCTACTTCTACACTCCGCCTAAAGAGCCGTCAAGCCAATGGGTTATATCACTAAAGTGGGTGACAAAAACGATAAGTGCAGCCAAGCCCCGCAAGCTATTGAGTTTTCTAATTTCCAAACATAACTCCTTTGTCTGGTTTTAGCGGGATCTAAAATCTTTCTCTGCCGCGCGGGTGCGCTTTAGGCCAGGATTAACACAGCTTTTGAAACATCATTGCCGTTTTATACCATACACCCAGTCTAAACCCTGAATGGCAGTAGTGGGGAATGCGGTGAAATGACTCGCACCTGAAATAGTTGAAAATTTCAGTTCGATATCTGCACCACCGAGGCCAGCAATTTTTTCCTTCAGCTGAACTGCTCCCTTGACCATGTCTTGCCCTTCGCCATAAGCAGGCGTTTCATACTCACCAACGGATAAGTACACTTTTGTTTTTAGCTTTGGTTTCACCGCTTGCAACGCCAGAATCACATTATGATCAAACCAGACGGACGGACTACCCAGTATGTAGTTTGAAAACAGATCTGGCTCGCTAAACAAAATATAAGCGCCAAACAAAGCGCCGAGCGAATTGCCAACAAAAGTTCTATCTTTTTTGCTTGCCCGATAATGATGTTCAATAAACGGAATAACTGTGTCACGAAGAAACTGCTTATGCCCTATCGCGTTGCCGGTCTGTTGCGTCCAGGCTTTTGTGACTGTGGGCGTGTAGTCTCTGGTTCTGCTGTTGGTGCCCACTGAACCCTTTTCATAAGATACAGCCACAATAATGGCATGCTGCATAACACCCGTGTTCATTGGAAAACGCGTCGCACCTGCGACTATAGGAAAAGTGTAATGGGCATCGGTCAGGTAAATCACTGGATAAAGGTTGTCCGTTTGACTGGCGTAGGATACAGGCAACTGAATAAACAACGGATAGACACGACCAGTGGATTTTTCCTCCAGCTCAATCACTGAACTCCGTGGCAATTCATAGCGGGTTTCAGCACTTAACTTAAAACAGAGCAGCAGTAATGCCGATAACACAACCCATTTCATTTGATTCACCCTATTGTATACCACTCAAATTCAGAGCGACCCCGTACCTATTCAGCGTCGTAACCTGCACTTTTTGCTGACGATAACATGTATTGCTTAAACGCCAGTTCTGCTGGCCGCTGTTGCTTTTCTCAACGTCATTTCGACATTTCCAACTCAGGCTTAGTAGGTTGTTGCATCCTGGAGGCTGGTCAATGATTTAGCATACCAAGAGTGCGACACCTGTCGCTACCCGTCAAGAAAAATCTGCGACAACTGTCGCGCAACTTATTCAAGCATGACAGCGAGTCTCTTGAGGCTTTGAATTCTGAACCTTTAATTGTGTCGTTCTGGCGCTGAGGCGCCCTGCCAGGGCAGCAGAATATGTTACCCTCCATTACCGCACTACGAATTTAGGGCTGTCCTACTATTGCGGTCGCCCCATATCTTCCGGGTTAGCAACAAAACCAATGAAGATCTGTGCAAGTTTGCTGAAAAAATCGATTAAGGAATTTTTATGCGTATTTTACATACCATGCTTCGTGTAACTAATTTAGAACGCTCTTTGGCCTTTTACACTGAAGTACTCGGCATGAAGTTATTACGTACCTCAGAAAACGCTGAATACAAATACACATTGGCTTTTGTGGGTTTTAGCGATGAAAGCGAAGGCGCGGTATTGGAACTCACCTACAACTGGGGTGTTGACAGCTACGAACCGGGTACAGCTTATGGTCACATTGCTTTAGAAGTAGAAGATATTTACGCTGCTTGTGAATTGATCCGCACTAAAGGTGGTGTGATTAGCCGCGAGCCAGGCCCGGTCAAAGGCGGCAGCACAGAAATCGCTTTTGTACGCGACCCGGACAACTACGCCATCGAACTTATCCAGAAAAAAGCCAGCTACGTTCAGCTTTAATCAGCTGATAGCAAAAAGGAGCCGATTGGCTCCTTTTTTAATTGCACAGCGCTTTAAACTTGGCTACTCCAGTTCAATCCAGATTTTGTCGTTTAGTGACATCGCCAGATTGTTATCGTAATAAGCCGCTTCGTTGATAAAGGTTGGATACACCACTGTATCGCCGTCGTAAGGCACTTCAGTACCATCAAATAAAGTGAAAATCGGGTCGCCAGGGTGGATAGGCTGATAATCCTTGTCCTGCACATTTTTGTGCACCATGCCCAAACGTTCACCTTTTTCATTCACCGGTAATTTAATACTGTGCAAATACAGATAAGCTTCAGTGCGTTTTGGCAGCTCTGGCAGGCTCTGGGTGTTGTATAGCTCCACAAAGTCCAGAATATGGGCCGTCATCTCATGCATTTGTTCCAGCACATCCTGACGCAGCACAGACTGAGATTGCGGCCCTACTTCTACTATCACGCCATAACGGCCCAGCGTACACATCAGCGCGTGATCTTCGGCGGCCAAATGGTCTTCATCGCGGGAGATAATAGCCTCCGGCATTTTCATCTTTACATAAGCTGCCATCAGATTATAAAAAGCACCGGCTTGCGTCATGATCAAACAGGCGCCCATATTGCTGGTGGTGTTGTGTAAATCAATCACCAGATCGGTTTTAGCCTGGCCTTTTGGCCCCAAAATTTCATTGATCACTTTGGCGCGGCTTTGTTCGTAATTAGTCAGATGTGGATTGGCCAAATCAACAGTTTTAAACTGACGGTTTAAGTCGCTGTGGATATAACGCTTATTGGCTTTATGCGCTTCAGGGTTAGCAAACAAGGTGCTGGTTTCAAAACTGGCACGCTGAATCAAAGCCGGGTTGGCCTGGTACTGACGAATAGCATAAATACCGGAGAATTCGTTGCCGTGGGTGCCGCCCACTATCGCAACCTTAGCAATTTTAGTCATAAGGCTCACCTCAGAAAAAGATGTCGATATTATGCCTAGCCAAAGCAATAAATGCAGCCCATTTAACTTTAAATGCTGATTTTATGAATAAAAATGAAAAATAGTGCTTAGGCTACATTGAAATTCAAGAATGAATTAAGCGGCCGGACGAGAGTTATTGATCATCAACACCGGAATACGTTGTTGTGAGGAGTGTTTCGATAATGCAGAGTCAAGAATATCGCTGGCCTGACACACACATTTGCCACATTGAGTACCTACACCCAAAGTTTGCTTCAGCTCGCGCATAGAACAAGCACCTGCTTCGACCTGTTGGCGAATGGCTTTATCTGTAACTGCTTTACAAAGACAAACGTACATAAATGCACCTGCGTAATGAACTGCAGGCATAGTAATCTAATCAAGAATGGTTATCAATAGCTTCGCGGAGAAAAAAATAGGGGCCAGAATTTCTGACCCCTATCTGTTTTTAAAACTCTATTCGTTGTCTTGTGTAGCTTCAATCAGAGTTTCAGAGAACTCTTCAGGGCCAATCACCACACCAGGTTCAGCAGCGTGTGGGAATACAGCTATAGCTAATTCGTCACCGTCTAAACCAGCAGTCCACTTGTCTAACCAGGTGGCTATGTCTACGGCCTGAGCCTGACATTCAGCCCAGTCACCGTTGATCCACAGTTGTGCTAATTCAGCATGTGGCCATACCGGGATGCAACGCTCTTCATCGGCATCAACCAATACAAAACCTTCTTCATCCACCAGGATCCAGATCTTTTCCAGATCGGCCACAGCCTGAATGAAGTAGTCGTAACGCTGTTCAGCGTCCAATAAACTGAGTTTGTTTAAATCGTCAGCCGTTAATTCGTAGTTCATTGCTATCCCCTCGGAGCGCCACAGAAAAGGCGCACATAATGACTGAAAATGCAGTCATCGACCAGTTAATTTTGTGTTTTACAGGCTTTATACAGCTTTTCTCAAACGCACAGACACCTGCGGATAACAAACATCCATATTGCCGTTGCCTTTGTGCTGATAGAACACATGAGTACGGGAACGGCGTTCGGCCAGAGACTGCGAAAACTCAGAACTGTTGGTACTGAGCATCTCCAGTGGCAACTGTTGGTCCGCCGCCAGCTCCGATCCTAAACGTGCTTGTTTAATCACAGTACGCGCAGCAGCCGAGCCTATAACACCACCATCTGTGGCTTCACCACGACGCACACGATTCACCGCATAATGGCCCCAGATCACTTTGCCAAAAGCCGACATATTTTTATCCAGATGGCGCGGAGCTTGCCCCATCATAATAGCAATGTCTGCCACAGCAGTATCGGGTTCATTGGCGCGCGCCATATTCACCACACCAGGGCAATGCACCAGCCACTCCTGATTTTGTTCACGAGCAACAGCAAAGCCCTGATTAAAACCAGTTTCTTCAGCTAATAAATCAGGACGTTGCACCAAAAGATAGGGATCAGCACCGCGCACAGGCCAGCTGAATTCAGCTTTCATCGGTGTTAATTTCGCTCTGCTGCCCCATTCATGCTCAGGCACACCAAACTGAGCGACAAAACCTTCAATCACCCGATAAAAAGTGACACCATCATAAAAGCGGTTTTTCACTAATTCTTTGACTCGTTTCACATGGTCTGGCGCAAACTGAGGCGCCAATAAAATAACAATACGGCCCTGATCTGTGTCCAGATACAGCAAATTATCCTGAGGTAAAGCTTGCCATCCGATTTTAGTTTCAGCTGCAGTTGCGGTTTTTTGTTGTGCCTCAGCACTGGCAAAACTTAAGGCCAGAGCCAAAGCCAGACCAGAGATCAATAACGCTTTCATTCACTCTCCTCTCATTCGGTTTATATCCCAGGCATCAGGCCTATCACCACACCATAACGCAAACCTTTGCCTAAGCCCACCAACAGCACAAACCATAGCAAACGAACCTTAAGCACTCCGGCGACCAGAGTCAGTGGGTCTCCAATAACAGGCAGCCAGGCAAACAATAATGAAGGTAAACCCCAGCGCTGAAATCTGTTGCTGGCTTGTTCTATTTGGGCTGGCTTAAACATAAACCAGCTTTTGTGCTGAAAGTTCAGTAATTGTTTGCCCAGATACCAGTTCAGCACAGAGCCCAGCGTATTAAATACAGTAGCCACCAGCCATAGCATGAGCAGCGAATAGCCTTGATGCACCAACCCCATTAACACCAACTCTGAACCAAAAGGTAACAAAGTGGCAGACACAAAAGCGCTGAGCGCCAGGCTCAGATAAGGCCAAAACAAATCCATCGTTAAGAAAACTGAGTTAAGTAAGCAAATAGGCAAAACTTAACTTCAGCCAGAACAGCAATAACATCAAGGCACCAAAAACATAAACCGCAAAACGCAGACGTACATGGTTAGCGCCCACATGCACATAGGCATGCACCAAACGGCTGATGGCAAACAGCCAGCCCAAAACAACCAGGCTAAGGTCAACCGCACCAAACTGCAGCGCAAAAACGACAGCAAACAGATACAACACCGGCAGCTGGAACTGATTATCAAAGTTACGGCTGGCCGTAATCACTTTTTCATTGGCACCGGTTAAATCCATCACCCTGAATGCTTTGTAGGGCAGTTCCCGGTTTTTCGCCGCTTTAAAACGACGTTTGCCCATCAATACCATCATGAGCAGTGTTAACACCACCTGCACCAGCACAGAGCCAAATAACCACTTGTCCATTGTTTCCCCTAAAGTTTTAGCACCATATTGGCCCAATTTGCGTCAAGTGGCAGTGTACGTCAATTGTCTTCTTACTGTCATCTTCCGACGTTAGGCTACGACAGAGTAAGGCTTTTGGTTATACTGCGGCGGACTTTTAAAAAACCGAGACCACGCAGATGGCGCAATTGTATTTTTATTATTCGGCAATGAACGCAGGCAAATCGACCTCTTTACTGCAAAGTGCATACAACTATCAGGAAAGAGGCATGACAGTGGCGTTATTTACCGCCGCTATTGATGACAGATTTGGTATAGGCAAAATCAGCTCACGTATTGGCTTGTCGATGGACGCGCAGATTTTTGATGCAGATTTTGATTTTGTTGCCGCCTGCCAGACACTGAAACAACAAGGTGCTTTGGATTGTGTGCTGATTGATGAAGCACAGTTTTTATCCAAAGCTCAGGTTAAGCAGCTGACTTATGTGGTTGATGATCTGAACGTGCCAGTACTGGCTTTTGGTCTTAGAACCGACTTTTTAGGCGAAACCTTTGCCGGCAGCCAGGCCTTGCTGGCGTGGGCAGATAAATTAGTGGAATTAAAAACTGTCTGTCACTGTGGCCGAAAAGCCAATTTTGTGGTGCGACTGGACGAGCATGGCCACGCCGCGACTACAGGCAGTCAGGTGCAGATAGGCGGAAATAATCAATACATCTCTATGTGCCGCGTCCACTTTAAAGCGCTGGTCTGGAGGGACTGACAGGAGTAAGGCTATGCGGGTTTTGTATGGTGTGCAGGCAACAGGCAATGGACATATCAGCAGAGCCCGCGCTATGGGCAAGTACCTCAAAGCAGAAGGCATAGCAGTCGACTTTCTGTTTTCAGGCCGCCCTGCTGACCAGTTTTTTGATATGCAGCAGTTTGGTGACTTTCAGGTCAAAACCGGTTTGACCTTTGTTACAGAACAAGGCCATATCAACTATCTGAAAACTGCAATTGAAGCTAAACCTCTTGAGCTGTGGCGTGATATTCACGAACTCGACTGCTCTGCATATGATTTAGTACTGACCGACTTTGAACCCATCACAGCCTGGGCGGCGCGACGACAAAAAAAACGCTCTGTCGCTTTTGGTCACCAATATGCTTTTTTACATCAGATCCCACAAATTCATGACAACCCACTCAGCCGCAGTATTTTTAAATTCTTTGCCCCGGCCCAGCAACAAATAGGCCTGCACTGGCATCATTTTAATCAGCCCATATTGCCGCCTATTGTCGATTTAGAGCCTGCGCTAAACACAGCCGATCCACATAAAGTACTGGTTTATCTGCCTTTTGAAGATCAGCAACAGGTGATCCAGTGGTTACAACCTCTGAGCCAGTACCAGTTTTATCTGTACGGCCCTGGCCTGAGCAAAAACCAGCTTGGCCATATTCAATGTTCAGGCCCTTGTGTTGATGATTTTAAGCGCGATTTGCATCAATCCAGTGCTGTGCTGAGTAATTCAGGTTTTGAGCTGGTCAGCGAAGCGCTGCAACTGCAAAAACGTATTCTGGTGAAAGCCCTGCAAGGCCAGATGGAACAGGAGTCGAATGCGTTGGCGCTGGCTCAGTTGCAACTGGGGCAAAGCACCAGCACACTCAATACAGCAGTGATTGCTGACTGGCTGTCTTCCCCCACACAAGGCAACACAGTGCAGTACGCCAATGTGGCTCTGGCTCTGGCCAAATGGATCCGCGCTGGCGCCTGCCCTACTGAATTGGAACAACTTAATTTATGGTCGGATCATCGCACCTAAGCTCCTTAGGCTATCACTTCTACCCAAAGCAGCTTTATGTTGTGTTAGGCTAGCGGCTGTTGGCGAGAGAGTTGAGTGAAGTGGTATCCAGGCGAGCATTTTACCGGTCTAAAAAAGTACTGGTCATTGAAGATTACGAACAAGTTATAGCGTACATGAAAAGCATGTTGGCACTGATTGGTTTCGACCAGGTCGTGGTCGCCCGTAATGCCGAAAGCGCCATGGCCGCCTGCCGCAAAACCGATTTTGACTTTATCTTATGTGACTACAACTTAGGTGTGGGCCGCGACGGTTATCAGTTATTTGAAGCTTTAAAAGCCGAACACAGCCTCAAACACAGTTGCTGCTTTATTGTGGTTAGTGGTGAACGTCACCGCCAGGCCGTGTATGGTATGATCGAGTTCCTGCCCGATGACTATCTGTTAAAACCTTTCAGCTATGCCGAACTTGAACGCCGCATTGGCCGCGCTTTTCAGGTAAAAAGGGCGCTGAAGTATGCGTACCAGATGATCGCTGAAGAAAACTACCCTGATGCGATTCAGGCCTGCGACGTTTCCCTCGAACAATACCCCGTGCATCATGCCTACATTCAGCGATTAAAAGGTGAACTCTTAGTTAAAGTTGGCCGCTATAAAGAAGCTGAAACTTTATATAGCGAGGTATTGGCCTTTCGTGATTTACCCTGGGCCAAACTTGGTCTGGCTGTGGCTAAAGGCTATCAGGAGCAGGACAGCGAAGCCGAAGGCATGCTGATAGAACTCACAGAGCAGCCTGAAACCAAAATTGAAGCACTGGACTGGCTCACCCGCTTGTATTTAAGCCAAAACAAAACCGAAGAAGCTTTTAATACAGTGCGTGTTGTGGCTGACGCCTCCCCCAAAAACTATTTGCGCCAGCATGTATTGGCTAACTTAGCTGTGATCAACAATCAGCCCGATCTGGCAGTTAGGGTGCACTCTAAATTACTGGAAGCCGCCAAGTATTCCATCTACGACACAGCAGATAATATGCTGAACTACGCTCGGGCTATGATCCAAAATGCTCAGCTTTTATCTGTGCGTGACAAGCGCACCATTTTAGGCAAAGTAGACTATTTTCTGAAAGATGTAAAAAAGCGTTTTAACCCTACGACTTACGAGCATGACAAGCTGGTGATAGAAGCCAGGGTTGCAGTGCTTGAAGGCAAAACAGACAAAGCAAAAAACTTACTGCAACAAAGTGAAGAACAAAGCTTAGGTCGCACTTTATCACCCTCAGCTTTACTGGACAGAGCCAGGGCTTATTTTGAAACCGGCAATCTGGCGATGAGTGACCACTACATGGGCTCACTCAACACCTTATCGCAAAGTGCAGATTTGTATAACAAAGCGCTGAATATGATGTTTTTATCCGAACAGGATAAATACAGCCACAAAAGAGCCACCATGATGGCCAGCCACAATGCAGGAATGGAAGCCTACAGTCTGGGCCAGTATTCAGAGGCCATCACCTACTTTATCGAAGCACAAAAAACCATGCCAGCCAACGCCAGCATAGCGCTGAATTTGCTGCAGGCCATCAGCCAGCGTGGCCGCTTAAACGAAGATTTAATTTATCTGGCACACAAATGCATGAACGTGATAGACGACTCTGAGTTACCCAAAGATCAACGCAAGCGATACCAGTTCATCAAAGAGCAAATTCAGCAGATGTTGTGACCTGCATTAGTTATACCCATTCGGGTTATTTTTTTGCCAATTCCAGCTGTCACGCACTATATCGTCCAGTGTCTTTTCTGTTTGCCAGTTCAACACTGCTTTGGCTTTAGATGGATCGGCAAAATAACGAGCCACGTCACCAGGTCGTCTGGGTGCGAATTTATACGGCACTTCTATATGATTCACTGCCGCAAAACGAGTCACTATATCCAGTACAGATAAACCTTCTCCACTACCTAAATTAAAGGCATCAAAACCCTGGCCTTTAAACAGATGCTGTAAGGCCGCCACATGGCCCAAAGCTAAGTCTGTCACATGGATATAATCCCGCACACCTGTACCATCCGCAGTTAGGTAGTCATTACCAAAAATCTGCAACTCTGCTCTTTTCCCCACAGCAACCTGGGTAATAAAAGGCATCAGGTTATTAGGAATACCGTTTGGGTCTTCACCAATACGGCCACTCTCATCTGCGCCCACAGGGTTAAAATAACGCAATACAGCGATGTTCCAGCTGTTATCTGAGTGATGTAAATCCTGCAGCACCCACTCTGTCATCAGTTTAGACTGTCCATAAGGGTTCATCGCCACAGTGGGCGTAGTTTCAGGCAATGGGCTATTTTGCGCATCGCCATAGACTGTAGCGGAAGAACTGAATACCAGATTTTTCACGCCAAACTTTGCCATCACCTGACAAAGTTTGATTGTGCCACCTACGTTAGTTTCGTAATACCACAAAGGCTTTTGGGTAGATTCCCCAACAGCTTTTAAACCGGCAAAATGCACTACGGCTTTGACAGGGTATTGTGCAAATACTGCTGCCAACGCTTCGGCGTCCAGCACATCCCCTTCAATCTGAATGATGGATTTGCCCGTTAACTGCTCTACCCGCTTTAACGATTCAGGGCTGGAGTTGCTGTAGTTATCAAAACTAATCACCTGCTCGCCGGCCCGAAGCAAAGCTAAGGCCGTATGGCTGCCAATATAACCAGCACCACCTGTTAGTAATACATAACTCATCGCTAATCCTTTTTATCCATCGGTGCAGACGCAAATAAACTTAAAGCCCGCGATAGATTATCTTGCCCTTAGCATATGCTGATAAGCACCTGATTCCGGCTCCTGCCCAAACTCTATCTCAATACTTTGTTCACAAAGTGATAAAGCCACTCAAAAGAGTGGCTTTATTTTACTACAACAGACTAACGCATAAAAGGTGAACGGGCTTCAGTTACACCATTTAAGTTGACAGGTCGGTTCAACATCTGACCACCATCTCTTGATATAGGGATCCATGGAATACGTCCTCTGCCTGTAGCTGATTTAAGCGAAAACACATCAAAGGGAATAGACACGTAAAAGCCTTTACTAAAGCTACCTTCACCATATTCTTCTGACGACATATCTGTAATAGCGGCATAGGCCCCTACCACAATTCCGCTATCAAAACGTTTAGCGAAATCTATAGTCACGCCTTTATCTTTTGCCAAATATTGACCAAAACTGGCGGTAATCATGGTTTCATCTAAAAACTGAGGCTGCCAGTAAAAGCTCAAATGGCCTGTAAAGGTTTTGTAGTCAAAAAAGTCCACATCATTCTCATAAGAACGCTGCCGTACATAATTAAAATCTAAACCTACGGCCAGGTTGGAGTCTATTGGCTTATACATCAGCTCGCCTCCTAGCCCTCCATACATGGTTTCAAGATAACCTGCATAAACCTGACCATACCAATCATCAGCAAGTTTGTCTTTCCAGTGAGCAAACAAGTTTTCCATGGTTACATCACTACGGGTCACATATTCACGAACATAAGTACGCACTCTCGGCACCCCGGTTTCCTGACTATCAACTTTGTAGTTAAACTTATCAAAGTTGGTTAACAAATTCACCTTGGCTGTCGTTTGCAAACTAAAGTTCGTATTAAACTGATAGGCACCGCTTAAAAACAAACCTGTCTGATACATATAAAAACTTTCAGCGCTTCCAAAAGTCTGTATCCAGAATAATTCAGCGGCGTAACCAAAACCACTGTCGTTAGGCTCAACAGCCCATGGTTCATTATCAATTTGGGGGGTAGTTCTGATGTAACTATCTTTTACATCAGCACCAGGAGTTTCATAACGGGCTGCACTAACAAAGCGCTCAGCATCAATCTTCGTTTCGACCATAGGCATATTGCTGGCCATATCAACAACACGGTAAGTTTTAATGCTATCAGGCAAATGATAAGCCAATACTCTGCCTAATCGGTTGATGCCTTCCTCATTATCACGGTAAGCAATCTGCCTGCCCTGCAGAATCATTTCGTCATCTTTGATGGCATAATTGCTCACAACAAAACCGGCATTCAGATATAAATCTTGTCTGAGCAGCGCTTTATCTAACATATCTATTGACTCAGCACGCTTAGCCGGAATTTCTTTAGCTGCAGGCTCTAATTTAATTTGCTTCAGCGAGTTAAAATCAAGCTTATAATTCACACCAAAGCCAAAGGTATTACCACGCATATAATTTACATTCAGGTCAAATGAATCATTCAGCGAATAAACTGCAGCAACATTATAATCAGAATCCTGTAGCAAAACACCTGCTCTGTCTTTTTTGTAATTATTGCCGTCGTATTCGAGTTTTAAGCGTAAAGGATCCCAAGGAGTCTGATATTCAATACCGCCATATAAAGACGCAGAGCCTTTGAAAAAGCGCTGATAATCAATTTTCCCGCCCAACCCACTGAAACCTCCAGGTCTGGTACAAAAGCTGTCGCTGATGTCACAAAAAGGGTTTGTGATGTTTCCTTTACTCCCCAGATAACCCCACCCTATCCCTAAATGAAAGTCAAAAGGCCCAACTCTTTTACTGGCAGCAATAAACTCGCTTTCAAAAAAACCAGTACCACCAAAATCACGAAAACCAGCGGTGATATCAGGTAAAAACTCACTCTCTTTCCATAATTTAAATTTTACATCTATACCTTTATCTTTTAATGTTTGATTACCGCTAAAGCTTGGATCATCACTGAACAGTTTGGTCCGGACATCTGTATAACGAACAGTAGTTTCCATCCAGGGAAACAATTGTAAAGACGCAGCCCAAAAACGATACTCCTGACTGTCCTGATAATTCAGACTAAAGCTACCGGCATCGTTCATACGAGCAGTTGGCATTTGGATTAAGCCCACGCCACCATGGTTCATTTGCGAATAAGTACTGATGGACGGCTGATTGGTTTCAGCAACAGCTGCGGAATTAAAAAGTGTTGCAATCACGGTACTTAAATACAATTTCTTCATTATAAAACAACCCTGTGCTGCAATAATTCAACTACTTGCTGATTCAGTTCATCAAACTCTGCTGGCAATAACCGCTGTTCAAAAGGCACAAATAATACTGCACCTGCAGGAACGTCCTGCCGCTTCTGGTTCCACAATCCTGTTTGAGCTAAAATTGGTGAGCTGGTTGCAGGCAAAATATAAAGAAAAGAAGTACTGGCTCCAACCATAGGTATCATAAGCTTTATGTAGTCAGATGCATCAGTTGCATTCATCAGCTCAAGCTGTGTTGTCTCAGTAAAACCAACTACTGACAGAGAGCCTGGACGGCTATCTACTTGAAGTAAGTACTGACCAGCGAGTAATCTTGGATTAAGTGCTTGTTTAGCTCTGACTCTATCCGGATCCAGAGGTAACATTTGTTGCTGTGCCAGTATCCAAGTCTTAATTTGATTTTTTACATGTTCAACACTGTTAGCTAGTTCCAGTTGCTGATCCTGAAGGTAATACTGCTGTAAATTATTCAAACTCTGTAATAAATCTTGTCTTTGTGACTCAAGATATGCCACTACATCTGGGTTAGTTTTGTATAAACGTCCTGCAGGCCAATACAAAGCGGGAACCTTGTTCACAGTCACCACCACTTCGCTTAATCTTGGCAACGTCATGTAACCATAAAACTGTTCATTGTGTTGAACCAGGACAACAGGAGTAGCAGTATTGCCTGTAACAGGGATTAAAGCCGCAATAAACCAGGTGGCCATGGCGATCAAAGTTTTCAATCTCATTTACTGCTCCCTTTCGGCACGATCCCCAACATGCGCCCAGCGCTACTAATATGGATAAGTTCAATCTGGGGCCAAAATGGAGAAATCTGCTGTTGGCTTTTTAACAAAACATTAGTTCTATCATCGAACCAAAATAAATTAACGGCGGTTTTTCCATTTGAAAAGGTAACTTGTTCTGTAATTAACCTTGTATCAAACACTTGCCCTAAGAGCTCAACTTTATCTGATGTAATACTGATAATTTTGTAGCTCGCACTATAACCAGTTTCTTCTCTGGCAGACCAATCAGCGTAACTTTGCCACTGCTGCCCTATCTTAATTACTGTGATTTCTTGTTTTAAAGGATCGTTTTCGGTATTTGAGGTAAACAACAAATTATTGTCAAAACCTGTAGTTTTCACCAAACGGCCATTGTCCAGAACCAGCATGGCGTCATCTGCTGAAATCCACTTCTGCTGACCATGCTCAAGAAAGGCCAAAACTAACAATGCTCTGGGTAAATTTCCCACCCTGGCATACAATACATCACTGCCGCGGTGAGCCAACTGCTCTTTTGATAACGCTACATCATCCCCAGGATTAAAGGCTAACTTTAAAGTTTCAATATAAGTGTTGGTTGTACTAGAACAGCCTGAAAGGCCCAGCAATGCAATACACAAACAACCACAAGCTAACTTATGCATAGGATCCCATTCAAACTAATAAAGCAGATAATAAAAAGCCGCCAACAGGCGGCTTTATTAACAAGTTTAAACTTAACGCAATGTAGGAGCGTAAGTGAAAGTAACAGGAACAGTGATTGTAGACGTTCCTGATACGGTCACAGTAGTGGTAGTACCAGTACAAACACCACCCACTAATGGGTCACTACCTTCACATTGTAAAGTTTTGTTTGGTTGACAAGTGCCATTGACCAAAGTTTGACCAGTAGGGCAGTTAACTGGAGAATCACTACGGTTGTTAGAAACAACAGCAGCTAATACACCAGCAGCAATAGCACCAGCAACGATAGTACCAGTGGCGATACCACCGATAGCACCTAAACCAGAACCTGCAGCAGAAGCACCTGAACCTGCACCAGCAGAACCAGTTTCTTCACCCTGAGCCATAGCAGCCCCTGAAACCACTAACATAGCGGCCATGAATACACTTAATTTTTTCATCACATCATCCCTTTTAAAAAAGTACCTATAGAATAGAGGTTTTTCGAGCAACCGACAAGCACTTTTTGCTTCTGGTTTACAAATCCCCAGCCTTTAAAAATGCTGGGAAATCTTGTTGTTATTGGCATTTTGTTAGTGAACCAGTTCTTTTTTAACTGCCTCACCCACGCTGCCACTAACAAATAATAAATCACAAATTTCATTGCTCGGAGCAAAACCTGTAGGCGCATCAAGTAAAATTTGCCTGAGCATTTGTTGATCAAAACACTGACAAGCTACATCCAGACTATTTAACAGTAGCGTAGTGGCAGACCATGACAGATAGTGTTCTTTTGCAGCTCTTATTCTGGCATGTTCAGTCCTGCGTTCATTGTTACCAATCAATAACTCTTCATAGAGTTTTTCACCTGGCCTAAGCCCGGTAATCTGAATTTCAATGTCGCCATTGGGGTTGGCTTTATCTTTTAACTTTAAGCCTGCCAGATGAATCATACGTTTCGCCAGGTCATAAATACGCACAGGCTCGCCCATATCCAATACAAATACTTCCCCACCTTTGGCCATAGCGCCAGCCTGGATAACTAGCTGTGACGCTTCTGGGATAGTCATAAAAAACCGGGTTATCTCGTTATGAGTTAAAGTAACAGGACCACCAGCTTTAATTTGTTGAGCAAACAAAGGTACAACAGATCCAGACGAGCCCAAAACATTGCCAAAGCGTACCATGCACATACGGGTGGTAGTCTGTCTGCTGGCCAAGCCTTGCAGCACAAGTTCAGCCATACGCTTGCTTGCTCCCATCACGTTAGTGGGACGAACAGCTTTATCGGTAGATATCAACACAAAACTCTCAACTTTTGCTGCTATAGCAGCTTCAGCGCAAGCCCAGGTACCAAAGACATTATTTCGTACGCCTTCTACCATATTGTATTCAACCAAAGGCACATGTTTGTATGCAGCGGCATGATAGACAGTTTGAACCTGAAAACCGGTCATTATCTGCTCCAACAACTTCTGTTGCTGCGTTGAGCCTAAAACAGGCTTAATAACACAATCGAAACCAAAGCGGCGCTTTACCGCATTCAACTCACGCTCAATGGAATACAACGCAAACTCTGATACATCAAACAACACCAGCACATCAGGTTTACAACGGATGATTTGTCGGCATAACTCGGAACCTATAGAACCGCCAGCTCCTGTTACCATCACAACTTTGTGTCTTATATTGGCTTGCAACAGCTGTTGGTCCGGCTCAATTACTTCACGACCTAACAAATCTTCAATAAGGATATCTTGCAATTCGTCAATTTTCATGTTCCCAGCCACTAAATCAGCCATACCAGGAATACTCTGAACAGGCACAGGAAGTCTGGCTAACAACTCCAACAACTCACGTTTACGATTACGTCCAGCAGATGGCATAGCCAAAAGCACTCGATCAATACGGTAACGCGAAATGGCTTTTCCTAGCAATTCAGAAGGAAGTACAGTTAAACCACACACAGTTGTTTTTTGCAGTTCGGTATTGTCATCTACAAAAACCACAGGTTTATATTCATCTCCACTTTGCAGCGCATACAACAATTGTCGACCGGAACAGCCAGCACCATAAATCAGTACCCTGCTTTTTGTTTTATGTCGTTGCATTTGTAAGGCGCTACGAAACCCCCAGCGACTGCCGCCAATCAGCAATACAGCAATCACAGCAAAACACAACATCAACCGGGTGATCTCAGCCATGGGCAAAAACCAACATAAAACAATAAGACCAGAGACACTGGCAAAAACACCATTGATCACAGTAGCAACTGCCTGAGGTGCCATAAAACGTAAAATGGCACGATAGAGCCCAAGAGAAGAAAAAATAGTAATACTAAAAGCCAGCCAAACAAAAAGACCTAAAGTGTGGGACTTTATAAATTCAGAAGGTTGCGAAATGCCACAGAGCCAACAGGCCAAGAAAAGAGCACTTAGCAAAAAAAATGAATCTGATATTACAGAGATCCCCCGTTTCACAGTGCGGGGTAGCGACATCATCCAAGTCAAGCTTCCACTCCCTCTCTATCCATCGAGTTATCTATTTTGTCAGACATACAACTGATTTTAAGAACATCAGCTTAGGACAGCCCCTGACTATCTACCAGTTGTACTCTGCTAAAAATGAACTTTCTATGAATAAAAATGTCCTTTGAGTTGCACATTTACAGCGAGATTACATTTTTCTCCATTTTCATACAACAGTAAATTAGTAACTAAGCGTTACCATTGTTGCCCATTCGATTAAATTGTTTGATGAGCTCGCCACCACAAATCACAAATACCATCGGTAGGATTAAAACCTGTTGGAGCACTCAACATTAAAGCTCTTATTTTTTCTAAATCATAACTAATGGACGCTTCACTTAACTCACTTAAAAGAGCCTGCATCTCTGGCCAATTTAAATACACTTCGTTAGCAGCTTTAATACGTGGATGCCGGGTTGGCTTTTCATCTTCACCTATCAATAACTCTTCATATAATTTTTCGCCCGGCCTCAAACCAGTCACTTTGATCTCAATATCCCCCTGAGGATTATTTTTATTTTTAATTTCCAAGCCGGTTAAATGCACCATTTTTCTGGCGAGGTCGTAAATTTTCACTGGCGCTCCCATATCCAGCACAAACACATCACCACCTTCCCCCATAGCCCCTGCCTGGATCACCAATTGGGCTGCCTCGGGAATAGTCATAAAATAACGAGTGATATCTTCATGAGTCAGAGTAATAGGGCCACCTTTTTTAATTTGTTTACGAAACAGAGGAACAACAGAACCAGAAGAACCAAGCACGTTACCAAAGCGCACCATACAGAATCTTGTTTTCTTTTGCCGTTGCGCCAGCGCCTGCAAAGCTAATTCAGCCAAACGTTTTGTTGTGCCCATCACATTAGTTGGCCTTACGGCTTTGTCGGTTGAAATCAGAACAAAAGTGTCTACTCCAGCAGCAATTGCGGCTTCAGCTGTGTGCCAAGTGCCAAACAGATTATTCCGCAAGCCCTCAATGACATTAAACTCAACCAAAGGCACATGTTTATAAGCTGCAGCATGATAAACCGTCTGCACCTGATAACTTTCCATAAGTTGCTGCACACGCTGCTGATCTACAACACTGCCCATACAAGGCAACAGTTGCACATCAAGGCGCCGATTTGCTATCTCAATACTCAACTCTTTATCTATTTCATATAAAGCAAATTCTGAAGTTTCAAATAACACCAACTTTAAAGGAGATTGCAGAATAATTTGCCGGCACAGCTCTGAGCCTATAGAGCCACCGGCCCCCGTTACCATCACCACTTTGCCAGTAATATTGGCGGTCATTAACGAAGGAACAGGTGTGACGGCGTCCCTGCCTAGCAAGTCTTCAACTTTTACATCCTGCAATTCGTCAATTTTCATCTTGCCGTCAACTAAATCTGTCATTCCAGGAATAGTTAAAACAGGTAAACCCAATGGCTCCAGACGTTCTATCAACTGTGATCTGATACCACGACTAGCTGAAGGTACTGCAAGTAGGATCCTGCTAATTCCATAAGTTTTGATCACGTGTTCAATACACTCTGGGGAATGAACTTTTGTATCTCTAATAATCACACCTTGTAGCGAAGGATCGTCGTCGACAAAAGCAACAGCTCTGAATTCAATACTGTTTGCCAAAGCAAGTAATAATTGGCGTCCACTGGCTCCTGCGCCATAAATTAATACTCTATGCTGAGCACTACGGCTTGTTGCAGTCACCAATTCTCTTAATAGCACTCTTGAGCCAGCAATACCTGCAAAAGCAAAAAAAATGTAATTTACAATAACAGACACACTATACAAAACAGCATTTGAATCACTGACAAACTTCAGTAAAAAGCCTGAGATAACAGCGCCCCCGCCCATTGCCAGCATAGCTCGCAGCCCTATATAACGAACAACAGCTCTGTATAAACCTAATAAGCTAAACACGAGCAAGGTCACTAGCACTACGGCCAGAAAACTCAACACCATAGGCTCATCATTCAGCACGTCAAAACTGTCATAGCGTAAGTAATAAGCCAGAACCCATGAGGTAAAAAGAATACAAGCATCCACCCATAAAGATACAAAACGTTTCACAAACCGTGGCAAATCCATCAACGGCTGTAAACAGCGGAATAATACTCTGTAAGAAAGTCTACCCAACGGGTACTCCAAATTTATCAGGTCGAAATTTATCAGATCAAGGCCAGGTCAGATGACTAAGGTTATTTAACTTGCTACTAAAACAATAACACCCGACCAGCTAACCAAACGAATCAAAGCAGCTCTTTAAATCTTTTCTTCACATCAGCAGCTAAACTAGCGTCACGTAATGCGTACTCCAGAAAAGCAGTTACGTACCCCAGCTTATTTCCACAATCATGGCTGCGGCCCATAATATGATAAGCATTCACCTGCTGCTGCTGCATCAACATTGCAATAGCATCCGTCAACTGAATCTCATCTCCAGCTCCAACAGGTGTTCTTTTCAGCAACGCCCAGATATCAGTTGAAAATACATAACGCCCTACCACAGCCAAATTAGAAGGAGCTTCCTCAACAGAAGGTTTCTCCACAATAGCAGTCATTTGAACAGACTGACCAGCACCTAACTGATGGCCGGAAACATCAACAACACCATAAGAGCTTACTGTGCTCAGTTGAACTGGTTCCACCATCACCTGGCTTTGGCCTGTCTCCGAAAAAAGACAGATCATCTGTGCCAGATTATCCTTCTTCAGATTACTGTCATATTCGTCAATCAGCACATCAGGTAACACCACCGCAAAAGGCTCATTCCCGACTACAGGTAAAGCACAAAGCACGGCATGACCAAGGCCTTTGGCCTCCCCTTGCCGCACGTGCATAATAGTCACATCTTTTGGACAAATGGTCTGTACATCCTCAAGCAACTGACGTTTAACCCTTCGTTCAAGAATAGACTCCAGCTCAAAACTCTTGTCGAAATGATTTTCTATCGAATTTTTTGATGAGTGAGTTACAAGCACAATCTGCTTAATGCCGGCAGCAATACATTCATTTACTACATACTGAATAAGTGGCTTATCCACTAATGGCAACATTTCTTTTGGTATTGCTTTAGTTGCAGGCAACATACGGGTGCCGAGACCAGCTACTGGGATGACTGCTTTTTTAACTTTCACTGCTATATCCTTATTACTTAACACTTTCACCACGTCCAATGGCGTAGTAATGAAATCCACGTTGTTTTAAACGTTCAGGATCAAACAAATTCCGACCATCAAAAATCACGGCTTGTTTTAGTTGTTGCTTCACCAGATCAAAATCAGGTGCTTTAAATTGCTGCCATTCAGTACAAATAATCAGACCATCCGCACCTTGCAAAGCAGCTTCTTTGGTTCCTGACAAAATAAAATCAGAACGCACGCCATAAATACGCTGCGTTTCTTCCATTGCCTGCGGATCAAAAGCCTGCACTGAAGCTCCTGCAGCCCACAGCTCTTCCAGCAAAACCCGGCTTGACGCTTCACGCATATCATCTGTATTTGGCTTAAAGCTTAATCCCCATACAGCGAAGGTTTTACCTGTTAAATCGTCACCAAAGTGGCTTTTTACCAGAGTCGGCAGCTTATACTTTTGTTTATTGTTAACAGCTTCAACGGCTTGCAGAATTTTTGGTGTATAACCGTTTTGCTCTGATGTACGAATAAGTGCCTGTACATCTTTTGGAAAACAGGAGCCGCCGTAACCACAGCCAGGATAAATAAAGTGATAGCCAATACGAGAATCGGAACCAATACCTTTGCGTACCGCTTCAATATCAGCACCCAGTAGTTCAGCCAAATTCGCCATTTCATTCATAAAAGAAATTTTGGTCGCCAGCATGCAATTGGCTGCATACTTGGTCAGTTCAGCACTGCGTACATCCATAAAAATCATTTTGTCGTGGTTGCGGTTAAAAGGCTCGTAAAGCTCTCGCATCAAAGGCTCTGGAGCATCATTGTAGGTACCGACAATAATTCGCTCTGGCCTCATACAATCAGCAACAGCGGCACCTTCTTTTAAAAACTCCGGATTGGAGACCACATCAAAACTCAACGACACGCCACGTTCAGCCAGTACTTGTTCTATGTGTTTTTTCACTTTGTCTGCTGTCCCAACCGGAACAGTTGACTTATCAATCACTACTTTATGGCTTTTCATATGCGAGGCAATAGTATTCGCGACAGCAAGCACATATTTCAAATCGGCCGAACCGTCTTCATCCGGAGGTGTACCTACAGCTATAAACTGTATGACACCATGCTCTACACCAAAAGCTGCGTCTGTTGTAAAACGTAAGCGCCCGGCCTGAAAATTGCTGGTGACTATAGGAGTAAGGCCTGGTTCGTATATAGGTATGATGCCCTGATTCAGTTTCTCGACACGTTCGGCATTCACGTCAATACACACTACATCATGGCCTACTTCAGCTAAAACAGCCGCCTGAACCAAACCGACATAACCAATGCCAAATACTGTAACTTTCATATGTTTAGTCTAATCCTTAGTGAGCAATGCGGTGAAGCTAACTGCAAAAGGCTTAACCTTAAGTGAACTTAATCACAACTTAAGGTTTAACTCTGTCACCAGAGCCTTTACCCGCCACTGTCATGATAATAAATTTGAAGTAATCGGCAACGGTGAGGTGGTGCAGCATACGTTGGTCTGTTTCTGCTAACAGTACAGGGGTCGACATATCAATGTCATTAACCTGCGCCAGACCGGTAACACCTGGGCGGGAATTAAATACACCACGTTGATCACGTTCTGCAATTAACTCGTCCTGATTAAACAGACAAGGCCGGGGGCCCACCAGACTCATTTCACCTTTGAGTACATTCCACAGTTGTGGCAACTCATCAAGCTTAGTTCTGCGCAGGAAACCACCAAAAGGAGTAATAGCAGAGGCATTGGCTAAATGACTGGCAACTGAGGCTGTATCAGGTTTCATGGTACGAAATTTTACCAGCGTAAAAGGTTTTTTATAACGCCCCACCCGCTCCTGACGAAAAATAGGCGAGCCAGTGTCAAATAAACCTATGATCGTAAGTATCACAAGAAGCGGAAAACCAAGCACTAAACCTGTTAGCGAAAATACGATATCCAATAGTCGGATCACCATCACATCCCTCTGAGCCTGCACAATACAACAAGCCATTCACTAATAATGCGCGCGAGTTTGCCAGAGCTGTCATCAGAACTCAACACAACGACCACTGTTTAGGGTCTGATTGATTGCCTGAGCAACAATTTGATGGCCTGCATCGTTTAAATGAACGCCATCTCCGGAATCGAACTGAGTGGCCAAACCACCAGTATCAGCAACCAATAAACTATGTAGTTCAACAAAACAGGCGCCCACTAAAGGCTTTAATAGCTTGTCGAGTTCCAGTAAAGCAGCTTGTGCTGCTGTATTGGTGTTGCGGGGTTGAGACGACAACACAACCACTGCTGTACCTTGTTGCATTAATTGCCAGCGCAGCAAAAGCAAATTGCTGGCAGATTCAGTAGCAGTATACTTACTGACAGCGTCATTCGAAGGGTAAGATAAAAAAACCAGATCCGGTTTAAACTCATGCGCCTTATCTATATTGTGCTGCATATCTGCCACAGGACGGCTGGCAGATACGACACATTGCTTACTCAAAGCATGGTAAGTTGAGTAGCCGCCCTTCGCTATATTGTGAATCGTTACCCCCAGTGCAGAATGGTAATCTCGAATTAAACCAACCCAACTTTTCTCCGGAGCAGAGGCTCCGGCACCAAAAGCAGAAGACGAGCCCATCACCACCCAGTCTGAAGGGCGGGTCAGTTTCCAGGGTAATACAGTAGGTGGTTCAATGCGATATTCACCACAATCAACCAAAGGGTTTTTAATAACAGGTGTTGGCTGAGGTTCTGGCTTAACTCCTGTGTCAGTTGCTGAATCCCCACCCGAGCAAGAGGATAAGACTATAACTACTGCAGCCAGCAAAGGAATAGCGATAACCGACCTGATGTTCTTTTTCACTCCAACACTCCATGCTAATTTAACTACAAGCACTTTACAGTGAAAACAACGCACACTCTACTGCAGAAAAGCACTTAGACACTAAGGTTTTGCACTCTGCACATCTTTTGATTTTTCAGCAATAATAGCCGCAAGCGAATAGTTTGCATCCGGAGCTCTGACTACATAACGGGCATTGGTTTGGCACACCAGATAATCAGGTGTTAACTCTGCCACCACACCAGGGTCTATATTACCGGCTGTATGCATTAAGGTAATACGGCCAAAAATGCGGCATAAATAATCCAGCATAGAATAACTGGACGAAGCACCGAAAATAACCAGGTGCCGCGGTACTAAAGCCAGCTCATTGGCCAGACATAAAGTACGGCCAAAATTAGCCAAGCCATTATCTGACACTACAGATTTACGATAACTAAAGCTTTTCAACAACCACTCATCAGCACTTCGGGGCGGAAACATTTTATTGCCCAGATCACCAATCAATGGGACTCTTCGATATTCATCATTCGCAAACAAAGCTTCTATATTTTCCCGCACTAACCCAAGACTGACCGCTAATTCCACAGCTGCGACCATGGCACCAAAAGGAGACCAGTGTGTATCCGTTACTCTGAAACTACGTTTGGCTGATTGTTGTAAGGCCTCTACCGGATAACATAAATTCAAACCAACAGGCACGAGTCGCAACACCTGCTCAACCGGAGTAAGTGCACCTTTTGCATAAGGGTAAAACTCCGTGTACACAGCTTCTTTAGCCGGAGCCATCAGCAACGCATGCTTGCATTGAAATTGCGCAGCATAGGCCTGTAGTTTCGCCATATACAATTGCCAGCTTTGCTTAGCTTCAGCTTCCAATAGTTGCTTACCAGTAAACTGCTCTACACTTTTATTGGTATCGTTATCTAAAAACAACCAGTTACCTTTGCCCTCTAATACCTTAAAAGGACCAGAGATATGCCCCTGGCACAAAGGGAAATATTGATCGTCCTGTATAACACCTAACTCAAAATCGGCCGAGGTGAGAGGTAATGGAAAACGAAAACCACAACTCAACTGAGGATGCTTTTCAGGCTTTTGTTTTAAAATAATTTCAATCACGTCAGGTCGGGCGCAATCAGGCTCAAATACAGCCAGCTCGTCACCATGTCGAACATAGACTTGAAAATCCGCAGGTTTAGCTTGTAATACCCAGCCCTGAAAAACGAGCCCGTTACCTGTCAAAGTATCGAGACTAGCAGTAGCATCTGAAATTGGGCTATCCAGCCACCAACGGATTATTGGACCTTGTTTTTGGTCATGTTTAACTAACTCAATTCGATAAGAACTCAAAATACTTCCTGATTATTTGTTTTCAATTACTAAGGCATAGACACTTTAAGTGTTTGATCTAAAAGAATTTCCAGTGAATTCTGAAGTGTTTCAGCCGAAAAGCGATCACGTGCGTAACACGCAGCTTTCTCAGCGGTTTTCTGCATAAGCTCAGGGTCACTAAGCAATATATTAAGTACATCTTTAACTGCTTCCCAATCTTTAAAAGGAACCAAAAAACCAGTTCCGTCCTGCACTAGTTCAGGTAACGCCCCCCAACTATAGGCAATAACAACTCTGCCTGAATACATTGCTTCCAATACAGTTCGGCCAAATGACTCCTGAAAATGTGACAAATTCAGTACAACATCCAATTTAACCAATGCATCTTCGGCTTTGGCAACATAACCACACAGACGCACATTAGCAGGCACTGCACCTCTGGTTATATAAGCAGATAAATCGTCGCTGTCGGGGCCATACAAAAAAAAGTGCACTGGCAAGTGTTGCTGATTGCAGAGATTGGCCAATGCCATAAAGTCTGAAAGTCCCTTTTTGGCAAGGTTACTACTCAGCATGCCTACTCTTAGCTTGGGGCAAGGGCTTAATGCCGGAACACTATCCATAGAAACTGTATTAGAAATAATGGTCGTGCGCTCAGGCACAGCAAGCCAATCAGCAACGATACGCGAATTAGCTATCAGGTAATCAGTTTGAGCCAACAGATGCTGCCGGATTTGCACAGCGTCAGAGCCCAATACGTTACACAGCGCTTCATCATGATCTGGTAGTTCACGCACATGAACCACAGTACGAATATCAGCAGCCCGGGCTGCAAGTAAAGGCTCAAACAAAACAAGAGTGTTGACATAAACCAGCTCAACCTTCTGCTCTAGCATAAAATCTTTCAGGTATTCAGTTTGTCGCTGGTTAGCATCTCGTTTTGCATACCACCATTGATAAGGCAATATCAGCAGGCGACTGCAGTACTGCAATACAATGCTGACATAATCACTATTCTTCGCTTCTGGTAAAGCAACAATTAAACGATAACCTAAGCGGTTAAACGCTTGAAGAACGTCAATAAAACTGCGTTCTGCACCAAATTGTCCGCCAGACGCCGCATGAGCAAACAACATTAGCACTGGTTTATCCGCTAACTGTTGCAAACCAACATATTGGATCGGAGCAGAAAAGTTGTAGCCAGCCGTAATAGCTTCCACCAGCGGAGATTGTTTTGTTGTCAAATTCAAGGCATACGCATAGCCGGAACAGCTAAATAATGATGACGGATCACGCCGTTCAGTTTCACCATGTAAAAGATAATGCTCAAGAGCCGACATTTTCGCGGCAGCAACATCCGGATAGCGACTCAGGTACCAGTTTTCATCTACTCCTGAACATTGTTGTACAAACAACTTTCTGTTCTGATTCTGAATACTGGTGGAGCCACGACAAATCTGTGGAGGTACAACAAAAGGGCGAACCTCGGGTTCTGGCGGCAAATAAAGATGTGGCGAGTTTTGATTGTGCCAACGAGTTGCAGCATCATGGTATAACTTGCGAACGCCACGGAACTGAGTTCGTAAGTGAGTAGCACTGGTCTGACTCAGAGAGTTTTCATCTGCCCTGCCAAATGCAAGCGGAACACCAGAAAGTACCTCCACTATGCTTTGTTCACCAAATACCTTTTTTACTCGGTAATAGTATTCGGTGTCGGCGTTCACGCTGACAAGATCCCAAAAGCCCAAAACCTTAATAACATTACGTCTAAAAAGTAACGATGAGACGTTTCTATATATCCAACCGTCTTCCATGCGCCATCGCTGAAACATAAGAGCTGAACTACTTCGAACCCAATATGATATTGAGGCAACAGCTGTCCTGTTTTTTAGCAACGCTTTCACCTGACGTTCTATTTTTTCTGGGTGAGACCAGTCATCGGCATCATGGACTGTTATAAATTCACCTTTTGCAACCTGCAAAGCCCTGTTTCTGGCTGCGTAAGCACCTCTATTGGTGTCCTGCTGGATAAGCTTAACTCTCTTATCCAATGACTGCCATTGCCGTATTATATCGACACTATGATCAGTTGAAGCATCGTCTACAACTATGACTTCGAGGCGGCGCCAGCTTTGCTGCAAGATTGATTTTAAAGCGACATCCAGAGTGTGAGCCGAGTTATAACAAGGAATAATGATGGTCACTAAAGGCTGAAACAAAGACTGAAAAAAAAACTGCTGCTTTTCAGATTGCAAGGTATCTAAAGTGAGTTGAGTAGCATTTGAAGCACAAAAAACAGAACTCAGCCCTTGCTTGTTAAAAAGGAGGGAAAGGCAGGCAGCTTTGTCGTGCGCCTCCAGTAACATGCTACGAGCCAACAACTTATCATTTGTCTCAGCCCAGCCAGAATGGGCTAGTAATACTTCCGCTTTTTTTACATCAAAACATTCCAGACAGGCTGAAAAACAGAGTAAAAATGGCCCTTGGTGGCCAATAACACTCATAGCCAGCTCATCCTGAACTACTGGTTCTATCAAAGCGTACACATCATGCCAACGGCCATGACTGGCATGCCAGCGTGCAAGTACCCAGGCCGCAAGATGCGCATTGATATCATCAGCCCGCACAAGCACTTCAAGGGCTGTCAAATACTCAAAATAATCAAACTTCCCCCAGAGCAAGGGCTCCAGTTCCAATGCTTTAAAGCAGCAAGGCTGACGCCCTTCTGTCCAGCCAAACTGCATATAATGAGTGACAGCATCAATACCTGCTGCCGCAACATCAGGGTAGGTGTTTAAATACCATGACGCATCAACTAACCGCGCTAACTTGCTCACGTCAGGCATAGGGACATTCTGCAAATAACCTCGCCTGCGTATCTTTGGCAGATAAAACAGGTAATGAGCCTGCCAACGGCCAGTCGACATTCACAACAGGATCATTCCATAGTAATGAATATTCATCGTCGGGCGCATAATAGTCAGTGCATTTGTACTGGAACTCAGCCATATCACTGGTGACATAAAAACCATGCGCAAAACCGGGAGGGACCCACATCATTTGTTTGTTATGTTCGCTCAGGTACTCTCCCACCCATTGCCCAAAAGTTGGAGAGTTTGCACGCATATCCACGGCCACATCAAACACCTCACCTTTAGTTACCCGCACCAGCTTACCTTGTGGTTGTTTATGCTGATAATGCAAGCCACGTAAAATACCTTTGCCTGAACTTGAATGATTATCTTGTACAAACTGATAGTTTCCGCAGTGTTTAACAAAGTCGTCATGGCGAAAAGTTTCCATAAAAAAACCCCGCTCATCACCAAATACTTTAGGCTTTAGCAATACCACATCAGGTATTGCCAATTTTATATACATCATTTCACTTACCCTGCTTTAAAATAGTCAGCAGATACTGCCCATACTGGGTTTTGCTAAATGTTTTGCCTTGCTTTTTCAGCATTTCATCACTGATCCAGCCATTACGCCAGGCAATCTCTTCCAAACAAGCAACCTTTAACCCTTGTCTGCGTTCAATAGTTTGTACGTAGCTGCTGGCCTCAAGTAAAGAATCATGAGTACCGGTGTCTAACCATGCAAAGCCGCGCCCTAGCCGTTGAACTGTTAAATGATCACGTTGAAGATAAGCATTATTAACACAGGTAATTTCCAGTTCACCGCGAGCAGAGGGCTTCACCGCTTTGGCTATTTGCACCACGTTATTGTCGTAAAAATACAAACCTGTTACCGCGTAGTTTGATTTAGGCTGCTTTGGCTTCTCTTCGATAGAAACAGCTTTACCATTGCCGTCAAACTCCACCACACCAAAGCTTTCAGGGTCGTTTACCAGATAGCCAAATATTGTTGCCCCCTTCTCCTGCTGTGCCGCTTTTTTTAATTGCTCTGAAAAGCCTTGCCCATGAAAAATATTGTCCCCAAGTACCATACACACCGCGTCTTGACCAATAAAGTCTTCAGCAATAATAAAGGCCTGAGCCAAGCCGTCCGGTGACGGCTGCTCTGCATACTCAAAGGTCACACCAAATTGATGGCCTGTACCTAGCAGTTTCTTAAAGCCAGGCAAGTCTTCAGGTGTGGAAATAATTAGAATGTCTTTGATACCCGCCAGCATTAACACTGAAATTGGATAATAAATCATGGGTTTATCGTAAATAGGTAATTGCTGTTTCGACACACCTAAGGTGATTGGATGCAAACGGGTACCAGAACCACCAGCCAAAACTATACCTTTACGCATTTTCTATCCTTAATCTGTCAACAGCGTTTGGCTGCTTAATAATTCTTCTAACGTTAATTCCAACTGGCCATGCCAGTCTGGCATCTGCATGCCAAATGTGTGTTCGATTTTTGTCAGGTTAAGCCGTGAATTGGCGGGTCGTTTTGCCAGCATTGGGTATTGGTCTGTATTAATTGCCTCAAACTTTGCGGGCTGCAATTGCAAAGCAATACCTTTTTTCCTGACGAATGCAAAAATAGCTTCAGCAAAACCATACCAACTGGTTTCTCCTTTGGGTGCTAAATGATAAATACCACTCACTTGCGCTCCTTTAATAAGAGCTTGTTGCAACGCCAGGCAACTCACCTGCGCTATTAAACGTGCAGGAGTAGGAGCACCAACCTGATCCGCGACCACTTTTAATGCCTCCCGGCTTAACGCCAGCTTAAGCATGGTGCGCATAAAGTTATTACCACGGGCAGCGTATACCCAGCTGGTCCGAAAAATCAGGTGCTTTGCACAAGCATTTTGTATTGCTATATCACCTGCTAGTTTACTGGCACCGTATACAGACAAAGGAGCAGTTTGGTCGCATTCCTGCCATGCAGCAGTGCCATTCCCCGGATAAACATAATCGCTGGAATAATGCACCAGCCAGGCATTTTGCTGTTGGGCAACTTGCGCCAGAGCCTGAGGTAAAGCTGCATTTAACAAATATGCGCCTTCAGCTTCAGTTTCAGCTTTATCCACTGCAGTCCAGGCTGCTGCATTTACAATCACGTCAGGTTGTAACGCTGCTACTTTTTGTTGTACTGCTGCGGTATCAGAAAAATCAACATCAGCACGGCTAATATAATGTAATTGCCCTAAAGGTGCCAAAGAGCGGGCTAATTCAAAACCTACCTGCCCTGTAGGGGCCAACAATACAATCACAGCCATAAATTAACCCTTCGCGTTTTGATAACTACCATCTAGGATAGCTTGCCACCAATTCTGGTTAGTGAGATACCACTGCACTGTTTTTCTAAGACCACTTTCAAAGCTTTCTTGTGGCAGCCAGCCCAGTTCACGTTCAACTTTCCCTGAATCTATGGCGTAACGCACATCATGACCGGGTCTGTCTGTTACATAGGTGATTAAATCTGTATACTTTTGAAGGCCTGCTGGCTTGTTCGGCGCCAGCTCTTCCAATAAGGCACACAAGGTGTGTACTACTTCAATATTTTGCTTTTCGTTATGGCCACCTATGTTATAGGTTTCCCCCACTACACCTTCAGTGGCTACTTTAACCAAAGCACGGGCGTGGTCTTCCACATAAAGCCAATCGCGAATTTGCTTGCCGTCGCCATACACCGGCAAAGGTTTACCCGAAAGCGCATTTAAAATCATCAACGGAATAAGCTTTTCCGGAAAATGATAAGGGCCGTAATTATTTGAACAATTGGTGACCACTGTGGGTAAACCAAAAGTACGTAACCAGGCCCGCACTAAATGGTCTGAACCAGCCTTGCTGGCAGAATAAGGGCTGCTTGGCGCATAAGGCGTTGTTTCGGTGAATAAGTCGTCAGTACCATGCAAGTCACCATAGACTTCGTCGGTAGAAACATGGTGAAACCGAAACTCGGCTTTTTTATCAGAAGGAAGTGCAGACCAATAAGCCCGTGCAGCTTCCAGCAATGTATAAGTACCCACTATATTGGTTTGAATAAAATTGCCGGGACCATTGATAGAACGGTCAACATGACTTTCTGCTGCCAGATGCATCACTACATCGGGCTGGTATTTGTTAAACAGTGCAGCCATAACACCAGCATCACAAATATCAGCCTGCTCAAAATGATAGCGAGATGAAGCTGCAACTGAGCTCAGAGAATCTAAATTACCTGCATATGTCAGCTTATCAATGTTAACGACACTGCATGAAGTTGCATTAATTAAGTGTCGCACCACAGCCGAACCGATAAAACCCGCACCGCCAGTAACAAAAATCAACATCGCTATAACACCAGTTAAATTAAAAAATCAGATTGCGAAAAATGTAAGCTCTTTGACTAGAGTCGCCAAACCATTATGATGGCATGAGTTTTCGGAAAAATACCAAGCTTAATATCTATCCCTTTAACAGGGCCAACCGAACATCTGGGACCAATCATCTTCGCCAGAATAAAGCAAAGCTCACATGCACGCCACAACGGCATAATTTATTGAAATAAATCACATTATTCCATTTAAAGAAAAATCTGTTAAATGAGAGTTCGGCGTCAAATTAGCTGCTTATGTATGACAAACGTCACGAGCCGCAAGCTCTAGAATCGTCCCGGTTAAAAATAATCATTTAAAATCAAAACTTACTCAAGAGCACAACGATAAGCTACTCCTAAGCTGAAATTACAACGCTCGCTAACTAAAGCGTTTGCATTAATGATAATACGTATACATCCATAAGAAAAAACAGAGTTTCTAACTATCTAAGCTGTATAAGGAACTTGAGAGTTGTGTAAAAAATAATTTATAGCATCTCAACAAATCAAAAACACTTGAAATTTCGATATCTAAAAATTCCTGTATATTATTAAGCCGCGTCTCAAACATACTCAGCCCTTAAAAACACACGCGTACTTAATACAATGCTTAATCAAGATAACGTACACTAATCAAGGTTGATATGTTTGCACTCATTGATGAACCAATTGCAACTAAGACTTTACACTTATCCACCATCTGATATTTTTTCGAAAAATAACCATCTTCAATAACTAGCTTGTATTTTTCCGTGGTATTAAATGAAACAAGAAGTGCAACATTACCTCGATTCAATATTGCCTTATCATTCTCTACAATCAAGTTGACATCAGGGTGCAATAAAAACTGGATCCTCCAACCTTTTTCTACTGTAGAATCAAAGCTATCATCAATAAGTAATGCAGTATATTTCGCATTTTCATTTTTAAGGGCAGTAATTTTTCTATTTATTAGGGCTTGCTTATCAATTTGACTCTCACCTTCTAACTGCAGAAAAGGAGAAAAAATTTTAACATCAAGCATCCTAGCCATTTCTTTTGCTGATGAATAGTTTGAAAACAGAGTAGCTGAATTTTGTTCAGTAAAAAACCCACTGTGCCCACGCGACGACATCAAAAACTTCCGTATTGGATCATTATAGTCATAGCTATACATTCCTCCATCACAAATGAAATCGAGCCCATCAATTCTTAAAGTAATACTCGTATCATCAATGTGACGATGAGAAAATGAGGTTCCTCCACATTTAAACGTTAAGTAAAAACCAGGTTCTTTAACAAAACAAAAACCTGCATCTGGGAAAAAACCGAAACCAAATTTGTCTTTGTAAAAACCATCCGGCACGAAAACAGAAGGTCTTTCCTCAGAATCACCAACAAGAGGCAAAGTACCGTCTTCGTGAAACATGTACGAACTTGCTTCAATAACCTGCTTCAAAACCACATTAATTTCGTTTTTTTCAATAGATAGATTATTATTTCTGATAAATGAATCTATAGCTCCAAACAATGACATATTAAGCATATGATAAGATGGACTATTCTCCGTACAACACCCATCCTTATCAAACACTCGATGCAGCATCATATTCAACCGCTCTAAAGATTTATTTAGCCACAAATCGTTTTTCTCTGAAAACCGTTCAGAATTATAAGAGCGAAACTGGACCACCAAATTCAATAAAGCCCTATCCATCATGATCCCATGATTGTTAAAAACGTAATGCTCATCTAACGCCAACCAATCACCATGCTCTATCAATTCATCGACAATATCTTGAACAAGTAGAATTAGGTCCTCATTATCAGTCGCTCGATTAAGTACACAATGTAGCAACTGAGAAAACACACACGCTCGATTAGTAACTGCGTGCTCATCACGAAAAAGTAGACTTTTGGAGTTCTTGTCTTGCTCTCGCCATTTTTTGTATGATCGATATAATTCTATTGCCTTTTCCCAATAGATATCATCCGCTTCAAGAACAGCAGCTTTAACCAAATAATCGATAAATACCAACGAATAAAACCATAAATTCTTGCTTGCAGCATTATTTTCAAACTGCACCGTCCATTGAATGCCCCCATTTGTCCATATGGGTAATTCCCCCACATACGGGAAAACGTAGCTATTTACCAGTATTTGTCTCGCAGCCTGGACAGGCTCGACGTTTGAGTATGATGTAACACCATCACGTAGCAGACCTTTTTTAATCGCGTCCTGCAATGCACTACTCATAAAGCCTAAATCTCCCTGAATAAGTTACTAACAGCGGCCAGATAGTTTAAAACTCTGAACTTTTCAGCAATAAACTTATGACTTGAATTTTGGATATCAGCATACAGTTTTTCGTCATTACTGAGCTGCCAAATTTTTTCAACTAATTCATTTGCGTCTGATAGAATCATAGATTCAGGATACACATATTCGCAGCCTGTCCAGTTTTTGATTAAACCTACCGCACCTGCAGCATACGCATCGACCACCGCTAAATGAAAGCTTTCAAATCCAGGTAAATCTCGCACAGCCTCACTTAACGATAATACAAAGCCGACCTGATGAGCAGCTAAAGCCTGCTTAATATCTACAAAACCGACATATTCAATAGCATCAGTCAAACTATGTTGCGTGATGAACATCTCACAGTTCTTAAAATAGTCAAGTTCATCGGGATGATTTATAAGCCACGGAATGTCTGCTGGTGTTTTTCCAAAAACTTTCAAACAGTAGCGGGAGTCTCGCAACTTTAACGCTGCAAGAACTTTTAATGCCTCTAAATATCCTTTTTTAGAGGGCACAAAACCTATCATCGCAATATTAAAGCGACTGGCCGTGTAATCACTACGATGATAACCTTCTATATCAACAAAGTTAGGCAACAGCTTCACTTTCGCTCTGGGAATATGAGGAAAACGCTCAATCAATCTCTCAAAAAACAGCACAGAAACAGCAGTAACTGCATCAACATTCTGCAGCACTAATCGCTCTCCAAAGTCTCGCCCGAGTTCAAACCTATGCATCCTTATGATCAATTTCTGATGTTTAAGTTTATTCTTTGAATACCACACTGCATTACCTAGCAACCACTCGCACCATATATAATCAGCCCACTCTAACTTAATTTTACTGTCAGCCTCATTATGACTATCATGGCCAACCCATTCATCAGTCTGAATGTCGTAATATTCAAATAATAATGGAATGGCTGGCGCTATAAACTTTAAATCATAGCCAGCGATCAACAATCTGGGTTTAGTTAATTGAGTAAACACTAAGAAATTTTTATCCATCAAGCTTTTTATTATATTTTTGAATCTTACACCATAAGTAAATTGCTCAATTATTTGGTAATTATCAAAAATAAACTCTGAAAATCGTATAAACAATTGCTCATCGATATCTCGTTTATTTCTAAAGATAAGACTGTGCAACACAGCCTGCAAACCTTTTTGCAAGCGCAGTTTAAAGTAATTTATATCACTCTCAGCTAAAATTTTCTGGACTAGCGGCCAAACCTGAAGATGATTACTAAGTTCACGAGCACCATAAGCCTGGGTACTTGATAAGGAAAACGAGCTTCGTTGGTTATATACATAAGTAGGATGATTGATATACTCCACATTCTGAGCAACAGCAAGCACTGAGCAAAGGAACACACTATCCTCCCCCATGCGGATATCCTCCGGCCACTGTATATCATTTACATCCAGCAGGCTCTTCTTAATTAAACTGCATGGAATAGTACTTTGCCGACAAACAATATATTCGATTCTCTCTTTTCGGCTTAATTCAGGTAGCCATTCAGGGATAACGTTCATGGGCTGTTGAACGTTGCCCGTATCAGCAATTAAATATCCCCTGACAATGCACGCATCAGTTGATTTAGCATGCAGATAATGGACAGTTAGGGTGTCAGGAAGAATTTCATCGTCACAATCTAAGTAAAAAATGTACTCTCCTCGAGCTTCACTCTTACCAACATTACGAGGCCGAGAAGGAGAACCACTATTGTTCTGTAATTGAAGCACGCGCCAATTAGGTTCAGAAATGGCCTGCTTTTGCAAATAAGCAAAGGTACCATCCGTAGAACAATCGTCAACAAAGAGCACTTCATAATGCGCGGAGTCATAGGTTTGCGAACGTAAAGATGCTAAACAACGTTCAAGCTTTCCTAACGCATTAAAACTTGGGACAATAACTGAAATATCCATTTAAACCATCCAGAGTACAAAACATTTAAACTTAACATAAATTAGAATTTAGCTCTGACACTCAATAGAAAATCAGTTCATAGCGACATTAATTTTCTGAGCGTTTCTTTATACAAATCGGTCACGTAGTGAAATGGTGCTAAACCCCATTTATGCTGCAAATCAGCAACAAAATAACGTTCCGGATACTCAAGACAAATTACATCGTTGAAGTTAGCGCTTATATACTCATACATTTTTAACAAGTAAGTGTTATTTCTGGCAATTTCTGTATCCATAAACGCAGTACATTTAGTCGAGTTATCTAAATCAGTCCCAGCGTTAACCGCAAAAAGAACCTTATTTAATATTATTTTCGGAGGATTTTTTTTACATCTGATCAACTCTATCAGTTCAGCAAAACCACGTTGCCATGCGGTGAACTTTATTTCGCTGAATCTATTCCATTCAGGGTAACGAATCATTCCTGCATTAGCATCAATAAACTCCTTGCTCAAGGTTAGTCGGGCGCCATTGAAAAGCCCGATACTGAACCGCTCATCAATTAAATCCAGTAACAACACATCAAAGTCATGCAGTTGGATAAGCTTCAAAAGCGTTTTTTGCATATCAATCAACATCATTTCTTTTTGAAACTTAGACGAAAGCTTTTCAATAACCTCAGGGAGCAGTAAAGGCGGTGATAACTGGGCAGACAGACTTGTACGAGCGACATACTTTACGAGCGTAAACTGATCTTGCTGATATTCCAAAGCATCCCTGCTAACGCAACTTCCATAAATAAATAACCGCATTTAATTCTCACCGTTTCATTAAAAACTGGGGATGCTGTCGGAATTATCTAGACAGCATATGCCAATTGAGACCGCCCGTTCAGCAAGCCGTGATAGATACTTAAAAAGACGGCTGAGTGTCCGAACAAAGTAGCATCTTTAGTTACAGCCTCAAGCTGATAGCGTTCGATACTATGAGGTGTAAGCGGGTATTCATTCATATAACTCAAGTGTAAACGCGCCTTTTTCAACCAAGCGGCAGCAGGCGCAGTCGCTAATTCGAACAACAAAAAATACGGCGTTTCTATCGGTAGATAGCGTTCTTGCAGCGCATGCTTTTGCATAAAACTTTCTGATGTGACTGTAATGCCGAAACGATTAAACTTTTGGTAGAAGCCAGCAACGTCTAAATCCATAACCTGCAGGCTTACAATCAAAAGTAAACGGCACTCTGTATCGCGGCCGAAGTGTTCCTCAAAATAACTGATAACAGCCATCGCCTCCTGCTCACTGTTAATGCGGCTCACTAAGGTTACATCCATAACATCAGGTTTTACCTCAAAACCAATACAATTGAGCATGTAGCGCCAACGATGGGAGTATGTATGCTCAGACAAAACCAGGTTTAATGCCTCTTCACGTAAAAAATCAACTTCCGTTTCCGTCAAATTGCTTAATCGTTTTGGATCTGTATCTGCAAATACAACTAAATCACCAAATAATTCAGCCACCCCTTTTGAATAGTTAGAAATAACCAAGGTATTAGAAGACATCAACTCGAATACACGACGAGCAAACATGGTAGATGATTCTGTGACCGTATTAAAATTGAGACCATAAACAGATGAGCTGTAAACTGCCGGCATTTGCTCATGTGGTTTACCAGGGTGAATATAAGATTGATATTTGCTCGGCCACATATGTAACGGGTCGGTATCACCATGGTATCTGTCGTAAATTTCCGGCGTAAACCCTTTATCGATCAAAGAGTCTAACACTTGCTCCATGACCATTGAGCGATCAACATGATTCGCGTACCAACTACCAGCGAACACAACATTGCTATTACGCGCCCCTTTATGCAATGGGTTAAACAAGCGCGGATTTGTGGCAAAAGGTAAAGCAAATACGTGCTGTAATTTGTAGTCTTTTTTGTACTGCTCCACACATTCGACGGCAGAGGTAAATACATAGTCAAACAGCGCAGCTGTTTTAACAAAATCGTGCTTGCGATCAGTATAGTGAGTAGGGTCCTCTTTATTCCAGAACACTGTAGGAATGCCGTTTTTGCGGCAATAATTCAGAATATCTAATAAAACACTCCGGTTTTCCTTCTCAAAATTTATACTGGCATAAATTTTACCTCTCCATGGCCTACGTTTTGAATCAGGCCCTGACCAAGCCGATTCACAGAAAAAAATATCCGGCTTTTCAACTTCAAACTGGGAGCGCCAATGCTCGGGTTCAAGCACTACAGCCTTAAACTCATCCTTAAAACTATTATAAGTAAATTCATCAGCAATTAAGGCAACTTTTAGGCTAGCTGCAGTTAAAGGTCGCTCTTTTTTAGGAATATGTACTTTCTTCGCGGGCAGTACCAGCTCATCAGCGACCTGCATTGTAAAACGGTTACGCACTTCAAAAGCTCTAGCATCCCATGGTTTTATGGTAACAAGACAACGTATCGCCTGTTCAGGAAAAGCCATTTGGAATTTGTCTACGTCCAAGTGCTCGGTATCATTCTGAACCAAGTATCGGTACCAACATTTAAAGTGAGCTGACCAGGATAGGCCTTTAACACCGCTAGTGATTAACTGTTCACCCGCATCAAAACACTCCACCAAAACGATGCCACAAGGCTTACCTAGTTGAGGCTTTTCATACTGCTGAAACAAAAAAGCAGTATTAAAGACTCGAGCCCTGTTCATTAGCGGAATAACAAAACTAGTACCACTACTCGATAAACGGATAAATTGGTTTTCAGGTAACTGAGGATTAAGTAATAATTGATCTGCACGTCTGCGACCTTCAGCCAAACCATGCTGCAAATAATGTAACAAAGGATTTATACCAGCCTGCTTAACATCCTTGTTTTGCTCGAGATACCATGAGCTGTCGAACCAAGAAGCAGGGCTATATCCCTGTCTAGCTCCTTTATCTAAAAAATGCAGCACAGGAGCTGCTTGATACATCTTTTCCTCGCTCACATCTGGGTACGCAACTAAATACCAACTGCTATCAAACAGCTTTTGCTCAAGCAATTTAACTGCAACAGCCGGTAAAACTAATGATTGTTTAGTCGATTTTTTTTGGAGAAACCCTGTAAAGCGTTTTAAGTGCCGATGCAAAGATCTACCCTTCCCTGTTATATAATTTACTGGCCACAGCCCATTACTGCCATGGCACCAACAACATTAACCAATAAACTGAAGGCAATGATAACATCATAGGTTACTGGTTAAAACGCAGATCCGGCTTCACTGCTTACAAAATAATCAGCGCGGCTAAGATTTAATGCTTTCACGACAGCTCTCCCCGACCCGACCCATCGCAATGCTAACTGCACAGTATGAGAGCCAGCAGGTAAAGTGACTGTGCGGTAATGATTAGCGCCATGCATGCTAAAACCAAGATCTTTACCCTCACTATCTTTAAACAGAAAAACACCCCAAAGATCCAGTGCACCTTCAGCAACAAGCCGTATTAAAAAACTATTTTTGTGATCCAGATTTAACTCCGACAACTCCAGATTGCGAACGCTAAACCAGTAATCATGTTTCCCAGAACCAAGGCTTGATGAAATCACTAATCCTTCGGCTATAAGATCTAGTTCGCAATCTTTCTTTATATTATTCAGGCTAAATAACGACGCTAGCCCTTCAGAAGTGATAGTGTACTCACCAGTACCACTCTTCTTAATTGCTGCAGCTTGCATGTTGGCTTGCTCAAGCACCTCTGTAATAGAGAGCCCTGCGTCAACTTCTGTATTACTCAAACATACTTTTTCCGACCATTGATCTATGGAAAGTTCAGATAATCTTGCATTTTTACAGTACTCATACTCTGTAACTCCGAGTACTGACTCTGGCTCAATCCGAACAGTTTCAGCGGTAAGCTCAAGCAAACTTATCCCTGGAGGTATAAGTTGGCTCTGTATCAAAGAACTGTGGGGATTGAAAACGTCGGTTATTGAGTAAGGTGCATTATCATCTGAAAGCCGTAATTCAGAGTCGTAGTAATAATGCCGACTATGTGTAATAACACCTGAAGGCACAAAAGGTATACACATCTGCAAATCAAACAAATAATTTGCACCGTAATAATCAGCGGGGTGCCAGTGTGCCAACCAGACATTTGTAGAAAAATAATTAGCCAACTTCAGGCTTTGAGCCACAGCAACAGAAAATGAAGCTATACGAGGCTGTTTACATCTTGTACCTTCGGTTTGAGTGCTATCTACGATAAGGAAAAATGCATTCGAACAACTCTGACGTAAAAAGCATTCTTCCAGCCACATTCTCTCGTGAGCAGTATCAACCTTTGCAACAACCAGTAAAACAGCTTGATCGTTAAAAGAGAGGTTTAGCGTTTTTTTTATAACGTATGCAATCCTTTGCTGCCAATGATGCTGTGAAAGAACTTTACGAAGTGATAGCTGAATCAAACGCTGGTGCTCTGCACTAGTTTTTTGAACAAAGGCGCCATGCGCTTCTGGAGAGTCCGATGCAAGTATTAAATTTCCAAATAATCGCTTCAACGCGATTGAATCGTTACTTAATACTAAGGTACCACTGGCCAACAACTCGACAACACGACGAGCAAACATGGTGGGAGAATTTTTAACTGTGTTTAAATTTAACCCGAACTTGTAACCTTTATAAGCTTTGTCAATTTCAGAATATTTTAAACTTCCAACAACTGAAGTTTTAAATCGTTCAGGAAAAACAAAATCGCTGCTTGTAGTGTCATAATTTCGATCATAAATATACCAAGGTATTATTTTTATTAACGTATCGTACAAAGTTTCAAAGTTTTCGCATCTCTCAGGATACTGTGGGTAATAGGAACCTGCAAAGCTAACTGCTTCCATTCGCTCCTCAGACAATATCGGATTATGCAGCATTGGCTGGCATGCAAATGGCAACAAATGAACCTGGTCGTGCCCTAATTCCGCTTTATAAAAAGGAATTTTTTCACTATCAGTAGTAAAAACCACATCAAATAAAGCGGCTGACGCTAAAAATGTATCGTAGTGAGCAGGATCTTCCTTATTCCAAAAAGCGGTTTTAATTCCTTGAGCCTTGCAATAAAGACTAAGCTCAACTAAATCAGGAGCACAACCATTAATCTTCTTATGCCAGCTTTTGCCTGCTCCATACCAGGCTGACTCAACCAATACCAGTTGCGGAGAGAAATCTTCTATTTGTTCTTTCCAACGCTTTGACGACAAGGATAAAACACTACATTCGTGCGATAAAGCGTCAGCCGTAAAATCATCAGCTACAAGCGCCAGTCGAAAAGACGGGAGATAAGATTCTGTTTTCCATCCTTGCATACCGAATGCTTGCAATAGCTCCTTTAAAGCAGCAATTTGAAAAGAACTAAAATCGTCATGTAGCTGAAGCAAACTTTCTTGTAAACGAAAATATTCGCTATCAAACTGTAGCAAGCATTTCTCTAAAGTATCTCTTTGCCTAATCAAGTCAGCTAACTGGCGTTCTGGCGTATCTTCAATGTTTTTTGTCATTGTCTGTCGGTACGTTACTAAAAGTCCTAGACAGCTTAAAGTCTTGCAACTGACAATTCAATTGCCACTTCTGTTAATTCAAATTTTATTATTACAATATTAAGTCAAATATCCCTTATAAATAGGCATATCACCTATTGTTCAACCCTGCGTATTTTCCTGAGGTAAAGAAAAGTCCAACTTTAAAGAGCTAAAATCATCAGCTTCACTTTGTTGTTGTGTCTGTTCAATGCTTAATGGTATACGTTGTTCTAACTCACGAATGAGCTGCTTTAAGTTAGCATTATCTTCCTGAAGCTGACTTACGAGTTCAGCGAGTTTAGCACGTTCTACTGCATGTTGAGCAACAGAGGCTTCTAAGCGCTGCGCCAACTCGTCTTCTATAGAAACACTATTATCTAAATATGCCGGAGCTTCGTCAGCCAGTAAATCGTTGTCATCACTCATCTGAAGTCTCCGTTGTTTGCTCTAGGTCACTAATAAAGCTCAATGGCAGTCCATACTTACCGCACCAGATTTCACATAGCACTTTCAGTCGCTCTGGTAAGCTGTCGCAGATCCAAACTTCCCCAGACTTGGTCATTCGCTTAAACAGTACAGGTAACATGGTCAACAATATCGTTGTTAAACGTATCTCTGAAAACCCAGCTCCGGTAATTACTAACAAATCCAAGCCCTCCAGCCCATGCAAGACATCCATGTCAGCGACAATCGGTGGTATGCTTGAAATGTTCAAAGTTCGGCAATTTAACCAAGTGGTCAGGTAGTTTTCACTCAGTTTTGCCTTGAGTTGGCAGCCCCCAGATGATAGCTCAGCTAACACGCTGACATGACCAATCCCTGAGGCTCGGTGGGCTTTAGCAAGCTCAATGCAACCCAGATCGTTGCCCAGCATGGCCGTATTCAGACATTGATTACTTTTGTAGTGACTCGTTATCAAGGAGGAAAAAGGTTGCACAACTCTTTTAACAGACGCAGGAACGGGGGCTAATTTAGTTTCAACTATATCGAAACTAAATCTTGTACTCACTTCCAATTCAGCACGCTCTTTGAATAGTACCCTAACCAGATGGCTCGGCTCTACCTTGTTAGCTTTGTAGGAGATACAACTGAATACCTTATCGTCCTTGCTACCCGTCATCATAGAGATCTGGTCTGGTACTTCCCCAACAAAACTAATCCTCAAACGGCTACCTGAGCTGCTGCTCACCAATATACCGTTTTCCTCTATGACAATGGTTTTATCCTTCGGAAAGTGCCACTGCAAGGTAATATTTCTGAGTTGCTGGTCCTCGGCAGTCACTTTATCTTTTACTTCGATTACTTTAGTTACAGCGTCAAAATCTACTCGACGATGATAAATCAAGGGAACTAACACGTTTAGTTGCATATTGAGGAAAGGCTTACACACATGTTCCGAGAAATCCGTGACCTGCCATACAGTCATTCGGTGTTCAAAATCCTTACTGTAATTGGCATGAGAAATGATAGGAACATTATGACCGACGCGTCCTCGCATATATTTTCGCACGGGGTCATTACTGATATAGTTGTAAAGGCCGGAGTCTATAAGCCAATCTTCTCCACCAGCATAAAGGCTAACGTGCCCTTCGTCCTGCTGATGATGATAGCGACTAGAGCAACCGACTTTAGCAATAAGATGAAAAGCTTTGTCATAGTGCTCACTAGCGGGCCATTGATCGCGAAACACCGCATACCCTGACTTTGCAAATACATGGTTTAACGCCGGCGGGGGCACTCCGTGCTTGCCTTGGGTTAAGGCATAAAGGAAATATTGATATTCCAGTGTATGACCGAACATATCTCGATAAGCGTCAGAAGTAGGTAGCTGCTCCGTATCACCAATAGGTGGCAACTTACCGTCGGGTCGCAGGATATACGTAATAAAGTTTAACGCCTTTGCTGAAAAGAAGCTGAATTTTTGATCCAAATCTCCCAGTATATCTGCTGAGTAATCCTTAATGATGCCGAGAAATACTTTGAATACAAAAATGTGATACGCCGGACTATTTTCAACGTGAACGCCCTCATCAGTGAATGAGTATTCCAGTTCACTGATGATACGTGTAATTGCAATGTTCTGCCATTCGTTGGCTAGTTCACCGTCAAAAACCACTCCGAGTAGTAGCAGCACCCGTGCTTGCTCCAGACCATGGTTAGTGTGTTGGGAGTAAAAGCTGTCCTTCGCCAACCACAGGCCATGCACGACTATCGCTTGTTCCAGAGCACAAAAAAACTCCATGTGATGCTCAGCCCATACGGGAGCATGTTCACGGCAATAATAGCTAAATAGAACAAACTGTTCTGCTCGCAACGCAGTGGCATGATCGTGCCAAATAAACTCAAAGGGGTAGCTAGTATCTGTTTTTAGATAAGCATTCAGCCATGACTGGATGGCCTCTCGGGCAAAATGAAGCACTTCATCGTTGCCAGAGGCCCGATGATAGGCCATTAAATAAGGCAAAAAAGATAGCCAATTTAACCGCCATTGCCAACTACGATTATTAAGGGGATCTTGCTCCCAACAATCCCAGCCCGTGAAGTCCACTGCAGCAAAAGGAGCAAGCTTCAGCTTCTTCGAGACAAAAAGCGCTTGGCCAAGGTTTTGGTTAGCAGCGTCAGAGAAAGCCTGTTTCAGCTTTTTTTGAACACAACGTATAAGTTCAGGGGCTGAGCCCGGTTTAACTTTCATGTCTATCATGCACGCCCTAATTATCAATAATCTACATCATAAACCAGACAACATTTCCCCTCTGTTGTCAAGTAAGGTTGAATAGACAAAACTGTCTCAAAATCACCTTTAAATTTCTCCAACACGTTGCAAGTGCCAGTACCACTATTTCGACCTGAGCTATACTTTTTTCCCGGCAACCGACAACATCAAAACGCTATTTCTCTTTTCCAATTAAATTTATATTACCACTTATAACTTCTTTCTTGTAAGCAATCAATGTAACCCTACATATAGTCATATCAACAATAAGTCCTCGACAACGGTAACAGGTGTATGTGGTGTATTTTAGTGCGATCGCTTTGCTCAACGCCGGGCCAAACAGAGCACTTTTTGTGCTTGCATAGTTTCATCAACTACTGAAAACCGAGCTCTATACATATCTTTGGAGCTAATAAATGAGAATAGATCGGCGAACATTATTTTCATATTCATGGCTGCTAGTAACATGCTTTATTTTGGTCGAACAATAAGACCGGGAATGTTCATCACTACCCACTAAACGTTTAACCGTTTGTTTACCCTCCAAATACTCATGGATTTGTCACATTTTTTGCAGTTGTATTATTTGCAAACGAATAGAAGTTATCAATCGACTTAACTCGCTAGGATCGAACATGAAACCACTATTTTGAACGACATTTATCATGTTCAATTTATTTGGATTCAACTTCATTACATCTTCAATTTTTGCTTTCTCTGCAATCCTAACGGCAGTAGTACTGGTCAATGAAGAACATTTGTTTAAAATATAAAACCAAGCATTCCTTTCTAGAATGTTTTCACAAATACCATTTAACTGACGAATTAATTCAACTTGTTCATTTGTCAGGCTTAAATTTGAACTGTTCAACCTTTTACTTTCAGTATAATCAAAACCAAGCCAATTGATTATCTCCTGAACCACATCAGATGAATAATTAAACTCCCTTACACATGAATCTGAAGCGTTGGCAAGGTCTTTTGATAACTGCCTAACATTCATAATTTTTTGTATATCTGGAAGTATAATAAACTCACTAAAAAACAAAGAGGTTGAGTAGAATGCCATAATCGAAGGTTGGCTATTAACCACTGCTTGCTTATAATATGATAAAGAAAAGCTATCATAATCCCGACACACTAAAACCAGCTCTAACATTCCATATATTTTAAATTCATTAAAAAAATCAGCCCAACTATCTTCAGCATATTGATAAAAAAAATTAGCAATAGATTCTGTAGAAAGTACTACTGTATGGCAGTTTTTAGCTTCAGAGAAAATTTTTGCAAGTGTTTTTCGAAGTAAAGGTAACCTTTTCAAGCGATACATTTGAAACAACTCTTCATGTTTAGTCGAGCCATTTGGGATCAAATCCATTGGATAATAAATACCCACATCTTTAAGTTGTTCATGATATTGATACATCGTATCCTGGAAAGCCGTAGATGCAGCTTTAGGATACCCCACATGAAAGCAAATCTTCATTGATTAACCCGATTTGTACGTTTCGTCTGGCGTAACATTTTTACAAGCTATAACCAAAACTATTGATTTCAAAGCTGCTTTTAGCAGCTATTATGTCCCGAAGTTCTGGATGTTCAACAAAAACTTTATGTAAAAGTCTGCTGTTATCGCTTCGAAGTCCAGCTTTAGCATGAATACGTGAGAATGTGTCATGTAGTCCTTTAAACTGGCTATAATCATTCTCTATCTGAAGTATATCGGATTCAAAGTGTTCAAACCGAATAAAACGATCAATAACCATTTGCTTGTCGATAAAATAATGTTCTCGATTTCGGCATAGGTGATGTTGTCCCTCACCTTGCAAATACCAAGCTGAAAGCTGGCTCAAATCTGCTTCTTTGCCATGAACAAAATAGTACAAGGAAACTGCAACATCCCAAGGGTTCCGAACAATGCTTACCTTGGTACAACCTTCCCAGTACGATTTTCCTAACCTTGCCCGACAAAGGGAGGCTGGTAAATGGTTGTAAAAACGCTTTATTTTCTTATCGTTTTTCGATTGGTCCAGATAATTTATTGCACCTTGAAATCCTAGATCTGTCCGTAAGGCTTCGTCATCTGCGGATATAGGTGTAATAATTGCCGACTCATCCATAAACTTTGATAACGCAATCTCAAACGATGTACCTGCCACTTTTCGCGGTTTCAAGAAAATGATTTTTTGTTTTTCTGAAGCAATCACAGCTATTATTCCTCAAAGTCAAAGGTATTTTTTCTTTTTGAGCGCTGCAATGGTTGTTTTTTCCGTCTGAAGCTCAAGATGAAGTCGTAACGTTTTTATTAAAAGATAGCCCCTCGTTCCAGTAAGCTGGTGATGTAGAAGCTATCTAAAATATTACCGGAGCGCAAAAAGAAACGCTACAAAGTAGTTCACTCCGTCGTCAATAACTATACTCAAGCTGAATTAAAGTCGATTTTTGTTTCTGATATTACTGCTCAGGATCAGTCCTCACAATTGGACGTATCGTCTAATCTGTATTCTTTCGACTCTAGCTAGGTTTTGAGTATCGTCAGCAAGGGCAATTTCATTTTCTGAGAGCGTAGCTTACGCAGTTCATCCAGCAGAACAATCTGGGTGACTGTTAAACTAAAAAAACTCTATCGGCAGCGCCCTTGAAACGTTAACAGACATCTTTTCAACGATCCATTCTACCCACAGAATAATATGTTATTCTTGCTCCAACGGTGCAATAACTTGTCTATTCTCCAAATAATTAACAACTTGTTGCGCTGCGCTTGAGATGCTGAGTAACGCTGTCTTAATATGGATTTCAGGCATCATTGGCGCTTCATAGGGAGAACTAATACCGGTAAAATGTGGGATATCTCCAGCCCGAGCTTTTTTATACAAGCCTTTGGGATCGCGTTTTTCGCATTCGCTCAAAGGGGTATCTACAAAAACTTCGATAAAACCATTACCTATTAGCTTACGGGCTTGAACACGATCTGAAATAAATGGCGATATAAAGGCGGTACCTACAATTAAACCAGCTTTCATCATCAGCTTGCTGACTTCACTTATACGACGGATATTTTCTACCCTAGAGACATCATCAAACCCGAGATCTTGATTTAAACCATGCCTAACATTGTCACCGTCAAGAACAAACGTATGACAGCCACGCTCAAATAAAAGCCGATCTACAGCATTAGCAATAGTCGACTTTCCTGAGCCACTCAGTCCGGTATACCATAATACACAGGGATGATGCCCATGCTGTGCTCTACGCTCGGCGATATTCACAGCCTCTTTGTGCCACACAATATTGTTATTCATTTATCGTACAACCTGTCAAAACGGATACACTCGTGGAATTAAAAACAAGCTTACTACAATATAGGTTACTGCCACCGGAGTCCCCACCAACAGAAAGTGTTTTAAGCGGTAATTGCTGGCGTTAAACACCATTAAATTAGTTTGATACCCATAAGGAGTAATAAAACTAGCAGAGGCCGCAAAAGCAACCCCCATTACCATCGGCATGACATCCACCTCCATACCCAAGGCTAAACTATAGGCAATCGGGAACATCAGAGCGGCAGCAGCATTATTAGTGATAATTTCAGTAAGTAAGTACGTCAGCAAGAAGACACCAATTAAGGTTAACAGCGGAGGCTGACCATTTAAGGCTTCGCCTGCAAAACCACTAATAATCATTGATAAGCCTGTGTTATTCATAGCTGCAGCTATACAAAGTGCACTGGTCACCACCAACCAGATTTCAACCGGAAAGCGGCGTTTTATTTCGTTCACTGTTAAACAACCACTAAATAATAACAACGCCAATAGAAACAAGGCCGCCTCTAATAACTCTACCGGAGTGATAACGCTCAGCGCAATCATCATGGCAAAACCCCACCAAGTGATTTTCTCGCGATAACCACTCAGCATGTTTTCTGGTCTAATTCCCGACAACAGATAAAAGTTCTTACTTAAATTATGCCTACTGGCAAAATCAGGCCCTGTGGCCAACAGCAAAAAATCACCTGCTTTAAGCTCAATATCCCCCAGTTTTCCACTAACCCGCTCTCCTTCACGGCGAACTGCAACCACCGCAGCATCAAAACGAGCCCTGAAACCACTATTTTTTAATGTCTTGCCCTTTAGAACCGATTCTTCTTTAATGATCACTTCGGTTAGGGTTTGTGTTGCCAGTCCATTATCATCTGCAAACAAACTAACACCTTCAAACTGTTTCAATACATTTACTTTATGAACATTACCCGTAAAAATTAGTTTATCGCCAGCTTCCAGTACATCATAGCGAGCGACAGGCCGGACCAACTGCTTGCCTCGCACAATTTCGGCTAAAAATAACGCATCCAAATGCCTCAGACCAGCATCCTCTACAGTTTTACCTACCAAGGGCGAGCTGGCAAGTAGTTCAGCCTCCACCAGATATTCAGTCACTTTCTCATACTCTGCCGCCTCTTCAGGTAAAAAACGGCTCATGAAAAATAATACCGCTCCACAGGACAGCGTCACTCCCAAACCTATAAACGTAAAGTCAAAAAAACCAAAACCAGGCTTTCCCTGCTCCGTCAGCATGGAATGTACAACAAGGTTGGTAGAGGTACCGATGAGTGTCAGAGTGCCCCCAAAAATAGCGGCATAGGACAGCGGAATAAGTAATTTAGACGGAGCGACTTTCTTATTAGCTCGCACGGCGTTAAGCATGGCCGCAACTACTGCCGTATTATTTAATACCGAAGAAGCCAGCGCTGAAAAGCTGATAGTTCTGAGCACAGAGCCATTTACCGACGCCGTAAATAGAAAGCGTGACAAACGTCGCAGCAAGCTGGTTTTCTCAAGCGCATAAGAGATCAGCACTAACATTACCAGAGTTGCCAACCCCTGATTAGCCGCATTCCTCAACACATCGGCAGAATCGATAAACCCAGCCGAAAGCATGATTAACAAAGCCGATCCAAACACCGATGTAGCGTGCTGCTGAAAGCGCACCAGCATAATCAGTAACAGTATGAGCAGACCAATTAGGCCTGCCGCTTCTTGGTTCATCTGTTAACCTTTTTTGATAGATCAGGGAAATGCTTACGAACAAGCATGATCAGGTCACGCTCAAAATCAGAAAGCTCACTCACCGCTTCCTTGTCAATTGGTGGATCAGTAAAAAGAGCACTGTCAATCATACCCGCACCAACAGTCAGGTTACTTAGTCGGTCAATGATAATAAAAGCTCCAGTCTGCTTGTTTTTTAGATAGGCATCAAAAGCAACATGTTCAATCAAGCCAATATCCACCAAGCCAATTTCATTTAGAGCAAGCATCTCCGCGTCTTTTTCCATCAGAGTATTGACATCAATCCTGTGGTGCAGTTTCTCAATTTCACCAGTAGTTGTTTTACACGAAAACTTGATGTAGTACTGTCGAGCAGGCTTCATTGGGCTTTCATGCATCCATATAACTTTTGCACGTAAACGTGCAGATACATGAGGCAAAGCCTCTTTATTAACCAGCATATTACCGCGACTAATATCCACTTCATCGTTAAGTGTTAATGTAACAGCCTGCCCACAATGAGCACTGGTTAACTCACCATCAAAACTGATAATCTGTTTTACTGTACTCACCACACCTGATGGTAAAACCCGTATAGTATCACCGACAGCCACATTTCCCGCAGCTACAGTCCCCTGAAACCCTCTGAAATCAGAATTGGGGCGGCTCACTAATTGGACTGGGAAACGAAAATCTTCCTGTGTCACTGCTGTAGATATATCAATGCTTTCCAGATATTGCATTAGGGTAGAACCACGGAACCAACTCAGTTTCTCACTAGGATTCACTACGTTGTCCCCCTCCAAGGCCGAAATCGGCACAAAGCGAATATCCGGAATATCAAGAGCGCCAGCCAGTTTCAGATAGTCATCCTGGATCTCTTTGTATCGAGTTTGAGAGTACTCGACTAAATCCATTTTATTGATGGCAACAATCACATGCTTAATACCCAACAACGAGCATATAAAACTATGGCGTCGGGTTTGAGTTTGCACACCTTTACGGGCATCAACCAAGATAATGGCTAAATCACAGGTAGAAGCACCAGTGGCCATATTACGGGTGTATTGTTCATGGCCCGGGGTATCAGCAATAATAAACTTACGCTTATCTGTTGAAAAATAGCGGTATGCCACATCAATAGTAATGCCTTGCTCACGCTCAGATTGTAGGCCATCAACCAGCAATGCCAAATCGACCCGGTTTCCCTGAGTACCTGACTTTTTACTGTCTTCAGTAATCGCAGCCAGTTGATCTTCAAAAATCATTTTGCTGTCGTGCAACAAACGTCCTATTAAGGTACTTTTACCATCATCTACACTACCGCAGGTAATAAAGCGCAGCAGCTGTTTGTTTTCGTGTTGTTTTAAATAAGCTAATATATCTTGTTCAATCAATGCTGATGCGTGACTCATTAAAAATACCCTTCCATTTTTTTCTTTTCCATCGAACCGGCGCCGTCATGGTCTATTACCCGACCTTGCCGCTCAGAGGTTTTGGTCAGCAACATTTCTTGGATAATTTCTGGTAAGGTTGCTGCAGTTGACTCTACCGCCCCAGTCAACGGATAACAGCCCAGAGTTCTGAACCGCACTTGTTTAAGTTCAGGTTGCTCACCTGCCTGTAATGGCAGACGATCATCGTCAACCATAATTAAAGCACCATCTCGCTTAACAACAGGGCGAGTCTTGGCAAAATACAAATCGGGAATATCTATATTTTCCAGATAAATGTATTGCCAAATATCAAGCTCTGTCCAGTTAGATAGAGGAAACACCCTGATACTTTCGCCTTTATCTACCCTGCCGTTATAGATATTCCAAAGCTCAGGGCGTTGGTTTTTTGGATCCCAGCGATGATGTTTATCGCGAAATGAATATACCCGTTCTTTGGCCCGCGATTTTTCTTCATCACGTCGCGCTCCGCCAAAAGCCGCATCAAATTTATATTTATCCAGCGCTTGCTTTAAACCCTGAGTTTTCATAATGTCGGTATGCTTTTTGCTGCCGTGGGTAAAGGGGCTTATATTCATCGCCAAGCCATCGGGGTTCTTGTGTATCAAGAGTTCAAAGCCTAGCTCTTTAGCAACCTTGTCTCGAAAAGAAATCATTTCTTTAAACTTCCAAGTGGTATCCACATGCAGCAAAGGAAATGGGATTTTACCAGGGAAAAATGCCTTAAGAGCCAGATGCAACAATACAGATGAATCTTTCCCAACCGAATAAAGCATGACCGGGTTTTCAAACTCGGCTACCACTTCCCGGAAAATTTGGATAGACTCGCTTTCAAGCTCACGTAAGTGGGTTTTTCTTGATGTCATATAGTTAACCTGCCTAATAATAGATAAATGATTCACTTCATTAAGTACATATAAAAAATCATCTACCAATTAACCATTATTTTTGGTGTGCTTGCAGTAGACGTATTCATTACTTAGTAAAAATCTGAATCACGTTTGCACATGCTAAAAAAAATCTTCGAATAATTATACAACTCAATATCATTCTTATTCATCTCCAGAATCAGATTGATGAAAGTGTCATCAAGATAATAATCACTATAAAAAACTCGAGGTTTTTGATCGATTTCCTTACTTTTAGAAAAGCCAATGGTAGAAGATAGATAACTTACAATTTCTGGCAATCGTTCGAATGGGGCTACCAAGTAAAAATTTTTGTCTAAAATCGATTTAGCATATAAAAAAGATTTTTGACCAGACACTCTTAGTGTCTGGGTATCGGATACATAATCAGGAGAAATCTCATAAGCTTGCTGATAAAATCTTACAATATCCAGATTTTTTGATAACTCATGCAATTTATGACCTGGATTTTTCTGCAAATAGTGGTACAGGGAAATAGCACGCTCTACTGGGTGACGGATAATCGACATAAACAGCAGTTGATTTTGATTCAACATGCTATTTTCATAGTAGTTCTCATGCCCAGCATAGACTTTATATTTATTGAGGACTTCATCATTCAACTTACTCCAACTGCAATAGTCTTTCGTAGTTTGATGGAACAGACATTTATCCTTGCCATATTCGTTGATAAATAGAGATTTCAGGAAGGATCCTGCTGTTCGCTGCGCATGAAAAAACACCACTTTTGATTGCTTCGTTACTTGCAACTGACGGCTAGACAAATCAGGCATAAGAGAGTGATCGGAAAATGGGTGCAACTTAAACTCAACAAGTGAAGGCTGTCCCTGGTTAAGAAAGTGTATATCGGTCAGAGCATAAGCTACATTTCCTTCAAAGACCTTGCTCGACTTTGAAATAGTAAAGCCTGAAGGTTCTTTTGATAGATTTTCAATACTTGGAAAGCGAATTAAGTTTGTGGCTGTTCTTAAAAATAAGTCTGCGGCAGATGGGTTGTTTTTTGCTTCAGTAGTAACAAGAAAACCTTCACTATGTTTAATAATATTTCTAGCAAGATTATTGCTCAATACGCCGTCAATTTTTATAGTAATTTTTCTATCTGTAAGTTCATTTTTATTTACGCGACATAAAACAGCTCGGTCTCCACCAACATTATCATCGGTCGCCCAATATAATTCTTGCTCAGTGATTGACAAAGTAGTAAAGCGCAGCAGATCGTTCCAATGCAACTTCTCAGTATATCCTAAGGGTTGAACGGAAATGATGCTAATGTTTTGCCAAGTTTGACCATCATCATCAGAAATATATAATTTATTATCCGTAAGCTTGTCTCCGCTCGACACATACCAGCGGCCTGAAATATATGGATCAGCCTGACATGTATGAAAGTGGCGAATATCACCTTTCCCGAAAATAGGTGAGGAAGAAACTTCCAATGCTGACTGCCAGTTAATTCCTCCGTCTGTCGATCGATATACATGCAAAGGACTAACAGCTACCTCTTTCGTCGTTGAATACTCTGCATACATGATGGTCCCGGAACGACTTTGGTCAATACTCCATGTACCATGCCATTGTTTATCTCCTATCCCGCGACACGAACTCACCTTAAGAGGATTAGCTAAAGTAGTATGATAAAGTTTTGCACGGCCTGAACTTTGAAGCAATAAGTCCCCTGAACTCGTTAGAAATCCTCCCCTAATTTTTCCCGCGATAGATGCCGACAAATCAAAAACTGACAAGCTGTTTTCGGAAACCTTTATAACAACTATTTTTGGCTCCTCTATAAAAGAACAGATGACTAAATTCCGCTCTTGGCAATGCAGCAAAAAATAGAGATTTTTATCTTCAAACAACGTCTGACTAATTTGTAACTTATAAGTCGGCTTTCCACCTTGAAAGCCGTAATCGTCATAAAACGTAAGATTCTTAAGCATTATTACTCCAAGTTATCTGATAATCAGTTTGGCTCGATTCAAAGAACTCTGTCTGAAAGGTAACTCCATGTGTGTCTTTGACTAGTTTTCTATTAGCCATAACATAAGGCACTCTATTGTGCTCAATTTTCATCTGACTTTTTGTTCTAACATGAAACTGAGCAAACGCCCTACCCCTTACCGACAACGATAGGACCTTATTATTCATTGAAAAATCACTTTCACTGACTTCTATAGAAGGGCCCAAAACAAAGTTTGCATTTAGTTTCTTGCAAGTAGAGGATACAATATCACTATGAGTTGTAATACTATCTTTAACTGATAAAGTACAGCCTTCAAGCTCAATGGTCCGCTCTATCAATAAGCCATCTATTCGGCTCATCTGCATCTTCACAATAAAGCCATTCGTTGTGACCTCACCAGCTAGCTTACTTGCCTGGTTAGTGTCTTTTTTTGGGCACCAGCTATGACCTGTAACAGTGATTGTACTATGCACATATTCTGACTTTAAGAGTTCTAACTGATCCCATTGCATAAATTCTGTATAGCCCGGGTCATCAAACAAGCTAACGCCATCAATTTCAAAGCAAAAAGAGAGCTCATCATTTTGCTTGTGATTATGTGAATCCCAACAGCAGGTTGCGGCCAAATGAATTAGCCTTCCATTGATAGTTTTTCTATAAATAAAAAAATGAGAATTGGAATAGACACCCTCTTCACATGAATAAGGATAAAGTAGTTCACTTATGTTCTCTGTGGATTCATTAGAAGGGTTATAGACCCTATTTAATATATCTTTGTTGGGTAATCGAAAGGAGTTACCAAGAGGAAAATACTCCCCATCCTTTTTAAATGAATATCCTAAAAACCTCTTTGACTCTTCAATAATTCTTTCCAAGCTTATCATTGACAAAGGTTTAACGCCTAAATCCGCAAGAAAATGAAAATAATCCATTGCTAGTGGGATATTATATTCTTGGTAAGATACCGAGTGTTCTTTTGTTAAACCTGAAGAGTGCCACATAGCATCTATCGTTTCTCCACTTCTGTGCAAAACAAAATTCAAATCAATATTTTTCCCATAATTCTTAAATTCTTTCAACACTTTAAGAAGGGATAGATCTACCATTAACCCATGATTATGCCCAGAACGGTACATACTATTGTTTTGAAGGTTTTTGATCTCCTCTAGTATCAACCTATTAGTTACATTAATAACATCTTTGACATCATGATTTATATGTTTCTTCATAATCTCGCAGAAGACACCTAATCTGATAGAAGCTGTATGATCACCTTGCATTGAATTGTAGTATGGGTTTTTTGCCTTTTTTACACAATGAAATCTATAAAAGCTAAGAAGGACGTTAGCGATAAATAGAGGAGACTCATTCACATTCAACCATCTCAAGCTCATGAAGTGATGCAGCCACGGCCGGCTATTGAAAGGATTGATTGTCCACATTATAGGAAATGAAAGTTCAGCATTACCTAAACCGTGTCTAATAGTGAATTTTATGTTTTGTAGTGACAAAGCATAAATAGAAGAAAGCTGCCTAACAAAAGTACGAGTTGTGTAATGAAAAGGCTCGATACCCCACTTATGATTCTCATCAATTTCTAGCTCATCATCGCGATAATTAATAAATCTTGCCTTAGGGAGAAGTTGAATTAACTCATCATACATCCAATTAAGTTGATCGTTCGCTTGCTTAACGGACTCCACTGAATATCTATCTAAAAGATTATTAGTGTTATCACATTTCAAAGACCAATACACACGATTAATTATTACTTTATTATCTAATCCATTTGAAATAAGATAATGACTTAGCTTTATTGCCCCTTCCTTCCACAACCTTAACTTTTCTTCTGTTCCTGCCTTTACAAAGTTATAGCGATTTGGTCTATATAGAGCTTTTTTATATTCTGTTGAAATGGTGTGAATTGAGTTCTCGAAAACTGAAAGGCTAAATCTTTCATCAATCAGATCAATAAGTAGCACATCGAAGTTTAAAGTTATCAGTTGAGAAAAAACACGCTTTTCCATGTCGGCGCGTACCATTTTCCTCTGCCAATCCGATTTAATTCCTGATAGAAGCTTTTCGTCTACAAAGGGTTCTGCCCCCAAGGATGCGAAACTTGACCTTGCATAATATGCAACTATATCAAAATCTCTTTTGTGAGCGATTTCAAATGGGTCTCGTGATACACAACTACCCATAATAAAAACTTTTATTGGAGAATCCATAACATACCTAAATTCATTTTTACTTTAAAAAATTTCCAACATATTTTTAGCAACCGTCTGTATATCAAAATTCGTTTCGGCAAATTGAGATAACGCGACCTGATCGCCCTTCCCCGTTTTAATACGCTTAGCTGCAGCCTCCACACTTAGATACACCCACTCTTTAGGATAAAGCTCATCGGCTCCCTCCCACGGCAGAACCACGGGCGTGCAACCAGCAGCAGCGCCATCAGCGATGGTGAAGTGAAAGCTTTCAAAGTCACTGGTTGACAGCACAAAGTCAATACCAGCATACCAATAGGGCATATCGTTGCCATGTGAGTCGAAAATAACAGCGCCTTTCAACAGAGGGTCATCATTTAAACGGCAATATTGCTGTTTATACCACTCTATTTCTTCAGGGCGATTCTTCATCCAGGCGAAGTCCTCAGGACGTTTACCCTTGATCCGCAAAATGTAGCTTTTATCTTCTTCACGTAGCTTTTGTAATATATCTAAAGCCAGATCTATACGTTTGCTTTGCGGAACCATTCCCACAAACCCCAATACTTTGCCATTAGTTGCTTGCCGCGCCACCTTCCGCATGGCATTTACATCGACACCGTTGTATATCACTATGCTATTTTTTTGTAATGCTGCATTACGTTTTTGTGCATTACGCAGCATATGTGGGCCAACGAAGATCACTGTTTCAAACTGTTCGAAAGGTACTTTGTCGAACAACGGACTACGTAGTTCCTGCGCATGCAACCGCCCTATTAGTTTCTGGCCGTGTTTTTTATGCTTGCCATACCAGATGGCATTGCCCAGCATCCACTCGCAAAATACGGTGTCGGCTTGTTGTAATAAGCGTTTGCTTGCCACTTCGTTATGTTGGTTATGGCTGGTCCAGAAATCCAGCAAAATGCGCAGCCTGGCTTTGGCAAAGTATGGGTAAAAGGGTTTAATAAACTTAAGATCATGCCCTGCTATAACTACTGTTTTTTCAGGTGTTACGTTAGGTGCTTGTGCGTGCGCCTGTGCAGGTTTTCGTAGCGCCAGCGTGGGTTGCTGCTGTGCCCAATATTGCAGGTTACTGAGCACTTGTGCTGCAGGTACACGCAACAACTGTAAACCAGCATCAATAGTTTGACTTTCCAGCGCTACGCCCGGCCACTGCCCTTCACTTAGCATGGAGTCACGAATGTAACCGATGCGATCTTGTGGGGCATATACAGTTGTCCAGGCCAGATCTTCTAAATCTTCCGGCTCCAGATCTTCCAAAGCACGGGGGGTCGCCAGTAACCACAGGCTGTTCGCCTTCACTTCTTGCCCTACATCAGTAGTACAACTTATACCGGCCGCTGCCAGTATATTCTGCGTATCATTATGCCAATGGTTAGCAACAATGTGAGCAGGGCGATGGGTTTGCGCCAATATACGCTGTGTAGCTGCCACAGTAACTTCTTCAGTTAGCAATTGCAGCTGCGGCGGCTGCGGCGCACTGATGACCATGCCAGCAGTGCGTAGCATTTGCGTCAGACGAAGCTCTGTAGTATGAGCTCGCATAATGGCACGAGCCCCTTTTAATGCGGTGCGCCAGCGGTAAGCCGGATGGTGCAGCAAATTCTCCAGCGCTAAAGCGGCGTCGCTTTCTGTCTGGACAATATGCCCTGCTCCTTCAAGATAGCGATTCATACCCAACGCCGGACCAGAAAGTAGTGGAGAGCCGCAAGCTGCTGTTTCCACCACCCGTCGTGAGAACATAGTTGGTGAATCTAATACTGAATTCACGTTAATTTGCAGCGGATGAGCCTTATATGCCTGGATCATCTCTTCATAGCTCAGACTACCGGCCACATATCCGCCAAGACCATCAGGATACTTATAAGGAGAATCAGGATCGCTGTGCTGGCGATCGTAAATGGTCAAACCCAGAGGAGCTGCAGCGCTCATGATCTTGTCCATATACTCTGTTCGCTCAGGGTAGCGGTTGCCATAATAGGTGCCACCATAAGCCGCAGTATGTTGCCACTTCCGGGTGGAAGGCAGCAGGTTATGGATCTTCGGTGAAGCGTAGAAAGGACAACTGCTTGCAGTTTGAGTATGTGCCTCAGGAGTTGCAAGATAAGGAATTATGCGCCTGCTATCGGTAGTAAACACATGATCACATAAACTGGCCGTCTTGCGAAAGCGCTCGAAGTGCACCGGATCTTCCTTGTTCCAGAACAAACTAGGTATGCCAGTATGCCGACAGTGTTTAAGTAACGCCTGGAGTGCTGCAAATTCTTCGTCTGAATAGTAACCAACCTTGCGATGCCACTGGCCATTATTACCCTTCCATGCTGATTCTACAAAGATTGCGTCGATGTTATGTTGTTGCAGCTCGCGTTGCCAGTTATCCGGTGACAGCTGTACTACGTTAACTGCGCTAGCTAAGGTGTCGGTGGTGAATTGGTCAGCAATTAATCCCAGGGTGAGCTGTGATAAACTTTTGCCGTCGCTACTGGGTTTACGCTGTGCCAGTAATTGGTCAATATACTGCCCGTACTGATTGGTAACATGATTCCAGGTACGTTGTTGTTCAATCCAGGCACGAGCAACTTTCCCAAGCCTGATACGCTCTTCAGGGTGGTCAATGAGCTCTTTAAGGGTCTGGGTGAGTGACGCCAAATTATTTTTAACAAAGAGTCGTGCGCGTTCGTTGTTTCCTGCAAACACTTTGTGTGGTGATACGTCAGACAATACCACAGCTTTCCCCATTGCCATCGCTTCTAACGGTTTGAGTGGCGACACCATCTCAGTGACATCTGAAGACAAACGCGGGATAGGCATAATATCCATACAAGCAAGATATTGCGGTACTTGATCAAAAGGAACACGGCCGGGAAAGCGGCAGACATCTTCAATTTTCAGCTGTGCCGCCTTTGCTTTTACCGTGTCAATCACTTTGCCATCCCCGACCAGAACAAAGTAAAAGTCTACTGCTGCTTTTTTCAGCTCAGCTAAAGCCTCAAGCAACAGCTCCAGACCTTCGTAAGCCACCGCGCTACCAGCATACCCAATTACCGGTATGCCTGCTTTGAGATCCAGCTGCTTTATAATATCCGGATTGGCGGTACAAGGCGTAAAACGTTCTGCATCCACTGCATTTGGCACAACCTGAATACGTTCACGTTGTGCACCACGACGCACCAACTCGTCGGCAAGCTCTTCAGTCAGGGTAACAACAAGGTCAGCTTCGCTGGCAACATCAGACTCAAGCTTTTTCATCAGATGATAGCGGTCTGAATCCATCCACTCGGGTTGAGTCGAAGCCTGCGTAACTTCCCACAGCCCACGTACTTCGTAAATAAAAGGCAAGCCTAAACGTCTGGCAGCTAACAGTGCAGGTAAAGCAGTAATATGATTTGAAGCTGCTACTATTACCTCTGCACCGCTAGTTTGCGCCTCCCGCAAGAAATGATCAGCTGTTTCAGCCAGATACCGGTCCAACGGAGTTTTATTCAGGCTCCAGCCAGCACAAGCTGTGTAGGAGACACCATCTACCTTCTCAATATGATATCCCTTACCTGAAACACTAATGTTGGCATCCCAGGGAAAACCACAACGGGTCGTGGCATTAACCTTCCAGCCTGCTTGCTGTAGGCCGGTAGCTATACCATGAGATCGGGTGGCATACCCGTTTGTAATATGCGGTACCGACTGATGCAAACAATAAAGCAAGTGCTTACGGCGTGTCATCAAGCCTGGATTTGGTTGACGAGATGGCAATTTGCAGCCATTTTGCAGGCGTGCTAAACCTTTGACAAACTCGTAAAAGCCACGCTGCTCTTTATCAAATACAACTTTGTTCTGCAGCAGATACTCGAGGATCTGTAAAGTTTCATGCAGATTACCGTGTTTATAGAACAACTGACTGGCCGTTTGATAATTCGCGCTCTCAAGATTGATATCAGCACACTTCCCTGGCCGTAAAGCAATATCACTGATACCTGCTTTTTGCCCCGCTAATAGTTTGCTCAGTAAGCTGGTATGCTGCTGCATTGGTAACAGGTGCAAATCTTGCGGTGCAGGCGTTGATAATGATTGCTGAATAGTTTTTGCCAGGCTATCTGCGTTACCGGCTTCAAACATTAACACTGAGGCATATTTGGCAGCATATTCGGCTAAAGGGGCAACGTCTGATACAACCACTCGTTTACCGTATGCCAGTGCTTCAACAATCTTCATTGGTGGCACGAGTTCACACACAGGTAACTTTTTGCGCGGAATGACAACCGTGTCCAGTACGCCGTAATAATCTGCTATCTGCTGATGCGCAACTCTGCCAATTTGTATCAGCCAGGGTTTCTGAGCTAAAACTACCGCATTTACGCCCATACTTGTCACCAGCTGGTCGTCGCCAATTAGCAGCAATTTTATCGGTTGCCCTTGCACAACCAATTGCTCGCATGCTTCAATCAGTGTTTCAAGCCCCTCATAGCTATTAAAACTACCAATATATCCAACTATTTTTTCGCCGCATGCAATACTCAGCTTTTGCTTTAGTGCCAAATTCTCAGGCTTGATTTGCGGCAAATCACTTATGCCATTGGGCAACAGATCAATTTTATTAGCAACCACGCCACGTTTCGTGAGTTCCGCTTTCATTGTCTGGCTAAGGGTAAACACTTTTAACGCTTGTTTGGCAACAAAAGTATCGCGATCAGCTTCCTGTTTAAACATTGATGTTTGCGCATAGCCGGGCTCTCTCGCATCGCGAGATAACTCCCCAAAACCCCGAACCTCAACATAAAACGGCAAACCTAACTTCTTGGCGGCAACAAATGCCGGCAAACCTATAACATAGTTGCTGGCTGCTAGCACCGCACTAGGCCTATATACCTTAAATAATTCAGTAAACAGCGTTACACTTTGCTCAAGGTGTGAAATCTCATCTGTAGGGGCACCATTTAACCAAGGGCTGTGAATATAGCGAACGCCATTTATCCTAACCTCCGGTGCGACATCGGCCTGAAGATCCCAAGGCCTACCTGGTCGTACGAAGCACAACGTATCCAAACCATGTTCATTCAGGGCTGCAGCAATACCTTGGGTGCGAATAGCATAGCAATTATCAGCATAACTCTGGCTATAGCTTATTATATAAGCTACCCGGTTTTCGATGGGCAGATAGGGTTCCTCGGCCAAAGATGTCAGCTGCTGCGTTTTTTGTAACAATACGTCCATAAATTTCCCTAATACAGAAAAACAGAAGCCCAGCATCTTGCCAGCCTTGCAATGACATTACCGATATCAGGACAACAGGCCCACAGCATCAACCACTTTTCCACTATTCGCTAACTTAGCTTTTTGATCAACAAAAGGTTTGTGCTTCACCAGTACAGCTAATACATCACAGTTAATAGCTTGCTCATAAGTAACTAATTTCACATTATTCAAGTATAAAGCAACAGGTAGCTCAGTGATATTCGGCTCTACTACCTGAACCTGACAACCTAAGTCTGCAATTTGTTTGGCAATATCCAAGGCCGGGCTTTCACGCAAATCATCAATATCAGGTTTAAAAGCAATACCGAATACAGCTACAGTTGCCTCGCTGCGCGTCCTACCGGGGTTTGCACTGTGCCAAGCCTCCAGTTTGGCTTTAACTTTATCAAGTACCCATCCTGGTTTTGAATCATTGACTTCACGCGCCATACGGATAATACGGGCCTGCTCTGGAGCACTGGCTACAATAAACCAGGGGTCTACTGCAATGCAGTGTCCGCCTACACCTGCGCCAGGTTGCAAAATATTTACCCTTGGGTGACGGTTTGCGAGCGCTATCAGCTCCCACACATTAATGGCGAGCTTGTCACAAATCATTGATAATTCGTTGGCAAAAGCAATGTTCACATCACGAAAACTATTTTCAGTTAGTTTCGCCATTTCAGCAGTACGAGCGTTGGTTACGACACACTCCCCCTGAACAAAGGTTTTATACAGCGCCACTGCTGCGGCTGAACATTTCTGCGTCATGCCACCAATAACACGATCATTTTCGATCAGTTCGCGCATCACATGACCAGGCAAAACACGCTCAGGGCAATGAGCAATACGGATATCTGAAGCTTCACCATGGGTTTGTGGAAAAGTTAAGTCAGGCCGAGCTGCAGCAAGCCAAGCAGCCATTTGCTCAGTGGCACCAACTGGCGAAGTTGACTCCAGAATCACTAAGTTGCCTTTTTGCAACACGGGGGCTATAGCTTCACTGGCCGCTTTTATATAACTCAAATCTGCGCTGTAATCATCGTTAAATGGCGTTGGCACAGCCATAATGAAGGCGTCAGCTGGTTCAGGAGTTCGGGTAGCATGTAAGTATCCCTCAGCAACTGCAGCGTGCACTACAGTATCTAAATCTGGTTCTACGATATGAATTTCACCGCGGTTAATCGTATTAACGGCCTTTTCGCTAACATCAACACCAATCACCTTGATTTTACGAGAGGCAAAGACAGCTGCAGTAGGTAAACCTATATAACCTAAACCAATAACTGATAAAGAAGAAAACATCATTTTGAAATCCTTTTACTGAATGTTGAAATTTTTAAGGGAAGTAATAATACGGCTACAAGCTTTGCCATCACCGTAAGGATTGTGTGCAAAGCTCATCGCTTCATAAGCTTCTGAAGAAGTTAAAAGTTCTGTAAGTGCAGACTTAATTATTAAAGGATCAGTCCCTACCAATTTTACCGTGCCCGCAGTTATAGCTTCTGGCCGTTCAGTAGTATCACGCATAACTAACACAGGTTTCCCCAGAGATGGCGCTTCTTCTTGTATTCCGCCAGAATCAGTCAGTATCAGATAGCTACGATTCATTAGATAAACAAAAGGTAAATAATCTAAAGGAGAGATCAGATAAATATTATCTATGCCAGCCAAAAGCCTGTTGACAGGCTCCTGTACATTCGGGTTCAAGTGAACGGGATACACAATCTGGCAGTCCGGAAATGCTATAGCCGTGTCAGCCAAAGCCTGACATATACGTTCAAAGCCTCCGCCGAAACTTTCGCGACGATGGCCTGTAACTAAAACTAATTTTTTATTTTGATCAATAAAATTAAAGTTCTCTGCAAACTCTGTCGCTAGATTGTCAGTAGAGAGTTTTTCAACAACATTAAGCAAAGCATCAATGACAGTATTGCCAGTTACACAGATACGACTAGATAATACAGATTCAGCCAACAGATTTTTTGCCGACTGCTCAGTCGGAGCAAAATGTAGCTGTGCCAAGGCCCCAGTCAATTTGCGGTTTGCTTCTTCAGGCCAAGGAGAGTATAAGTCTCCTGTTCGCAAACCTGCTTCAACATGCCCCACAGGTATCTGGTGGTAGTATGCAGCTAAACTGGTGGCAAAAGTTGTTGCAGTGTCGCCGTGAACTAATACTATGTCTGGCTGATATGTCTGCAATATGGGCTTTAATCCGAGTAAGATTGCAGTGGTTACGTCCGTCAGATCCTGACCTGGTTTCATTATTGCCAAATCATAATCTGGAGTTATATCAAACAACTGTAAAACCTGATCAAGCATTTGGCGATGCTGACCTGTCACACATACTTTTGATTCAAAATAACTGTCTTCAGACAAAGATTTTACTAGCGGTGCCATTTTAATAGCTTCCGGGCGAGTACCAAATACGGTCAATACTTTCATGTTGAAACGTCCAGTAAACGCAGTGCTAGCTCCTGACTGCGTTGGTAGTAATATTCAAGCTGTTGCTGGGTAACCGCAAGTTGCTGTTCCAGTTGCATAACCTTACTATTCTGCTCGTTCTTCTCCAATTCAATACAAGAACCTTCGGATATCTGTTGCGACAATGACATTCTATCGTCGCAAAGCCTCATGTTGATATCAAACAAACCTCTTCCCAACGAATCAGACAACTGCTGGTATACGGATTTAGCCTGTTTGAACTCTCCTGCGTGGTACAAATCGTACGCCTTTTTTACTAAGCCAGCTTCTATATGCATAAACAATCCTTACGGAGTTACCTCGATTAACGCTGCCCCTTTAACTGTCGGCCAATGATTCACGGTGTAAAACAAACCTCTTTGCTCAAGTAAATCAAGCCATTTAGTAATAACTTGCTGCTCGCCATCCCTTTTACTATCATCGAGCACTATATGTAGTTTATGTGCAGAAAATACATTTATTATCGAAGGCAGTGCTGCATATCTTACAAATGCATCTTGTTCTGGACTCTGAGGTCCATCCACTATCACCAAAATATTCGATTGCCGTTCAGACAAAATATCAGCCAACTTTTTTAGTTTTGTAATGCAATCATAAAAAAGGTGTGTTTGCCCACTATCATAATTACAACTCGGCTCGACAGGTACTAAAGGCGCCAATATCAACTCAACAAAACCTGCAACACCATGTTCATTCAACGCTTGTTTTGTTTTGTTTAAGTACTCTTTGCTTTGCTCAAAACTTATTACCCTTGCAGGTAAGTCATGCGCATAATGCACCGGCTGAGTTTGCTCAAGGTTACTTATCTTGGCTAACTCCAAACGACCATTTTCTGCAATGTCATGCAAGCTGCTACTTTGATTCATAAGTGTTTTTGCGATGACCAAGGTTGAATCACCACTACCAAATTCAATAACAAGATCGTAACTATTTCGTTCAAGCAGCTTTATTAAACAATTCAGTGTGTCAGCCTGTATAGACCATTCGCCGATATCTAGTTGACGCTCACCATGTTGCAAAAACTGTTGTAATCCCAGAAAACTCCTTAAGCTATTTTGCTGTTCAACTTGCGTCTTAGTTACATGCTGACCGAGAGCATTTGCCACGTGTTGCACTTGTAACATTTGTTGGGCAAACAGCTCTTTGATACTTCTTTCTAATTCGAAAAGAGAGCTATTGGCTAGCTGCTGAGATCTGAACAAGCTATTATCTTCGTTGGCACGTTCCAACTGCTTCTCAAGTAGCTCCGCCCTTTTTTGAAGTAAAATAAAATCGTTTTCTTGCCTTTTTGCATTTTCGCTCAACGAAACCAGTTTTTTATTTGCCGTATCTAACTGTTCGAGGCAATCTTTTAATTCAGCCTGTTTTTTTTCGCCGACGACTGTAGCAGTTGACATTTGCTCATACAAGTTTTTGTTACTTTCTGTAACTAAAGAGAGTTCTTTCTTCAGCTGCTCTGCTTGCTGGTGTTGCTCGACCAATTTCTTGTGCTGTATGTCTAGTTGTTTATTCAGTTCAGTTTCTTGTTGCTGGGCTTGCTTTAACTTTTGCCATAATGGGTTAGATACAAAAGTAAGCCAAGGTAAATCGGGGTCAGTTTTATCCTCAGCAGCCAAATAAAATCCATGATTTAGCATAAAGTTGATTAGTTCAGCGCTGTTAGACGCGCCTAGAAAAAGAGCTTCTGAACTGCCGACAAGCAAGATCTGGCAGAAACGATTCAAAAACTGATGCTCGTCCAGCTGTTGCAGCAAGCTCAAACTTATATCAGGAATGTCGATTACGAACAGATTATCTTTGCCAGTCACTTTCGCTTCAGTTAGAAGGTCAACAATACCTTCACTAACTACTGTATCAAGATTTGCTAGTCTTAAACCTGGAAATAACCGAATTAAACCTGTAGCCTTGCATAAAGCCGAGAACTCTGGCAAGTTGTATTGATGAAAACTCACCTCACCACCGTGAGTACTAATCACACTTTGTTTCAGCGAAACCGTTTTCGAGTTTAAAAAAGTATTAACTAAGTTTTTAAAGGCGTCCTCTCGCGCTTCGACCAGCAGGCTTGTTTCAGCCAGTTCAATTAGACCTTTTGGCTCTGTTCCGTTACCAGCGCCCAGCCATATCAACTGATTAAACTTTTTGGTCATGGCTTATTCCTCCTTTTCCTGGCTATTATCGGTTAACAATTTTGGCGAAGCACTACGCCCTTCTTGTTGGCCAAATTTAACGAAGTGCAACAGAGGATTAATGTTCACGCTGGCTACGTCAGAATAACGTTGCAAATACCAGTTACCGTCGAACAATGGACCAGGCATTCGGCCTTCTGCGGCTCCAAACTTAAGGTAGTGCTCAGCTGGGTTTATATTACTTTGGGCTACGTCTGGATAAGTCTCCAGATACCATTCCAAATCAAAATATTCAGAAGTCAGAATAAGTGCGGTTTCCTGCTGTAACTTTTGTTTTTCCTTATCTGTTTTAGTCACCATACGGCGCAAAACGCGCACAGGAGTTCCGCTTTTCCATAACACAGAGCCTTTTACTGCGTTTAATTCTTGTTGCAGTAAATACACATTGTGTTCAGCTGAGGATGCTCTTGCCTTGGTTCTTCGTAACTGGCTTTCAAGTTTGCTTAGTTCACGTTGCTGCTGCTTGTCTCTTGCTGTCGTTGCACGGTTATTTTTTTGTTGTTCAATCTGCAGTTTTAAGCGATAACTTTCTAGCTCTTGCTGTTGTTGCAGCATGAGCCGATGGTTTTTCTCTTCTACCTGCTTTAATCGAAGTTTTGTCTCATCGATCGTCTTAATTAACTGCGGTACTTCATGCTGTACTGTCTCTGTGTAATCATTTTGCAACGTTTGATGCATTTGATATAAATCAGCATAACTACGATTTTTATTTTCTAACTCTTCCTGCACTTGCTGCAGTTGCAGCAATAGCTGGTGGCTTTCTTCTTCAGCTTGCTTTAACCGATCTTTTACTTGCCCTATCGTTTTATTCAACTGCGGTATTTCTTGCTGAATTTTGCTTGTGTAGTCATTTTGCAACTTTTGATGTTTGTCTTGTAATTCAGCAGAACTTCTATCTTGTTTTTTTAACGCTTCCACACCTTTTTGAACCTGAAGAAAGAGTGAGTCACGCTCAACCCTAACTTTTTCCAGTTCATCATGATTACTATGCTGAGCAGCAGTAATTCGATCAAACTCTTCCTGAAATAATCCCAATTGTTTAGTTGCTGAATTTATTTTATTCTCACCATCCTTTAATTTACCTTGCAGTAATTGGACATCACGCTGGTAGTCTTCCTTCAAGCTGTTATACAGCTGCTTTACTTCAACGTTTTGTGCAAGTTCTTCCTGAGCATCCTTCAATCGCATTAAAGCCAGATCACGCTCTGAGCATGCGTTTTCAAGCTCGTCGTTTTGACACAGTTGTTGCTTTATATGTTCAAGATCAAACTGAGGTTCCATCTGTTCAGTCAGCGGCAAGCTACTGGCAAATAACCGTTGCTGCAAAGCCTTCAAATGCTTGTTTTGTCGCATAGCCTGAGCGGCAATAACAGTAAAGATGGTATGCGAAACGGTTTCGTTCCCCTTTTTAAAACTAACCGACAGCCATTCTGGGAAAACAGTTGTGTCATCACTCAGCGCACTGATATTAAAGAGCTTTAAACTCCTTCTATGCTGTTGCTGTAATAGCAAAAGTGTTTCAGTATTTTTTTGCCAATAATTGACGGCTTGATCCACAGACATTCCTTCATTCTGCAGACGAGTGAGCATTATTTCAGCACTTTCATAAGCTGCAACCAATTCGATCTTTGGCTCTAGTTGCAACACCGAAGCGATATCATCCATAGTCGCAGGATTGCTTACCAACACCGGTGTTGAATTGGCAACAGACAATGAAGCGCAATCTTCGACCACAGTCAGCGAAAACTGCGCAGCTGCACTTTGCCATAATGTGACGGGAGCCACACCTACCAATACTTTCATCTTCACTCCCACAAGTTTAATTCTAATTCTTAGCTATGACGTTTAACCGATGTGCGCCGGACTTTCAATAACAAGTCCTTTGTTACTTGCGGCCTAATTGACTAATAACTTCATGTAAGTTAAGGGCCAGCATAATTTTTTGATTAATTTTTACTGCATCAAACTTATCTTGTGCAATTAAGTAACTTTGCTCCCCCATTATGGGAATCAAGTCAGGGTGACTGATAAATTTTAACATCGTCTGCTGCAGTGCCTCCACATCATGAGCAGGTACCAGAAAACCATTCATACCATTTCGCACTGTTTCCCGGCAACCCGGCATATCTGTGGTGATCACGGCTCTGCCAACAGCCATAGCCTCTTGCGTGCTACGCGGCACTCCCTCACGGTAATAAGAGGGCAAAACAAATACACTGCTTTGTTGTAGATAAGGCAAAACATTTTTAACTTTACCAGGGTAAATAACTATTCCTGATAAGACATAACGCAACAATTCGCTGCGGGATACTCCATGACGGCCATCAGGTTCACCTAATACAACAAACTCAGCATCTTTATGTATTGCTTTAATATATTCTGCTGCCTTGAGGAAATAGCGAATCCCTTTTTCAGATAGTAAACGCCCAACAAAAATAAAACGTACAGGTTGTTCAGGCACTTTAGTACGTGGGTACAAAGCCAGATTAACCCCTATACCACCCAACTGGGTAATAGTGCCGCAGCGCAGTTTGTAATGATCGATCAGATCGGTTTTATCATCCGGATTTAACAAAAACACATGCTGGGTTTTTGATAAACTCAGGCGGTAAAGAAACACCTGAACAGAACGAATCAACTTGCTCTTCAGGCTATCCCCTTCAGGGTGTAGCGTAAAAGTGCGCCCTAAGCCTTCAATTTTTGCAACTCGCACCGGGACCTTAGCAAACCAGGCAGCTAAAGTGCCATAAATAACGGGTTTAGCAAAATAACAAAAGCTAAGGTCTATGTTCAGCTTGCAAAACAGTCTGTACAACTGCCAGCAACTGTAAAGGTCAGCAAAAGGATTTAGTGAGAATCGCCCTAAAGAATAACTAACAGGCTCAGCACCAAGGGAACGCACTTCGTTTCTGGTTTCCTCTGTGTAATCGCTGGCGAAAGCGTACACCTTGTGACCAGCAGCAACCATGGTTTTAATTAGCTCACCACGAAACCCAAGTATGACAGCAGCCATGGTTCCTACCACGGCAATACGTTGAGCTTTAACCATTTACTTAGCCCCAACAATACGATTGATCATAGCTCTTAAAAGAACCCCTGTTTTTTGCCGCCAGCTTACTCCCTCGGCACGCCATTCAGCTAATTGAGCCAGAGTTTGCTCTGCTGTGCAGTAATAGCCACTGTAACGGCTGATATAAAGTGGGTAGAGCAATAAGGTTGCAGCGACCAGTTGTGACAATAGCAACTTGCGAGTTCTTCGAATACATACACAATGATCTGTAGTTAACCCCCAGCCAGCATAAAAAGGTAACCCATAACAGTGCACTGTTTTACCACGCATTAAGGCTTCAAAACCACTTAAAGAGGTTAGTACATGTACCTCATCTACATTAGCTATAACGGAAGTAATATTTACATCAGTTAACACTAAATCACAATACCTGACAGAAAGTTGCTCGTTGGCGCCTGATGCTCTGGCCCCGGCAACGACGTCTGGGTGCGGTTTATAAATCAGGTAAGCATCTGGGTTTGTCTCACGAACAGCCTGAAGTAATCCAAGGTTAGTTTTTACAGCCGGCGCACCATAAGCAATTGAAGCATCAGACTCTACTTGCCCGGCCACCAATATAATTTTTTTTGCTGTAGCAGGCTTTTGCCACTGCCGCTTACCTGTATTGTATTTACTAATGCCTTGGTTCACTAACTGCTGTATCAATAGTTCAGCGCGCTGCTGCAGTTCTATACCCAGCGGGTGTTCGTTGAGCAGCGTTTCCAAATCTGAAGGCCCAGTTGAGTCAAAATACAGACCTTGCGTATCTGCTACCCATGACAAAGGTTGACTAAACTGAATACCTAAGCCTACGGAACGTAAAAAGCCATCTTCAAGACGCAATAAATTGACTGTAGGATCGAGCGTTTTATTAATATCGCGCCTGCCCCAAATAACCGCCTGGCTGTAAGGCGGAACTTGCTGCGGTGCTTTCACAAACTGCAATTTACTTCCTTGTAAAAAATTTTTGAGAATATGTCGCCAATGATGGTTAAAACCAATAGCGTAAATAGTCTCAGTAAAACGTTGTCTGGTGTGGCGTTGTAACTGCAACCAGATTAATGCTGAATGAATATTCTGATCAGCTTGCGGCAGCTTAACCTCGAAATTTATTCGCTCTGCCGACTGAAAAAACAGTTGCCATACCCACTGCTCCAATTGCGGCAAACGATCAGGCGACGAGACAGATGTGTTTTGCTGCAAATAACATCTCTGCGTAAGAGCACTGAAAAATGAGGGTAAAAAACTATACACCTGCTTGTGCCATAACAGCGCTTCAAACCCAAGCCAACTATCGGCACAAACTACTGCTTTTGCTTTTGCTAATAATGCAGCATGGTGCCAGTTCTCTGAGCAAAGGCTAAGCTGAATAGTGTCAGAACCAGCAATAAGTTGCTGGGCCGAAGAAGGGAGAACTAGCGTCTGATGTTGCTCGTGACAAAGTAAAACTTTGGAAACAGAGAGTTGAGCGGCTTGTTGTAATGCGTGTTGCAGCATAGCGTGTTGCACAGATTCAGCCAGTGCATTCTGCAACACCACTAAAATATAAGCGTCAGGCAGCTCGGGCATTTGATGCCAGCGGTTATAGCGAGACACCAGCGTTTGCTGCCACAGCGAAACAAACTCCAGTGCCTTATCGTATTGTTGCTCTGTCAATTGCACAAAAGAGCAATCCTTTAACTCCTGAGAGCTATGAATTAATACAGGCTCTTTTCCACCCTTGGGTGGTGCGTAAACCAAAGCTGTTTTCACAGACATGGATTAATCTCGGTGATCACGAATAATAGCTCTGGTCAAATGGGCTATGGCAGCAATAAAAATGGCCAGCAATATAAAAACAACAATATTGTAGCTACGATTTGGTTCTGTTGAATACTCTGGTTTGGTTGGGTATTGCAAAACTGACACTTGTTTTAACTTACGTGCCGCTTCAACCCTGGTAGATTCAAGAGTTAACAACGCATTTGAGTATAAATCCAGTGCAAAGCGGGCTTTTAATTCTAAAGTTTGAAACACAGATGAAACCTGATTTAATGCAGTACCGCCTTCGGTGGCCATTTTTTTCTTTTCTTGCGAAATTTGCTGCTGCAACGCTAGGATCTCACTATTAATTCGTACAATTTCAGGTGAGCTTGCACTTTGGTAACTGCTGGCTGATTTTTTACGAGCTTGCAGTAATGCCAGTTGCCCTTCCAGCTGAGACACTATGGCAAAAATTGCTTCGACAGTACCGGTAGGCGAGACTAAACCTTCTCTGTTTTGAAAGCTCAGTAACTCGTCACGTGCCGCAAAAAGACGTTTTTCCAGCGTGCTAACCTGATTTTCAATAAAAGCAACCTGCTCTTCAGCAAGCCGTTGCCCCATAAAATTCATGTGTTTTTCGCCTTCATCCAGCAAAGTTTGAGCTATTTGCTGGGCCATATCCGGACTATAGGCCTGCACTCTGACACGTAATACAGCTGCATAATCGTCAAAGACTATATCAACACGGTTTTTCATATAATGGTGCAGATTTTCCAGCTCAGTGTTTTCGTGACTTAATCGCGAGAACCAATCGATATCCGTATTGGCATAATGAGCGCGAATATTTAGTTTGTCCTGCAGCTTTTTCAGCATATCTACAGATTCAAGGTGGTCTTTTAACAGCAACAGATCGCCAGAGCCTTGAGTACCCGACAACAAGGAGGACAAATTCATACCTGCCGGACTAATTTCCGGGCTTTGTAATACAATATGTGCGCTGGACACATACCTGTCGGTGGCCAGCAAAGTCCAGTACACCAAGGTAAAAACAATAGCAATAAAACATAAAACCCAATGCGGCTGCGATTTAAACCTGTTCATTCTTTACCTATGCTTTTGTGATAGTCGTTAATAGCATCATCTAAATTATCGTACCAGATGGCTTTCCCCTCATGCAGCCAGATCCCCGACTGACACAAGTCCTTTAAAATACCAGTACTGTGCGACACCATAATTAAGCTGGCGCTGCCAATACGATCGCGAAAAGCCTGAGTTGCTTTAGCCTTAAAACTGGCGTCCCCAACAGAGGTGGCTTCGTCGGATAGGTAGACGTCAAAGTCAAACGCCAAAGATAAACCAAAGGCCAATCTGCTGCGCATACCGCTGGAGTATGTTTTTACTGGCTGGTCAAAAGCTCTGCCTATTTCGGCAAAGTCCTGCACAAAATTGATGATTTGTTCAATACGTTGTTCTCCGCCATGAATACGGGCCACAAATTTTACATTTTGTCGGCCTGTCATAGAGCCCTGAAACCCTCCACCTAAACCTATAGGCCAGGACACTTTACAGTCTTGCAGGATCTGACCTTTGTCCGGTGTATCCATGCCTCCGAGCAAACGTAACAAGGTTGATTTACCAGCTCCATTACGACCAACCAAGCCAACACTGATACCACGTGGAATACTGAAATTAACATCTTTGAGTACCCAGTCACCACCAAATGGGCCGTGATACCTTTTATACAGGTTTTTGACTTCGATCATTGCGCCATCAACCTTGCTTTAAAACGCAGCTGTAGCATTAATCCAAGCAACACCAGAGACAATGTCCAGAACACCAAATACTGCAGGCTAATCCCCTGCATCAACTGGTAACCAGGGAAAAAAGCCGAGCGCATTAATTCAACTGCATGAAGCACTGGATTATACATAAGAAACTCACGCACAGCTCTTGGCATAAATTGAATAGGAAACATAACGCCGGATAACATGTACAGGGGTAACGTCAGCATAGACACAAACTTACCGAATTCCTGAATAGATGTCACAGGAACAGCTAACACCAGCCCCATGCCAAAACCGAAACACCACATAATAAACCAGATAAACACCGCAAAAATGGCGTCTGCAGGCACTATGGATATATCAAACAGCATAGCCCCGAGTATTACCAAGCCAAATACTAATGTTTTTAATAACCCTTCCAACACAGCACGAATTAATATGGTATCTACCGGGTGCACCTGACGATAGGCGAACAAGGCCCGGTTGGACGTTATCGCGTTGATACTGCGGTTCATCACAACGCTAAACAATAAAAACGTCAGCATGCCCACAATAAACCAAGGAATAAACTCAGCTCCGCTGATATGCCGTATCCGCCCCATTAATTGACGTATTCCAACAAAAATCAGCAAATGGGCAATAGGCTCTATAAACACCCATGCCCAGCCAAGCCTGTCACCTGTGATACGAGCCATGGCTTCACGCATAAAAAGTGCATGCCACACATGCAGAGTAACCTGCAACGGACTACGTTTTTGGAACATTACAGATCCAGCGCCACTTTAGTTGCTACCGCAATCTGATATAAAATTTGGGTAATAGAAGTGGCCAATTGAACGTTTTTGCTGCTGACAGCTGGCAGGATCAGGATTTCGTCTCCAGGTTGCAAAGACACGTCACTCGCACTGCGAACTTCGCCATTTTGCCGCACGACTAAAATCCTACTTTTGTCTGCGTGCTGGCTAAATCCGCCTGCGCCAGTAATGTAGTCACTCACTGATTTACCTTTCACATAAACAACAGATTGCGGAACATAAACTTCACCAGAGATTAAAATTGAATCACTGCGTGGTGGTAAGGTAATAATATCTCCGTCTTGCAGACGTAGATCCATAATTTTATCCTGATGAGTTACCACTAATCTGCCATTTGGTTTTACCTGCCTGGCTTTTTCAACAAAAGTAGTAATGAGCTCAGCTTCCCGCACCCGGATGGCCGACTCCTCCACTGTTGCAGATGGCGCACCTAAATATGTAGTTTCCAATCGACGTAAACTTTCCATCAATGACTGACGCTGGCGCTCTGCCACACTTAACCGCCTGACTGAAACACTCTGATAGGATGTCTCTTGTGGATCTATTGCAACACTGTTTAATAATTCATGCAGACTGGCATCTTTTGGTAACACAAAATGTGATTGCCCCAAATAATTACCTTCCAATTGCACCACGATGTGATTGTCGCGCTGGTCAACAAAAAACATGACTTCGTCACCATCAGCAACTTCGACGGAAGCAAACTCGCCTAAAGGTTTGTAGCTGCTATATGGACCTTCGCTACGGTTGCCACGTAACAACACATGAGACACTCCGGGATTTAACTTCGCAAGTTCTGTCAGAGTCTGACCAAACAATTTTTGCTGGTTTAGCTCATAGTGATAGGCTCGGCCAACATCACCATGAACTGTGACCACAGGCCCACGGGCTTCAACAAAAATGGTGTCGCCATCCTGTAACTGACCATGCGGCATTTGCCCGGTAAGTAAAAAGTTATATAAATCGAGTCTGGCCAGAACATTGCCTGCTCTGATGATACTGATGTGACGGTAGCTGCCTAATCGTTCATCTATACCTGAAGCCTGGTCCAGGAAATAAAGAATAGAATCACTTGGCACACCGGCATAACGTCCAGGCTTAGTAACATACCCTGTCACAAATACAGCGACAGGCTGAACACCTTGTAAATTGGTATACACACTAACCTTGTCTGAATAAACCTGACGTACGGCCGAGCGCACAATACTGTCAAGCTGACCGTGACTCACCCCCATTACCTGTACAGGACCTATGGTTGGAATGAATACATTACCCTGAGCATCGACGGGCAGAATACGATCAACTTCAACAGCTCCCCACAAACGTAATGTGACTTGATCACCGGGCAATATTTTATAAGAAGAGTTTAAACCATCAGCCCGCACGCCACGAAAGCCACCAGTGAATAAATCCGCACCAAATGGCTTTATTTCCGCCATTTTATCTTCGGTTAATTCAGGCACCGGACCATAAGTGCCCGACTGCCAACTGGTTCTGCTGATGGGTTCCTGGACCTGTGGCGTTTGCTGCACTTGGGCTATATCTTGCGATCTCAGTGCTTGAGCTTGCTGAGCCTGAGGCAAATCACCAAAACTTTGAGCTTCAACCTTCAAACAACAACTTAACAAAGCCACTGCCAATAAAGACGAGATAGAAAACTGTTTCATACACATTGTCCGCTATTTAAATATGGATGCAAAAACCAGGACATTCAGCTGGTAATATTATTGACCCGGGGCCTTAACCAAAGCTCTGGTCGCTCCCCAACGCTGCGGTTCGTACTGACAAAATATCATGGGTTGTGTTACCAGATCCGCTTCGACCAAAACAGAAAGACAAGGGCGGCCAGCTGCAGAAAAATAGCTATCCAATACTTGCACATTGGCATTGTAGCCCAGTGAGCCCTGCTCTAAAAAAAAAGACTGCCCAGCAGTAGCTTTTTGCAAAAAGTTTGAGATATTGGCAGGCAAGTAGCTGACTTTATGTTGATAGCTATCGTTTGAAGGTACGGAAGAAAAAGGAGTTGTCGCGCAAGAAGCAACTAACATGCTGCTTAATAGTCCCGTCAGAACTTTGGCTCTTGCGATCTTAATACTAGTCATTGAATCTTCATCCCCTTTGAAAAAGCGCGCTAATCTAACACAGCTTAGTTGGACTACACCAGATAAACACTTGGCTCCGAAAATAATATACCGACTTACACTTTACAACACACTTTTACATTGACATGACAAAAACAAACATAATCAAAAACTTAAAATTCAAACTAAAAGCGTTTCAGTGCGAGTATTTTGCGGAAAAACTTTTGCCAGAGTGATACGCCAGTATATTTCGCTTTCAAATATTCCAGCTCAGTTACCGCATTCTCAGCGCTGGTATAACAGCCTGTACGCCAATTAATGTAGGTTGGGTAGAGTAACAAAGTAGCAGCCACTAACTGGTTGACAGTTAAATGCCTAATTCGCCTGGCCACAGGATAAATATCTTTAGTTAAACCCCAGCCCGAATAAAATGGCTGGCCGTAGCAAACCACAGGTATACCGCGTATCAAGGCTTCAAATCCTGTTAACGAAGTAAGAGTATGTACCTCGTCAACCTTGGTAAGCAGATGCGCCATGTCTTCATTACCCAGAGTTTCATTACAGTAAGCTGATGCATCATGATCAGCTTGCCCCGCAACACGAAGGCCAGCTTGTACATCCGGGTGCGGTTTATACAAAATATATGCATCTGGGTTGGATATACGCACAGCCTGCAATAACTCAAGATTGGTTTTTAATACTGGGGAACCAAGCCGGATAGATGCGTCAGACTCTACCTGCCCAGGTACTAAAATGATTTGTTGCGCTGGCGGCCTTTGCCAATTAGATTGTCCAACGTTGTACTTAGTTAATTTAAGCGCAATCAATCGAAATATCAGCTGTTCGGCTCGATCACATTCCTCTTTAGTAAAATCGTGGGCTTGCAACAATTGCTCTAACCTGGATGGTCTGCTGGCATCGTAATAGATACCTACAGGATCAAATACCCAGGACAAAGGGCGGGTCAGATCGGCCCCCAGGCCAACGGAACGAATGAATCCATCTTCAACCCGGATAAGGTTTTCGTCGTTATGCGCTCCCCAAACTATTTTGCGGGCACCTTCAGGTAACAACTGTGTGTTCTCGATTGTTGTTACCCTCGCGCCCTGCAAAAAATGTTGAAAAATGCTTTTTTTCCAATGTGGGGGTTTATCCAGATAGAGAGGCATAGTAAAACGGTTTCGTTGTTGCCTTTGCAAACCTATCCAGGCCATTAGCTGCTCAACGTCACAGAGTTCACACGTTTCAGGATCGATGTAACGTGGATAGCTAACAAGGGCTGCATAAACTAATTGTTCAATACTAACCTGACATCTTCGTTCTGGTGCGGTCAGACTATCTGTCGTTAGTCCCCAGCCCGCATAAAATGGCATGCCAAAACAATGGACAGGCTTTTGCCAGAGGAGTGCTTCAAATCCCATTTGTGATGTGACACAAAAAACAGCGTCGGCCTTCTGCAGCAAATTAACCGGATGCACATCGTCGGCCAGGATCAGAATATTCCGTCGCTCTTGCTGGGTTAACTGGTCAAAGTGGCCTTTTTTCTTGCCAGCGAATACGTCAGGATGAATTTTCAATACTATTTTATGCTGAGGATAACACTCGCGGGCTTGGCTGAACATTGTATGAAAAGATATTTCATTTGCTAACCCATGGCGAATGGATGCATCGCCAAAGGTCTGATCAACGACTAATACGTAAGGTTCGTCTGTCGGAACAACAGCTTCAGGGCTGTGATTGTATTTAGACAGTTTTAGTTTCTGCCAATACTGGATTAACTGCTTTGCTCTTTGTTGCTGTTGCTGAGTCAGAGGTTGCTTGATCAGGTTTTCAAGACGTGATGCGGCTGACGCATCATAATAAATTCCAACGTCGTCAAGTACAACGGAATAAGGTGGTGACTCGCTACCCAGTAATACTGAACGTAAAAAACCATCTTCCAAACGTAACAAGGGCAAGCTTAGTTTTTGCGCCAAATGTTCTGCTTTAATAGCTGAAGGTTTACGCCCCCATGCCAGCACAGCAGATACATCTGCTGTGGATTTATAAAAGCGGTGACGCTGAATTTGTGCACCTAAAAATACAGAAAGAGAAGGAATATTTGCTAATGCCGCCGAATCGCACAACAGAACACTCTCTGCGTTGTAATTTAGTTTTACACCTTGAAATGCCATAATCTCTCTCTGGTTTCAATAAATATTGCTGACAACCCCAACAGCTGATTGTTATAGTGCGGCCGAGCAGCATTTTAAGTATTTCAATAAAAGCGGACCAGTTTTGAATCTATTACGTTTTGCATTTGTCGCCTGTAATAAAAACCCTCAGCGTTTTATGTCCGATCCATCGTTTATTTACCGATGTGAAAATCTGGCATTAGCACTACAAGCTTTAGGCCATAACGTTGAGCTGATGCACTATACACAATTACGAGACTACGGACAGTACGACGTGGTAATTTTCCACAGACCATCCGACAGACTTTTTTTCCGTTGGTTTATCAATAAACTACGCCGTAAAAGCTGTTTGTTAATCGCAGATGTTGATGATCTGATCTTTGATCCACAGTATGCAAATGTAAGTCCAGGAGTAGTGAATCAGCTGGTTACGTTACAGCAAACAGTAACAAATTTCCGTGCAAATGCAAAAGCTCTGGCCTGTTTTGATAGATTGACAACCTCAACTTTGCCTTTAATGCAGCAGTTACAAAGGATACAGCCCGAGAGCCAGATTCTGTTGCTGCCAAATACTGCGCATTTAAGCTGGCACAAGCTGGATAGCCCCCCCTCGGTCACAGAAAAAGAAAAGATCCTGACCTATTTCCCAGGTACCCGCAGCCACGATAAAGACTTCGCCAGTATCAGCGCTGTATTAGCTGAGTTTTTACATCAGCATCCTGACATTAAACTTCATATTACCGGAGTACTGAATTGTCAGTTGAGTTGCAGACCCGAGCAGTTCACTCAGTTGGAAAAAGTGCCTTTTGCTGAATATGCCAGGCATGTTGCTAAAAGTTGGGTAAATCTGGCGCCATTGGAGCTTAATGAATTTAATCAGCACAAGTCAGGAATTAAAGCGATTGAAGCGGCCTTTTTTAATGCCCCAACTCTCGCAACTCCTATACCTGATATGCAACGTTTAGCCGATTCTGGAGCTTTACTTGCGTATACAGCTGATGATTGGTTTACACAGCTATGCCAACTCTGTGAACCTGACTACTATCATCAACAAAGCTGGCAGTTGAAAGAAAAGTCCCAACAAAAAGCTAATATCATGCAACAGGCCCAACGTTTTCTAGAGTTTACTGATTTACTATGACGCCAGTTACAGATGTTTTTTTACAGCGCCCGAATTACAGCTTATGCCAAACTATTGATATTAGAACTTTGCGAACTCAGGCTATACAACTTAGCCAGCGAGGCAGTTATTGTATTGCGTCACTTTGGCTATTCAGAAAGGTTTGGCTACGCAGCAAAAAACCAACTGACTATATTGCTTATCTGGTGTTCAGAAGAGCTCTTGGCTATTTATTAACACCAACGAAAGTGCAAATTCTGCAAACTTTATCAGCGATACCAAAACGCTGGTTGTACGGAGTTTACGGTCACCGCTGGCGTCAGGTACAAATGCTGAAGGCTGAATATGACTTTTATAGGCTGCAAAAACTGAGTACAGCAGGGATCCAGAATGCAGACCTGTATATGATAAACCATTGGCGAAACAGTCAAGACTTATGGCAACAGCAATTGGTGCAGTATTTAGAAGCAGCCTTCAGAGTACAATTGGTAGGAAATAGCCCTAAATTGCGTAACAGTAACTTGGGAAACTATATAGATACAGCAGACTGGGTGATACGTTTTAACCACTACTTCGGTGAACACTGCAGTACTGAAGACACCGGACGCAAATGTGATCTCTGGGTGATAGCACCGGGTTTTCGAAGTACTTTTGTTCCGGATTGTGATTGGGTGTTGCTCAGTGGCCCGAATATGTTGTGGTGGCAACAGCTGTGGGGTCATTTAAAACCACTATCAAAGAAAAAACTGCTCAGTGTTCCTCTGGAACAATGGCGACACCTGGTTCGTCAGCTTGCTGCACCGCCCAGTGCCGGTCTGTTAACTCTGGAGTATATCTCGGCATTGCCTGTTGAAATAAGCCGCATCAAATTGGCTGGTTTTGGGTATAATCCGGACGTGACTCAAGACTATCATCTGGCATTACCAGAGCACAAAGCTACATCACGTCATAACTGGCAAGCTGAATATCAGTATTTACAACGCTGGTTAGACAACGAAGGATCGCAATAAAATAATGATTACCCCCTCACACGACCACCTTCAGCTAAAACTTAATGCGCCAGGCTGGAGCTTAAATCAAAAGCAGAATCAAAGCATACATCTGCAGGCTTTGAAACCTGCCCCATCAGGCTGGTATAAGCTGATCATTACAGCGAAAAACGCTGCAGCTAAAGAGTGGATAGCTGAAAACCCTTGTGTAATTGTTTACCAGAACGAAAATCCTCATGGGGTGCCTTTGTTAGCAGAAAGCTTCAAGGAAAAATCGCTGGTATTTTACCGCCACAATGAACTTAACCACCTTAGATTAAGCTACCAGTTTGAAATGACTGACTCTGCGGCCTTATTTCATATTGAAATAAAACGAATACTTTCATTAAAAGCATGGGGAGACATGCTGAAATCTGTCTCAAACAGACAAAAAAATGAAGGAAAAAGAGCCAGTCACATTTACCGGATCACACGCGCAAGACAAAAAAAAGCGGGTTGGTCACAGGCGTTGTCTAAGTTAGTGAGGGATTACCAGCCATTGTTAAGCCATCAACTGATTAGCTGTGAACCTTATCAATACTGGCTAAATGTAAAAGAACCAGACCTTAAACTGCCTTCTCTTGCTGATCAGCAAGCAAATCTGTTGTGCTTTAGCCTGGTATTAAAGAGCTCAACGAATAAGAAACAGCTGATAAAGTCGATTGAAAGCGTTCTGTCACAAAGTTTTAGTCATTGGAAACTGTATGTATGTGTTTCTGAAGATTTAGCAGCAGAACTGCAACGATTGGTTAAATCTGACGAAAGGCTGATTTATCACGCCCAGAACAGGATAGAACCAGATTTAAAGTCTTATGTCATGATACTGCAAGCAGGTGATTTGTTGGCCTCTGAAGCGCTGACGATGTTTGCTGTAGGTATTGATGCTAATGGGACAGATTGCATGTTGTACTCAGACCATGACCTGCTTGATAGCAAAGGTAAAAGAGGCAGACCGCAGTTTAAACCAGACTGGAACCCGGATTTTTTGTTAAGCAGCAATTACATAGGATCAGCTTATGTTATACCTGCCAACTTTTGGCTGCGCCATTATTCAAAAACGAACTGGTGGCAGCAATCGAGTTATGTGTTGTTACTGGAGGCACTGCTTGAACAGAAAAAACCATTATCCCGCTTAGCTGTAGTCCACTTGCCATATGTGTTGCTCCATCAATCTGCGTTAAACAACAGCGATTATGAAAAAGGGACAAAAAAGATAATCAAAGATTTACTGAAACAACTGGCAACCACGGAAAAAGTCAGAGTACTTAATGTCAGTTCAGACACCGATAGCGGGATATTTAAGTTGCAATACGCACTACCAGATCCCTGCCCTCTTGTCAGCCTGCTAGTACCAACAAGAGACGCATTACAGATCACCCGCAATTGCATAGAAAGCATTCTGGAAAAAACTGATTACCCAAACTACGAGATTATCATTTTAGATAACCAAAGCTGTGAACCTGAAACTCTGGAATGGTTTGAACAGATAGCTCTCCATAAAAGAGTAAGGGTACTGCGTTACGACTACCCTTTTAATTACTCAGCCATTAATAATTTTGGTGTCAGAGAAGCTCAAGGTGAGATGATTGGCTTGGTAAATAACGATACCGAGGTGATTAACGGTAGTTGGTTAACTGAAATGGTTCAACACGCTGCCCGTCCAGAAATTGGTTGTGTTGGCGCCAAACTCTATTACTTTGATAATACGATACAGCATGCTGGCGTGATCATGGGCTTATGGGGGCTGGCGGGTCATTCTCATAAGAATTACATGAAAGATGCAAAAGGCTACATGAATCGCCTTATCGCTGTTCAGAATCTGTCCGCAGTAACAGCTGCATGCTTAGTCATTAAAAAAGAACTGTTTTTGCAGGTACAAGGCCTCGACGAACAAAATTTGGTTGTTGCATTTAATGATGTCGATTTATGCCTGAAAGTACAACAAGCTGGCTACAGAAACCTGTGGACCCCCTATGCAGAGCTGTATCACTACGAGTCTAAAACTCGTGGTAAAGAGGATACTCCAGAGAAGCAGTTACGGGAAAAATATGAAATAGATTTTATGCGACAAAAATGGCCAATGCAGACCAAGCTCGACCCCAACTACAGCCCTCATTTGACTCACGTCAGAGAGGACTTTGGTATAGGGATTGAGTAGTAAACGCTACTCAATTTATTACACTAGCTGAATAGATCATTAGGCGGTCAGACAATTATTGGCTGACCGGAATACACTTGCATATTGCATCGTTTACAGAAACAACGGGCATCCAGTCCAGTTGAGTCTTTGTATAATTAATATCAAGCTGTAAAGACGAGCAGAGTCTGTCAGCTACCGCTTTTTTCCCGCACAAAGATGCACAAAACTGAATTAAACGCGCAGGAATAGCGATTAACCGTGGTTTTTTACCATAAGCTAAAGTCATCATTTGTATCAATTCCGTGATAGAAACATCCTGATCGTCACTGACTAAAAAAGTTTGGTTCGCCGCTTTAGGATGATGAATACAAGTCACTATTAAACTCAGCAGATTATCAAGCGCCACCAAACTACGTTTGTTATGAATAGCTCCTAAAGGAAGAGGCAGATTTTTTTTCGCAAGCGCCATCATTGCCGCAAAATTAGCTTTCACTCCAGGTCCGTAAACCAAAGGGGGCCGAATAATTACAACTTCCATTCCGGTTTTTAAAGCGATCTCTCGAAGTCCTGCTTCTGCTTCTGCTTTAGATATACCGTAGGCATCTTCAGGCATTGGGGTATCGTCAAACTTGAATGCTGTACCCGAGTCTGTTTTTTCACCATTCACTTTAATAGAGCTGATGAAAATGAAACGTCTTACACCTGCATCCGCAGCTTGTTGTGCCAGGTTCAGCGTTCCAGCTGTATTGACTTCACGAAATGCGGCCAGAGGATCAGCGCTTTTTTCGTCCATAACGTGAACTCGCGCCGCACTATGAATAACGACATCAATACCTTTTAAGGCAGAGCTATAATCTGTAGTTGCTGTTATATCAAGATGAAAAAAAGCTTTGAATTCACCTTTTATTTCCCGTCTGCCAAGAATACTTAACTGTGACGCTGACAACATCTCAACAAGAGCACTACCGACGAAACCGCTGGCTCCTGTCAACAATATTTCAGGGGAGCTGTTCATACCGAAGGCCTTCTGAATAATTCAAACAGCTTAAAAGGAATTTTAAACATCAAAAACAGCATATTGGTATATACGTTATTCGCTCTGCAAGCCCTGATAATCTCGTGGTTTAAAGTCATTGAACTCTGAATACCAGAAGTACTTGCACCGCCAGATCGCATACGAATCAATACTTTATCAACATGCTGAAAGGCTATTTTTTTAACCATCAGCAGCCTGACAAAAAGCTCATAATCCGCTGCAATCTTAAAATTAGTTTTGTATAAACCAAAACGCTCGTAGACGTCTTTTTTAATAAATGTTGCAGGGTGCGGAGGCATCCAGCCAAAGCGTAGTTTCCAGGCTGAATAATTAGGTAAAGAATAAAACCGGGTCACTTTTTTCAGATCTGTAGGTTTAACAAAAACTAAGTCACCAAATATCAGTTCTGCCTTTTCGTTCGTACTGAAAGCCTCTACTACAGCAGACAAAGCATCTGTAGACTCGTAAAAATCATCAGAGTTTAGAATGCCAATAACATCACCAATAGCTGCTTTAATACCTTTATTCATGGCATCATAGATACCTTTATCCGGTTCGCTGATCACAGTTGCAATGCGATCGCGGTACTCATTTACGATGCTTAAGGTATTATCTTTTGATGCTCCATCAACGATGATGTATTCAATATCAACATAATCCTGAGCGAGCACTGACTCAATAGTATCGCGGATAGTTGCAGCGCTGTTATAGCAAACGGTAATAATGGAAACTTTCATCTCAGTTCAGTAGTCCTTTAACAGCATTAAGAATAACCTGCACTAAAACCTGAGCTCCCACTTGTTCAGCAGATTCGGCATAGCAACGAAGCTCAGGGGCATTACCTGATGGGCGTAAATGCACAATATCGCCATCCACAAACTGCATTCTTAAGCCGTCAGTTTGGTCCAGACTTTGTATTTGTCGTGCACTCTGGCCTAACTGAGTCAGTAATTCTTCGGGAGATAATGCCGCTTTGGCTAAAAAGTCTTTGCTCCATTGAGTTGGAACCTGTTGTAAACGGTCGCTGGCGGTATAACGTTGTGGCAAAGTTTGAGTAAGTTTTGATAACGGCTGCTCACCAGCTAAAGCAAGTAATGCCAAGCCTGGTAATAAAGCATCGCGGGTTGGTAAGGCTTTAAGCAACTGGCCAGAGACTGTTACGTCAGAGCCAAGTAAAAATCCGCCATTGGCTTCAAAGCCAGCCACCGAACCAGTCAGGTTAGCAAAAGCCGCAATCACGTATGGAGAACCAATTTTTGTCCTCACTACAGTAGTAAATACTCCGGCTTGTTCTATGGCGGTATTACAGCTAACTGGTACAGCCAAAGACTGAATACCTAAAGCTTTAGCACAAAGCAGTCCAACTATATCGCCCCGCAACCATTGACCTTTTTCATCTGCAATTAGTGGGCGATCGCCATCACCATCGGTAGAAAAAATTGCATCAAAACCATGCTGCCTCGACCAATCCAGTCCTTTTTGCTGATCTGCCTCTGTAACAGCTTCGGTATCAATAGGAACAAAAGTGTTGGTACGCTCTAAGGAAGTAACTTCAGCGCCCAGTTTCGTGAAGATTGTATGGTACAGGTCACGCCCTGCGCTGGAGTGTTCATAGATACCGATACGTTTACCCGCCAACATCTGCTGAGGATAAATATCTAAATAGCGCTGAATATAGTTATCAGATGCCACAGAACTGGTGGCAGGTAAGGCTGATACAAAGCTAACGAGCGCGTCTGAAACGGAAAGAATTGCTTGCTCGTCTTCTTTACTGATTTCACCATCGGGGCGATAAAACTTTAAGCCATTACGGTCGAACGGTATATGGCTACCCGTCACCATTATTGCCGGCACTTTGTCCTGCATAGCCTGAAAGGCCAATGCAGGAGTTGGTAAAACACCATAGTAGTCAACCGAATAGCCGATCGACTCTAAGGCACCAGCACAAGCAGCTGCCATCTGTGGGCTGCTCGGTCTGTTATCAATACCTATAGCAACGCGGGTAAAGCTAAAAGAACCTAGCATGACTTTGATAAAACTTTGTGCAAAGGCAGCACAAACTTCATCAGTAAAGTCTGTAACCAGGCCTCTGGCACCACTGGTGCCAAAAGCAATGTTACTTTGTGCAATGACTTGTTGTAACTCGGATGACATGACTTATGCCCTGCCGTATCTGTCAGAAAAACGTACTATGTCATCTTCACCCAGGTACGAACCTGATTGCACTTCGATTAATTCCAATGGGATTTTTCCCGGGTTTTCCAGTGCATGTATTGCGCCCAGTGGGATATAAATAGATTGGTTTTCTGACATCAGAGTATCTTTACCATCTACAGTTACATTAGCTGTACCGGATACAACAATCCAGTGTTCAGCTCTATGATGGTGCATCTGAATAGATAATTTCTCGCCTGGTTTTACCGTAATACGCTTTACCTGATAACGGGCACCATTGTCGATAGAGTCGTATTTACCCCAAGGACGATACACTTCACGATGAATTCTATGCTCGGTGCGGCCTGCGTCTTTTAATTGTTGAACAATAGACTTCACATCCTGCACCTTGTCTTTAGCTGCAACCAAAACCGCATCTTTGGTTTGAACCACAATAATGTTTTCAAGACCTACGGTAGCAACAAGCCCAGTCTCAGCGAATACGTAGTTGTGTTTACTAGAAACGCTTAACACATCACCTTTATGCACATTGTTGTTTTCATCTTTTGCTGAAACATCCCACAACGATGACCACGAGCCTACATCGCTCCAGCCAGCATTTAACGGCACTACAACAGCCTTGGTAGTTTTTTCCATCACTGCATAATCGACGGAGTCGTCCGGGCAAGTTAAAAACGCTTCTTTATTTACACGGATAAAGTCTAAGTCAGGATCGACTTCAGCCATAGACTGTTCGCAAGCCGCATAGATGTCAGGCCGATGCTGTTTCAGTTCTGCAAGATAAACACTTGCCTTGAAAATAAACATGCCACTGTTCCAGTAGTATTCACCAGAAGAAACATAGCTTTTGGCTGTCTCTAAATCAGGTTTTTCAACAAATTGCTGAACACTGTAAGCGCCTGATTTCTCAACGCCTCTTTTTATATAACCGTAGCCAGTCTCAGGACCAGTTGCCACGATACCAAAGGTAACCAGATTATCTGCTGCTGCAAATTCTGAAGCTTGAGCTACAACCTGACGGAATTCCTGACTATCGGAAATAATATGATCGGCAGCCAAAACTAATAAAAGAGGATCTTGTCCTTTTTTAACAGCTGTCATTGCAGCAAGGGCAATGGCTGGCGCTGTGTTGCGGCCAACAGGCTCCAGAATGATGTTGTGATCAAGCTGGTTGATTTGACGCATTTGCTCAGCAGCAATAAAACGATGTTCTTCGTTACAAATAACTAAAGGCGGTAAAGCATCTAACCCTTGCAAACGCTGAACTGTGGCTTGAAGCATAGTAGTGTCGCCATCCAGTTTTAAGAACTGTTTTGGCATTAAATCACGTGACAAAGGCCACAAACGACTACCAGTACCGCCGCACAAAATAATTGGAATAATCATAAGACCCCTAACATATCAAATCAAATCAAATCAAATCAAAAAGTGGATATACTTTATCAATTTCGCGCACAGAATACACTTACACTAAAATCATTAACAACAACAACCGGCGAACTTTCAATTCAAAAAGCGACCAATATTCAAAAACCCAAACAAAAGCAACTGCGAAGACATCACCCACAGATAATAACCTAATTCAAAAACAAAGCGCCACAGTGTTTCAACCATCACAAAAACAACATCATAAAGCACTAAAACATTCAGTTTCGGTAAGTAATGTAAGTGATACTGTAGAGCTTTCGCTATCATAAACATCGCCACAAGTCATGATGAAGTAAATTTAAAAACTACAATTACAGAAAACACTTTGTTGCTGCATCAAATTATAAGAGACGTACATGTCCATAGTGTTTAAAAAATAAAAGACAGCAAAAGAATCATTTTTTCATCCACTGATGCTTAGCATGGTCGAACCTCCAATTAGTGGATACAAGTTTCTCTCTCACTCTAACATCAAGAAGCCAATATAATCCCTCCAAAAGAACCTCAAACTTATTAAATAAATTCGAAGGTTCAGTGAATTCTCCAACTTCTTTCCAATAGCGATGCAGATCTTCCGACAGCTGCCCTTCGTGTTTTTTGAATGCACCTAACGGGGTTTTCAGTATTTCAAGTTTACTTTCTTTAGAAAAACAGTACCACAAGTAATAATCGCCAGCCAATCGAAGACTTCTCAGCTTATCAAAATCTATCGTGTCGATTAGCTTTTTACTCCAAAACGTAGACTCCTGCTGGATATATGGTAGATACTTACCATACATGCCTCTCTGAATTAAATGCGTCTTGTACCTAAAAGGCAAGTCGATCTTCGTTATCTCGTTACTCTCATTACATTCACTAATATAACCAGTTACCCAATCTAATTTGTTTTCAGATAAAAATTTGACTACTTTACTAGCAGCATCAGGATATAAAATATCACCAGCGTTTAAATAGCAAATAAAGTCACCTTTGGCGACTTTCAACCCTTTTGACAACGCATCATACATCCCAGAATCTTTCTCTGAAATTAACACGCTTACCATTTGAGAGTTATCATTTATTATGTCAAGAGTTCCATCAGTTGAACCACCATCAACAATGATATATTCAACATTTTTATAAGTTTGATTCTTAATCGAATCTATAGTACTTTGCAGCAACTTGGCAGAATTAAACACTGGGGTGATTATTGTCAACAATGGGTTCATTAGCACACCTTAACTTAATAACATTAAAATATTTAAGCAGAAAAACTCATATACATCTACTAATTAAAGCAACTTTAATATTAGGATATATATTTCTTGATTCCACTGAAAGGTACATCAGGCATCTCATTAAAATTTACAAGTTTATATTGATACAATATTAATAGAATTGGAAATATAAACTCAGGCAGAAATATGCCGCCTGAAAATTGTAAACTCGCAAAAATAAACCACCAAAAAATTACCCCTTTATAATTCCGAAAATATATAGAAACAAGCAATTTATAAACAATAGCCGCCAAAAATATAAATGCAAAAAGCCCAAAGTAAAAAAACAATATTGCGAAACCATTGTCTAATGAAGTGCCCTTCTCTCCGCCATGATCTATACCTAAGTTATAAACAAAATCATTTACTTGACCGAAAGGAATTCCTAAAGGCAACACTAACATTGCCTCATAAATAATTTTTATCGGAGCAACCAACCTCCAATAACCTGAGGTTCCCTCTAAATTCACTTCATTTAACCTAACCATAAGTTCCTCTGGAATCATCGAAACTAAAGCTATCGGCACCAAAAATAGTAAAACCAGCCTAAGTATGTTATTTTTAATTGCAGTCAACCAAAAAATTAAAAATAACAAAATGAATGTTAATAGGATCCCTGACGCAGACGCGGTGAAAACAATCCCCAAGGCTCCGATGACATAAACGAATATTCTGAAATTTGATCTATCATCCATCAAAATGATCGACATCAAAAAAAACATTATAAAAGAATTGTAAGATGGCTCTAAGAATAATCCATAAGCTCTAGGGCCTGTCAACGAATAAACTCTGTCCAAACTATATTGACTTAAATAAGTGAACTCTCCGAATGGATTGTACAAAGCTTCGATATCAAAAACCCTCAAAGCTAACACTTGAAAAATAGAAAAAGAAACAACTAAAAACAGTGCTACTATATAAACACTACTATATCTCTCAAACTTCTTAATGTGACTTATAGATCCTAGCACAACAGCTACCGAACCAAATAACCAAAGGAGATAAGTAGTTGCAAATTCAGTTATTTCAATTGTTTTAATAAATAGCGAATATATCAAAAAAATAAATATCGGCCAGAAAATCACAAAGAATAATAATAAACTTTTTGTGTTGTTAAAGGTAATACGGTAGTGCCTAGTTAAAAATATACAAATAGCCAACGGAGCAATGGTTAAAGGAAATTTACTTATGGATAAAAACATGAAATGAATGAATATTATCGATAAAAGTAAAAAAAAACGGTATCTAATTATCATGATAATTTGTTGGCCGAAATTAAACGCTTGTAAATTTTCACATAATTCTCTGTCGCAGCACTATGGCCAAACCTCTCGAAGATCGAGACTTGTAAAGATTCTCTTGTCTTATTAATATATTCTGTTGGTAACGTTCTTGACCTGATTAACTCTATAATGTCCGCGTAAGAATCTACAGGTTTGATGTTGAGACCTAATAGTACTTCCTCAGCTGCTTTACTTTTTACAGCTAATACTGGTACGCCACATGCCAAAGATTCAATCATTACTAATCCGAAAGTGTCTATTTTAGATGTAAATAAGGAAACGTCACATGACGATATCACTTTTACCATCTCAATACGGTCTGTAATTTCGCCATGGTTAAATACATTCTTTCCAGAAAAAGGCGAGTTTTTACCAATTGTGTGTAAAAACACTCCCTTGAGATCTAACAGGCTAATAATTAATTCCTTATTAACCTTGGATGTGTCGTCCAAATTATTAGACACAACAAGAACATTTACCGAACCAAAGGGCAGTTTAATTAACTCATTCGCTAAGATATTATTACGACAAGCGTCTTCAAAGTTCTTGTCTAACCAATTTGGAATATGGCAAACGTCTACGTTAGGTAATTCTTTTTTAAGCTCATTAGCTAGAAAACTGGAAGGAGAAACTAAAACCAAATTTGAGCTAATTTTACTTAAGTACATTCGTTTTCTTTTGAATTCTGTTGCAGAAAAATCCAAAAAGGTAGCTGGATAGCTTGATAAATTGGGACAATTACCACAACCACTTTGCCACTTATTACAATCCCCTACGGAAGAACACCTACCTGTAAGAATCCAGTAATCATGCGAAGTCCAAACTACAGGTTTATTAGCACTCGCTATTGCGTCAAGAATCCATGAAAATTTAATGAAATAACTATGAATCACATGCAAATGAACGACATCAGCCATTTTTATCGCTTCAAGTAGTTTGCTACGCCGAACACCAAAAGGGCTGAACAAATCAAACCCGAAAAAATTATGGAATACAAAATTAGTTATTACTTGAAGTTTTGAACCTATCCGAAAACAATTCTTAACATTTGATTCAGAATCACTCTTGCCTCCCTTAACACCCCAGCCATATGCAAATTGACTATTTACACCAATTTTTTGTAAATTATTGTGCAAATCAAGAGCAACTTTTGCTGCACCGCCTTTATCAAGGCATACATTAATTTGTAGTATATTCATTTTAATCTTAGCAACGTTCTTTTGATAAAATCTATAACAGCAGTCTTTTTGTTGATTGTAAAAGATCAACCAATTTATTTTTGACCCTGTTTGCTATATACCAATAATAAATTAACACCTTGTAGTCAGTCTTATTTTTTAACTGCGCTCGTCTAAACTCTTTAAAAGTCTCTTTGATCAAACGAGAGCTAACTCCCTCACATCCCATCAAAGCTATTGGCATATTATAGAATGAAAAAGTTAGATCTTTTTTTCTTAAAACCAGCTCATAATCAATCGCAATTTTAAACGATTCATCAAAGTCACCCAATTCTTGCAAAAATTCAACTCTATTAAAAGTAGCAGTATGAGGAAACGTCATCTTTCTTTTTAATTCGGCTAAAGTGGTTTCCTTACCTAATCGAATACCTTCATATTCCCCTCCATCAAACACAATTTGACCAAACACGAAATCAGCGACACTCTCTTTCAACACTGTCGCCATTCGCTCTAACACATCAACGCTATAAAACTGATCATCCGCACCTAAAAATATTACCCACTCTCCAGTAACGTGTTTTAATGCTTTATTCCAAGCATCAGCAATTCCTGAATCCTTTTCTGATTTCCAATAACTTATCTCTTTATCATACTGCTGCAAAATACTTTTAGTGCTATCTGTGGAATTTCCGTCGAAAACTATTAGTTCTTTTTCTGTGTATGTTTGTTTTAAGAAACTATCAATGCAAGATTGAATAGTCTTCTCACCATTAAATACAGCTACCACTACAGAAATTTTCATACTTTAAACTCATATTAAATACTAAAACCTGCAACTGGTTTATTTGAGAATCAAACTCAATAAAGTAAAACTAGAGTGCTAATGAAATAAACGTCAGTAATACTTGCTCAATAACTACTAAATAGCTCATTCTCTTACTACATTAATCAGAACTTCAATTGAAAAATTTATTAAAATAATTTATTGGCAATCGTAGTATCTTTTTTAGTATACGTATGAAAATTTTTATTTTACTCACCGAAACATTAGTGCTAAAAAAATCGCTAACCGAATGCATGTTATATACAGTAGAATCTTTATACTTCCAAAGCATAACTTGAATTCTAGCGGCTAAATTATTCTTCTCAGCTGGCAAAAAATTTTCAACAAAATGAGCCTTCGCTAAAGCGTAGTGTAATAATAGTTTACCATTTGTTGAAGAGGTACTTATCGAACCTCCATGAGCTCGAAAAAATGCAAGAGGTTCTGTAACATGACCAAAAAATTTATAGTTTGAAGCGGTCAAGAGAAACAACATTAAATCATTACCTATCGCATGCATTGAAAAATCACTTTTTATTTTATTAGGTATGTCAAGCCACAAATTTTTTCTTATATCATTCATCCTGAAAATTGCACAACCTGGGGAAAATGGGGCATCCAAATCTGAAAGTATTTTGTTTATATAATCTACAGAATCGTATATTCCAGTATCCTGCATTTGATAGTGCGTTGTGCCACAATCTGGTTTATCGTCAGTAAATATTTTAACCCCAGTATATACAAAACCAACATCACTTCTCAGCAACGGCAACGTTTTTTCAAGAAAATCTTTCGCTATTAAGTCATCAGACCACAAGATCTTGCCTATTTCTCCTCTGGCCCGCTCAACACAAAGCAACCAATTACGAACAGGCCCAAGATTAACCTCATTTCGAAAAGCCAGAACACGATCATCTTTTTCTGCAAATGCTTGTATTACCCGCCAGGTATCATCTGTACTGGCATTATCAACAACTATAACTTCAATATTATCATGGGTCTGAGCCAATGCAGACTCTAAGGTTTCAGCAATAATATTCTCTCGATTGTATACTGGGATCAGTATAGATACTAAAGGTGTCATTATCTTTTCCTTGCAAGAATTCTATAAACTTGGATTGGGCCTAGAAAGCTGAAAAACGATAAACTAATTATCGTTGCTAAGAGAATACCTTCTAATCCCATATCCAAAACACGCACAAAATAAACTGATATAGGAACATTAACAATTGCGGCAATAACTGCGGTGAATAACTGCAAATTTAATTTATTAACCGCATTTACAAAATACGCAAATACGTTACTCCAAATGGTAAAGGCAATGAAAAGAGCAAATAAATAGTATAAACGTGGAGACACACTGACGAGATCATCAGTCCAAATACTAACGATTATTGGGCCCAATGCAGCCATTAAAAATGTGCAAATAAAAAGAAAAAATGCGATCTTCAACTGTTGTTTAATATTTCGACGGATCCAATCAAATTCACCACGATTATAAGCATCAGAGTAGGCCGGCCAAAGTGGGACAAGTATCATACCGTGTAAAATTGTAATGATACTGAACAGTTTAAATAAAACCTCGTAAGGGGTTACATGTTCAGGACCCAGTAACTGGGTAATTAAAATTTTATCAGTCATAAAAATGACTAACACCGCTAACTGTATAATAAAAAATTTAATACCCAATGATAGCAATGGTTTTATTTTATTGCGGTCAAACTTTCGGCCAGTTGGGATTAGTTGAGGATATCTTTTAAAGAGAAATAAGCTAAGGACGACGTTAGTCAAAACCAACGCAAAACCATAACCGTACACAATTAATAAAATCGAGGGGTCAGTAAAATTATACAGAATAAATATAACTACAAGTGCGAAGCTATTAGACATGCACTGACCTACAACAACTACAGAAGATTTTTGTAGGCCATGATAAATTTGGTTTATCAGACTAATCCAAAAATTAAAAAAAATGAAGAAACTGAGAGTAATTACAGAACTTTTCAAATCTGCTTCGGAAACAAATTGAGTATTAAATATACTCTGCCACGGCAACCATATAGCTGCTATTAGAAAACTCGCAAATAGTATAAAAGAAATTACGCCTATTAGTATATACGCCGTTGAGATGTATTCAGCGGCGTAATTTGAATTATCTTTCGCTATACTTTCAGATACTTTATTTTTTAAGCCATTTCCTATACCTAAATCAAATAACATGACCCACGTTAGTAGTGTGAGCATCGTCGTCCAAATACCAAAACGCTCTGGCCCCAAATATTTAAGCATTATTGGTAAAGCGATGAAAGAAGCAGCTATCGCGACAACTTTATACAAAGCAGATACTTTTAGTTGGGTAAAATAATTGTTGCTTCTAACATTAGATAAACTCACTTGGTCGATACCCATTCAATCATCTTACGGATACCTTCGATCTTGCTAACCTTAGGATGCCAGCCTAAACAATTTTTAGCTTGCGTAATATCGGAAACAAATACCCGCTGATCACTTTCTCTAACCGGCAATTGTTTATAGGTCATTTCAATATCAAGCTCTAGCTCTAAAAAGCTAAATAGCTCTAACAAAGATGACGAGTTATCGATACCACCACCAATGTTAAAAGCTTTTCCTTTTATCTCACTAATTTTTTTAGCCGCTTCCAAGTAGAGAGCAACACAATCAGTTGCATAAAGTAAATCACGTACTTGTTTTCCATTTCCTGAAATTGTGAAAGGCTCCGCCAAATTACCTGTTTTAGTTTCAATAGCCTTTTGTGTAAACCAACCGACCCACCCCTGATCGAATGTTGCGAACTGACGACCACCAAACATAGATGAATGACGAAAAACTGCTGTCTTTAATCCGTAAATTCTTGCAAAATCGAGCATATACTGATCGGCACTCCCTTTGGATGTGCCATAAGGAGAATGAAAGTCTAAGTTAACAGCTTCATCAAAACCATTTGGCTTATCAACACATTCATAGCGGGTTGCGGTCTCTTTATATAGAAATTGCTCAAGATCGCCGTATACCTTATTAGTAGAAGAATAAATAATCGCGCTTTCTGGTGAATATAGGCGTACCGCATTCAGTAGATTAAAACTGCCGCCAACATTTACTTCAAAATCCATTCGAGGATCAGCAATAGATGTTGTCATAGCTACCTGCCCCGCCAAATGGTAAATCACATCAGGTTTATGCTGCTTAATCGTTCTCTCAACATCATTGGTATTTCGTATATCACCGTGGATAAACTCAAATTGACCTTGAGTTCTCAACCATTCTAAGTTTTGATTACTACCAAACCGATAAAGGCTATCGAATATGATTACCTCTTGGCATTGCTTCAATAGCTCACTGGCAATATTTGAGCCTAAAAAACCACAACCACCCGTTATTAAGTACTTCATATACTTTCCTTTAAACTATTTTCGATGCCTTGCTTTAGGCATATTTTTGGTGACCACCCCAAGCTGATTAAGGCCTGATTGTTAACTTCAACCGTCATCATTTCGCCATCACGATAAGGCAATAAACCAAAAGCTAGTGTGGTAGGCGATGCACCAAAATTATCCTCGTAAGCTTGCTTAAGTTGCAATAAAAATGATTTAACCGAAATTAACTTACCAGTCCCGACATCAAACTCACTGAACTGACCCAAACTACGAATGTTATCGAAAACAATTAAGAAAGCAGAAACAACATCGTCGATATAAATAAAATCACGCTGCTGTTCGCCTTTGGTAAGTTTAATTTCTATTTTATTTTGCCTAAGTTGCGATACGACCCAAGGAACAAACTTAGTCGTATCGTCTTTAGGACCGTACATATGTTCAAGCTTCAGATTGATCACCTGAATTTTTTCGGATTGCTGTTTTAACCAATCTACCAACTGTTTTTTTGATAAGCTGTATGCGTTTAACTCTCTTGGCAACATAGAATCCGTGTTTATAAAGGTATTCACATTATGAGCTATTGCAGCATTCAACACCTTTAAACCAAACATAAGGTTACTCTCTACAATAAGATGTAAAGAATCCCCGTTACGTCCATAGTGACAGGCAGTATGAATGACGCAGTCAATCCGTTGCTGTTCAAAAGCAAGTGATATAGGCTCAATGTCAATGTTGTAGCTTACAACACGATCCATGTACTGTTTGATACGCCAAATATCTGAGGTTGAACGTTTTAGAATAACAACTTTATATTCCTGATCTAACAGCGCTTTGAGTAGGTTACTACCCAAAAATCCAGTCGCACCAGTTAATAAAACAGTGGCTTTGGTCATTAGAAATTTACACCAAAGAATTCTTCTAATTTTTCAGCTATGAAATTCAAATGTTCTTCACCTAAACCAGGATAGATACCAACCCAAATAGTGTTGTTCATTGTATTGTCGGTGTTTGTCAGTTCACCTACAACCTTGTAGTCAAGATTATGGAAATATGGTTGTCTGATCAAATTGCCCGCAAACAATAAACGAGTACCAATTTTGTGCTGATCCAGGTATTTAGTCAGGTCAGTGCGATTTACACCAGCTGAGTTTTTCACTGTAATAGGAAAACCAAACCAGGAAGGCTCTGAGTTTTCAGTTGGTTTAGCAACGTCGATATATTCGGATAAAGATTCCAAACGATTCTTTAAATACTCAAAGTTGGAATTACGCTTGGCAATAAACTCAGGAAGGCGCTTCAACTGAGCCAAACCACAGGCAGCTTGCATATCGGTGATTTTGAGGTTGTATCCCAAGTGTGAGTAAGTATATTTGTGATCATAACCAGCTGGTAGACTACCTAATTTCATACTAAATCTGGTACCACAAGTATTGTCACAACCAGGCTTACAGTAGCAGTCACGGCCCCAGTCTCTAAAAGACTCAGCAATACTAATCAACTCTGAGTTGTTGGTGAATACAGCGCCGCCTTCTCCCATAGTCATATGGTGAGCCGGATAAAAGCTCAGCGTTGCGATATCACCCCAGGTTCCAACCATCTTACCATCAAATTTAGCACCCAATGCATCGCAACAATCTTCTACCAACCAAAGACCATATTTTTCACAAAGGGCTTTTACTTTAATCAGGTTAAATGGGTTACCTAAAGTGTGAGCAAGCATAATAGCTTTTGTTTTAGGTGTGATTGCTGCCTCGATCAAATCGGCGTCGATATTATGAGTTGCCATATCCACATCTACAAACACCGGAATAGCACCAAATTGCACAATAGGGTTAACAGTGGTTGGGAAGCCTGCAGCTACACCAATAACTTCATCACCTTTTTTAATTGCTCTTTCGCCTAGTTTTGGCGAAGTCAAAGTGCTGAATGCAACAAGATTTGCTGAAGATCCAGAGTTAACAGTGATCAGATGTTTAATACCGATAAAGGCTGCCAGTTCCTTTTCAAACTGCTCGTTAAAACGACCAGTGGTTAACCAGCCGTCTAAAGAAGCGTCAACCATATACTGTAACTCGGTAGCCCCGATCACTTTACCTGATGGCGGAATTGGAGTCTGACCAGCGATAAATAGCTTCTCCGCATATTGCACTTTGGCATATTGCTCTACTAAATCTGCTATTTGTTTTCTTAACGAATCAGTTGTCTGCATTATTCATATCTCTCATGTAGTCGTTTATTTCTTCTGCACAGGCTTTTTGCATATCATGATTACTCAACCATGCCTGTTGCCACAATATTATTCGCGTTAATGTCTGTTCCAAGCGCCAGGTAGGGCCCCATCCCAAATGCTTTTTGGCTTTTGATACATCTAACTTTAAATAGCCAGCTTCGTGTGGATGAGCGTCGTTATCAAGCTTCCATGAGGAGTTTGGCCACAGCGCTGTCATTTTACTTAAAATCCAATCTACTGGTTTAGCATCGCCTTCAAAAGGACCAAAGTTCCAGCCTTCTGCATACTTAGTTGGCTCTTCATAGAGTTTCTGGGCTAAAACCAAATAGCCTGACAATGGTTCTAAAACGTGTTGCCAAGGCCTGGTCGATTTAGGGTTGCGAATCACTACAGGCTCGTTGCGTTCAAATGCACGCAAAATGTCAGGGATCAGGCGATCATCAGCCCAATCGCCTCCACCAATCACATTACCAGCCCGAGCAGAGGCTAAGCCAATGCCTTTATCTTGCATAAAAGAACGTCGGTAAGCGGATGTGACCAATTCAGCACAGCCTTTAGAACTGCTGTATGGGTCAAACCCCCCCATAGCTTCATCTTCCCTATAGCCCCACTCCCACTCTTTGTTCTCATAACATTTATCTGTGGTTACACTAACTATCGATTTAAGATGCTTACAACCTTTCGCAGCTTCTAACACTTTAGCTGTACCCATAACATTAATATCATAGGTCTCCAAAGGCTCTCTGTAAGACAAACGAACTAATGGCTGAGCAGCCATATGGATTAATATCTCTGGCTCAAATGCCAACATGCTGGATTTTAATTGCTCAAAATCACGTATATCGCCAATCTCAGATTCAACCAAGGTTTCAACATGAGCTTCATTATACAAGCTTGGTGTTGTCGGGGGCTTCAGCGCATATCCTTTGACTTTTGCCCCCATCAGATGCAGCCAAATAGACAACCAACTGCCCTTGAAGCCTGTGTGGCCAGTGACGAATACGCGCTTGTTACACCAAAAGTCTGGATTAACCATAATATTCTCTTTTATTCCCACACTTTCCATGGAGCTTTGCCTGACTGCCACAACGTTTCCAAATGGACTTTATCACGCAATGTATCCATAGGTTGCCAGAAACCATGATGCTCATAAGCCATCAGTTGTTTGTCTTCAGCAAGACCTATCAAGGGCTCTTGTTCCCATATAGTTGAGTCTGCAGCAATACGATTAAGCACTTTAGGAGACAAGACAAAGAAACCACCGTTAATCATGGCCCCATCGCCTTTAGGTTTCTCTTTAAAGCTCAGAACCTGGCCTTTATTTATATCGAGCGCGCCAAATCGACCTGGCGGATAGGTCGCAGTTAAAGTTGCTTCCTGTCCGTGTGCTTTATGGAAAGCTATAGTTTCAGCAATATTAATGTCACCAACACCATCACCATATGTAAAGCAAAATGCTTCTTCGTCTTTAACGTAATCTGCAACACGTCTTAAACGACCACCAGTCATAGATTCATCGCCCGTATCCACTAAGGTTACAATCCAAGGCTCAGCTCGTTTCTGATGAACTTTCATTTGATTATCATGCATAGTGAAGGTAACATCTGATTGGTGCAAAAAGTAATTAGCAAAATACTCTTTGATTACATAACCTTTGTAACCACAGCAAATGACGAACTCATTTACACCATGAGCTGAATACATTTTCATGATATGCCAGAGTATTGGTTTACCACCTATTTCGATCATAGGTTTAGGTCTTGTGCTCGTCTCTTCACTGAGTCTGGTACCAAGGCCACCGGCAAGGATCACTGCTTTCATCTGTTCATTTCCTATTTAAGTAATCTAATAACTTTGCACAAAAGCGTCTGAGTAGAATTTATTTTCGGCTAATCCGGCAGCTAAAAAGCTCTCCTGTGCCGACTTAATCATCATATTAGAACCACAAGCGTATACAGCTGATCGAGCCATATCATGGCCCGATTCTAATGCGACATTCTGAACATAACCTGTCTGATGAGGCCAGCTATCTTCCTTTCGTGATAAAACATAATTCACAGCTACTTGTAACTTTTTAAACGAATGTGTCCAGAAAAAATCTTCAGGAAAACGATTACCCCAATACAAGCTGATTGTGCCGCTTTGTACAAAATCCGGGTCATTGTCTAAACCAGACAGAATTGAAATAATTGGCGCTATGCCAGTTCCTGTCGCCAAAAATATTAGGTCCTGTTTGCTGTCACGCAAAAAGAATGTCCCCTTAGGGCCTTCTATTCTTAACAGGTCATTGTCTTTCGCCTGATTAAACCAGTAGTCACTCATTTGACCGTTTTCGAAACGTTTAATGTAGAGAACTAATTCGCTATGTTCAGCAGTGCTTGCTATCGAATAACTTCTGCGAATGCTTTTAGGGCCAATGATATCTATATATTGGCCTTCAAGAAACTTAAAATGAGCTGTTGGAGGAAGTCTGAGCGTGACACTGATAAGTTCATCAGAAAAACGAGTTAACTGCTTAATACGACATGGTAAAGTTTTAATATCTATGCCATGTAATGCAGCAAGATCTTCAGCATCAATCAACAGGTCTGAGGTTGGAGCACAACAACAGGTAAGAACTTTATTCTCCATCCTATCATGCTCTGTTAGTGCGAGTTGCTCTTGCAGTTCAGTTACCCTGCCGGAAATCACCTTTGTTTTACACACACCACACTGACCCGTCTTACAGCTATACTCAAAAACTAAACCAGACTTGAGCGCCGAATTCAAAATAGTTTCAGTAGTATTCCCGACGAACTGTTTTGCTTCACGCGTCTGTATTTTTAAATCATTCATATTTAATGCTCTGAACTCTCAGCTATTCTGCATCTAAATCTAATTTTAAATAAGTTGCCATCTAATTCAGATAACTTAATAAGTCTGAAAGAAATACCTTGCTAAAACAATGTATTGTCTCATCAACGGCAACATCTTTAATAGCCACCCAACGATAATCATGATGTTGTATCAGAGGAAGCTGTAGTTCTGCGCTATTTACCAACATGAAATGTGGAGCATTAATATAATGAGTTGACACTGACTCATCAAAACAACTATTTTCGTAGAAATGGTCATAGATACCAAGCATTATAAAACGTTCGCGTTCAAATGATTTTCCAAGCTCTGCCTCAGTTATACGTCTAAAAGCATCAACTATAGTTTCGCCTTTATACATACGCCCACCTGGTACAAACCAAAACCCGCTTGCCGGCTCGTTCTTACGTAAACCAACCAACATTTCATGCTTTTCATTCAGCACAACCAAATCAATAGAAAACAGTGGAGCATTTTTTACCACCTGTCTGAAATCGTCTACGCTGAGCATTATTTTCTAAATACGTCCAGGTTGTCTAAAAACCACTCATAAGTGCTTTTTAAGCCTGACTCCAAGCCTACAGAATATTGCCAGCCAAGCCCTTTAAGACGGTCAACATTCATCAGTTTGCGTGGAGCGCCATCAGGTTTAGTGCTATCCCATACAATATCACCGGAGTAACCAACAACCTTAGCTACAGTTTCTGTCAGTTCTTTTATCGTACAATCTACGCCTGTCCCTACGTTGATATGGCTTAACATAGGACTTGTGTGCTTCTCATAAGTTGTTTTATCGAGTTCCATCACAAAAATACTGGCCGCTGCCATATCATCAACATGCAAAAACTCGCGCATTGGCGAGCCTGAGCCCCAAGCGATAACTTGTGGTGCTTTAGCTAATTTTGCTTCATGAAAACGTCTTAACAAGGCCGGTATAACATGGCTGTTATCCGGGTGAAAATTATCATTAGGACCGTACAAATTTGTTGGCATTACACTACGATAATCACGGCCATATTGCCGATGATAACTTTCACATAACTTTATACCTGCAATTTTCGCTAAGGCATAAGGCTCATTGGTTGGCTCCAGAGTGCCGGTCAATAACGCGTCTTCAGCCATAGGCTGAGCAGCAAGTTTCGGGTAAATACAGCTGGACCCAAGAAACAGTAACTGTTGTACATTGTTAACATGAGCAGCATGAATAATGTTGGCTTGTATCATTAAGTTTTCATAAATAAAGTCGGCAGGGTACGTATTATTGGCGATAATGCCCCCGACCTTGGCTGCAGCTAGGTAGATCTGATCTATCTGCTGTTCAGCAAAAAACTGCTGAACAGCAGCCTGATTAGTCAGATCTAACTCTTTGCGAGTTTTGGTAATAACCTCTGCAGTACCACTTTTTTCAAGCTGCCGCACTATAGCTGAACCAACCATACCGTTATGACCGGCAACAAATACTTTTTTCATGAAAACCTCAAATATGAAAACCACAATACACAAAATGTATTGTGGTTTCAGAATACTGATACTTACTCAACAGATACTGGCAACTCATAGCCATGCGCTTTTAATAAAGCATGGCGTTTTGCTGATTTTAGATCGGCTGCAACCATTTCAGCACACATTTCCTGTGTAGTTATTTCGGGCACCCAACCCAATATCTGCTTAGCTTTCGTTGGGTCACCCAACAAAGTTTCTACTTCAGCAGGACGGAAATAGCGAGGGTCGACTTTTACAATAATATCCCCCACTTTCAGTGCAGGAGCGTTGTCGCCGTCAATTTTTTCAACAATGGCAACCTCGTCAACACCAAGGCCTTCGAAACGCAAAGTTATGCCTAATTCCTTTGCCGACCAGCTGATAAACTCCCGAACCGAATACTGGACGCCAGTGGCAATTACAAAATCATCTGGCTGTTCTTGCTGCAACATCATCCACTGCATGCGTACATAGTCTTTGGCATGACCCCAGTCACGTAAAGCATCCATGTTGCCCATATAAAGGCAAGACTCTAAACCTTGAGCAATATTAGATAAACCACGGGTAATTTTACGGGTCACAAAAGTTTCGCCACGGCGCGGAGATTCGTGATTGAATAAAATACCGTTGCAAGCATACATGCCATAGGATTCACGGTAGTTCACTGTAATCCAGTAGGCATACATCTTAGCAACCGCATAAGGAGAACGAGGGTAAAAAGGTGTAGTCTCTTTCTGCGGTATTTCTTGCACTAACCCATAAAGCTCAGACGTTGACGCCTGATAAAAACGGGTTTTCTTTTCTAAACCCAATAAACGAATTGCTTCCAAAAGACGTAGAGTGCCCATAGCATCTACGTCTGCAGTGTATTCAGGTGATTCAAAACTCACGGCTACGTGACTTTGCGCTCCTAAGTTATATACTTCATCTGGCTGAACTTCCTGCAGAATACGAGTCAGATTTGAAGAATCGGTAAGATCACCATAATGAAGGATAAAGTTTTTATTATCGATATGTGGGTCCTGATAAATATGATCCACACGTTGTGTGTTAAAAGATGAAGCTCGGCGTTTAATACCATGAACTTCATAACCTTTTTCCAATAAAAACTCGGCCAAATAAGAGCCATCTTGACCTGTTACACCAGTGATTAACGCTTTTTTCTTCATTATAAATGCCTATATCAATTAAAAATTTTATCTACTATTCACTTTCTTAGTCTTGGAAAGAGCAGGACAACAAAAACTCCGAAAATGCAACCAAAAAAGCTGGTAACAATGACAATAATCGAACGTCTCGGCTCATATTTCATTTCAGGAACAAACGCCGAATCAATCATTTTGAACATATATTCGTCACGAGAATTTGCAAGCATCAAAGTTTTAGTCTGTTCTTCAATTAATGAAAATAAAGTTGCTTTAACCTCAGATATATTAGTTTTTAAAATTTGTTGCTCTAAATACACAATACTTTTTTCAGCCTCTTGAATATCTTTTGACTTCATATCCTGATTTATGTCAGCAACTAGCCAGTCAAGTATCTGCTTTGCGAAAAACGGAGAATAATGTTTAAATTCCAAAGTAATCAATCCTGATTTTATGTCTTTTGATAATTTAAAAAGATCACTAAAAACAGCATAAGCCTCTTGCATCGATGGCTCAGGTTTTCTTGGTGCTTTAACATCTCTTATCCAAGACATATCCTTAACACTATATAAACTCTGGTCGATAGCTAACGTATTACTTTGCCGATCCCAGCCTTTAGCTGCCATAAGTTCCACTAGTATATTGTGTTTCCTAATAAATTTTGAAATGAAATCTCTGGATTGTAGAGTCTGTAAAGCTATTGTTGTCTTGTCTATTCCACCAGAACCTAAATTTACTCCTGCCATTGCAGCTAAACCACCTAACTGCCCGGGTAATACACTGGAATTTTTTTGTTCAGCAGGAACCATTAACAATTCACTTCTGTATATATCACTCAAACTTAACGAGTAATAAATCGAAAAAGCACCAAATAAAAAGGTAACTAAAATTACGGTAAGTTTTCCCTTCCATATCAGTGACAGCAGGCCAATTAAATCTATCTCATCATTCTCAGACTTATTCGAATAGCTAACATTAACTTTATCTTTACTATCAACCATTTAGAAATACCAATATTAAAACAAATGGGGAACACTCGCATAAATTCATCAGCATCGTGATACATAATGATTTACTATTTAACTATCTTCGCAAAGTATCAGACAGAGAAACGAGAGACATTACTATGAAACTACTTTGCTGTGGAAACGCTCACTATTATCAAAATGAATTCAAAGCAGCTAAAGCCACAGCTGACTGATAGAAAATCTGGGTTACGGAGGTCCACAATGACAAGCTGTCTTTATATTCGGTATCTACCGGCACTACGATAGTGTCACCAGGCTCTAAGCCCGTTTTAACTACAGCAAACCAACCTTTACTTTCAGGCAGAGTGACAGAACCATCAGCTTTAATTACATAAATACGATCTACATCCGCTCGCTTACGTGTGCCACCGGCCAGTTTCAAATAATCTTCGAAAGATAAGTCCTTCTGATATCTGTGGCTACTGGCATGCTGCACTTCGCCTACGATCGAAATGGTGTTGTCATTACGTGGTACATAAAACAAGTCGCCATCCTGTACCTGTACGTCATAGTCAAATGTGCCAGTAAGAAGAGACGGTAAATCCAAAACTAAACGACCTACGGGCTGTTGTTTTTCAAGCTGCTGAATCATCAGCAAAGCATCTTCAGCTGACACAGTACTATCAGCTTGCGAAAGGCTTTTAGTTGCTATATCTGCTCTTAACTGGTCAGCTAATTTCTTGATTTGAATACGTTCCCGCTCTTTAATATCTTCACGAGTGTAGATTGCACCTTGCACAAAAGCATTATCGTTTAAACCGCCAGCACGCTGAATAACACTGGATAACATTTCTCCACGCTGAATGGTGTAACGGCCTGGAAAACGGACTTCACCACGCAGCTCAATAGCACGTTCAATATTCCAATCAGGTACAGAGAATACGTTCAAGCGATCCCTGTCTTGCAGTAAAACTGATATTTCACCAGCAAAAACTCTGGACAGATCAACGGCAATATTTTGTGCTTCAATACCATTTTTGTCAGAAGCTAACACAGCGCGAGTCAGTTCGGCACGGTTTAAGTAAGCTGACTGTTTTAAACCACCAGCAGCATCTATTAAAGAAGCAACGTCAGAGTTTTCAGCTCGAGGATACTCGCCAGGAACCTTAACTTCACCTGAGACAGAAGCAATCATAGGATCAGCACCGCGGCGAACCTGAGCCTTTAACTTTTGTAGCAATGGATGCAATAATTCTGTTCGGCTAAAACTCGCAGACAGTGTTAATACTTCTTTGTCGCGGAAAATTCGTGACATGACGTCTTTCATAACAGCAGGAAGCGCGTCTATGCCCATATCTACAGCGTCAATAGTATTCTTGTTTGCTCCGGATGTATCTCTGGCACTAAGTGTAGTACTTGAGAGTTCTTTGGCAGGCTGGATTAATTGCTGATCACCTATCCGCGTTGTCTGCCCTTGCAGAAGCATATTGGTTTGTCGTCTTTTATCTACGTCCAACATTTCGCTGAATGCTCTGGACGTCAGATCTTCTGACGCAGTCCAACGCATATCTGGCATCAGCTTGTAACGGTCGGTAATTTGTTTACGCAGGTAATCGTTGAGTTTATTGCGTTGAATATATTGATCTGCATGGTGGAACACCAACACTAAATCGCGTGGTTTTAAACTTAAGTTTGCAGGACCCGAAGGCTGATTGATTGCTTCAGCAAGGCTGAATTGCATCACTTTAACATCGCCGGCATTGTTAACCTCACGCACAACCAAGGCATAGTCCAAATCTGCCGTCATATGTAAATCAGACCAAAACGACTTAATTAAATCACTGATGCGAATACCTTGTTGCCAGGCATAAAAACCTGGACGAACCACAGCACCTGCTACTGTGACGACATTCTCAATACGTGGAGATGTTTCTGCTATACGCAATAAATCACCGTCACGTAAAGCCATTTGACGGTTTACCGCATTGGTTAAATCTAAGTTCAGTAAATCGCGCAGGTTGTTGCTATTGTAGCGCTCAAGCACCACTGACTGAGGATAAGCTCCAGCTTTGGTGCCACCCGCCATATTTAACAAGGTATCAATGGTTTCGCCAGATTTTACTTCGTATATTGCTGCGCGTTTAATTTCACCAGTGATCTGCACTGTAGCTTTCATCGGCGCTACAAAGACCACATCGCCATGTTGCAGTTGAATATCGCCGGAGCTATCGCCACGCAACAATAATTCATATAAGTCAAAACGCCCCACTGTAGCACCAGCTCGTTTAACCTGAATATCGCGTAAACTGCCTATGTCTGAAACACCACCAGCCAAATACAAAGACTGAGTCACAGTGGTTAAAGCCGACACAGCAAACATCCCTGGAGTCTTGGCTTCACCTGCAACAAAAATATTGATAGTACGCAACTTGCCCATAGTAATAGCAGCATCGACACCAATCATGGCTTCTCGTACTTTGTTCGCAATTACATCAGATGCTTGAACCACTGATAAACCACTAACATTGATTGGACCAATCTCCGGCAGATTCACTGAACCATCGCGGCCAACAATCAATTCTTCGCTACTATTTTGCTTACCAAATAACTGTAACAATAAAATATCGTCAGGACCTAACCTGTAGTTTTCTGGCACCGGCGCGTTGTCTACCGGAGCAAAAGTACTAATTTGCGAATTAAACATGTTCATACCGAAGCGCTGATTCGCTTTTTCTCCTTCGGTCAATTGTTCAGGATACTGAGCAAACTGCGAGTCTATGTTTTCAATGATAGCGCCTTGTTGTTGCGGCACTAAAACCTGGGGTTGAGCCTGTTGATTTAGCGAACTCGCAGAATTTACAGGTACATCTATACCGTACTGTTTAGCTAAACGTTGCTGCTCGGCCGGAGATAATTTTTTAAACTGAGCCATCATTGCAGGCGAAGGTGTCACAGCAGACACAGGCAATGCAGCAAACAAGGCTGCCAGCACACAAGTTTTCAACAGTTTTAGCACGCTACAACTCCAGTTAGTGTATTTGTTGGATCCAGTATAAGGCCCATTTAGTTTACCTGTTTCGCTTGCTTTTCCAAACTGAAACTGCGAGTAAATACAGACTTACTGCTCGGCCAAGCTGGCCATGCTAAGGTAGTTTTTTACCTATTTTCGTCAGCAAACAAAAACCGAACAGAATACTGATCTTTTTAAATGATTTTGTATCAAACTAGCTGTATGCCAGAAGTAACTCAGCGAGGATTATTCTGCACATCCTTATGCCAAAGGTCCTTTACAATTTTAACTCAACGAAACTGGGCGCGACTTTAACGAATTACGCTATTTTTGTCCATTGGAAATTTGTTTCTTAAAAACAACAACGGCGAAACACTTAATTACATTTCACCGCTGTTGTCCATTCAACACAGGTCTATCAAAAGCTGGTTTTAATTGCCTCAATAATACGTTCACAAGCTTTGCCGTCGCCATAAGGGTTATGGGCAAAACTCATTTGCTCATAATAGGCTTTGTCTGTAAGTAAACGACTGACTTCGCGCACTATAACATCAGCATCTGTTCCCACTAGTTTTACAGTGCCCGCAGCTACAGCTTCTGGCCGTTCAGTCGTATCACGCATCACCAGTACAGGTTTGCCCAAAGAAGGCGCTTCTTCCTGAATACCACCTGAGTCGGTCAGCACCACTGTGCTGCGGCTCATCAGGTACACAAAAGGCAGATAGTCCTGAGGTTCTATTAAGTGTACGTTGGAGGTGTCGCTTAATAAACGAAATACAGGTTCACGCACATTGGGGTTTAAGTGCACAGGGTAAACAACGTCTGTGTCGGGGAATTGCTGAGCTATTTGTTTTAAGCCAGCACAAATTTGTTCAAAACCATCCCCAAAGCTTTCACGTCTGTGCCCTGTGACGAGCACTAAACGACGACCGTTTAGGCCATAAGGAAATTGTTGTTCAAAGTTTTTGGTTAAGTTGGCATCGCCATCAATTTTTGCAACCACCTGATGCAAAGCATCAATCACCGTATTTCCTGTCACTACTATGCCAGCAGGATCGATATTTTCATTCAACAGGTTTTGTTTTGAGGTGTCCGTTGGCGCGAAATGTAGCTTAGTTAAAGCACCTGTTAACTTTCGGTTCGCTTCTTCAGGCCAGGGGCTGTAAATATTGCCGGTACGAAGCCCAGCTTCAACATGCCCTACCGCAGTTTTTTCATAATAACAAGCCAAAGCCGCCGCAAAAGTGGTGCTGGTATCGCCATGCACCAACACTATGTCAGGTTGGAAATCTCGCAGAACAGGTTTGATATTTAACAGAATGCTGGTGGTGACATCATATAAGTCCTGACCAGCTTTCATAATAGCCAGATCGTAATCCGGCACTATATTAAACAGTTTTAATACCTGATCCAGCATTTCTCTGTGTTGGCCTGTCACACAAACTTTGCTCTCAATACCTGGGGTTTCTTTTAACAGATTCACTAAAGGCGCCATTTTGATGGCTTCGGGTCTGGTACCAAACACACTCAATACTTTGATCATCACTACATCCATTGAATTCAAACTGAAACTGCTGAAATGGTATCAGAATTTATGCTGTGGCGGCAGAGTAAAACAGCTTGCCTGAACACTAACTTAAGTAACTCCAATAACGACCTTGTGGCCTCTGGCTTCCAGCTGCTTTTTCAGCTCAAGTTTGGCTTCTGTGTCGCCATGTACCAAACGGATTTGTTCAGGCACCTGGTGCATACCACTGACAAAATGCAATAAATCCTGTTGATCGGCGTGGGCAGAGTAACCACTAAGTTGGATCACTTCAGCATGTATAGGGTAGTCCTCGCCATCAAGCTGAAGGTAGCCCCCTGTTTTTGCATACTTAATTAATGCGGCGCCCGGAGTGCCACGGGCCTGATAACCCATAAACAGAATTTGATGACGCGCAGAAGCTAATAAAGCTTTCAGATAATTCACTACACGGCCACCTGCACACATGCCGCTCGCTGCAATCACTACAGCAGGTCGGCCTGTATCTGCCAGATGCCTGACAACTTTTTGATGATCCTCATGAGTGTTGACGGTAAGCAACTGCTCAAACTGCAATGGATGCCGGCCCTGTTGCAGCCTCTGTTTTGCTTCGTCATCCCAGAACTGTTTTAATTCTTTATATACAGAGGTGAAGTCAGCAGCTAAGGGCGAGTCGACAATAATGTCCAGTTGCTCCCAGTTCAGCTCTTGATGAATAGCCTGGCCCTGCATACGATGAATAATATCTTCAAGCTCGTACAACAATTCCTGAGTACGACCTATGCTGAATGCAGGAATAAGCACAGTGCCATTATCACTCAGTGCTTTTTCCAATATCTGCTGTAAACGCTGCTGACGATTTTTCCGATTCTGGTGATTCTTATCACCATAAGTGCTTTCAAGCACCAGTAAATCGGCACTATCAAGCGGGGTAGGATCAGGTAACAAAGGGGTATCACGGGCGCCTAAGTCTCCTGAAAACACAGCTTTATACCAGCCTTGTTCTGTATTTGGGTTATTCGACGGGATCTGATGGCGAATTTCGATATAGGCAGAGCCCAGAATATGGCCGGCGTTTTGAAAACGCAACTGAACAGCTTCTGCGCTGCTTTCCAGTTCATACCAAGAGTTGTAGTCACAAGGACGTAGCTGGCGTGATACTGCTTTGATAAAAGCATTGATCAGCTTTTCATCTCTGGTGATGCCCATTTTTAATGCATCTTCTAATACCAGCGGCAGCAGTAAAGCCGATGCTTTGCTGCAATAGATGGGCCCTTTAAAACCTGCTGCTATTAAATAGGGAATACGACCTGCATGGTCAATATGCACATGAGTCAGCAAAAGCGCCTGAATACCCTCAAGCGGAAAATCGATCTGCGCTGAATCTGCACCTGCTTTGCCCCTTCCCTGCTCTACGCCTTGAAATAAGCCGCAATCGATCAGAACGCTTTGTTGCTCATTGAAAAAATACTGATGGCAGGAGCCTGTTACGCCGTCGACAGCTCCGTGATGGATAAGAGTTGGATTGTGCATAGCAGTGCCCTGTGAGCTTCATCCTTGTACGAAAAACTATAGTCATTTAATAAAAAAAAGACCAAGCCCGTATAGAATTCAGCCAGACAAAAGGAGTGGTTATTTAGTTTGCTTATGCAGGTTAAACAGCAGTTCGGCTTCCGCCTGTGGCAGTTCACATTCGAGCATAATTTCATCCAGGCTAGCACCCAAATGGACCATTTTCATCGCTCTGCTGTAAATTTTTGACTCCGGATCAAACAAATGCAGCGATTTTTGTTGTTCGGCCAGCTCAGCAACCTGCAACATACCCTGCCCTAAGTGACTTTCCAAAGTGAGCACACGTTGCCCGACTCCAATTACGGTAGAACGTAACTCTTCTACATCCTGGTGGGCACGTTTAAGCTGTTGTGATTGCTGTTCCAGTTGCTGGCTCAATTGCTCCAGGTGTTGTTGTTGTTGCCAGCTGGCTGCTGCGTTTTCATTAATGATATCCAGCAGCTTTTTACTTTGACGCGAAGCCAGCGCTGCCATACCTACAGACAGCAACAAAATGGCCACTATTCCCAGTAGCCATATCCATGAAAATTCAGTCAGAAAATTAGCCATTAAATGCTACGGATCTCTTCCCATTCGTCATCAGACAGCAGTTTATTCAGATCCACCAGGATCAGTAATTCACCTTCGCGGTTAGACACACCCTGGATAAACTTGGCGCTTTCGTCTGTGCCTACGTTGGGTGCTGTGTCAATTTCAGACTGTTTCAGATACACCACTTCAGCCACGCTGTCGACCATAATGCCAATCACCTGGCGCTCTGATTCGATGATCACAATGCGGCTGTTGTCAGTGACTTCTGAAGGCGGCAAACCAAAACGGGCGCGGGTATCAATAACAGTGACTACGTTGCCACGCAAATTGATAATACCCATAACATAATCAGGCGCACCAGGCACCGGGGCTATGTCTGTATATCGCAGAACTTCCTGCACCTGCATGACATTAATACCGTAGGTTTCTTCCTGCAGTTTAAAAGTCACCCATTGCAGCACTAAGTCTGTGACTTCTTTAGTTTTGCCAGATTGTGCTGTTAAATTACTCATGCATAGCTCCTACCCAGAAGTTAAATTCTTTTACACTTAATCAGTGCTGACTATTCATACCCTTTGCCAATAAAGCAATCAGAGCGTCTACGTCCAGCAAAGCACACATATGTTGTTTTATTAAACCAGCGAGCCAAGGCCTTTTGCCTTCGGTTTCCCGCCACTTTACTTCGTCTTGCTCTAAGGCAATGGTGTTGACCAAAGTATCACAAGCCAGGCCCCAATGGCTATTGCCCAGCATAATAACATATTGATAGTTTAGCTTTTCTGCCAGCTCCTGGTCATATTTTTCTGGCATGACCCAAAGCGCAGTATCGACCACATTAATTTTTTGCTCGCGGTACAACATCACACCTTTTAGCCATTCAGGCTGACCTGGTAATGAGCTAATCGGCATCATCTTATGAATACCGCCCAGCGCTTTCAGAGGTAATGCGACTTTTAAACCCGCCACTGTAAAAAACAACGCCTGAAAACGGCCTTTTCTGTAATCTTTTACTACAGGTGCCGTAGCTTTTACTGCAGGAACAACAGGCGCCACCTTCACCTGTTCAACCACAGGGGCAAGCGGAGCCACCACAGGCGCTTTTACAACAGGAGCTGTCACTGGTGCCACAACGGCTGGTTTTGCGATCACCGGGGCTTTAACAGGAGCCACAACAGGGGCCGATACCGGAGCCAGCAGTTCATTCAGTTGCTGCTTTTTCGCTTGCTGAATAGGCGTTTCGACCACGTCATCGGTCAATAAAGCATTTAAATAATGCTTCATGACTTTTTGGCTGGCTTGTAAATCGCTCATCTTAGTTCTCCGGCGCTAACTGCAATAAATAGGTTAGCAACGTATTGTAAGCAAAGACCCCACGGGATTTTGGCGCGAATACAGGGGGTGGAGTCTGGGCCAGACTGGCATCACGGAATTTAGTGTCAATAGGAATAACAGCTGACCACACCCTTTCCTGATACTGAGCTTTTAAGGCTTTATAAGCATCCAGTGAGGCTTTGGTTCTTTTGTCGTACATAGTCGGCACTATGGTAAAAGCGTAATCCTGCGGCGCTGAACTGTGCATCAGTTGCATAGTGGCAATCATTCGATCCAGGCCTTTTAATGCCAGAAACTCAGTCTGCACCGGTATTAAAATACGGTCACAGGCGGCCATGGCGTTCACCATCAGCACCCCAATAACCGGAGGGCAATCAATCAGCACATAGTCATAGTCGTTTTCAATTTTTTGCAGAGCTTTTTTCAGAATAAGCCCCATACCACCTTGTTGACCATGAGAACGGTCAAGAGTGGCCAGCGCCATAGAAGTAGGCAATATATCCAGATTAGGCATACCGCTTGGGCAAAGTGACTGCAAAATTTCTTCGCCGGTAATGTCTTTACCACGCAGAAAAATATCATAAACGCTGACTTCCAGCTCTTCAGCATCAATGCCAAAATAGTAGGTAAGCGAGCCATGAGGGTCAGTATCGATCAGTAAAACACGATGGCCACGCTGTGCAAGCAAAGCGCCTAAGGTTACTGTAGTGGTAGTTTTTCCAACCCCACCCTTTTGATTTGCGATAGTCCAAACAACCAATTTACTGTTCCTGCTCAATAGGTGGCTCTTCTTCGCCTGGTTCAGGCGGTCTGGTTGTGATCCGTATGCCACCATGAGGTAAGCGGATCACCCGTATTTTTTGCTGTTCTTGCGCTGCAGCCGCTTCAGCTGCCTGTTCTGCTGCAGTTTCCGGTTCGGCTGCCTCTGGTGTTTCAACCACAACAGCTTCGTATGCGTACTTAGATAAAGCTATCACTACCTTTCGGTTTTGACTGCGTCCTTGTGCCGTAGCGTTATCTGCAAAAGGGGAATACTGCCCATAGCCTTCAATCGCCATACGCTGTGGTTCTATACCTAAGTCTTCCAATAGACGGACTATGGAAGCAGCACGCGCTACTGACAACTCCCAGTTCGATGGAAACTGCTCGGTGCGGATAGGTACTGAATCAGTATAACCCCGCACTCTTAAAAAATTATTCGTCTGCTTTAAAATAGCAGTTAATTCAGTGATGACGGCAGAAGCTGAACTGTTTGAACGGGCACTGCCACTGCCAAACAATAGGCCACTATTGAGTTCAACCGTTAACCAGTCTTCATCCAGCGTAACTTTGGCTAAGCCCGACTCGATCAAAGTGCGCAAAGCACGATTGATGTCTTTTTGCATCCCCACTAAAGGGCTGCCAAGTTTAGTACTGTCTATCTGTTCTAACTTCGAATTATCCGCCAGTAAAGTGGGTCCTGTAGCGTCTTCCAACCCTGAACCATACAATTCAAAATCACTTTGCGGGTGAATATCAGGTTGTACAGATTGCCCCTGGATACCGGTTCCTGTTTTGTCTGTTGCTACAAACACCTTAGAAATAGTGTCCTGTAAGGCTTTAAACTGCTCACGCTCCATATTGGCCATCGAGTACAGCACAACAAAAAGCGCAAACAACAAGGTCATGTAATCGGCATAAGACACCAGCCAACGTTCTGTATCTGACTTTTCCGCTTCACTGGCGGCAGAACGGCGAGGCCTGTACATTTAAGTGGCTCTGTATGCCATTAGTTTGGATTCCACACTGCGGGGGTTTTCCCCCAGCGCTATAGAACACAAACCTTCGATCACCATAGAATGAAATAAAGCCCGCTCTTCAACTAACACTTTGATTTTATTAAATATAGGTATAAAGACAAAGTTAGCTAAGCCCACGCCATAAATAGTAGCAACAAAAGCGGTAGCAATGCCCTGCCCTAATTCATCCGGGTTGGAAATATTAGATAAGGCCAGAATAAGCCCAAGTACAGCGCCAACTATACCTATAGTCGGACTATAGCCGCCCATAGCTTCAAATACTTTTGCTGCTCTTAATAAACGTTCTTTTTCCAGATGCAGTTCGGTGTCGAGGATATCCTGCAATATTTTGGCTTCAGTCCCATCTACCAGTAAGTTCAAACCACGTTTTAGCAAGGGTTGCTCTTCGTTCAGTGCATCCTGTTCTAAGGATAAAAAACCTTGCAGACGAGCCGAATGCCCCCATTGGGTAATACGTTCTATGGTCGAATCGAAGTCCAGTTTAGGCGGCGTAATGACCCAGGGCAGCAAGCTCATGCTCAAGCGAAACTGTGAAGCCGGACTCTGGATCAGTACAGCCCCCAAAGTACCACCAAACACAATTAAAAAAGCAGGCCCATGCAACAAGGTAAGAACATCTCCACCTTCCTGACTAAAACCGCCCACTATAGCCACTAACGCAATAATAATACCGGCAAGAGTAAGCTTATCCATTGCCTACTTCTGCAATAAGACGGTTTGCCACATCAGATAACGCCACTTCAAGATGAGTCAAACCTGCAGCAGTCACAGCCTGCGGCATGCCATAAACCACGCAACTGGCTTCATCCTGCGCCCAGATACGGGAACCGGATTGCTTCAGTAAACGGGCGCCTTCACGACCATCCGAGCCCATACCTGTCAGAACTATTGCGAGTACTTTGTCGTTAAAGACTTTAGCAGCAGTACCAAAAGTAATATCTACGCTGGGTTTAAAGGTAATACGAGGTGAGTCGTCTTCGCGTACCCTAAGCCTGGCCTGGTTTTCATTGCCATCAACCAGCATTTGTTTACCACCTGGCGCCAGATAAGCCACACCAGGTCGAAGAATATCGTTGTCTGCAGCTTCTTTGACTTCAATTTTTGCCAGACCATTTAAACGGGCGGCAAAAGCGCCGGTAAAGGCGGCAGGCATATGCTGAATAAGCACAATAGGCAAAGGAAAGTTGGCAGGTAAAGCGGTAATAATTTGTTGCAGCGCGACTGGTCCGCCTGTTGAAGTGCCAATAGCGACCAGTTTGTAGTTCTTGCCGCTGGATTCAAAATTAGCAGTACGTTGTGATTCAGCACGTTCTGCTGCTCTGCTTTGTAACTCTGCCCGTTCAGCCAATGCTCTGGCCGCCAGACTTTGAGCCAAAGGTGCTCTTGCTGTTGTAGCAGAAGCACCGGTCGCAGGAGCTGGTGCAGTGCGGGATGAAAAAGTGGAGCCTGTGTTTCCCGTTAAACTGGATGGCCTGCTGATCACCCGGCGTCTGGCAACTGTTTTCACCCTTTGACGTAACACATCAGCGGCTTCGGCTTTATCGCGGGCTATGTCTTCGAATTTTTTCGGCAGGAAATCTATAGCGCCGGCTTCCAGTGCATCTAAAGTGGCTTTTGCACCTTCGTGAGTTAAAGATGAAAACATCAGAATAGGTGTGCGCTGTACCTTTAAGATTTCGCGCACAGCCTGAATGCCATCCATCACCGGCATTTCGATGTCCATCGTTATCACGTCAGGCCGCAAGGCTAACGCTTTTTCCACCGCCTCTTTACCATTATTGGCGGTGGCAATGACCTCTAACTCGGCATCCTGACTCAGTATTTCCGTCAGACGGCGACGGAAAAAACTGGAGTCATCAACAACTAATACCCTGATGGTCATACTTCACTCTCTTAGGCTGAGAATTTATCAAAGCGATCAAATTTTATTTTGGAACGTTTGGCATAATGCTTCAGCAAGTTAGGCACATCCAGAATAAGCGCTATACCGCCGTCTGATGTGATAGTAGCGCCAGCCATACCCGGAGTACCTTGCAATAAGGCATCCAGAGGTTTGATCACTACTTCTTCCTGACCAATCAGAGAGTCCACTACAAAACCAATTTGTTGGGTACCAATTTGCACTATCACCACATGACCCTGTTCGCGACGGATCTTTTTGGTCGAACCTTTGACCAGCCAGTGCTCAAGATAAAACAATGGAATGGCTTTGTTCCGAACCACTATGGTCAACTGGCCATCCACGTTGTTGGTTTTGGCCAAATCCAGATGGAAAATTTCGTTGACTGTCGCTAATGGCAAGGCAAAAGTTTGTTCGCCCACTATCACCATCAGGGTTGGCAATATCGCCAAAGTCAGCGGCACTTTAATTTCTAAGATAGTACCCTGACCCAACTTGGAGTTGATATGTACTGTACCGTTCAGTTGGGTAATTTTGGTTTTCACCACATCCATACCCACACCACGACCAGAAATATCAGAGATTTGCTCTTTAGTTGAAAAACCAGGGGCAAAAATCAGATTAAAGGCTTCAGTGTCTGACATACGGGCCGCCGCATCAGGTTCAAGTACACCACGTTTAATGGCTATGCCTTTAAGTTTTTCCGGATCCATACCTGCACCATCATCAGTGATGGTTAACAGAATATGATCACCAGCCTGAGACGCCGCTAATCTGACTAAACCTGTGCGTGGCTTACCAGCTTTGACACGAACATCCGGCATTTCAATACCATGGTCAACCGAGTTACGCACTAAGTGGACCAATGGATCGGCCAAAGCTTCAACCAGGTTTTTATCTAAATCTGTTTCTTCCCCTTCCAGCACAAGGTTAATGTCCTTTTGCAGAGAACGGGCTAAGTCGCGTACAACCCTTGGGAAACGGCCAAATACTTTTTTGATGGGCTGCATCCGGGTTTTCATCACAGCACCTTGTAAATCGGCTGTGACTACGTCGAGGTTCGCTATGGCTTTGCTCATTTCTTCATTCTGAGCAGTACCGGATAAACTGACTAAACGGTTACGCACTAACACTAATTCACCAACCATGTTCATGATTTGATCCAAACGTTTGGTATCAACACGAACTGTCGTTTCTGGCTGGTTAGCGGCTGCTTTTGGATCGGCATCAGGATCTTTTGGTGCTGCGGCTACAGGAGCTGGTTTTGCTGCTGCAGGTGCTGGAGTTGGAGCCGGCGCTTTGGCAGGTGCTGCAGCTTTGGCTACAGGTGCTGCTTTTGCAGTTTCAGCCGGGCCAACAGGCGCCTTGCCTTTACCATGCAAATCGTCCAGTAAAGATTCAAACTCGTCGTCTGAAATGTCGTCACCAGCAGCAGCTTTGGCTTTTTCTGGTGCTTTGACCGGTGCTTTTTCTGCAGGCTTCGCAGCCACAGATGCAGCTGCTTCACCAGGGATAAAGGAACCCTGACCATGCAGCTGATCTAAAATAGCTTCAAATTCATCGTCTGTGATGTCTTCACTGGCTGTTTCTTTCACCGCAGGCGGTGGCAGATTGGCGGACGTATCACGGCCCGGAGCTCCGGCACCATGCAATTCATCCAACAGAGATTCAAATTCGTCGTCGCTGATTTCATCAATGGAAGATGAACTTTCAACAGCCGGAACTGTAGCAAACTCAACTACAGCATCAAACTCTTCCATGCTGATTTCAGCTTCTGGTTCAGGTTCAGCTGCAACAGCATGATGGGCATGCTCGTCTTCCGACTCAGGCATGCTCAGGCGATGCAAAGCTTCAATAATAGCAGGATCAGCCGGAGTCAGAGGTTCGCGGTTTTGCACATCGGCAAACATAGCGTTGACCGCATCCAGGGCCTGTAAAATAACATCCATCAATTCTGCAGTAACACGACGTTTGCCGGTCCGCAAAATATCAAACACGTTTTCGGCGCCATGGCAGGCGTCAACTAATTCAGTCAGCGATAAAAATCCAGCGCCACCTTTAACGGTGTGGAAACCACGGAAAATGGCATTTAATAAATTTGCGTCATCCGGATTATTTTCCAGCTCAACCAACTGCTCTTGCAGTAGTTCAAGGATCTCGCCGGCTTCGACTAGGAAATCCTGTAAAATATCCTCATCTAAATCAAAGCCCATGCTACAGCTCCCCTTTTAGAAACCTAAACTTGATAATAAATCGTCCACATCATCCTGACCGGACACCACGTCATCACGCTCTGCTGCGTCAATAATAGGGCCTTCAGCTTCGTGACCTGCTTTTGGTTTTTTCACTACGGCTGGTCGTTCTTCCATACTTAAGTTGGTTTGACCAAAGGCCGTTAATAAACCAATTAAGCTGTCTTCCACTTCCCGGACCAATTCAATGACCCGCCGTAAAATCTGACCTGTTAAATCCTGATAATCCTGTGCCATCAATACTTCGGTCAGCCGTGCATGTAAGGTAGCAGAGTTTCCGGTGGCCTGATGCAAAAAGCCATCAAGATTATGACATAAGGCTTTGAACTCCCCGACTTTTAAGTCGCGACTCATCAGTTTTTGCCAGTCTGGCAAAATTGATTGTAGATGGGAGTTCAGCTCATCGGCGATAGGAAGACAGTTTTCGACCGCATCCATGGTTTTATTCGCGGCCTGTTCTGTCATATCAATAACATGATTCAAGCGCTTTTTGGCGTCCGGAATATCGTCGGCCAGCAACGAACTTAAGGATGGATCAATTTGGAAACTTTTTAGCGAGTCATGTAATTGCCGGGTTAGTTTTCCAACCTCGGCAAATAACTCAGAAGAACCCGGGACAGCCAGCTGTTGCACCAGTTCGTTCGCAGCGTCGGTTTCACCAAACTCAAGCAACTGAACCAGTTCACGGGCCTGTTCTAAAGAAATCAAGGGTGCCGTAGCTACAGACATGGTGTACTCCTTTGTCAGTTACGGTTTAACCCAGGCGTTCGAATACTTTAGCCAGTTTTTCCTGTAAGGTTGCAGCAGTAAAAGGTTTAACGATGTAACCGTTCACTCCAGCTTGTGCCGCTGCAATGATCTGTTCCTTTTTCGCTTCAGCAGTCACCATCAGCACAGGAATATGTTTCAGCTTTGCATCGGCACGAATTGCACGTAACAAATCGATACCCTGCATACCTGGCATATTCCAGTCTGTGACTACAAAATCAAAATCACCATTTTGCAACATAGGCAAAGCGGTACTGCCATCATCAGCTTCTGACACGTTGGTGAAGCCAAGATCTCTTAGCAGGTTTTTAATTATGCGTCTCATGGTTGAGAAATCATCAACCACAAGAATTTTCATATTCTTATCCAAAATCCCCTCCGGTGAGAGCCCAAGCTGGACTAACTCAAACTATTACAACCAATCCTGCATTCTGGAGCGTAAGCGCACCAGCGCCTGACTATGAATTTGACTGACCCTGGACTCACTGACATCCAGCACAGCACCAATCTCTTTCAAATTTAGTTCGTCATTATAATACAGCGACAACACTATAGCTTCTCGCTCCGGTAAGCTACTGATATTTTTTATCAACGCCTGTTGAAATGCATCAGTTGCCTGTTGTTCGTACAAATGATCTTCATCTTTATCATTTGCCGTCACTAACACATCTTCCGAGATGCCCAGATCTTCAATGCCAATAATGCGACCACTGCTGGCGTCACTGAGCATATGATGATACTCATCTAAAGATATATCAAGTTTTTCAGCAACTTCACTATCTTTTACATCACGGCCCAGTTCAGATTCAAGCTCAGAAATGGCTTCAGCTATCATGCGGGAATTACGATGCACTGAGCGCGGAGTCCAGTCACCACGGCGAATCTCATCCAGCATAGAGCCGCGGATACGAATGCCAGCAAAGGTTTCAAAGCTTGCACCTTTGCTGCCATCAAAATTCTTTGCAGCTTCAATCAGGCCTATCATACCGGATTGAATTAAATCATCGACTAAGACACTGGCGGGTAAACGGGCTAACAAGTGGTAGGCAATACGTTTTACCAGAGGCGCATGCCGCTCGATCATTTGAGTCAGTTGATCCGCGGCACCGTAGGCCGCAAGTTTGCTATTCAAACCAGACCTCTCGCTTCAGGTTGTTGCACCAATTGTTCCAAAAAGAATTCCAGATGCCCGGAAGCAACAGGAGGCACAGGCCATTGTACTGCGCGGGTGGCTAAGGTGCGGATAGCCAGAGACGCCGGAGTTCTTGGAAAAGCATCGACAAAAGCTTTTTGCTTACGCGCCGCTTTTCTGACGTTTTCATCAAAAGGTATAGTGGCGACTAATTCCAGGCTGACATCTAAAAAACGGTCTGTCACCCTGCTCAGTTTAGCAAACAATTCCTGACCTTCTTTTAAACTGCGCACCATATTGGCGACAATTTTAAAACGTTGCACACCGTGTTCACGGCTTAAGATTTTCATCAATGCGTAAGCGTCAGTGATGGAAGAGGGTTCATCACAGACCACCACTAACACATCCTGAGAGGCTCGGGAGAAACTTAATACCATATCGGAAATGCCTGCGGCAGTATCGACCAGCAACACGTCAAAACGGGTGCGCATTTCGCTAAAAGCACGAATAAGACCCGCGTGTTCTACCGGCTTTAATTCGGTCATGGACTGAGTGCCTGAAGTCGCTGGTACAATTTTAATACCAAAAGGACCTTCAATCAGAATGTCATCCAGCTCAGCTTCGCCGGATAACACATGAAATAAATTTTGCTGAACCCGAAGTCCAAGCATCACGTCACAGTTCGCCAATCCAAGGTCGGCGTCCAGTACTAATACTTTTTTGCCCAGCTGTGCCATAGCCATGGCGAGGTTCAAGGTGACGTTGGTTTTACCGACGCCGCCTTTACCACCTGTCACTGCTATCACTTTTACCATCTGTTGCTGTTGGTTCATTCTTCTCAGGCCACTGGCTTGATCATCATTCATCGGAAGATTATGCATAGGTTCCTTCCACCCGGGTCACTGAATCTGAATACCACTGATAACCCGTACTACTGTTAGAGGTCCGTAACTGCTCTGCCTTGGCAACCATTGTTTTGGCGTCTGCCATTTCGATGTCCTCAGGGACTCGTTGGCCATGGGTCAAATAACTGACCGGTAACGCATTTTGTATTGCCACGTTAATGATTTCTCCCAAACTTAAGCATTCATCAAGTTTGGTGAAAATACAACCCGCTAATGGAATACGTTTGAAATGTTCAACGGTTTCCTGCATCACGCGAGCTTGAGATGTTGCAGACAATACCAGATAACTTTTTATTTTGACACGCGAATTATGCACTAAGGACGCAAGTTTTTCCGCAAGACGAACGTCACGCTGGCTCATACCTGCAGTATCAATCAGTATTAATTTACGTGTTTGTAACTGATTTAACAGCATGGCCAACTCTTCGCTGTCTTTCACCTGTTTGACCGGACAACCTATAATACGGCCAAAAGTCGCGAGCTGCTCATAAGCACCGATACGAAATGAATCAGTGGTGATTAAAGCCACCTGATCGGCACCATGACGCTTGGCAAACTGAGCCGCCAGCTTAGCCACAGTCGTGGTTTTTCCTACGCCTGTAGGGCCAACCAGCGCTACTACACCGCCACGACGCATAATATCGTCATTGGTGGTGATCAACTGGCCTGTCAGCAGCTCTAATGCACTGTCCCAGGCTTCAGCATCGCTGATATCTTCAGGCATAAAGCAGGCGATTTGATCAGCCACTGGTTCAGATAAACCCAAAGCCAGCAGTTTTTCAATCACCATGGCACGGACAGGTTCACGACGCGCCAGATCCTGCCACATCAAACCAGAGACCTGGTGTTGCAACAATTGTTTCATAGACGACATTTCGCTTCGCATGGCGTCAAACTGTTTTTGCATCAGTTTGGCTTGTTGCTCCTGATAACGGGTCAGTTCGTTCAGATTTACGCCAGCTGCGCCGGAAGATTGACGTTCAGGATCCGGAGATGCTGAATTAGCGACCGAAAATAATGCGTTGGTCGCTGCAGCCGTTTTTGCAGCCGCCATTTTATTGGCAGAGATAGCCTGAGCAGCTGCAGGTTGTTTGCTGATTTGACGGGCGAGCAAAGCTTGCAAAGAATCTGCAGGTACCTGCTCTGGCTCATCGTCGACTTTGATATTCAAACGCGCGCCGACTGCAGGCTGAGCTACAGTTTTAGCTTCAGGCGCAGCCTTGGCTGGCGCGGCTTCCGGGTCTATTGCCGCCACAATTTCAACACCACCTGCGACCTTTTTATTCGACAGAATAATGGCATCAGGGCCTAAAAACTCTTTGACTTCCGTCAGAGCGGTGCGCATATCTTTGGCAACAAAGCGTTTGATTTTCATAGCTTAACTCCTAATTCGACTGGCCTACCACACTGACAATACGGATTTGTTTGTTGTCAGGGATCTCTTGGTAGGACAAAACCCGTAATCCTGGAATACTGTATTTCACGAATCGTGCCATAACTGATCGCAGAATACCGGAAGTCAATAAAACTGCTGGTTCACCGGCCAATTCCTGATTCTGGCAGGCAGTAGCCAGGGATTGCTGAATACGTTCAGCCAGGCCTGGTTCTATGCCTGCACCATCATTTCCGGCCGATTGCATCGACTGATGTAACATCTGCTCCAAATCAGGTGCAAAGGTGATCACAGGCACTTCAGGCGCACTGCCAACCACTTCCTGCACAATCAATCGTTTAAGCGCCACACGGCAAGACGCAGTTAAGACGTCAACATCCTGACTCTTCGATCCATAGTCCACCAGCGTTTGCACTATGGTGCGCATATCACGGATAGGCACACCTTCATGTAGCAGGTTCTGCAGCACTTTGACCACCACAGTCAGCGGCAATGTATCAGGTACTAACGCATCCACCAGTTTAGGCGAAGACTTCGCCAGCATATCCAGCAGATTCTGTACTTCTTCATGGCCCAGCAGCTGCGCCGCATTATTGGTTAAAATCTGGCTTAAATGGGTAGCTACTACTGTTGCAGCGTCCACTACTGTGTAGCCCAGGGTCTGCGCATGTTCACGCTGATTTTTTGCTATCCAGACCGCTTCTAAACCAAATGCAGGGTCTTTGGTGGCTATGCCTTTGACAGTACCAAACACCTGACCCGGGTTAATGGCCAGCTCATTGTCGTGTCTAAGCTCTGACTCCCCTGTCGTCACTCCCATCATGGTCACTCTGTAGGTATTAGGTTCCAAATCCAGATTGTCACGGATATGCACTGCAGGAATAAGGAATCCCAGCTCCTGAGATAATTTCTTGCGCACGCCTTTAATACGGGTCAGGAGTTCGCCGCCCTGGGCTTTATCTACCAGCGGGATTAAGCGGTAGCCGACTTCCAGACCTATAGTGTCAACAGGTTGCACATCGTCCCAGCCAATTTCTTTGACAGGAGCCACTTCAACAGGAGTGGTCATTTCGGCTTTTTTAATAGCTGCAGCTTTTTCTGCAGTTGGATGTTCGACCCTGTATAGGTAAAAAGCAGCACTTCCAACAATAAGAGCCAGGCTTAAAAAAGCGACATGAGGCATACCAGGCACTATGCCCATTATCACCAGGATAGCTGTGGCAAGCACCAGAACTTTAAAGTTACTGAACTGCCCTGCCATTTGAGTGCCAAAATCACCATCTTTGTTTTGACGGGTGACGATAATGGCGGTACCAACAGACAACAACAAACCCGGAATTTGTGCGACCAGGCCATCCCCTATGGTTAATAAAGTATAAATTTGCACAGCTTCCATAAAGGCCAAATCATGCTGCACTACGCCAATCACCAGACCACCGATAATATTGATCACCATAATAACGATACCCGCCATCGCATCGCCTTTAACGAACTTATTGGCACCGTCCATTGAGCCGTAAAAATCGGCCTCTTCGCCTATTTCTTCCCTGCGTTTACGGGCCTGATCGGCATCAATAAAACCGGCGTTTAAGTCAGCATCTATCGCCATCTGTTTACCTGGCATAGCATCTAAGGTAAATCGGGCTGTCACTTCAGAAATACGGGCAGCACCAGAAGTGACTACCATCATATTGATGATAACGAGGATGATAAAGACCACCAGACCCACAGCGTAGTTACCACCAATCACCACTTCACCAAAGGCCTCAACCACTTTACCCGCCGCATCAGGACCAGTATGGCCCTCAAGTAAAATCACCCGCGTACTGGCGATATTCAGGGTTAAACGCATAATAGTAGCCACCAGAATGACGCTGGGGAAAATGGCAAAATCTAAAGGTTTTCTGGTGTAAATAGTGATTAAAAGCACTACTAAGCCAAGGGTGATATTAAAAGTAAATAAGATATCCAGCATCAAAGGTGGCAGAGGCAACACCACCATAGCCAGAGCGGCCAGGATCATTAAAGGCGTGCCAATTCCTTTGATATAGGACAAAACTTCGGGATTTACACGGGAAAATACTTGGGTCATCGACATAAAAGGCCTGACAAATTACTGACGCTACAGGCTGTTATACAAAAACCGTTCCACAATTTTAATGTCTGTACCCTTCAGGAATAGGCAACTCTTTTTCCAGTGTCTTCGGTCGTTTTCCTTTGCCTTTTTTATACATATTTAATTGATAAACATAAGCAAGAACCTGAGCCACTGCAGCAAATAACTGCTCCGGAATAGGATGATCCAGCTCTGTGGTATAAAAAATTGAACGGGCTAAAGCAGGTGATTCGAGCACAGGCACTTTGTTTTCTTCGGCTAAACGCCGGATATAAAGCGCCATTTCATCTGCACCTTTGGCGACAACCACAGGGGCTCTGAACTTCGTCTGATCGTATTTAAGCGCGACGGCAAAGTGCGTCGGGTTGGTCACCACCACATCAGCAGTCGGCACTTCCGCTATCATACGACGCCGGGCAGCCTGATACTGCAAGCTACGGATACGACCTTTGACTCTGGGATCGCCTTCGGAGTTTTTATATTCGTCTTTGACCTCCTGTAAGGTCATTTTTAGTTCTTTATGGTGTTTCCACAACTGATAAGGCGTATCAATAGCGGCGATCACAATGACACTAAAACAAATGCCAAAAAACACCCAGGCCAGAATTTCTACCGATGCAAAAATATCTTGCGGATTGGTCATAAGCGACAAAGCCATAATATCATCAAAGAAGGTGGTCAGCAGCGCGAAAGTTAAGCCCCCTATGACCAATACCTTGGCGACACTTTTAAGCAGCTCCACCATAGCCTGCAAACCAAACATACGCTTAAAACCCGCCGCCGGATTCAGTTTGCTCCATTTGAAACCAACGGCCTGCCAGGTAAAGTTATAGCCACCCACCAGCACACTGCCCACATAAGCCGCCAGCATAATTAACAGAAAAAACTTCAGCAGCCCGGGGAAAAGTTCGAATAAGGCATCCCCCCAGACCGAAACCATGGAATAGGGATTAAAAATATCTTTTTCATCCAGCGACAACAAACGCCGACAGACATCCAGTACTGAGCCTGCTATCTCTTTGCCAAACAGCAACAGACCTGCACTACTGGCAACTAATACAGTGAAAGTGGCAAGATCCTTAGAACGAGCCACCTGACCTTTCTTTCGGGTGTCATCTAATTTTTTACTGGTGGGGTCTTCGGTTTTTTCCTGACCTGTTTCTGCCATGACAGCCTCCTAACAGCCAATCAACTTGCAGGTGTATTCAATACTATGCTGCCAGTTCAGATTAAAATGAAACAAGAAGGTGTCCATCGTCAGCCACATGATCAATAAACCAGCTATCATGCTGATGGGCATACCAATAGAGAAAATATTCAACTGAGGTGCGGTACGGGTTAATACACCAAAAGCAATGTTCACCACCAGCATAGCCGTAACAGGTGCCAGCGTGATGGTAAGAGCTGTCACTATAATCCAGCCACCAAATTCAGCCACCTGCCAGTATTTATTGACATCCAGCCACTGCCCGTTAATAGGCAAAGTTTCAAAACTGAACACCACCATCTGAAACATAATCAGATGACCGTCATACACCAAAAATAACAAGGTCGCTAAAATCAGATAAAACTGGCCTATGGCGGGCACAGAGACACCGTTAACCGGATCAGCCATAGCAGCAAAACCTAAACCAGTTTGGGTCGCGAGAATTTGGCCTGCGGTAACAAAAGCCTGCACAAAAATTTGTGAGATCAGCCCTATAGCCAAACCTAAGACAATTTGTTGGATCATTTGCACCACTAGATTCAGCGACATCAGATTGACGTCTTTGACCGGCGGCACTACAGGCATAATCATCACAATAAAAGCTGCGCAAAACGCAGCTTTGACCCGGGTAGGAATATTCTTCGCACCAAAAGCCACCATAATAAACATCATGGCCGAGACTCGGGCAAAAGGCAGCATAAAGTCAGCAATAACCTGAAGCAATTGCTGCAGTGGGTAATTCATTAGCTAATAACCGTTGGAATGCTCAGATAGAGCCTCTCGGTGTAATCCATAATGGTTTGGGTTAACCAATGGCCACCAAACATCAACGCCAGCAAAGTGACAATTAAACGTGGTAAAAAACTTAAGGTTTGTTCGTTGATGGATGTCGCGGCCTGAAAGATAGACACAATCAAGCCGACGATAAGAGACGGAATAATAGCCATACAGACAATTAATATCACCAACCAAAGTGCATCTCTTAATATATCAACAAAAACCTCTGGACTCATGTACCCACTCCGTAGCTGGTGGCTAAAGTCCCCATCACCAGTAACCAGCCATCCACCAATACAAACATCATCAGCTTAAAGGGCAAGGCAATAATCATAGGCGATAACATCATCATCCCCATGGCCATAAGAATACTGGCAACCACTAAGTCGATGATCAAAAACGGAATAAAAATCATAAAACCAATCTGGAAGGCTGTTTTTAACTCACTGGTGACAAAAGCCGGGATCACCACAGTAATAGGTAAATCAGCCACATTGTCGACTTTGGCTGTGCCTGCAATTTCTGCAAAAGTTTCTAAATCTTTCATTCGGGTCTGATGCAGCATAAAAGCTTTCATCGGCTTTATGGCTTCATCAAAGGCCTGAATGGAGGTCATTTCTTCAGCCAAATAAGGTTGCAGCGCTTTTTGATTCACCTCATCAAAGACTGGCGCCATAATAAAAAAGGTCATAAAAAGCGTAATACCGATCAGAACCTGATTCGATGGGGAAGAATGCAAACCTATGGCCTGACGCAAAATAGCCAGCACCACGATAATACGGGTAAAGCTGGTCATCATGATCACCATAGCAGGCAGAAAACTCAGCGCTGTCATAACCGCCAGAACTTGCAGCGTTACACTGTAGTCCTGAGAACCATCCGGGTTGGTGGTGACAGATAAAGCGGACAAAGAGCCGCCCTGCTGTGCCAGCAAATCAGGGGATAAAAGTAAAAGTACTACCGCAAGTAATGGCCACATTTAAGAGTTCGACTTCTGTTTTTGTAGTAATGTCTGAAATTGAGTGCGCCAGTCTGGCGCAGCCGGATCGTCCACCAGTGGTTGTTCTAGTTCAAACAGCATATTAATCTGGTTCGCTGTCACACCTAACACCCTTTGTTTGCCCTGCACTTCAATCACCAGCAAACGTTCACGCGGACCCAGCATAACTGAACTGATAATTTTTACATGGCTGGAGCCAGGTAACTTTATAGCCAGCTTTTTATACAACCAGGCCAAACCAAACAACAACCCCAGCACAATAATTAAAGAGCCAAACACATTCATAATGGTCATGGCATTCATGCCATTGCCCCGGGCTGAAGGCGCCGCAGTGGCCGTCACTTCAGCCACTGTTTCAGCAGCAAGTGCCAGAAAAGAGCTCAAGCTGATCAGACTGAATGCCATAAGACGAAAAGCGAACCGCATCAGCGCAACTTCTTAATACGTTCAATCTGACTGATCACATCGGTCAGACGAATACCAAATTTATCGTTCACCACAACCACTTCACCGTGAGCAATCAAAGTGCCGTTTACCAGCACGTCTAATGGCTCACCAGCCAGACGTTCCAGTTCCACTACTGAGCCCTGGTTCAGTTGCAGTAAGTTACGAATACTGATTTTGGCACGACCTACTTCCATTGAAATGGTGACAGGTATATCTAAGATAGTATCAAGTTTACGTTTTTCATCTACAGTAAGCTGTGCAGGTTCTTCTTTGAGTTCATCCAGCTCTACTGCCGACACTCCGGTATCCACTTCAGCTTCAGCAAGAGCTGCGGCCCATTCGTCCATGGTATCTTGTTCATTCGCCATGATTATCTCTCCCCACGTTCAGATAAGTTTAAGTCCGCTTCCAGTTCAGTGATATCCGCATCGCTGTCCAGACGGCGGCCGCCTTTAGTGAACACATGCATTTCTGATTTCACGGACTCAGGTCGTTTAATTTTTTCAATAATTTTTAAGGCAATATTGTCGCGGGAACGTCCCATTTTTGCTCTGTAAGTCGGTAAATCTTCAATCAACACCGTAATATGATCAGGCATTTCTACCGGAATAATATCGCCAGCCTGCAGATTCATCAGTTGTTCCAGTGTCAGTTCCACATCCAGCATTTTGGTGGTCAGATCCACTTTCACATCCATAATTTCGTCACGCAACGCCTTACTCCAGCGTAAGTCGGTATCTTCTTTATCACTTTGTACACCGGCATCCAGTAATTCGCGGATGGGTTCCAGCATTGAATAAGGTAAAGCCACGTGGAAATCACCACCACCACCATCCAGTTCAATATGGAAAGAGCTGATGACCACCACTTCGGTTGGGCTGACGATGTTAGCCATGGCCGGGTTGACTTCAGAATCCAGATATTCAAAGGAAACGTCCATCACTGGCGCCCAGGCTTCTTTATAATCTTCGAAGATAAGTTTCAGCAACATCTGGATAATACGGCGTTCTGTCGGTGTAAATTCACGACCTTCTATTTTGGCGTGGTAACGACCATCGCCACCAAAGAAGTTATCCACCAGAATAAAGACCAGACGCGCTTCCATCGTAATAAGGCCAGTGCCTTTTAACGGACGGAACCGCACCATGTTTAAACTGGTCGGAACAAAGAGGGTGTGTACGTATTCACCAAATTTAATCATTTGCACGCCGTTAATCGAAACCTCGGCAGTGCGGCGCATCATATTAAATAAGCTGATACGCATATGACGGGCAAAACGTTCGTTGACCATTTCGAGCGTGGGCATACGACCACGCACGATACGATCCTGTGAGGAAAAGTCATATTCAGTCGCAGAGCGCCCGCGACCGTCGCCACTTTCCTCGACCTCTTCTTCTTCAACGTCATCGACACCATGGAGTAGCGCGTCAATTTCGTCCTGGGACAATAAATCAGTCAAGCTATTGCTCTCTTATTGCATCACAAAACCAGTGAAAAGCACTTCTTCCACTACTTCACTGCCAGCCACGCCGGTTAAGGCTTCCTGCACATCTTTCAGTGCCTTTTTCTTTAAGCTTTCTTTACCTTCCACAGTGATCAGTTCTTCGGCATTACTGGTGCTGAAGTTACGTAACAAGGTACTTTCAATCAAAGGAATATGCACTTTGGCTGTTTCTTCATTGTTACTGCCACGCACCAGGAGTTGCACTTTAATTTGCACCAGACGATCTTTGGATGCGCCAGGCACATTAAAAATAAAAGGCCTTGGCATACTGACATACAAAGCTGTGCCTTTGGCTGCCAATGCATTTGGGTCTGTTGCCACTGTGCTTTGAGCACCAACTGCGGCCGGTGCTGGTTCAGACGAACCACCTGACATCATCAGCACGGCAACGACGGCACCAACGGCGAGCACTACAGCTGCAACTATGATGATAAGCAGCTTTTTCTTTTTCGCCTTACCGTCACCAATTTCTAAGTCTTTACCCGCTGCCATTTTTATTCCTTATTCACTGTGATGAGGCCGTATTATTGACCTCGCCATTCATCAAAGGCAATCTCTAACTGTGCAACTGTTGTTTTTACGCGTAATAATCCACCACGCGGTCCGAATGTCTTGTTGGCACCAGTGCAGGATCAACCATCTCGTCAGCAGTATCCGCAGCTGTACCATTGCCACCTGCTGTGCGACGACCGCCTTCCTGACCTGAAGAAGATTGGTTTTGCTGCTGTACAGAACCTTGACTCAACTCAATACCTTGCTGTTGCAATAATTCTCTGAGTTTTGGCATTTGTTGCTCCATCAACTCTTTGGCATTGCCCTGCTGTACCATAAACTGCACTGACATCTGATCCTGCTGCAGGCTTATTTTGATTTGCATCGAACCTAATTCGGACGGATCCAGACGAATTTCAGCTGTATGTACTTTGTCTTTGACCATCATCAGCATTTTTTCTTTTAACTGATTCGAGGCTTCGGGTTGGATCAAATTCAGTTTTTGCCCAAGCGGGTCGACTTGCTTTTGGCTTTGCTCAGCGACAGCTTCACGACCCGTCATCGTAATAGCTGCGTTGGTTTTTTCCAGACTGGATTTCAGTTGACTGCTAAATGAGTTGGTTTCTGTCACCAGAGGGTTAATGACTTTTTGTTGTTCAATCACGCTTAGCAAAGTTTCAGCTTTGTTCTGCTGCTCAGATCCACCGGATGAGGAGGACGCTCCCTGTTCGCCCTGAGCTGAGACAGTTGCGGCCTGAAGTTGCTTTAAGGCCTCTTCGGTGGTGACTTTCACTTCTGCAGTCGCGGCTTTAGTTTGCTGAGCAACAGGAGCCACTATAGCCGCAGCGCTCTGAGCCTGCACTGAAACTTTAACATCAGAGGCAGGTGCTGGTGCAATCAGGCTGTCAGCATCACTCTCCTGCTCTACAGCAGTTTGGCTGCTGGTCACTGCAACGCCTTTAGGCAAAGTTACTTGCTCTGTCTGAATCAATGCTTTATTCACTACAACTGGAGAAACAGGTTCAGTCACCGTGACCACTGCAGGCTCATGTTCAGCTTTTACGGCAGGTGCAGGGCCTTTTAGTGGTTTTTCAAGAGGAGCAAAAGTTTTGCTTTGATCAGGACCAGTATCTTTATTGGTTTTTGCCAGAGGTTTATCTGTAACTTCTGTGGCTTCTGTCGAGGTTTCTGCCAGGCTTTCTGACAACACCACAACGGCCTCCTGCTGCGCTTTAGGCGCTGATTTTTCAATAGGAGCAACTATTTTGCTCTGATCCGGGCCCGTATCTTTATTGATTGGGGTCAGGGTTTTGTCTGTCACTGCTGCAGCTTGCTTTAAGGCGGTGTCAGTTGGCTTTGCTGTTGTATCAGCAGCGTCATTTTTTGCCGTTGTTTTTTGCTCTGTCTGACCGACAAGTTTTAAGGCTTTTAACTCTTCTGCATTGTGTTGCTGTTCAGCATTTTGTCCTGTGCTTTGTCCTGTGCTTTGTTCAGTGAGCGGCTTTTCACCGAGCGCTATAGCTCCACCACTTTGAGCTGCCACTGTTGTTTTTGCTGATGCAGTTGTAGCTAAAACTCCGGCCTCTGTTATGTTGTCAGACTTGCCCTTTACAACGTCAGTTTGGAGCTCTGCTGGCTCTTCTATCATTCCTGGGCCAGGTTTATCGACACGAGCTTGCGGGGTTAGCTTAGTATCAGCCTCTGCTTTTGCTGCTTTGGTTAAACGCTCATGCAAACTTTTTGCTTTTTCCAGCAAGTTTAACCAATGGGATTGTCCGGCCTCGCCTTTTTCAGCGATCACCGGCTCAGCTTCAATGTCAGCTGCAGTCAGTGTTTTATCATCTTTAGTGTCTGAAGGGCTGTTCGTCACCGCAGATCCGACGGTCTCACTTTTAGTGTCGGCTGTGCCAGCACTCTGGTTTTCAGAGGATTTGTTCTGTTCCGGCACTTGTGAGGCAGTATTCTGCCGCGTTTTAGCAGAAGCTTTTGCTGATTTTTCCGGCGCTTTACCATTGACTTCTGCAGCCAAAGTGGCGGCGAAACTTTGATCTGGCTCTGCAGAACCGTCGTTTGACAAAGCAGCTTGTGGCTTTGCAGAACCGTCGTTTGACAAAGCAGCTTGTGGCTTTGCAGAACCGTCGTTTGACAAAGCAGCTTGTGGCTTTGCAGCTGAGACGGGCTCAGAGCTAAGCAGTGTCATTGATAATAATTCAGCCATCGATTACTCCGGTCCGGGTCCTTGCAGCTTAGAGGCTGCTGTTGCTTGTTTGTGCCTGCACCTGGCAAGCGACATCATTTATTACAAACGAAATAATTGAAAATACATACAAAATACGCGCCAAACTTAACTGACTCTGCGGAAAAATTGCTGAGTGGCGATTTCGTCCAGCATTTTTTGTTCTTGTTTGTCCGCTTTGCGTTGTACTTCTGCCAAATCACGCTCAATCAGTATTTCCAGCGCCTTGCGTTTTTTCTGCATCGCCAGTAGCTGCACTAAACGCTGATCGGCATTCGCCTTCGCTTGCTGCACATACTGCTGCTGCGCTGTTAATGCGGCGTCCAGCTTGCCAATAAAATTTAAGTACTGGTTAAAATGACGACTGGCCATACCTTCCTGGCCACGACTTTGGGTTTGTTGCACATACTCAATACGGTAATCTGCCAGGCCCTGATACTTTTGCTGCATCGACTGATAATTCTGCAATGCAGCTCTGTACTGCGCCTGTAATTTGTCTTCTTTTTCCTGCTGGACTTTCACCAACAGCTGAAGTTGTGCCAATGCCATAACTTAACGCCCCATAGTGCCTGGTAAGAGTTTATCCAGCTGCGTCAGACTTTCGTCATAAGGCACAACCTCTTTCATTTCCTGTTGTAAAAAACCACGGATTTTTGGCATCAACTGCACTGCGGCATCCAGCTGTGGATCGGCGCCTTTGACATAAGCACCAATAGAAATTAAATCTTTGCTTTGCTGGTAAGCGGCATACAACTGTTTCACAGCCCGCGCCAGTTTTTGATGTTCCATACTGGTCACTGCCGGCATAACCCGGCTAATCGACTTTTCAATATCAATGGCCGGAAAATGACCACTGTCGGCCAACTGACGTGACAGCACTATGTGACCATCTAAAATTGCGCGCGACGCATCAGCAATGGGATCCTGCAAATCATCACCTTCGGACAATACAGTATAAAAAGCCGTGATAGAGCCCTGACCTACGGCACCATTACCGGCTCTTTCTACTAAGGCCGGTAACTTAGCGAACACAGAAGGCGGATAACCTTTAGTTGCGGGTGGTTCGCCGACCGCCAGAGCTATTTCCCGCTGCGCCTGAGCGTAACGGGTGATGGAGTCAAGCAACAGCAGCACATCCAGCCCCTGCTCACGAAAATACTCAGCCACCTGCACTGCGGTTTCGCAGCCTTTTAAGCGCATTAAAGGCGAGACGTCAGCAGGCGCAGCAACCACCACAGAACGCTTACGGCCTTCTTCACCTAAAATTTCATCAATAAATTCTTTGACCTCACGGCCCCGCTCACCAACCAGACCTACCACTATCACATCGGCTGCAGTACCCCGGGTCATCATGCCCAACAACACAGATTTACCTACACCTGAGCCAGCAAACAAGCCCATACGCTGGCCTTTGCCTACGGTAATAATACTGTTGATAGCGCGCACACCGACATCCAAAGGGGCATGAATAGGCTGACGTTGTAATGGATTAATAGGAGGTTTTTTCGCACCGCCAAATTCCTGACTCACAATAGGGCCTTTGCCATCCAGTGGTTTGCCTGCGCCGTCAATCACCCGCCCCAGCAACGCCATAGTCAAAGGCACCCCTTTAAAATCATTCAGAGGTGTCACTTTGGCGCCAGGCACTACACCTGACACATCATCTTTGGGCATTAAAAAAATACGATCGTTGGCGAACCCCACGACTTCAGCAAATAACTGGCCTGATGCGGTTTCCACGTGACAGGTCTGGCCTATAGCCGCAGTGCAGCCTGTTGCTTCGAGCGTCAAGCCAACCACCCGAACCAAACGTCCGGCCAGGTTGGGTCTGCTTTTCTGAATATGCTGCAGCTGTTGTTTTAAATTGGCGGCTAACTGTGAAGACGACATAAAGATAAAACTCCGAAAACAAAGCCTGCGACAAGGCAGGACTTCTTATTAATCAGGAGAATGCAAGAAATGCTCCAGACTGCTTTGCAATCTGTGTTTAATAGTTCTGTCCATAGAAGATAACGTGGTTTCCAGCAAACAACCACCACGTTCAATGGCAGGGTCTGAGCGCAACTGCCAATGCCGTTCTGCTAACTGTTCAACACTGAAATGTTGCTCAACCAAAGCCAGATCGTCAGGATGAAGTTTGATCAGAATATGTTCAGTTTGCATAGGCAATACAGAGGTAGCGTCAGAAAGCGTTTTTAAAATCACCTGTGGATTAGTTTTTACTTCCACCGCTATCACAGCTTCAGCCATCGCCAGACAAAGCTGCACCAGTTGCTGCTCTACCTGTTGATCAATTTGCAGCAGAGGTTGCTGCAACTGATCCAGCAAGGCAGCCAGTTCCTGCTTTTTCTGCTCTATTTCTTCAGAGGCTTGTTCTAAGCCAAGTTTTTTCCCTTCAGCCTGGCCCTGAGTCAAACCATCAGCGCTGCCCTGTTCGCGGCCTTCTTCATAGCCTTTAGAAAAACCTTCTTCTTTGCCCTGAGCAAAACCTTCATCAAAAGCCGCCTGACGTATTTGTTCAATATCGTCAGCCGTCAGAGGTTTGATCTCCAGTTCTGCTTCTTCTTCCACCGCTGCTGATGCCACCTTATGCGTGGGCAGCGTTTTGTTCAGCGCATTGGTTTTACCCGCTGGCACTTTTCTGTCTGAACTCAGTTCCGGGCTGGGCCAACGTTTGAGTAACTCAAGTAACTCATCCGTTGGCGCAAAAGGTTGTTTGGTTCGAAAAGGATCCATGGTCATACAGCTTTACTCCAGAACCCTGTTACAGGAAGTCTTCACCACCACCACCACCCAGCATAATTTCACCGGCATCCGCCAGACGCCGTGCAACTGACAGTATATCTTTTTGTGCAGCTTCCACTTCGCTGACACGAACTGGTCCCATGGCTTCCAAATCGTCGTTCAGCAATTCTGCTGCACGTTTGGACATGTTTCTCAGGATTTTCTCTTTTAAGTCGGCATCGGCACCTTTTAGTGCTTTCATCAATGCATCCTGCTGCACTTCACGCAGAATGGTTTGAATGGCCCTGTCGTCAACGTCGATCAGGTTTTCAAATACAAACATCAGATCCTGAATTTGTTGCGCCATTTCTTCGTCATGTTCGCGAATGGAGTCCATCAACTGGCCTTCAACATTAGTATCAAGGTAGTTCATGATATCGGCCGCAGCTTTTAACCCCCCCATTTTCGCGGCCTGAGCACCAGCCTGACCAGCAAACTGTTTCTCCATAATTTCGTTTAACTCCTGCAATGCCGCCGGTTGTACTTCTTCCAGGTTGGCAATACGCATGGTTAAATCCAGGCGCACTTTTTCCGGGAACTGCGACAAAATCTCAGCGGACTGCTCAGGCTCCAGGTAAGACAAGACAATAGTCTGGATCTGCGGGTGTTCGTTGCGAATAATATTCGCCACCTGTTTTGAGTCCATCCATTTCAGCGAATCCAGACCTTTGGCACCACCACCCAAAATAATCTGATCAATCAGGTTCGAGGCTTTCTCTTCACCCAAAGCGGCGGTTAAAGCACGGCGGATGAATTCTTCGCTCTGGAAGCCTATGGTACTGAAATTCTGAATTTGTTCGATAAAAAGCCGGTGCACAGCAGAAATTTTAGCCTGATTCAGATCATCGATCTGCGCCATCGCCATACCGACCTTTTGCACTTGTTTTGGCTCAAGGTGCTTTAAAATCTGTGCAGCGTCCTCTTCTGACAAACTCAGCAACAGGATGGCGGCTTTTTCAACGCCATCTAATTTGCCTACGTCAAAGGCTGGCTTGGTGGTTTCAACATTACTCATCTTCGGCTAACCAATTTTTAACGACCAGTGAGGACAATTCAGGTTCGTTCGCCACCAGGGCACGAACCGCTTTTAACAGGTCTTCGTCACCATGCAAGTCTGGCAGCATCAAGGTGCCATCGGCTGCAAAACCGACTGATTTTGAATCAAACTCGCGGGTTAACATATCCAGAGTATCATCTCCCAGATCCAGACCACTGCTTAATGAAGATTCATCATAAGTGTCCTGTGTATCTTCAGGGTAAATCAGTTTCTTCAGCATCGGACGAACTACGGCAAGGATCAGCACTATGATGATCAGCGTACCCATCACCAGCTTCAGCATACGGGCGAACCATTCCTGCTCGTAAATAGGTGGTTCCACTGCTTCAGCCATTATGCTGCGTGCAAAAGGCACTGAGACCACTTCTATAGTATCGCCCCGTTGCACATCAAAACCAATGCCACCTTGCAATAAACGGCGGATATTTGCAATTTCGGCCTGTGAACGGATTTGAGGCTCAGTCACAGTGCCATCAGCAGCAGTAGAACCAGGTAAATAATCCACAGCCACAGACACACTGATCCGGCGAATCACACCAGACTGCTGAGTTGAATGACTGATAGTGGTATCCAGCTCATAGTTACGGGTCATTTCTTTGGTATTACGACCCGGTATTACAGCTTTGCTGGCATCAGCTCCAACAGCTTGTTCAGGAATGGCACTGTTCAGTGGCGGCTGATTGGTTAAAGCGCCAGGAATGCCGCCTAAACCACCGCCTACACTGTTTTCTTCAATGCTCATTTCGCTGCGCACCGCTGGTAAATCAGGATTAAAGCGTTTTTGCGTTTGTTCAACAGCAGTAAAGTCCATTAATAAATCAACCTGAGCTGTGTAGTTATCTACCCCCAGCACCGGGATTAAAATGGAGTCAATTTTCTGACGATACGCCTCTTCACGGGCGCGTTCCATCTCGTATTCTTTACGACTGCGGGCAGATGAAGCATCTTGCGAGCCACTGTTCAGCAGGCGACCGTTTTGATCCGTTACTGTGACACGACTGGGTTCAAGGCCTTGTACTGCAGAGGCCACTAAATCGACTATGGAATCCACTTCGCCGTCTTTTAAACTTTTACCGCCCCGGACTGTCACCATCACAGTAGCTGAAGGTTGTTTTTCACGGCGGGCAAAAATATTTTCTTTTGGAATGGCCAGCAGTACACGTGCTGAGGCGATGCTCTGAAATTGTTCTATAGTGCGGGCAAGCTGTTGTTCACGACTGTGTTTTAAGCGTTCCATCTCTAAACGCTGACTGACGCCAAAACCACTGTCCTGCATCAGAATTTCATCGCCGGTAGTTTGCAGCTGTTGCAAACCGGCACGAGTCAGTTTGAGTTTAATGTCCTGGTATTCTTTACCAGACACCATCACCACCTGACCTTCCAGCTTGTAATCTACTTTTTGGCTGTCCAGATAATCCAGAGTTTCAATCAGCTCTTTGGTTTCAAAAGTGCCTAAAGGACGCATATCAGGCTCACGAGCCCATAAAATAATCAGTACAGCTAAAGCGATACAAATAGTTAATGCGACAATCAGACTGATTTGACGCACCATGTCCATGCCACCCCCCATAGAGCCAAGGAAGCCGGATTTTTGTTCTTGTTGCACCGGAGTGCTACTGCCAAAATCATCTGACGATATTGCCAGTTCAGTTGAGGTACTTTCTGCCACGTTTTAATCCCCCGCCTTAGACCGGCATCGACATAATTTCTTTGTAGGCTTCAACCAGCTTGGTTCGCACCTGTACTGTGGCTTCAAAAGCTAATGACGCTTTTTGCCCTGCAATCATGGCCTGAGCCAAAGACACTTTAGGGTCCCCCATTTCAACGGCACCGCTAAGTTCACGGCTTTGTGTTTGCAAGCCGTTTACTTTATCAAGCGCACCTTTGAGCATGGCGGAAAAATCGGATTGGCTGTTATTTTGCTCAGGAATAGCCGGGATCGCCATCTCAGAAGATACACTTCGGGCTTGTGAAGCGAGGGATTGAAGTTCCTGATAAAGACTGTGACCTTGACCTTGAATGTTCATCTGCTGGCACCTGTCAAAATATTGCTATTACTACGATTAACAGAGATAAAGCAGGGATCGTGCCAGAATTAAGGGTCAGAGCCTTGCCTCTGACCCTACGTAGTGTTCCTAGTAGGTCAATAAGGCAAAGTTTCACTATAAAACATACACTTAAGCACATAGAGCAAGAGAAGAACTGGGTCTGAATTTCAGACTTGAAGAGGGTAAACAAAAGGTCAGAGCCTAAGCCCTGACCCTGAGGTTCAAGCGGGTAGCTGTATACCAGACTCACGCATCCGGGCCAGTTTGTATCTTAAAGTACGGGCGCTGATCCCCAGCCGTTCAGCCACTTCTTTGCGGCTGTTGGCGCAGGCGCGCATGGTTTCCAGAATAATACGGTGTTCCTGCTCGTAGATCTCAGACTTAAAAACGCTGACATCTTGCTCAGCGCTTTGAGCAAAAGCTGCATCAGGCATGCTGTCCATCATATTGGGTGCTGATTCCAGCAAAATATCAGCAGCATTGATCTGATCGCCATCACAAATAATCAAAGCGCGCTGCACTATGTTGTCCAGCTCACGCACATTACCTGGCCAGTAGTGCTGCATCAGCTTGTGCTGAGCGGCATAACTTAAAGTGGGTTGTGGCATTCCTGTGCTGCGACAATGGCGCTCCAGCAAATGCATCGCCAGTGGCACTATATCTGCCGGGCGTTCAGCCAGAGCTGTCCAGGTCAGTGGAAACACATTCAGCCGGTAGTACAAATCTTCACGGAATTTACCTTCAGCCACAGCTTGTTTTAAATCTCTGTTACTGGTGGCAATGACCCGCACATCCAGTTTAATAGTTTTGCGTGCACCTAAACGTTCGACTTCTCTTTCCTGCAATACCCGCAGTAATTTCGCCTGCAGGTTTAAGTCCATTTCACTGATTTCATCCAGTAAAATAGTGCCTTGCTGGGCTTGCTCAAACTTGCCGGGGCAAGCCTGTATAGCGCCGGTAAACGCGCCTTTTTCGTAACCAAATAAGGTGGCTTCGAGCATATTTTCCGGAATGGCTGCACAGTTAATAGCAACAAAAGGACCATCGGGACGGCCACTTTGCTGGTGAATATAACGCGCCAGCACTTCTTTACCAGAACCACTTGGCCCCAGCACCAGCACGTTGGCATCAGAACGTGCGACTTTCGCCGCCAGTTTTACCAATTGTTTGCCCTGCTCGGAATGCACTACAGGTTCAATAGTCGCAACTTCTGCCCCCAAAGCATAACGACTGACCATATTGATCAGCACTTCGGGTGAAAATGGTTTCGCCAGATAATCCACAGCACCATGACGAATAGCAACCACTGCATCATTGACGTTAGCGTAGGCCGTCATCATCAGCACAGGTAAAGAGGGGTAATTCAGCTTCACAGTTTTGAGTAAATCTAAACCTGACATAGTGCCCATTTGCACGTCACTGATAAGCAAAGAGATTTTATGCTCTTTTAACAGCTGCAACCCCTGCTCAGCACTTTGGGCTGGCACCACCTGATAATTCGCCAGACTCAGCGTGTCACACAATGCTTCGCGTAAGCCGGCATCATCCTCTACGACCAAAATACTAGTTGTTTGCATAACTTAACTCCTGACCTGCAGTGACAGGCCGATAGACCGGAAACAATAATTCAAAACGGGCACCACCCATTGCTGAAGTGCAATAGCGGATAGAGCCATTGTGGGAATGAGCAACAGCCTGCACTACAGCCAGTCCAAGGCCAGTGCCCTGACTACGGGTAGTAAAAAAGGGTTCAAAAATTTGTTGTTGTAAATGCTCTGGTACACCAGGGCCATTGTCTTCAACCGCGATGATCACCTGCTGAGAATTGGCAGGATCTAACCTGGCTTCCAGTTTTAGCACCGCGCCCTGACCTATGATCTGCATGCTGTTTTGGATTAAATTCTGAATAGCACCGGCTAAGCTGCGGGGATTGCCAAGAATTTGCACATCGGGTTCAGGTAACTGGACGCTGATTTGACTTTGTTGTTGTTCTACCAAAGCTTCAACGCCAGCAAAAACTTCTGTCAGCAGTTGCTGTAAAGATAAGGCTTCTACTTGTTGCTCGCGTCCTGCGCGCGCAAATAACAACATGTCATTGACCTGTTGCTCTAAATCCACCAGACGGGCCACCAGCTTGTGCTGAAATTGCTCACGCGACTGTGGATTCAGTTTAGGGCTGGTTAAATTCTGGGCGTATAACAAAGCTGAGGATAACGGCGTGCGGATTTGATGCGCCAGCGACGCCATCATTTTTCCAAGGGTAGATAAACGTTGCAGATGAGCCAGACGGCTTTGCAGTTGACGGGTTTCCGTCAGATCAGTTAATACAATCAACTGCCCTGCTTCTGGTTCCAGTGAACTGATCGCCAGCTTGACTCTGCGACCATCCAACAAAGACACTTCCATGCCATCATCACTGCGTGGCCGGAACGAGCGCGCTATTACATCCAGCCAGCGCTGCCCCACTAAGGGTTCGCCCAGCATAGAAATAGCAACAGGATTGGCTTCAGCCACATAACCCCGTTCGTCCAGTACTATGACGGCTGTCGGCAGGTTATTGACTAAATGTTGCAGACGACGGGCCTGACGGGCCGTAGAAATGGCAGTTGCTGAGGCTGTCGCTATTTCTGGCTGCGCTTGTGGCTGCATTTCTGCTGCAACATAAGCATAAGCTTTGGCTGTACTCATAACGTCTCTGCAAATGAATTGACACTAGCCATTCAAATGCACAAGACATGCCACAATTAAAAACTGATTTAAGATATGTAAAATCAATAACTTAACAGGCCATTTTTTTGACAGTTTGGCTTTCAGGCCTGGCTTTCATCCCGCATTAAATTGTATTTACGCATTTTTTCTACCAGGGTAGTACGGCGCAAACAAAGAATATCCGCTGCTCTTGCAACTACATAGTCGTGCCGCTCTAATGCCTGAGTGATCAGAGAAATTTCCAGTTCAGCCAAAAACTCTTTTAGATCCATGCCCTGCTCTGGCAAAACTTCAATACTCTCTATTGCAGAAAACAGCGGCTCCTCTGTGCTTTCGTCTTCGTCGTCACTGCTTTGGAACAATTCATTAATGGCGTCCCGCTCCAACAAGGCATCCGGATAAACAGGCACATAAGTTTCGACTTCCAGATGGCGGTATTTTTGCGGTAATTCAGCCACATCCACCACCTGATTCGGAAACATAATAGCCATACGTTCCACCAGGTTGGCCAGCTCACGCACATTACCAGGCCATGGGTGCAGTTTTAAACTCTCCAAAGCCCGCTCGGTAAACTTCACTTTGGCATGGCCTTGTTGCTCAGTGCGGATAATCAGTTCCTGCACCAACAGGGGCAAGTCATCGCTTCTGTCGCGTAAAGCCGGAGTTTCAATAGGAAATACATTCAGGCGATAAAATAAGTCTTCACGAAAACGCCCTTCTTCAATCATGTTTTCCAGCGCTCTGTGGGTCGCGGCAATAATACGTACATCAGCCCGGATTGGCTGACTGCCGCCCACCCGTTCATAGATCCGCTCCTGCAGTACTCTTAATAACTTCACCTGCATAGGCAAAGGCATATCACCAATTTCATCCAGGAACAGAGTGCCACCCTGTGCCAGTTCAAAACGGCCTTTGCGGGTAGAGATAGCACCGGTAAAAGCGCCTTTTTCATGACCAAACAATTCGCTTTCCAATAGCTCGGCCGGAATAGCACCACAGTTCAGCGGCACAAAAGGCCCCTGACTGCGATTCGACAACACATGGATATTACGGGCTACTACTTCTTTGCCTGTGCCAGAATCCCCAAGAATTAATACATTGGCGTCTGTTTTAGCCACTTGTTGGATCAGGAAACGGACCTGCTGCATGGCCTGAGTTTGTCCGACCATACCAATAAAACGTGATTGCTCACATTGGCCTTTTTGGCCTGGCAATAACCGTTGGTACTCCTGACAATCCCGCAGCAACTGGGTAAAAGAAGCGTAAGAGAAAGGTTCGGTCAGTAAGCCAACCACATTGGCCAAGCCCAAATGGTGCTTCAGAGTCTCGCCCAGCAGCAAAAAAGCACAAGCCGGATAACGACGGATCAGTTGTTCATGATCCTGACTGGATAAAGCCCCTAATAAAATCACAGCCTGCGAGCCTGCATGTAAATGCTGGTCCAGCTCGTGGTAGTTCAGCAACTGGTGAGTTTCAGAAATAAAACTCAGCACTGCACCTAAACGAGAGGTTCGTTGTTCCTGCTGATCAAGAATATAGAGCTTGGTGGTCATAAGACTCAGACTTTTATTGCTTTTTAGTCATTCTACAAAGCTTGTCTGAGGTTGCAAGGTAAAACGCTATTTTTTTGACACTGGTGTCAAAAAAATAGCGTTTTAGAGACGGGAAAGAGAGTAAAAAATTAAGCTAACAGCTTTAAGGCTTGTTGTTCAGAAATACGGCCCTGGCTTATTACAGAAACAGAAGCCTGTTCACGAACACCAGCTGCAACTTGCTCTGTTACCGCTTTGGCATAATCCAGGTCCTGAATACGGCTGATGGCTTCCTGCTCGTTTACATTCTGCGTTTGCAGATTACGGGCCGTAGACTGCAAAGCGTTAATAGTAGCGCCTAAATCAGTTCTGTTGTTGTCCACCAGTTGTGAAGAAGTCCGGATAGACTTCAGCGAAGCTTGCGCACTTTCGGCAGAAGATAAATCAATACTGAAAGCACCTGAGTCAGTTAACTTAGTGGATAAATCCTGAGTTTTGATAGCAATGCTGCCGTTGCCTGTACCGACAGGAATAGAGCCATCCTGATCAAATAATTTGATGCCGGCAAATTCAGTGTTTTTAATTTGATCCTGAATACTGGCAGCGTAGGCGTCAGCTTGTTTTTGCAATGCCTGACGGTCAGAAGCCGACAATATGCCATTACCAGCCTGTACGGCTAAACGACCCATTTCATTCAGGTTGTCTGTCACGCCCTGCAGACCTTGATCGGCCACAGTAGCTAAAGAAATACCATCGTACACATTCTGTGTGCCCTGAGCTGAAGCATTGGCACTTTGAGTTAAGCGGTTGGCAATTTGCAGTCCGGCAGCATCGTCAGCAGCGCTGTTGATACGACGGGCAGTGGCTAATTTTTTCAGCAGATTTTCAGATTCATTCGAATTGAATTTCAACTGGTTTTCATTGGCGAAGGAGCTACCGATTTTCATACTACTACCTCAGGCTATTCCAGAATGGACAGGCTATGCTTGGAGTTTACCCCAAAATGATCAGCTTCCCCAAGCTTTAGGCTGTACTTTTTTTATGCAACAGCATCACTTCAAGCCTCTGTGGAGCTAAGCACCTATTTAAAAAGGATTTTTTAATAGTGGAATAAATTATGCTAAGGTTTGTTACAGTGGGTACAGATCCAATATGACTGTCAGTTTTATGACACATCAGGGGCGCTTATGTTTGACGGCAAAAATATCTTTATTACAGGTGGCACTGGCTCTTTTGGCCATAAATACACCCAAACTCTGCTTGAGCGGTACAAACCCAATAAAATTATCATCTATTCCAGAGATGAATTAAAACAATACGAAATGCAGCAGAAGTTTAATGCGCCCTGCATGCGTTATTTTATTGGTGACGTGCGGGATCAGGAACGTTTAATCCGGGCCATGCGTGGTGTGGATTATGTGATTCATGCAGCAGCTTTGAAGCAAGTACCTGCAGCCGAATACAACCCTATGGAATGTATCAAAACCAATATCAATGGTGCCGAGCATGTGATCAACGCGGCCATTGAAAATAATGTCCATAAGGTAATTGCGCTGTCGACCGACAAAGCCGCCAACCCTATTAACTTATACGGGGCCACTAAGCTGGCTTCTGACAAACTCTTTGTCGCCGCCAATAACATATCAGGGGGCAGCAAACCCCGTTTCTCCGTGGTGCGTTATGGCAATGTGGTGGGTTCACGGGGTTCAGTAGTACCCTTTTTTGAGCAGCTGAAACAAAAAGGCACTGACCATATGCCTGTGACTCACCTGGAGATGACCCGCTTTTGGATCAGCCTGCAGCAAGGTGTCGATTTTGTATTAAAGAACTTCGAACGTATGTTGGGCGGTGAAATCTTCGTACCCAAAATTCCTTCTATTCGTATAGTTGATTTAGCCAAATCTATAGCGCCGGATTTGCCTATTAAAGAAGTAGGTATACGCCCTGGTGAAAAATTACACGAAATGATGTGCCCTGGTGATATGTCCTATAACACCTACGAATACGATGATCACTATGTGATTGCACCCTCTATCCAGTTTTATAACAGAGGTAATAACTTCACAGTTAATGCTTTGAAAGAAAATGGCAAGTTGGTAGCACCAGGTTTTGAATATGTGTCGGATAAAAACCCGCACTTTTTAACACTGGAAGAGCTGGAGAGTTTTAATAGAGACGCGATGTTATGATCCCTTATGGCAGACAGTCGATAAGCGAAGAGGATATTCAGGCTGTTATAGATACGCTGAAATCTGACTTTCTGACTCAGGGACCTGCAGTGCCAGCTTTTGAACAGGCGTTGGCTAGTTATTGCAATGTGCCTTATGCAGTGGCAGTAAATAGTGCGACTTCAGCCTTGCATATCGCTTGTCTGGCATTAGATGTTAAAGCGGGCGACAGAGTCTGGACCAGCTCCATCAGTTTTGTCGCCTCAGCTAACTGCGCTTTGTATTGTGGGGCTGCAGTAGATTTTGTCGATGTGGAACCTGATACAGGCTTGATGTCTGTCAAAGCTTTGGCTGCAAAATTGCAGCAAGCCGCCGCAGACAATAGCTTACCCAAAGTGCTTATACCAGTGCATCTGGCTGGTCACAGCTGTGCTATGCAGCAGATTTACACCTTATGCCAGCCTTATGGCATACGCATTATTGAAGACGCGTCTCATGCCATTGGCGGCAGTTATTTACAGCACAAAATCGGCAGCTGTCAGTTCAGCGACATCACAGTCTTTAGCTTTCACCCGGTAAAAATTATTACTACTGCTGAAGGTGGTATGGCGCTGACCAAAGATTTAACCCTGGCCGCTCGCATGCAACTGCTACGAAGCCATGGTATTACCCGTAATCCCGAAGACATGACCGAAGTCAGTCATGGCCCCTGGTATTATCAACAAGTTGAACTGGGTCTGAATTACCGAATGACAGACTTGCAGGCTGCTTTAGGTTTAAGCCAGTTAAAAAGGCTGGACACTTTTGTAATGAAACGTCTGGCAGCCGTTGCCCACTACCGCAGCTTGTTGCAAAACCTACCGCTGGATTTACCAGAAGAATGCCCTGCCGGTCAGTCAGCCTGGCATTTGTATATTATTAAATTGCATGACGAAAATCGCCGTTTAGCTGTATTTGAAGCACTACGCAGTGCTGGTATTGGAGTCAATGTGCATTACATTCCTATCCATACCCAACCTTATTATCAACAGCTTGGTTTTCAATGGGGTGATTTACCGCAAGCAGAGGATTTTTACAGTAGAATCATTAGTTTACCTTTGTACGCCGATTTAACAGCAGAGCAGCAGCAAATCGTGGCGTCGGCGCTGCAGGACGCCTGTAAGGAGTAACGGATGCGACTGGCCATTATTCCGGCACGCGGCGGCAGTAAACGTGTTCCGCGTAAAAATATTAAAGATTTTAATGGCAAGCCGATGATTGGCTGGTCTATCGAAGCTGCATTATTATCGGCGGCTTTTGATGAAGTCTGGGTATCAACAGACGATGCTGAAATTGCCGCTGTGGCACAAAAATTTGGCGCCAAAGTACCTTTTATCCGCCCTGCCGAATTATCAGATGATCACACAGGTACCTCAGCCGTAGTGCGTCATGCCATCAATTGGGCCCTGCAACACCAGTTAAAACCCGAATTCGTTGCCTGTATTTATGCCACTGCACCTTTGCTTCAAGCTGAGATGCTAAAAGAGGCCATGCTGCAATTGCAACAGGATGCAGCTTTAGATTATGTCTTCTCCGGCTGTCGTTTTAGTTTTCCGATTCAGCGGGCTTTATATCGCTCTGAGTCAGGCAAAGTAAGCGCAGTAGACCCAGCCTCTATTCCTAAACGTTCACAGGATTTGGCTGAAACTTATCATGATGCGGGTCAGTTTTATTGTGGCCGCGCTCAAAGCTGGCTGGATGCCAAACCAGTGTTTTCGTCAGGTTCTTATTTGTATGAGCTGCCACAGCATCTGGTGCAGGATATAGACACCGAAGAGGATTGGCTGCGGGCTGAACTTTTACATCAATTGCTGTTAAAACGCCTATGACAGTTGCAAAAAAAGCTTTGTTTCGGGTAGATGCATCTTCAGTGATAGGGTCAGGCCATCTGATGCGTTGCCTGACCTTAGCCAAAGCTTTGCAGCGATCCGATTGGTCTGTTGCTTTTGCCTGTCGCGCTCATCCGGGCAACTTAATTCAGTGGTTGCGCGATCAGGGTTTTGACGTCCTTGAATTAACAGCTCCAGCACAAGCTTCAACAAAAAAAACTGCCACAGGTTATGCCGCCTGGCTTGGCGTAACAGAACAGCAGGATGCAGCAGAGCTTAAGCAGTTGCTGCAAGCGCCAGTCGATTTATTAGTGATTGATCACTATGCTTTATCCTCAGTGTTTGAGCAGGCAATGACAGGTTTCTATCGCAAAGTGCTGGTGATCGATGATTTAGCCAACAGGCCTCATCACTGTGATTATTTGCTGGATCAAAACCTCTATCCGCAGCTGCATAGCCGGTATGACTCACTGGTGAATAAAGAAGCCACACTGCTGTTAGGCCCTTCTTATGTGCTGCTGCGTCCGGAATTTGCAACTGTTCAACGAACAGCAAAAACCGATCAGCTGCGCTTTTTAGTTTTTTACGGTGGTACAGACGAGCTGAATTTAACCAGCTTAACCATTCTGGCTTTACAACAACTTCAGAAAACTGACTTTCATGCCGATATAGTGATAGGCCTTGCCAATCCACACAGGATTGAGCTTGAAAAACGTTGTGCTAAAGACTGTCGTTTTAGGTTACATATGAATACGCCACAGATGGCTGAATTGATGAGTCAAGCCACTTTAATGATAGGTGCTGGTGGTTCCACGCATTGGGAACGCTGTGCTTTGGCATTGCCAGCTTTGGTGATGACTTTGGCAGAAAATCAGCTCGCCAGCACTTTATGTTTAGCCGACGCCGGTGCTTGTATTTATCTCGGGCATGGCCAGGACTTAACAGCAGTGCAGTTAACACAAGCTGTGCAACAGCTGTTGGACAATCCAGAGCAGTTGCAACTGATGTCAAAACAAGCCAAACAACTGGTGCCACAAGGCGGCGGTTGTGCTGCTATTGTAGATTTACTCAACACAGAATTTCAGGGTCGGCATTAAAGGCCAACAGCAGTACAGGAAAATACAGATGAGCAAAGCATTTTTGGATATTCAATTAGGCCAGCATTGGGTTGGACCTTCTCATCCGCCTTTAATTATTGCTGAGCTGTCGGGTAATCACGATCAGTCTTTGGATAAAGCGCTGGCGATGATAGATGCAGCAGCTGCTGCCGGTGCTCAGGCTGTTAAATTACAAACCTACACCGCCGACACCATGACGCTGGATATAGACACAGGCGAGTTTTATATCGAAGATAAAAACAGCCTCTGGCATGGCACCACCTTGTATAAGTTATACCAGATTGCCTACACGCCTTGGGACTGGCATAAAGCCATTTTTGAACGGGCGAAAAGCCACGGTATGCTGGCGTTCAGCACCCCTTTTGATCTAACAGCTGTGGATTTTTTAGAATCGCTGGATGTGCCTTGTTATAAAATCGCCTCCTTTGAAAATATCGATCATCCGCTGCTGGCCGCTGTGGCAAAAACCGGCAAGCCTGTAATTATGTCAACCGGCATGGCCAGTCAGTCAGAGCTCGCTGAATCTGTAGAGGTTTTAAGAGCAAACGGCTGCAAAGAGCTGATTTTACTCAAATGCACCAGCAACTACCCTGCCCGTCCTGTCGATGCCAATTTACTGACCATTCCGCATTTAGCTCAGCTGTTTCAATGCCAGGCCGGTTTATCTGATCACACCACAGGCATTGGCGTCTCTGTGGCTGCAGTGGCTTTGGGTGCCACTGTGATTGAAAAACACTTTGTACTCGACAGAAGCGAAGGGGGTGTAGATGCTGAGTTTTCGTTAGAGCCAAACGAGCTGAAACAACTGGTGGAAGAAACCGCCAGAGCCAAAGTAGCCTTAGGTCAGGTTAATTATGGCTGCACTGAAAAAGAAATAGCTTCACGTAAACACCGTCGCTCTTTGTATATAGCAGCTGATTTAAAAGCAGGTGATGTACTTACCACTGAAAACTTGCGCGCTATCCGGCCTGGTTTAGGTTTAGCGCCTAAATATTTGTCGATGCTGCTGGGCAAAACTGTGACCAAAGATGTGGCCCGTGGCACCGCCATGAGCTGGGATTTGGTGTAATGCTGCAAACGGCTTTGCAGATGTGGCATAAAGACGAAATGGCAGCCTTTAATGTGCTGCTAAAACCTCTACAGCCGGATGATTTGGAACAACTGAGGTTGTGGCGCAATAGCCCTGAAATAAGCAATCAAATGCTGGATCAAGCTGAAATAAGCGCAGAACAACAACAGAGCTGGTTTGAACGTATATGCTCAGACCAACGCCAGATGCAGTTTGTGATTTATTATAAAAACCAAAAGGTTGGCGCCTGTAATTTAAAAAGCCCAACGGCTTTGACTGTGACAGAATGTGAGGCTGTGGAAACAGGTTTTTATTTAGGTGAAGCCAAATACCGCGGCACTATACTGGCTTTTTTTGCCGCTTTAGCGCTGAACCAGTATGCTTTTGAACAGCTTGGAAAAAAAACACTGCTCGCGCAGGTAAAAAATACCAATAGCGCCGCCTTAAGGTTTAATGAACAATTAGGTTATCAACCTGATGCACTGCAGCCTTCAGGCGAGATGGTAGCCATGACTCTGGTGCCACAAGCACACCGGGACGCCGCCGCTAAATTTGCAACTTTTATCCGGAATTAATATGAGCAACGAACTAATCCAAACCAACACAGCAAAACTCACTGCCGCTTTTGCCACAGCTTTAGTGGTTGCTGACACACAAATTCATGATGATTTAGCCTACAACAGCATTAAAGAGTGGGATTCAACAGCCCATATGCTGCTGATTGCCGAACTGGAAAACGTATTTAATGTGATGCTCGATACCGACGATATTATTGATATGAGTTCGGTCGCCAAGGCCAAAGAAATACTGAGTAAATACGGAGTCTCGTTCTGATGGCTGCTTGTCAATGATCAGCAAAACGCCTGTTAGCCTTATTACAGGTGCCAGCCGTGGCATAGGCCGCGCAGTAGCCCTGCATCTTGCCAAAGCGGGCCATGAGCTGATGTTGGTGGCGCGTGATCCAACAGCTTTAGAACAAGTGCAGGCCGACTGCCAGGCTTTAGGAGCTTTGGTCTCCATTCATGTTGTAGATTTAACAGACCGTGACGCTGTAACTGCTTTATTTCGTCGGGTTCACACCGAATTGCAAGACAAAGCGTTAAGTCATCTGGTGCACTGTGCAGGCCAGATGCAGGACGCTTTACTGGCTATGACCCGTTTAGCGGATATGGATAAACTGCTGGCGCTGAATGTCGGCGCTACAGTGCAGTTGTGTCAGCTTGCCAGCAAACTAATGCTACGCCATAAAAGCGGTCACTTGTTATTGTTATCGTCCAAAGTGGCCGAATCAGGTTCGGCCGGTCAGGCTGTCTATGCAGCCAGCAAAGGCGCGGTGTCTGCTTTAGTCAAATCGCTGGCAAAAGAATTAGGCCCAAACGGTATTCGCGTTAATGCGGTAGCGCCTGGTTTTATCGAAACTGATTTAACAGCCCATTACAGCGAAGATAAAAAACAACAACTGATTGCACAGATCAGCTTGCGCCGTTTAGGCCAGGCCGATGAAGTGGCCGCTGCGATCCAATTTTTATGCTCAAACGACGCTCGTTATATCACTGGCCATATTCTGGCGGTCGATGGTGGTTTTAGTTTATGAAGGGCCTGAGTTTTGCTCACAGACTAGAGCTGTTTGGTGACGCCATTGCGCTTCGTTTACCTGATAACAGCACCATCAGCTACCTGCAGCTGGCAAAACTAGCTGATCAGTACAGCTGCACTTTAAACAAAGTGGTGCCAGCACACTCTTTGCTGGCCTTGCACTTTAGCTCCACTTTATCTGCTGTAGTGGCTTATCTGGCCGCACTTCGAAGCGGCAAAGCGCTGTTATTACTGGCGCCGGATTTGGCAGACAGCCAAACTTTAGCTTTAGTCGAGCGTTTACATATTGCTGCGCTGATCCAAAGTTCTGGTGAAATTCAGTTGACCGCTTGTCAACAAAAAGTGCGGCCCGATTGTGCTTTGTTACTCAGCACCTCAGGTAGTTCCGGCTCGCCTAAATCAGTGATGTTGTCCTTACAGAATATCGAAGCCAATGCCCGCGCTATTTGTGACTATTTACCGATAGAGAGCACAGATACGGCCATTACGGCCTTACCGCTGCACTATTCCTATGGCTTGTCGGTGCTGAATAGTCATTTATACCAAGGCGCATCCATCTTGCTGACAGAAGCGCCTTTAATGAGCAAAGAATTCTGGCAACAAACCCGGGATTTTCAGATCAGCAGCTTACATGGTGTGCCTTTTAGTTATCAGTTGTATCGCCAGCTGCGGCTGGAGCGTATGCCGCGCCCTGCTTTGCGTTATTTGACACAAGCCGGTGGTAAACTCAATAGCAGCCTGACTGATTATGTGCAACAACTATCAAGTACGCTGCAAAAGCCGGTTTATCTGATGTATGGCCAAACTGAAGCCACAGCCCGTATCGCTTATTTGCCGCCGAAACTCATTCAGCAGTATGCCGATTGTATTGGTAAACCTATTCCCGGAGGCGAATTGCTGCTGCGGGATCCTGGTACGAAAAACCTGATCACCGCAGACTTCACTGAAGGCGAGCTCTGTTACCGTGGTCCTAATGTGATGTTAGGCTATGCCAGCTGTGCTGATGACTTAACCAGTACCGGCGTTTTAACTGAATTAAGCACAGGCGATTTAGCAGAGCGTCTGCCCAATGGCTTGTACCGTATTGTCGGGCGCTTAAGCCGTTTTCTGAAAATTCAGGGCAAGCGACTGCAACTGGACCATTTGGAACAACAACTTTCTGCTTTGGTTGACCCTGTCTGCTGCACTGGTACGGACGACTTGTTAGTAGTCGCTTACACAGAGCAAAAGCCCCATCTGGCAGAGCAACTACAACTGTATTTACGCGAACAGCTACAACTGCATCCGGCTTTATACAAAGTAATGCAACTGCCCACTTTACCAACGCTTTCCAATGGCAAAGCCGATTACCAGGCCTTGTTACAGCTTGCGAAGGAGGGTCGTGATGCTGGTTGAGCGCGAGCCTTATTGCCTGGAAGCCGCAGAAAAACAGCCCTTATTGCTGGCTGAATTAAACGGGCTGACAAAACATCATCAGCAGCATTGCCAACCTTATCAGCAATTGCTTGCAGCGCAGTGGCCCGCTTTTGTGGCGGCAAAGCAAACAGAACAACTGCCTTATCTGGCTGTGCGACTATTTAAGCAGTTAAAACTGCAGTCGGTGCCAGACGCTGACGTCTTTAAAGTGCTGTATTCCAGCGGTACTACAGGCACACAGTCCCGTATTGTGCTCGACAGTGCAACTGCCGCTATGCAATCAAAAATTCTGGTGAAAATCATGCAGCATTGGCTGGGCAAAGCCCGTTTGCCGATGCTGATTATTGACCATCCAGGTGTGATTAAAGACCGCAGCAACTTTTCTGCCCGTGGTGCCGGTATTCAGGGCTTGTCCTTTATGGGCCGCAATCATTGTTATGCACTGAATGACGATATGAGCATTAATTTTGAAGCTGTCGAGCAGTTTTGCCAGCAGTTTGGCGATGGCCCGGTCTTTGTGTTTGGTTTTACCTTTATGGTCTGGCAATTTTTTATTCAAGAGCTTCAAAGGCAGAACAAAACTATTTTGTTGCCACAGGCTTTGTTACTGCATAGTGGCGGCTGGAAAAAACTGCAGGACCAAGCCGTCGACAATACCACCTTTAAACAACAGGTTCTGGCTCAAACAGGTATTAGCAAAGTGCATAACTTTTATGGCATGGTAGAGCAAGTGGGCGCTATTTTTGTCGAGTGTGAACAAGGCCATTTACATTGCCCCAGTTACGCTGATGTATTGGTACGCAAGCCGGGCAACTGGCAAACAGCAGCAGTGGGAGAGGAAGGTGTATTGCAGCTGTTATCCACTTTGCCACGCAGTTATCCGGGCCATAGTTTATTGTCAGAAGACCGCGCCGTGCTGTTAGGCGAAGACAACTGCCCTTGTGGCCGTATGGGTAAATACTTCCATATCTTAGGCCGCTTACCTCAGGCCGAAGCAAGGGGCTGTAGCGACACATTCTCGTCAGGAGCAGCAGTATGAGCTGGACCATTTTAAACCCAGCCACCACCAAAGCTGAGCTGCAGCAACCTTTTGCAGAACAGGATTTTGCCTATTGTCAGGCCTTATCAGAAGCTTTATTAAAAGCACCACAAAGCCGGGATTTCCCGGATTTAATAGCCCTGGGGTTCTGGTTACGTCAGGCCAATTTAAAACCTTTGCTTGCGCCCTATCAGCAGGGCCAGTTTATCCGTCAGCCACTGGGTTTGGTGTTTCATAGTGCGCCTGCCAATGTTGACAGTTTATTTGTTTACTCAGGTATTTTAAGCCTGCTTTGTGGCAATAAAAACGTCATTCGCTTATCCAGCCGAAGTGGTGGCAGCACAACTGTATTAATAGAGAAAATTCGTGGTCTGGCCGATGTTTTCCCGCAGCAAAATGCCCGTTTCCAACTGATGCAGTGTGACTACAACAGCGCTGAATTAAAAGCACTGATCAGCACAGTGGATGGCCGGGTCTTATGGGGATCCGATCAGGCAATACAGGCGCAGCGCCAATTGCTGATGCCAGCTCATGCCCGCGAACTGAGTTTTGGCCATAAGTTTTCCTTGTGTTTGTTAGGTGCAGAGCAAGTGCTTGCTGCGGATGACACAGAGTTTCAGCAGCTGGTGCAGCTGTTTTACCGCGACCAGCTGACTTTTGCCCAACAAGGCTGCTCTTCGGCCAAAGCCGTTATCTGGGTGGGTGACGCAAAACAAGTACAACAAGCGCAGCAGAAGTTTTGGCCGGCCTTAACAGAGCTTATTCAGCAAAAGCAACCTCTGAATAGTAGCGAGCAGTATCAGGCCTTAGCGACGGCGCAGCAGCTGATTATGAGCAGTGAACAACAGCTGATGCTGACCCAACAGCAAAGTATTTCCCGTCTGGCTGTCAGCAGCCTGGAACCCGGATTTATCCAGCAGCATCAGGGTTGTGGTTTATTTATCGAATTACAGCTTGAAGATCTTCAACAGTTAAACTCTATGCTGACACAGGCCCACCAAACCTTAACAGTCTGGGGTGTGGATCCAAGCTTGCTGAAAAGCTGGCTGTCGACTGTATATACAGGTCTTGACCGGGTGATGCCTGTTGGACAAGCACTCAGCTTTAGTCCGGACTGGGATGGCGTAAATTTAATAGAGCAGTTTAGTCGTAAGGTAGTGTTTAGCCTGTAAAACGATATCTACGACAACATGAAAGGCAGGTGTTCAAATGCATCAACCCACAAATAACACACAGACCGCCTATATTTATGGCGCTGGTGCAGGTGGACAAAAAGCCCTGCCTTATTATGCAGAACGTTACCATATTCTGGGTTTTATTGACTCAAATGAGTCCAGACAAGGTGACGAACTTTGTGGCCTCACCATCTTCGCCCCTGCTGTTTTATTGCGTGATCAAAGCCTGGTGCTGATAGCGAGCGAATATGCCGAACAGATTGAAGACTACCTGCTGAACCAGCTAAAGCTTTCAAAAAACAGAGTGATACGGGTGCCAGTGGTGTATATGAAAGGCACCTTGTTATCCGATCCGCACTACCTGCAACTGGCGCAACTGAGTTTAACTGTGTTGCACCAACATCTGAGTGCTGCAGCTATCCGCTACCATCTGGAAGCAGGTACTTTGTTAGGTTTGTACCGTGACGGTCAATTGATCCCATGGGACACAGATTTAGATCTGGCCTTTGATGCACAGCAACTACCAGAGATGGAAGCCGTATTACCGCAGGTGATCCACGAGTTGAATCAACGCACCTCGTTGAACTATCAGCTGTTCGCTCTTGAAACCCACTACGAATTTGGACCAGTCAAACCCGGTATGTTACGCAGTTATCAAATTGCGGCAGACAACGGCAAGGCTCCAGCCATCGACTTATTCGCCAAATATCAGGTCGGCGACAAGCTGTACTGGAGTCTGGCGTCCCGCGGCATGACAGCCTCAGCCAGTTCTTTGAGCAGGCTGAGCACACTGAGTTACCTGCAAACTGATTTTTTGGTACCTGCAGACACCGCAGCTTATCTGACAAATATGTACGGCGACTGGCAAAAACCGGCAAAGGACTGGAGCATAGCGGATTGTAAAAACACTCAAGTGTACTAAAAGTCAGAGAACTAAAAACTGACTTTTAGTACATCGCTCAGGTTTTCAACAGCGAAACACCCTGTGTCAGCGCTGCCCAAAGCACAGCTGGGCTGGTCAATAAAACAACGTTCTTTTCTAGTCTGGCTTCCAGTAATTTAACACACTAAGTCTTGACCCCGATTCACGGCTTAGCCATTCAGTATTTTACTTTGAAGGCTGGAACTGCTAATTCAAGCACAAGTTGCTGGTATATGGCCCTGTAATACTGGCTCGCAATGTAAATGACGTCATACGACATAGCGCCAATATCTGCCGGGGACAGCACAGGTAAGTTATTCAGTGTAGTCCCTTGTTTATTTTGATCATTATCAATAAAAGCCAATACCTGATAGTGCTGATGAAACATCTGATAGAAACGTTTTCCAGCTTCACCTGTGCCAAATATGAGTATTCGTTGATTAGCATAGTCAGCAGATAGGGCCCCTTTAGCTAATGATTGTGCATCTTTGCCCTGACGAATTTGTGCCAGGGCATTTAATAATTTGCTCAGCTGTGGGCAAGCAGCAAACAAGCCCATATCAGGTTCCACTGCCACTATACTGTACTCCTGCTCGTCTGTTGCTGAAGCCTGTTCACTAAATACTGCACTATCCGTTCACCGCTATGACCATCAAAATGGCTGAAGAAGTCTGGAATAGCGTCCAGCCGCGCGCTACGACCAGGATCGGTTGCAGCCAGCAGGTTGTCGATAAAAGTAGCAATATCAGCAGCTGTATTGGCGGTACAGTAGTAATTCACAACAGCCTGCCCCTGCTCATTTAATTCCATGCCTTTAGGATTACATAAATAAAGTACTGGCTTTTCAGTCACCAAATATTCCAGTAAGAAAGAGCCGGCATCTGTCATTAACGCGCAGCTTGCGGCAAATGCATGCCGATGATCTGGCCGTTCATCTACAATAATACCCAAGCTACGCAGCTCATGTTTTAATTCGTCAACTTCAAGACTATTAAAAATGCCTAAATCTATCAGCCTTTTCCACAATAAGGGGTGTGGACGGAAAATTAATACCAGATCGGGTCGCTGCAGCAGCATAATCAGTATATCTGCAGCAAATAGATCAAAAGTAGACCACAGATCTTCATCAAAACTAAAATGTGCATTCCATAATACTGCTGTACGGCCAGCAATATCAGCGACAAGTTGCGGATCAACATCAAATTCAGACAAGTGGATCAGTCCATCCATTCGGGGATGACCAGTGACAACCACCTGCTGATCAGCTGTTGGACTATAGGTGTTGAAGATTTTTTTTACACCGGAGGAACGCACAAAAACAGCATCTGCACCAGCAACAACGGGCTGACGATACAGAACCTCCAAATTTTGGGCACCGCCGCCAACCTCCAGTCCATAAGGAATATAAGCAGTGACTTTCACCTGCGATTTTAACCCGGGAAACTGAAAAGGTACTGGCCGCGAACTATCTTCGGGGGTGGTATAAAGTACGATGTCAAAAGCAGCATCAGCAACATCAAATTCATCCCAACTGATATATTCAATACCTTCCTTCTGCAATTGCTGCTCCACAGCACTGCGACGCCACTCCTTTTGCTGATGAAAAAAAGGTAAGAGTACAACAACAACTTCAACATCAACTCTCGCCTTCGCGGCCAACCAAACTGAACGCACATTGCTCCAGGATTCCGGCAATTGATATAAAATCGCCATTCTGCTAACAGTTGCCTTTTTGGGTAGAAAAAGATAAGGCTGAATGACTGGACGATGCAATAAATACAGCACGCTCACTTTACCAGTTGGCCCACCTCTGTGCAGCGGATGACGTTGTACTACTTGCAGTCCAAATTGAGTAAAGGCTTGAAGATAATCAGCTTCTGACCGATAAATAGCTTCGTAGCTATTATCATGAACATAGGTTTCGTCTTTCCCATCTAACATGAGCGAGTCTTTCAATACCAGATAACCACCGGGCTGAAGTATTGCCATGATATGGCTGATAGTTCGCTCAAAATCTGCACGGCGAGTCAGGCAGGTAAAAAGTCCCATACAAGCAACGATATCAAACTCACCTGCAAGTTCAGACTGCACAATGTCAGCAACGTCAAAATGCAGTACATTTGACTTCGAGTACAACTTTTTTGCCTGTTCAATCAGCGCCTCAGACAAATCAATACCCAAGGCGTAGCTACTATCCCGTGCTAATAATTCAGTAAACTCACCGTCTGAACAGCCTATATCAAGTAATCGGTTACCGACTTTAAAATAAGGCAACATAAAGGTAAATAATACTTGCCGTTGGTGTTTATAAAGCTCCACGGGCGCCAGTCTGGAATTATCTGCTTTTTGCCAGAACTGATGCGAAAGCTCACCTATATCATTTACCATGCCATTACCCTTTTTATCTGTTTAGTGCCGAATGGATGATGTCAGCCTGTTTATAGCCAAGTGACCTCAGATGCAATTTTCAGAGCCGCTGAGCGAGCTTAAATTCAGTCTCTTAAGTTACCTGGGTATATTGTAATAATTGGTCTAAATGTCTATTTCATCGAATGACTATGCCGTCAAAAATACCACATGTTCTGCTCCCGGAACATAAAATGCCAAATATTTTCTATAGTAAAAGTAAGAGCAGTTGATAGATAAATTTTATAACAACGAATGATGTAACTCTGTCACGCTATGCGGCTTTTGAAAAATTCAACCATAAAAAAGAAACAAAATTAAAAAACAGGCCTGGCTAAAGCACAATATTCAGCGCTTTAGAGGTACTGAAGTTGAATAACGGCCTTATCCGTCAACAAGTCGGATAGCCTAAACAGATCCTACAGCCTGAAGCCGATACGAAGCTTTAGCAACTCACAGATGAATATCGCTGAAAAATTATATTTTCCCAAATCAAAGCTGGCTGCAATAAGAGAGCATTTTTTCAGGTGTCAGTGCTCAATTTAATTCCATGACACAATTTGTTTAAGACGATGCCGCGCCTGTAGCCTAAAAAATGGTAACGTATCCCTGCTCCATGCGGTTGCTTTCTGTGGTTTTGTGAAGCAACCGCTCAGATCAGCCCAATTGCATTGAGTTCTCTCCTGCTGCAGGCCTGTAAAATGGAACAACAATTGAGATCTATGCGAATTAAAGCACTATCACTACAACCAAAAGTACAGAACAGAATTGGCATTTTTCTAAACTATTTCCTTTATTGGACGATAACTTAGGTATTAACATATACCCCACTTTGAGTCAGCGCAAAAAGGCAGCAGGAAGTACTATGACAAAATCCGTTTATGTAGGTATGAGTGCCGATCTGGTTCATCCGGGTCATCTGAATATTTTGAAAAAAGCTGCTGAATTGGGTGACGTCACGGTAGGTTTATTAACAGACCAAGCTATTGCCAGTTATAAAAGAGTACCTTTTATGACCTTCGAGCAACGCAAAATTGTCATCGAAAATATTAAAGGTGTAAGCCGGGTGATCCCACAAACAACCCTGGATTACGTGCCCAATCTGGAACAGTTAAAACCTGATTTTGTGGTGCATGGTGACGACTGGCAAGATGGCGTACAAGCCAAAACCAGACAACGAGTGATTGATGCCTTAGCTCAGTGGGGCGGCAAACTGGTCGAAGTACCTTACACTCAGGGCATTTCCTCTACCCGCTTACATGCAGCCATGAAAGAAATTGGCACTACGCCTGATATTCGTCTGCGTTCGTTGCGCCGTATGCTGGCCGCTAAACCTCTGGTGCGGTTTTTAGATATTCATAACGCACTGTCCGGTTTAATTATTGAAAACACCAAAGTAAATACCCCTGATGGTCCGCAGGAATTTGACGGCATGTGGGGCAGCAGCCTGACGGATTCTACAGCCAAAGGTAAACCAGATATTGAAGCTGTTGACGTGTCTTCACGTATGGTGACCTTAAACGAAGTGCTGGAAGTGACTACCAAACCTATTATTTATGATGGTGATACAGGCGGAAAAACCGAACACTTTGTCTTTACCGTTAAAACATTAGAACGCCTTGGCGTCTCGGCCGTGATTATTGAAGACAAAACAGGCCTGAAGAAAAACTCCTTGTTTGGCACTGATGTAGAGCAGACCCAGGACAGTATTGAAAACTTCTGCGCCAAAATTCGTGCCGGTAAAAATGCACAGGCTACCCGTGAATTTATGATTATCGCCCGTATTGAAAGCCTGATTTTAGGCATGGGTGTTGATCATGCGATGCAAAGAGCTGAAGCTTTTCTGGATGCAGGTGCCGACGGTATTATGATCCACAGCAGAGAAAAAACGCCGGATGAGGTCTTTGAGTTCTGCAACAGATACAACAAGTTAGAGAATCGTAAAACGCTGGTGGCCGTACCTTCCAGTTACAACAAAGTGACTGAAAAAGAGCTGAAAGACCATGGTGTCAATGTAGTGATTTATGCCAATCAGTTATTGCGTAGCGCTTACCCTGCTATGGTCAAAACTGCGGAGTCGATCCTGATCCATAGCCGTTCAGCTGAAGCTGACGCCGATATGATGCCTATCAAACAAATTCTTGAGCTGATCCCGGGAGGGAAGTAGTGATCCAGCCAAATGCTTTTTTCCAGACGTTAAAGCAGCACCAAATCGAGATGTTTTTTGGTGTACCTGATTCCTTATTGGCGAATCTTTGCGCTTATGTAGATGATCAGTTGCCCGCCAGTCAGCATCGTATTACCGCCAACGAGGGTAATGCGCTGGCGATGGCCGCAGGTTATCACCTTGCATCAGGTAAAGTTGCCGCTGTTTATCTGCAAAACTCTGGTTTGGGCAATCTGGTGAATCCACTGACCTCATTGACCGATGCTGAAGTCTATAAAATTCCAGCCTTGCTGATTATCGGCTGGAGAGGCGAACCCGGTGTTAAAGATGAACCTCAGCATATCAAACAAGGCCGCATCACCCCTGCTCTGCTGGATTTATTAAGTATTCCTTATTTTGTGCTGGATGCTGATTCAGACTATCAACAGCAAGTACAACAGGCCGTCGAATACACACAACAACATCAGTCCCCTGTTGCCTTACTGGTTCGTAAAGGCGCCTTCGCCGATCACCATTCAGGCAGAGCTGTGATTGCAGCTTCATCAATGAAACGTGAAGAAGCTTTGGCTATTGTGCTGGACAACCTGTCCGGCGATGAAGCAGTGATTAGTACTACGGGCAAAACCTCCAGAGAAGTCTTTGAGCTGCGTAAACAACGTGGTGAAACTCAACGCGATTTTTTAACAGTAGGGGCTATGGGTCATACTTCATCCATAGCTTTAGGTGTGGCTATGGCGCAACCAGAGCGAGCTGTGGTCTGTATTGATGGTGATGGCTCTATGCTGATGCATCTGGGTGCTATGGCGATTATAGGCTCAGTCGCGCCTGCTAACTTATTGCATCTGATATTAAACAATCAGTCGCATGAGTCTGTCGGTGGGCAACCCACAGTGGCTGGTGAAATTAATATAGGTGCTTTGGCGGCCTCGCTGAATTACAAAAGTTATTTAACAGCCAGCACGGCTGCAGAAGTTGCTGCGGCTATGCAACAAGCAAAACAACTGACAGGCCCTGTATTGCTGGAGGTGTTGATCGCTCAGGGTTCACGGGATGATTTGGGTCGGCCGGACAGTACAGCAGAACAAAACAAAACTGCATTTATGAGGCATATAGATGCCAGTCAATGAGTCAGACTGGCCAGTGCACCTTCAGACCCGGCTGGTCAGTGGCCCTGATGCATTTTCTGCATTAAAAAGCGAATGCAGCGGTTTAACAGTACTGATTATCACCAGCGCTGGTTTTACTAAAAGGGGTGTAGTTGCAGAACTAAAACAGTATTTAGCAGCAGCCACTGAAGTGCTGCTGTTTGATGGTATCACTCCAAATCCTGAACTGGATCTGCTGGATAAGCTCACAACACAATTTCGCCCGTTAAAACCACAGCTGCTGATTGCTTTGGGTGGTGGCAGCGCTTTGGATGCAGCAAAAGTACTGGCTCAGACGCTGGTGCAACCGGACCAGCCTGATGGGTTGCTGAACCTGCATTTCAGGCAAAAACAACCACTGAACTGGTTGCCTTCATTGCCTTTGATCACTATTCCGACTACAGCGGGCACAGGCGCCGAAGTCACCCCTTTTGCCACAGTCTGGGATGGTATCTTTCATAAAAAGTATTCGTTGGCTCATCAGGGCATGTATCCGGTTTTAACCATACTGCAGCCGCAGTTGACTCTAAGCCTGCCGTGGCAAGAAACCTTGTATACAGCTTTGGATACGGTATCGCATAGCCTGGAAACCTTGTGGAATAAACACAACACCCCTGTCAGCCGCAACTATGCAGTGCAGGCTTTAGAGCTGGTAATGCAGCATCTGGAATCGGTTTTAACACAACCGGATCAGTTGAAAGGCAGAGAGCAGCTACAAAAGGCCAGCTTTCTGGCTGGTCTTGCCATTAGTATCAACAGAACAGCCATAGCCCATTCCATCTCTTATCCTCTGACCAGCCATTACGCTGTGCCTCATGGTCTGGCCTGCAGTTTTAGTCTGCCCGCTATTATTGAACTGGTGATGTCGAAACAGGCGGTGTCAAAGGATATACAGCCTTTATTGGCTCGATTGTCTGATTGGTTACTGCAATTACCTCTTTACTCAGAACTGGTGCAGTATCTGTCCTGGCAAAAACTGTATGAGCTGGTGCCGGAGATGGTGAATCCTGGCCGGGCCGATAATTTTGTTCTGCCCGTTCATGAACAGCGTATCACACAAGTATTACAACGTTCGGAACAAATGGCTAAGGAACAAAAAACAACTGGTACTATTTGAAGCAAGTCAAAGTGCTAAAGCTTAGTTCAAACAGCTTCAAACTTATGAACATAAATTGCTACTTGTAACCATGATTCAAAGAAATAAGGTTACAAAGCTTTTCTTAGCACTGAAGCAAGACAACAGCAAACTCCGGTTTTCATGCAAAACATAAGTTAACTGCTGTTACAACTCGAAACTCTTGCTTTGTTTTGTGGCCAACTCGAGATCTGCTGGAGTATCAATTTCACAACATGTGATCAAACAACTATCCAAAGGCAAGTAGTCTTCGATAAACTGATAGATATACCGCTCCGAATAAGGAGTAAATGCAATATCAACGAAACAAGCGATACCACACCACTCTATCCCACTGGCAGGAGCCCGGAAGAAACTTGTTACTTGTTGCTGCTGATCAAGTTCAACGAACACAGCTTCTTCAGTCTTTGCTACTGCAACACCGATGATATTTTTTTTACCATCACATTGGCTCAAAAAAGTTTTAAAACTTTTAGGTTCAATGATCATATCTCCGTCAATAGCGAGAAAAGCTTCATTAATATCCTTTGAAGCAAGCCAGAGGCTATGTGAATTTGATGTGGTTTTGTACTCCGGATTACGTACAAAAACAACGTCTTTTCTAATTCTTTTTACGTGATCAATAAGTTCAGTTTCCATAAAACCGACCACAATCCGGACTTGTTCAATCTCTTTCAGCAGGTCCAGCAGATGGTCAATGATTGGTTTGCCATTGATTTCGACCAGACACTTAGGTTTATTCAACCCTAGCCTGGTTCCCATACCAGCTGCACTGATCACAGCGTATTTAATAGTTTGCATAGTGCGGTTTCACTAAAAGTTATATAATTTGAATGTTCAATCAAAGATTGAATGGGTTCGTGAGTTGCACCAAAAGCAATACCCACATCAGCCTTCTCAAACATGGATACATCCCCCATGCCATCTCCAATTGCAATGATCTGTTCAAAACCTAAACGACGAATTTCATCTATCGCATCTGACTTCTCAAGTACTGTATCAATAGATTTTATGAAATTGTCTTTCACTGAAGCTTTTGAACAATAGAATCTGGCTTTTATTTTTTTCTGAAGACATAAAACCCACACATCTAAGTTACCCGTCACGACAAAGCAATTTTGACTATTGGCATTAATGAAATTAACTATTGCTTCATACAAAGGTATTTCTTGCACAATCTCATTTACTCTGGAGACACTAATTTCGTTTAACAAACGACATCTAAGCAAAAAGGACTTACGAAAAGGAATAACACCTTTTATCGTTGCCTCTGTTAAAGCACTGATCTCTTCATGCAAGCCTATTTCATTGGCTATCATGGGCAACAGTTCCAACCGGGTCAGCGTACCATCTAAATCGAAGCAATAAGCTTTCATCTAACTACTCTCTCGCCAGAATCATAAAATGTTGCTCTGTTTCTTTTCGGTTAGACAAAGCAGTAGAAAACAATTTACCCCTATGTTGCACCTTAAAACCGCTATTAAACAACGCTGGCGCAAGCAGAGCCTGAACCTCATCAAAGGTTCTGTACACCGCACTGTATTCAGCACTCAACTCCTCTGAAAATATCTTATTCAGCGTTAAGCGACTTTCAATAGCCACAGGTTCTCTGATATAGATTTGACATTCTTTTGTCACACAATTAGCTATATTTTCAAATAATGTCAAACAATCAAGATCATTTAAGTAGATTAACAGGCCAGATATGATAACGAGATTAAAGTCAGTTTCCCCTTCCAGATTTTCTTTTTTTGTATCCTGTGCTGCTAAATTAATAAACTTTATATTTTCATGCTCTGAGAATCTGTCTTTAGCAATTTGGATCAATCCGGCAGAAAAATCTGTTCCAGTATAAGAGCCAATCAGACTATGCAGAGAATCGGCCCAACGGCCTATACCGCATCCTATATCCAATACTGAACTGTATTGAGACAGAGTCAAAAGTGGCAAAATCCGCTGTTTTTCTTCCTGGTCTCTGGCAACAGTAAGGGAAGGATTAGAATCCTGATAATTCACAGCAACATAGGGATAGTCTTTATTAAACTTTTTCGCCCTATTTTCAAAGAATATCGACACAGACTGTGTATCAAGATCGACTTTACTTCCATATATTCTTTTAGTCATCTTTGCCTCCTTTGTAGAAGTCGGTATTTTTGTAATCTGTGTAATGCCAGTCCCTGACTTCTGTTCGCCAATCACCGTAGGTAGCATCTAAAAAGGACTGATAATGACAAGGAACAGCGGCTTTAACGCCATAGAAATCTAACCAGTCGTTTTGGGAAAAATGACGTTCATGATCTGAAAATATGCAAGATACAGCGCTATAACAATAGAACGGGGCATTATAATATCGAACAATCAAGGCCACACTAAAGTTGAAATCTTCATTTGTCAGAACAATCTTTCTCAGTTGTCCTTTTTGCCATACAAGGCCAGAGTGCTCATAAAGCAAATATGAAATAGTCCAACGGCAGCTTGTGTACTGTTCCAGATCGGGTAGCGATGTTTCCAAAAATTCAGAATAAAAATCTGCGTCTTGCTGCAATATCGACAAGTCTACATCATTGTCCCAGGGAATTAGGTCTCCAGAACGGGCTAAACCAAGCAAAGTGCCTCCATCAAGGTAATAGGGCCGAGCTGAATGATTAAACATGTTTAACATCCACCGCAGTGCTAATCTGGCCTGAGCCATCACTTCAGGAGCTTCAAAAGTGGTTGCTTTAAGTTCAGAAGAATTTGCTACAATGACTTTGTCTTTACTTACGTTTAATTCACCTGTTAGCTGTTGATAAATTTCCGACCAGTATTGACTGCATATCACTATCTGATCAAATTTAATCCTGGAGAGCTCGTCAGGAGGTAAGATAGGAATACCTTCTTTTTTTGTGTAATGAAGTGCCTTGTTATTGTCAGAAAAAGCTAAAATGTCATAACCTTTTGCTAAATATGCACGAAGCGTATAATCACCGGCCTTTGATGCACCAAACAAAACTATTTTAGTCCTTCCGTCAACAGCCTGATGGGTGAAGTTGGTATCAAACGCGCTGGATGCTAAGTTGTCTTTCACCAGACCTCACTCCTCTTATTTGTGCTATCAAGCTTATTATCGACAGCTACTGATTTTACTTAATATAAAATTAAATCTTTCGATGAGATTTACTACTTCAACACTTCCCGGCACTAAATACGATTGCGTTCATGATCAGATTTTATTAAATAAGTAACTGACACTAACCTGATCCAACTCAAAAGGCTCTTGTGTATACAAACGTTCACCTTCCTTCAAATAATCCCGCCATATCTGCAACACCTGATTAAAGGTATTTAAAAACTCAGGCGTATCTTCACTGATATTGGCCGCCAGCTTGGTCATAATACCGGCCATGTAGTTGGAACTGCCATGAAACAAACAAAAGGTAATATCTTTGTCTTTGACTGCTCTTTTACGCAGCAGTAGCCACTGTGCAGCGATAAGCGCTTTGGCATCGGCTTGATCTTTTGCATCTTGCGCTAAAATTTCCTGCCATTCCAGCATGGTTTTTTCAAAAGCTGTGGCAGAGAACTTCTGACGAATTTTATCAGCGCATTCTGGCAATTCCGGATAAAAGGCTTGTTCAATCAACTGTTCAAGCAACCCATCTTTATCTTGTGGTACATCCACCAGCAAAATATTTTCCGGCATTAAAGCTATGGTGCCTTTGATTTTGACGCCGTCACTGCAGTTATACACCTCTACTTTCCGGCCAGCTTTGGCTATCGCCTGCTCCAGTAACTTACGCGATACATCAAATTCAGCTTTGGTGTACACCATGGGTCTGAAGTTGCCTGTAGAGGGTACACCACCACCATGTCGTGCCTGATAGTTATACACCTGAGAGCCATCAGCTTTGTAATAAGAGGAATGCTGTGAGTGATGCTGGTTAATATCTATAAAACCTAAATCGACACCAAATAAGTAAAACTGCTTAAAGCCAAGCTTAATAGCATAGTTCATCACCATATTCGTCACTGTCGGGTAAGCATAAGCCAGAGAAGCTACGTTATAACCCAGTTTTTTCAGGCCATTATGAAATACATAAGTCGAGGCTTCGCCGTCTTTAAAGCAAAGCAAGGTTTGTTTAAATAAAGCCGCAGTATCCGGATGCATACCGTTCACGCTGATTAAACGGATTTGTTTTAAATACTCCGGATCTTTAATTTGAGTGATCCAGTCATAGGTTGAGCGGTTTTGCTCTATCTCGGCATGAAAATCAGGCCGTATGCCTTTTTTATACAAAGACCCCAGGGCAGTACCACAACTGATCAACACTACTTTATCGCGGTATTCCTGCAGATAATCAAAACAATGGTCCAGACTTGGGCCATTACCCACAATGTACACTGGCAAATCCAAAGCTGTGTTCTGACGATAGTCTGTGTTTACATGTTGTAAAAAACGGTGCCCGTCGACCAGACTACGATGTGTATGTGCCAGACCAAAACGGGCATGATCATAGTATTCACCAAGGGCCAGTACTACTTTGAGTTCTGCACGTAAATCGCTAATGGCCTTTTGCATACCAATATTAAAGTAGGTACTGAGCATATAGGTATCAGCAATAGAATAGGCACCAACCTGATAAAACTGAGCCATCAAATCGTAGAAATAATGGCTGCCATCACCGCCAAGGTTCAGGTAAATACGACCTTCTTCTGCTTCTGCTCTGGCAAAAATACCAGCCCAGTCAGTGACCCATAAGCTGGCAGCAAAAAAGTCCAGATTAGGTTCACAAATAAACAGGTTTTTAATCTGATGCTGTTGCGCAAGTAATTCGATATGTTTACCTAAAGCCACACCAAAAATAATCAGTGAGTCCACTGCAGCTGGCAATTTACTTTGTTGGTTCAGCGTATTTTCGATCAGTGGCTGTAGTTTATTGACCGCAGAAAAATGCAGGTACCCCATGAACTTCTTACTGACCCGTTGATTTAGCACCACATCATCTTTAAATGGATGATTGACGAAATAGTCGACCAGTGTTGTAGATTCAGTTTCGAGATCCGCATGAAACAAAGCATGACGTTTCTGGTGATATAAATTGGGTTGGCCTTGAGCATCACACACCAACTGCCATGCCCGGGTTTTATGTTCCAGTATGGCCTTGTGCACTTTAGGATAAAATTTCTGCAAAGCCTCCATATTGGTGTCGTACAAAGCCTGAGCCTGTGCAGTTTTATAATCTTGCGGCTTGTAGTGGCCTAATAAGTTACCTGAGCGTTCCGACACATAGTCTGCGTACTCTTTATATTCAGTAAACTGGTGGGAAACCTGAGTTAACGCGTCTTTATTACCTGAATGTTGCAGTAAATAATGCAGCACATCGTCCATCACAGGGTGAAACTGATGACGGTAAACAAAAATTTGGTTGAGTGTTTGATCGAAGTCTAACAACTCTGTTAACTCAGCAGGCACAGCTGTCGCATCAGAACCCATCTGCAAAAATATGTGAGTGCCCATGCTGGTGGCTGTATCAAGCAACTGTTGCCAGTTATTCGCCTGCGCTGAACAAAGTAAAATATCCACATTAGGTTCATACACCACCAGATAGCGGATATTGCTGTTCATCACCAGTTCGTTGAGGTGATAACCTAAGCCCATACCAAACACCATCAGCACATCAACTTTTTGTGGTAAAGGCTGATGACGCCAGGTTAAATCATCTTTTTTACTTTGCAGGTTAAAATAAGCAGCATGAGAATAGAACTCCTGCACTTCCGCCAGCACTTCTTGTTTGGCTGAACTTTGGTAAAACACCCGCCCTGTGGCGAAGTCTACAATATTCAGTTCGGCATCTTTAGTACAAAATAAGGAATATTGCTGAACCTGATGATCGTTGATCAGGCTGACCATGCTGGGAATATGTTGCCGAAACGCGTCAATATTCTGGCGTATGTTACGCCCTATAGTGACTGAGACTTGTTTTTCCAGAGCTTCTTGCTGGTCGGAATTATCGAGGATTTGGTAATTGATATATTTCAGCATAAAGGCCTGGCACCTGCTTAATTATTGTCTCCGTAGCTTTGATGCGCCTTTTTACCTTTGCGTAATTGCAACATCCTGGCAGCTACAGTGCTTCTCTCAGAAGTGACTTGTTCAGTGATAAGACTAACCCACTGCAAGTTATCTGCCAATATACTTTGTAAATCAGGTGTTTGTTGTGGGTTTTCGCAGAGTTGTCGCAACAGCTGATCAAACTCCTGCCAATACAATGCGAATTCTTCAGTGGGGTAGTCTTCCTGCGCCAGCAGTTCTATTATTTGCTGGCGCTTGGCTTGTAAATTAACAATGAGATCTGTCATTAAGCGGATGCCAAAGCCGCCTGGCCCTGACGCTCGGCAAGCAACTGGAAGCCTTTTTGTCTGTCTTCTACCGGAATAGCATCCCAGCCAGATTTAATTTTGATCATGATATCAATCACATCGTCCACTTTTGCCGGATTGCTTTCGCGGCTGGCCTGCATCAGGTGATTCACCATAAAGTCATACAATGACCATAAGTTCTGTGACACTTCACCACCTACATCCATATCAAGCGAATGTTGCAAGGCAGAAATAATACTCATGGCTTTGGACACAGTACGGGATTTCTCGGCGAAATCTTTACGCTCCATAGCGCCTTTCGCTTTGGCCATATTTTCCAGCGAACCCTGCATTAACAATTGAATAATGCGGTGCGGATCGGCAACTGCTAAATCATCTTTGATGCCTACAGATTTATAGGCCTTAATACCGTAACTCATGGCAAGCTCCTGTTAACGACGACTATAGTTTGGCAAGTTTGCCAGCTGTTGCACCAGGTAACTGGACGTACTTTGTAATTGACCCAAAGTGGAATCCAAAGCTCCGTAACGCTGACGCAAGGTTTCTTCGTAGCTCACTATATATCGTTCAAAGGCCTCACGATCTTTAGAATTTTTTTTCAGTTGGTCTTTGAGTGAGTTTTCTTTGTTTACTAATAAACCATCGCGGTCAGTAAACTGAGAAATCACTTTATCCAGAGATTTGGTAATACCCCCTGAAGCGCCAAACAAATCAGCAATTTTATCGTAATTATTTTCCAGTGCGTTATCAAAGCGTTGACGACCAGAATCAGCACCATAGAGCCGTGCACTGGAAATTTCCATTTTGCCCTGATCGTTAAAAGTAATACCCAAAGCATATAAGTTATTTAAGCTGTTGCCTCCTGATGAAAAGGCGCTGCCTAAGGTTTTAGTCACCTGACTCATAATGCTGCGAACCATAGGATCGCTGGTTAAAGCCCCGCCCTCAGAGACTACGGTTTTACCATCATCCCCTATGGTACGGTTTTTAGTTAAGCTGTTTACTTCAGTCAATAAACCGTTGTACGCATCCATAAAAGCTTTGATTTTATCTTCAGCCGCTTTTTTATCTGTCGCAATAGTTAAGGTTGCATTGTTATCATCGGGCGTCACTGCAAGCACTGTCAGCTCAGTATCCTGAATCGCATTAGTAAAAGTGTTGTTTTTACTGAATACACTGATGCCGTCTATCACCACTTCGGCATTACCCGCTGCGATAGCTTCACCTAATCCACCCGAACCGTCAGTATCGTTACCAAAAGCTCTGGTCGAAAGGCTGTCAAGGTCGGCGTTATCGTTAGTAATCTTTAAACCATTTCCCAAACCAGTAACTGATGATGTCAGCACTAATTTAGTACCTACGTTTTCACCAGCATTAATAATATTGGCACTGACACCAAAATTACCACTGGCATTGTTCACTGCTTTGCGAAACTGATCCAGTGTCATACCCGCAGTGACATTTACATCAAAATTTTTACCATCAGCGCTAAAAGTTAATTTACCAGCTGTGGTACTCACCACTGCAGATGCACTGGTATAAGCTTCGTCCGCACTTTCAATCCGGCTGCCTGTGGCCAGCGACTTGACTTTAATGTCAAAGTTCCCCGCCGCAGCTGTACTGCTTGATTTTGCTTCCAGGTAAGTTTTAGTTTCTGTCGGTTGTTTGATCACAGTGGTACGGGCTTTGAGTTTATCATCACCCATTGCTGTCACTGCATCTTTAAACTTGGTTAACGCAGATTTTAATTTTCCGAAAGCAGAAAGAGATGAATCCAAGCCCTTTTTCGTCGTGTCCAGACGACTGACTTTACTGTTCCGTTCCACTGTAACTAACTGCGAAACCAGACTTTCAAGATCAAGTCCTGATGCGGCACCTAACGACCGGATAGCCATGATTCATCCTCTCTTTATATCGTTTTATCAATCATCAAACCTGTCGAAGCCCCCAGATCTTCCTGTAATCTTTTGATTGCTTTGGCCATGGTCAGTACTTCTTCAGACGGGATCTGACGAATCACTTCTTTGGTTTCAAAATCAACCACTTTCACTACTGGTTTTCCGGACTCTTCATCAACAGAAAAATTTAAAGTGCGTCCCTGAGAATTAACAAACTGGTTGATATTCTCAACAGCTTCACCTAATTCATCCTCTGTAATGGCTTGCTCTGCTTGCACAGGCTCAGCCTTTACCCTGGACTCTGGCGCGGCAGTCTCCGGAGCACTTTTCATTTTGTTCAGCTCAACTGCAACATTAGCAGCAGCTTTGGGGGCTGTTGGCTGATAACCAAAATTACCCGTAATTACTGAACTCATTTGCATCTACCTCTGTATCGGCAAGCAAGGCGAAAACTTTAATAAGTAGTCGCCCCCTTACGCTTTACCTAAAAGGCCACTATTAACCTAATAAAGATAGTGCAGTTTGAGGCCTGGTGTTAGCCTGCGACAGGATAGTTGTACTGGCCTGTTGCAAAATCTGTGCCCGGGTCAATTCAGCAGTTTCTTTGGCAAAATCTGTGTCGCGGATCTGGCTGCGGGCAGCTGATACGTTTTCAACGATGTTGCTTAAGTTACGGATAGTAGACTGGAAGCGGTTTTGCAGCGCACCCAAATCTGCCCGTGCTGAGTCAATAGTTTTGATCGCGCTGTCAATACTGGCTAATGCAGCTGATGCACCACCAACACTTGATACTGACAGTGAAGCCAAACCTAAACCAGAAGTACCATAACCACCACCTGTGCGTGACAGGTTGATGCTGATAGTCTGGCCAGCGTTAGCACCCACCAGGAATTTGGCAGAAAAATCGCCTTTCAACAGGTCGATATTACCAAACTGGGTATTCTGGGCGATACGACTGATTTCAGTTTTTAAGGCTGAAACTTCTTTTTGCAGTGCAATGCGGTCGGCAGAACCGTTGATACCGTTTTGTGATTGTACCGCTAAAACACGGATACGTTGTAATGAAGTTGTAATTTCATCCATCGCACCTTCAGCCACCTGAGCAACTGAAATACCGTCGTTTGCGTTACTGATAGCCTGGTTTAAACCATTGATTTGGCTGGTTAAACGGTTACTGATTTGTAAACCGGCTGAGTCATCAGCAGCGCTGTTGATCCGAAAACCAGAAGACAAACGTTTGAATGATGTATCCAGTGAATTGCCAGAATTTAACAACTGACGTTGTGCGTTTAACGCGGATACGTTGGTGTTTACTGCTAAAGCCATAAGTCACTCCTTAAAGTTGCTGCGGGTCTGCAAACCCTGGCACAACCTTTTGTGTTAAGCGGAACCCCGCAATTCTCGCCAAACTGCAATTTGGCTTAACTAGCTATCGGCAACTGACTTCAGGACTTTAATAAAAAAAGGCAATTTTTTTCCACCCAGCGGCAATTAAATTCACTTTTCTTTATTTTTCATAAAGTTATAAGTGAAATTATTTTCAAAAAAAATAGAAAATCCGTGCATTTTTCATGTTTTTAGTGAAGCAAAAAAAACGGACCCCGCTGGGGTCCGTTTTTTATTACCATGTCATTTCGGTTACTTTTTAAAAGATTAACCTAACAGTGACAAGGCCGCCTGTGGACGCTGATTTGCCTGAGACAGGATAGTAGTACTGGCCTGTTGCAGGATCTGCGAACGAGTCAACTCTGCGGTTTCTTTAGCAAAATCAGTATCTCTGATCCGGCTACGCGCTGCTGATACGTTCTCCACAATGTTACTCAGGTTACGAATGGTCGATTGGAACCGGTTTTGTAAAGCACCCAGATCCGCTCTTGTGCTGTCGATAGTTTTGATTGCACTATCGATGCTGGCTAATGCCGCTGAAGCACCACCCACACTGGATATCGATAAGTTATTGATACCCAAACCTGATGCACCGTAACCCCCACCAGTGCGTGATAAGTTCACGCTGATATTTTGTCCGGCATTGGCTCCGACCAGAAACTTGGCGGAGAACTTACCATCCAGCAGCTTAATGCCACCGAACTGAGTTGTTGTTGCAATACGGCTGATTTCCGTTTTCAGCGCTGATACTTCTTTTTGTAATGCAACCCGGTCTGCCGAACTATTGATACCATTTTGCGATTGTACCGCCAGTACCCGGATACGCTGCAGAGAGTTGGTGATCTCATCCATCGCGCCTTCGGCCGTTTGTGCCAGAGAAATGCCGTCGTTCGCATTGCTGATGGCCTGGTTCAAGCCGTTGATTTGGCTTGATAAACGGTTACTGATCTGTAAACCCGCCGCATCGTCAGCTGCGCTGTTGATACGGAAACCTGATGATAAACGTTTAAACGCCGTATCCAATGAATTGCCAGAAGTAATTAACTGACGTTGTGCATTGATCGCTGATACGTTGGTATTGACATATAATGACATGGTGTCATCCTCCGGTTAGTAAATAAGTAGCCATAAAGCCTTTCCTTTTTTCCTTTGGCAGGAGCTCCTCGCTATAGGTGCGTCAGAGCAGTGCCATAAAGTTTGTCGTACGGATCCGGCGCCCAATGCCTTCCAGATCCAGTGCTGTTCGTTTTGTACCCTGCCTTCAGAAGCTGCAGCTTCATTGGTCAGGCGTATTCTCAATCTGTGGACCGGAGTCCTTGTTGTCCTGTTAGCCTCCTAACAAGGACAACGCAGCCTGAGGTCTTTGGTTCGCCTGCGATAAGATGGTGGTGCTGGCCTGCTGCAATATTTGCGAGCGTGTCAGTTCAGCCGTTTCTTTCGCGAAATCTGTATCTTTAATCCGGCTGCGTGCAGCCGAAATATTCTCCACAATGTTCGACAAGTTGCGGATCGTGGACTGGAAGCGGTTTTGAATCGCACCCAGGTCGGCTCGTTTAGAGTCGATCACGTTAATTGCACTGTCGATTTGTGAAAGAGCTCTGGAGGCGCCAGCTAAACTGCTGATACTTAAGCCCGCTATTCCTAGCCCAGAAGCCCCGAAACCACCACCGGCCCTTGAGATATTCACGCTGATGGTCTGGCCCGCATTGGCCCCCACCAGGAAAGTCGATGAATACATGCCGTCTAACAATTTCACACCACCAAACTGGGTGGTTGTGGCGATACGACTGATTTCAGTCTTTAACGCCGATACTTCTTTTTGCAGCGCTACGCGATCAGCCGAACTGTTAATGCCGTTCTGCGATTGCACAGCCAAGACCCTGATGCGCTGCAACGCATTGGTAATCTCATCCATGGCCCCTTCTGCCACCTGGGATAATGAAATGCCGTCATTGGCGTTTCGTATCGCCTGATCCAGGCCCTGTATCTGGGCGGTCAGGCGATTGCTGATCTGCAAACCAGCTGCGTCGTCTGCTGCGCTATTGATGCGAAAACCAGACGAAAGTCGTTGAAAAGAGGTATCCAGGGTTTTCCCCGAATTTATTAGTTGCCTCTGCGCATTCAGCGCCGAGACATTGGTATTTACAAATAACGCCATATCATTTCTCCTGAGCGTTTATTGAATAAAAAGTGGATACGTCATTTTATATTTAATCTAATCCACTCAAATACTGTATCGGCAAACAATATTGTTTCTTTAGCTTTTTTATTGATTATTTAAAATAAACATTCCACTATTAGATACAAATAAAAAAGGCCATACGGTAAAGCCGCATGGCCAAAGAGCATAAAGCTCAGGAGTCGTACTAAAGATGATTCAATATTTAATAGTTATTGTTGAATAATTAACCTTGTAACAAAGACAGTGCTGCCTGCGGTCTTTGATTTGCCTGGGACAGAATGGTAGTACTGGCCTGCTGCAGAATCTGCGCACGAGTTAAATCAGCTGTCTCTTTTGCGAAATCGGTATCTTTGATCCGGCTTCGTGCTGCCGAAATATTTTCGACAATGTTCGATAAGTTACGGATCGTTGACTGGAAGCGGTTTTGAATCGCACCTAAGTCTGCCCGCTTGGAGTCAATCACGTTAATTGCACTGTCAATACTTGCCAGAGCTCTGGATGCACCAGCTAAGCTACTGATACTTAAGCCCGCTATCCCTAAACCTGATGAACCAAAACCACCACCGGCTCTGGATATATTCACACTAATGGTCTGGCCCGCGTTAGCACCTACCAGGAAAGTGGAAGAGTACATACCATCCAGTAACTTCACACCACCGAACTGTGTTGTTGCTGCAATCCGGCTGATTTCTGCTTTTAATGCTGATACTTCTTTTTGTAGTGCAATACGGTCACTGGAACTGTTAATACCATTTTGTGACTGTACTGCCAGTACACGAATTCGTTGTAAGGCGTTGGTTATTTCATCCATCGCGCCTTCTGCGACCTGAGATAATGAAATACCATCGTTTGCATTTCTTATCGCCTGGTCCAAACCATTCACCTGACTGGTTAAACGGTTACTGATTTGTAAGCCTGCAGCATCATCTGCAGCACTATTGATACGGAAACCTGAAGATAAACGTTGAAACGCTGTATCTAATGATTTGCCTGAATTGATTAGTTGCCTTTGGGCATTTAACGCCGAAACGTTAGTATTAACAAATAAAGCCATGATATATCTCCTGAGTTTTTTTATGTTTTGCAGAGTAATTATTTTGTTGTTCCCTGCTTAATTACTGTATCGACGTCAGGAGGTTTTTCTTGAGGATTTTCTTTAATTTTATTGAATAAATTTAATGACTTAAGGTGTTTTGTTGCGGGTATTTTTGCAGCTAACTATAGTATCGGCACACAACTTCAGAACTTTAATTCAAATGCTGGTTTTATGGCCTGATAGGTGAAAAAGTTGAGGAAATGGACGTCTGAGCGCTTATGGAATAGAACAATGAGGCAGAGCTACACCTGGCGGCTTGCTCTGCGCTCCCTTAATGTTGAAGCTGGTAGATGTAACTGTCGTAATCAAGCAGAAGTGACTGCACTATAGAGAAGCTGTCTGTTGCTTTGGCTGCTGCCTCCAGACAAGTCTGGACATAATCGGCTTCAAACTCTGCATCTGTCAGATAACGCTGAATGAAATCCAGTCGTTCCTGATCTGATGAAAATACAAAGTCATCCCCAATGTACTGGTAGACATCACCATAAGCTTCAGTCAATACCGGAATGCCAAGACTTAAAGCTTCAATAGCAGAAGTACCACCGCCCTGCCGTTTTGGATTGAGCATAAAGTGGCAACTGGCGATCAGGTCTATCGCATTGCTGACTCTGCCGCTGAAATAGCTACAGGCTTCTAACTCAGGTGGAAACCCTTCAATCGCATCAGGCCCTATAATGACAAAAGCCGACTGAGGCAGCTGCTTTTTAATCATCAACAAGGTGTTAATGAAATCGGAGCGCATTTCGTGTTCGAGCCTATAACCTACGATGACAAACTTCAGTACTTTGTCTGTCACTTTACTGCTTTTGACACAGTCAAACTTACGTAGTCTGAACGGCAAACGACTGGTAAGCACAGGGTGAGACAAAGACAAAGCCTCGACACGCAACTGATCTTTTTCTGTCAATTCACGATGCAATACAGGCACTGCATACAAAGGTGTCACTAAAGATGTGACACAAGGCACGTTCAGCACAGGCCGGCTTTGGGCTATAAATTCCAGCACCGGGTTTAAACCACCCACGCCAATAATAAAACGTGGGTTGATTTGATTAATCACATTAACTAAATCAACCAGATGTTCTGCATCGTCCATAGGGGTAATTTGCATAAAATCAAAGTATTGATCCCAGCATTTCACCACAGAGCCCCCTGCATTGGCCTGCTGCTTACCCGTGTCCAAATCAAACAAAGTGTCGCCTTTGAAGTATTCGTTACGCACTGTGCCAAAAAAAACCGGTGCCGGCATCGGATACACATAGTGAGACGACTTGGCCACACTGGTACAGCAAATCACCACCGGATGTTTTCCCATAGCTTTTAAAGCACTGGCGTAATTTAAAATAGTCAGAGTGGGCCCGTGCTGAGCAGTAACAAATTGATTGGTCAGCAATAACACAATTTCTTCATTGCCATTGCCAATCAGCGGGCTGACCTGGCAAAACTCTGCACTTTGCTGGCAAAAGTTTTTCATCATCAGCTGGTACAAAGGCGCGTAATCAAAAGCTCCGGACTGGCCAACAAAATTGGCCCGCATCAATTGGCTGTACAGCATATTCTGCTGCAAAAAAGGCAAGCTACTGAAATGGTCCAGTAGTTTTTTCTCATCTACACTTTGCTCACCCAGCAGCAATAATCGCAATTTTCGCCATATAGATACAGCCACAGAATTGGGGCTAAAGTTCTTTAGAAGGCTGAGTTGAGTTTGTGGATCCAGAACAGAAAAGTTGACTGTGTCCCAGTGATGAAATTCATTCACTGGCCAGTCATTAGCTTGTAAATACAATTGATCAAAACGGGATAGTTCGGTGTTAAACATAGGGCTTCCTGCCTTATAAAATCAGAACAATAGAAGGGAAATAAAGGTTCTCTTACCTGATGTAATCAAATAAACTCAGGCCTGTCACTTTGGAAAAGGTAGCCTGCACCGCTTGCAATGCAGTTTCCTGCTTCACCAGTTCAGTAATACCTGTGCTGTAATCCAGTTCCACCACATCTGCTTTGTGGGATTTAGTAGCAATGAGTACATCTTCATTACTGCCAAAAATGCTTTCAATTACATTTAAGCGACCACCAATAGAAGACACTGCAGAATCGACTTTTGCAGAGGCGTTGTCAATTTCAACTGTGGCGTCCAGAATACGTTCGTTCAGTGCATCCCCACTATCGCCCGCTTCAATACCGTTAATTAAATCGGTTAAAGAATTGAGGATATTGGTTTTTTCCGGTGGCTGCAGACTAAAATCCACAGTACCGCCAGGTGCAGCACCTGTGGCGTCAATAGACAAACCTTTATAGTTTATCGGTTCGCCAGCAGTGTAAGTACCAGTCACAGCTGGTACCTGAGACGCACCATTACGCTGAATTTCATAATTAGATGGTGCGGAAAACACCACTGAGTAATCATTGTTAGCTGGTGTTAAACCGTCATAGTTTTGCTTGTAGAAATTATCAAATACACTTTGATTGGCTACTGTGACTTTCGCCGCTGTCACAGGAGCACCTACAGTTGCATTGCTGGTCTGAAAACGTTTATCTACAGTGTCAAAAATACTGCGACCACTGTCATTAGCGGCAATAGTAATAGATAAAGACAGTTGAATAGATTTTTGCCCGCTATCACCATTAAATTCATAAAGTCCGGTAGCGCTGTTCAGGCTATAGGGCTGGGTTTGATCCTGAAAGCCGGAAAATAAATACCCCCCCAACTCGTCCCGGCGATTCATTAAATCGAACAGCTCATCACGGATATTACCCAACTGATCGCCAATAGCTTTACGGTCATTTTGATCATAAGTGCCGTTGCCCAAAGACAAAGTCAAAACTCTTGCCCTGTCCATAGCGCCACGCATGCTGCTAAGCACAGTTTCCTGCAACTCAAGACTATTACGAGCAGCAGTATTGTTGTTCTGATACTGGCTGGTTTGCTGAATAGTAGCTTCCAGACCCACTGCACGCGCAGCACCAGACGGGTCATCAGCCGCAGTTAAAATTTTGGTTTGCTTGTTCAGCATTAAACTGGCGGTTTGTAACTTGTCCTGAGTACTTAAGATGGAATCCAGGCTTTGGCTATACTTCATATTAAAAGTGGTACGCATTATTACCTCGCCGCCTGCAACAGGGTGTCAAAAATTGTTTGTGACGTCGACAGAATTTTAGCCGCTGCAGCATAAGTTTGCTGAAACCTGACTAAGTCAGCTGCTTCTTCATCCAGACTGACACCTGATAAAGATTCATGCCAGGCCGTCGTTTGCTCCAATAAAGACTTAGAGGATGCGGCAGTCACCCGAGCCTGACTGGTTTGAGTGCCGACAAACCCTACTAATTCTGAATAGGCCTGATTAAAGGTCTGGTATTTGTCTGCATTGACAGTACTTGCAGCATTAATCCGCACCATATCCGCATTTTGTAAATTACCTAACAACAAGCCGTTTCTGTTGTCCTCGAAACCACCAGTGTTGTAAGAGATACTAAAGGTATCGCCCACTTGCGGCACACCTTTAACAGAAAAATCAAAACCAGCGTTCGCAAAGCTGGTGGAGGCACCTAATAAATTCTGATAATCAGTGCCCGCATAGGTCACTGTTTCACTGACAACGGGGGTACCAGAGTCTTCAATCCGGAACTGATTGTTGCCCAGATAAGTGACAGAAATAGGTCCGTCAGTAAAGTTAGCTGGCGACGATAGTCTGTTGCCCGCCTGCCCTACACTGCTCACAGTAAGCTTATCTATTTCAGCATTGCCCAGATTCTCCAGTGTTTTTTCGCCTTTGAGTGGTGATGCAAAAGCCAAAGCTTCAGGGCGGTTAGTCGCCAGACTGATATTTTGTGCTGCATTAGTTAAAGGTCTTAAATCAAATCTGTCGCCTGCAGCAAAAGCCGGTGCGCCATTGGCTAAAGTAATGTTTAAGCCAAAAAAATCATCCGTATCATCTGAAGTGACAGTCACAGGGAAAACCACACCAGTGCGACTGATGGCTGTTCCTGGTATCACATTGCCTGAAGCGTCAACAGCTTCTACCGTAAAAGCATCTGCAGCCGTAAAAGTAATACGCACATCATTGGCAGGAATATTTTTGCCTTGCCCAGGGGCCACTGAGGCAGTAATTGTCCCTGCCCCTGTGTTGCCGCTAAAAGGCCAGGCGGTAAAAGTGGGTAAGGTAAATAAATCGCCGCCTAAGTTACCATCGGCATTCATTCCAAGCCTGTTTTGCGTGTTAAAGGCGTCGGTAAAGGCTAAAGCCAACTGACCTAATTCTTTCTGTGCCGGGTCCAATACAGCGGAACGAAATTGCAAGGAGCCGCCAATTTTGCCACCTAACTGAGTTTCAGAGACATTGATCAACACATTTGGATTACTGGCGGCTCTGAGCTGCAACGTTTTGCGATTCGGATCAGGATTACCAGCCACACTAAACAAGCTGAATTTACCGTTTTCAATCACCAAAGACTGGCCGCTGCTGAGAAATACTTGTTTGTCACCATTGGCCGCATCCAGCACATTGATATCCACCAAACCAGACAACTCCTTAATCGCCTGATCTCTTTTATCCAGTAAATCTAATGGCGGTGGTTTTCCAGGGCTTTTACCGTAAGCCAGTATTTCCTGATTCAGCTGCGCTATCACAGTAATTTTTTCATTAGCAGATTGGGCATCGGTTTCCAGTTGCTGGCTGATGTATTTATTCTGCTCTGTCATCTGATTTGACAAGGTATTGAATCTGTTTAATAAAGTCTGGGCACTGCCCATCACCAACTGCCGTGATGCCGCATTGGTTGGATCATTGATGGCAGTTTGTAACTGACTAAAAAATGAAGACATGCCAGTAGAAATGCTGTTGGACTGATCAGACAACAAAGCATCCACACGACTGGCTTCGGACAAATACTGCCTGGCATAACTGAAAGAAGAGGTATCACGCCACATTTGTTTTTGTGCAAAGTCATTCACCAGACGTTCGGTGGTACCCCGGCCAACCCCCAGCCCCAGCATATTTGATTCAAACTCGGTGCGTTGTCTGCTGTAACCCGGAGTATTCAGATTGGCGATGTTATTACTTGTGGTAGAAAGCAAAGCCGTACTGGCCAGTATGGCTGAGGTTCCAATCCGAAGTAAGTTATCCGACATCTAAATCTCCATTGATGCTAAGCATCTTCACTCTGTTAATCGGCTATACCGGTCAGTTCTTTAATCTCTGTGCTTTATTCTTTATTTGTAAGCAGGTTTCGTGCCTGTTTGAAGGTCTCACTGTTAAATACCGATAAAATTTTCTGAGCGTAGTTTGGATCTGTAGCGTAACCTGCGGCCTGCAACTGCTGAAAATAGGCTTTAGGGTTGTCCACTACACTAAGAGCTTGCTGGTAACGGGGGTTGGACTTAATAAAGTCGACATAATCTCCCAACCCTTGCTCAGGGGACTCATAAGCACGGAATTTGGCTTTTTCTTTTTGTGCTACACCTTGACGGTACTCCAGGGTGTCCACCACAGCCACCTCACCTTGCCAGCTGTTATGTGCTTTGATGCCAAAGAAATTAAAGCTTTGATGACCTTCAGCTGTTTTAAAAGTGCGTTGCCCCCAGCCTGTTTCTAAAGCGGCCTGGGCTAACAAAGCCAGTGGTTCTAACCCCAGCTTCTGCGCAGCCTGTCTGGCAGCAGGCATCAGTTTTTGGATAAATTCACCTGGTGTTTTAAAATTCCAGTCATCCGGTTGCTGTTCTGGCTGTTCGGGTCCTGCAACAACCAGAGTGGATGGAGGTTGGGGAAGAACCGGCATTTGATACTCTGGCTGTTTCTTTAACAGGACGCCAACTAATTTATGCTTATCTTCCCCTCTTGAGGCTGCGTCACGCACAGGAGCAGATTCAGTGGGCACTTTCAGCATAGAAGCAGGAGTGGTTTTACCTTTGGTCGGCCGTAACTGCTGGACCAGCAAATCAGCTAAACCTAAACTGCCTTTTTCTGACAGATCCGTTGCCAACTGTTTGTCATACATGTCTTTATAAAACTTAGTTGCATTAGAGTTGAGCGCACCGTCATCTTCGAATACTTCATTGGCTTTGCGCATACTGCTCAGCAGCATGCCCATAAAAATAGATTCAAACTGTTTAGCCGCCTGTTTCAGCGCTTTATCATCATCTCCACCGGAGCTGTGTTTCAGCTGCTGCAAGCTGGTTAAATCATGATAGTTAACTTTCTGCTCAACGTTACTCATTTAGATCACCACAAGCTCACCATGAATGGCGCCCGCTTCTTTTAAGGCTTCTAAAATGGCCATCAAATCACCAGGCGCTGCGCCAACGGCATTGATGGTGCTGACTAAGTCATCCAGTGTAGTACCGGGATCGAACTTAAACATGCGTGAACGGTCCGGCCTTACGTCGATGATGGTATTTTGTTCCACTGCTGTATCGCCCCCAGCCAGCGGATTGGGCTGCACCACAACAGGGTTCTCAGCAATAGTTACAGTTAAACCACCATGGGTAACAGCGGCAGGAAAAAGCCGGACATCTTTACCTATCACTATGGTGCCGGTTCTGGAGTTGATAATAATTTTTGCCGACTGACTGGCAGGCTCCAGCGTTAAGTTTTCCAGCGTTGATAAATAGGACACCCGCTGATCCATATCCCGTGGCGCCCTGACCTGCACTGAAGACGCATCAAGCGACAAGGCAGTGCCGGGACCAATAAAATTGTTAATGGTTTCCGCCAGTGTTTTGGCAGTAGTAAAATCTGAACGGTTTAAATTAAAAGTAATAAAATCACCATCGGCAAAAGGAGAAGGAACTTCACGTTCGACCGTAGCGCCATTTGGAATACGGCCTACAGTGGGAGTATTGACCATCACTCGTGAGCCATCCGCACCTTCAGCACCTAAACCACTGACGATCAATGAGCCTTGAGCTACCGCATACACATTGCCGTCCAGACCTTTGAGGAAGGTTTGCAACAAAGTTCCGCCCCGTAAACCTTTGGCACTGCCCATAGAGGATACTGTGATATCAATGGTTTGACCCGGTTTACTGAATGCGGGCAGTTCAGCATGCACAGCCACAGCTGCCACGTTTTTGATCTGAGATTTCATCCCGGCTGGCATATTGATGCCAAAGTTACTTAGCATGGTTCTGAAACTTTGCTCAGTAAAAGGACTTTGCTCGCCAGTGCCAGGTAAACCTACCACCAGACCATAACCCACCAATTGGTTACTGCGCACCCCTTGAACACTGGTTAAATCTTTAATTCGGGCGGCTGAAGCCGGGAAAGATAAAGCTCCGGACAGCACGACCACCAAAAGGCTTTGGATTAGTTTCATCATTTCACCTGTATTAAAACGGCGATAACACGCCAGTAAAGAACCGGGTTAACCAACCTGGCCCCTGACCGTTATGAGTAGCCCCTGTGCCACTGTATTCAATCCGGGCATTGGCAATTTTGGTCGACTGCACAGTGTTTTTCGAATCAATATCTTCGGCACGGATCACGCCGGTTAAGCGGATAAATTCTCTGCCGGTATTGAGTGTCAGCCACTTTTCACCACGGATCACCAGATTGCCGTTTGCCATCACTCGCAATACGTTCACCGAAATATCACCGACCAGGCTATTGCTTTGGTCAGCTTTGGAATCGCCTTTAAAGTCGGAGGCGGAATTAGCACCAAACTGCAGCGTGTTGCCAAGAACACTGACATCACGGCCGCCCAAACCAATCATGGGATCAAAACTGGCTGAACTGTCTTTACCAAATTCAGTTTTCGCTTTTTTGGTTGCCTGAGTATTCTCCCTCAGCACCACAGTAATAATGTCCCCAGGGCGGCGGGCTTTATTATCTGAATACAAGCCATTGGACAAGCCCTGAGCAAACAAGGAGCCATTGTTCGACAGCGGAACCGCTTCCGGCTCTGGTGGCAGAGGCGCAAAATTAGGGTCATCCGGCATAGGCTCATTGAAGCTGCCTGCGCAGCCAACACAAAGCTGCAGTGTAAGTACCACTAAAATTAACTTGTTCATCTACTCACTCCTACAGCTGCTGGATCATGGTGCCCAGCATCTGATCAACAGTTGAAATTACTTTGGAATTCATTTCATAAACACGCTGACTTTCAATCAGGCTGACCAGCTCTTCGGTCACATTGACGTTTGAAGTTTCCAAAGCGCCCTGGACTAAAATACCCCGACCTTCCAGGCCCGGAATACCTTGCACCGGATCACCACTGGCTGCTGTTGCAGTAAATAAGTTTTGTCCAACAGGCTCTAAACCAGCCGGATTGACAAAGTTGGTCACTGTCAACTGGCCTAACACGGCCTGATCAACCTGCCCTGGTAAACGCACTGAGACTTCGCCGTCCTGAGAAATAGTGATGCTTTGTGCATCTTCAGGAATAACTATATTCGGCTGAATTTGGTAACCCGCACCTGAAGTGACTAAGTTGCCTTCACTGTCTGTGGTGAACTGACCATTGCGGCTGTAAGAAATAGTGCCATCCGGCATCAGAACTTCAAAAAAACCATGGCCCTGGATCATCACATCCAGACTGCCTTCAGTGGTAATCATATTGCCTTGGGTAAAGCTTTTCTGAGTTGCCACTACTTTAGTACCTGCACCTAACATCAGGCCGTTGGGCAACTCTGAGTTTTGTGAGGAGCGCCCGCCAGGCTGATTAATGTTCTGATACAACAAGTCTTCAAATACAGCACGGCTCTTTTTAAAACCTATAGTGCTGGCGTTAGCCAGGTTGTTTGAAATCACCGAAATATCACGCTGCTTCGCGTCCAAACCGGTTTTACTGATCCATAAAGCTGGATGCATGCTAACCCCCCAGGCTTAAGCCTTAGATTATTCTCATCATTTGGTTATGTTGCCGATCAATATCTTCGGCCGTTTTCATCATTTTGATCTGAACTTCAAACTGACGCTGTAAACTGATCATCTGGGTCATTTCGCCCACAGCATTGACGTTACTGCCTTCCACTGCACCGCTCATAACTCTGACCGTTTCATCTAATTGTGCAACTTCACCATCTTTACGCCGGAACAAACCGTCTGTGCCTTTTTCAATGTCCTGAAATTCAGGCTTGACCAGCTTCAGTCGTGCCACTTCCTGCATTGCATTAGCAGGTGCGCCTTCTGGCCTGATGCTAATGGTGCCATCTTCATTAATTTCCATTTTGCTAACAGGCAGAGGGATCTGAACCGGACCGCCCTCTCCTATCACGCTTAAGCCTGAAGCGGTTTGCAGCATACCTGTAGGGCTAAGCTGCAAATTGCCCGCTCTGGTATAAGCTTCATTGCCTTCAGCATCCTGTACTGACAACCAGCCTTTGCCCTGCACTGCGACATCCAGTTCACGCTCCGTGATAATAAAAGCGCCATCGTCAAAATTTTGACCTGGTCGTTCAGTCAGTGAAAACACCCGGGTCGGTAAACCTTCACCAAATGCCTGCATAGCCCTGGCCTGCTCTAAATCAGCTTTAAAGCCTGTTGTAGTGCTGTTTGCAAGGTTGTTCGCTTTAATGCTGATGCCATTCATATTCTCTTTGGCACCGCTCATTGCGATATAAAGTAAATGGTCCATAGTCAGGCCTCCACTTGAGATAAGATAAGTAAAGCAAGACTAATGCCAAGAAGGGGGATGCAAAGCAGAACACAAAGAAGATGCGCTTTAAGTCTATGTATTTAAATAAATTTAAAAGAAAAAGAGTAGAACCGGCTTAGACTAAGGAGCTGAGGCAATAAATTTGAATCTGTTGATCACTGAAAATGCAGTTTGTGCCGTCGTAAAATTTGAGTTCGTGACTTCAATCTGCGCTTTGTACTTAGCGGATGCAGCTAAAGGGGCTTTAAAATAATACACCTGAGACTCAGCGCAGTTATAGCGTCCCAGCAGTACATTGGATGGACCATACAAATGCAAAGTACAACTGACGGATAAAGCCTTAACCGGATTAAATCCAAGCATCACAAAGTGCCCGGCATACTCAGGCTTCTGAATATTAATGATGCGGCTTTGAGACTCGCCAGCGTTAAGCACAAAATCAGTGGTTACCAGCAGATCCCGCTCTCTGGCAGCGTCTTCCGTCGCCCCGGACGAAAATGCCATCAGCATGCTAAAAGCAAAGGTATTCAAGAACTTCATAACCACCCCGTACCATGATATGGATTCTGCTGACGGAGTTCTGTCTGAACCCGCTTTGGCCACAAGACTAAATTCAAGGTAATAAAAAACCCAAAGCAAAAGACTTTGGGTTTTTCTGATCAAGCTATTAACGGATCTGCAGTACGGTATTTTGTAATGTACTGTTCACTTCAAGTGCTCTGGAGTTTGCCTGGAAGTTACGCTGAGCTGCAATTAAATCAACCAGCTCATTGGTCAGGTTGACGTTGGAGGCTTCAAGAGCTGACGCATTAATAGCGCCAAAAGTCCCTGAGTTTGCTTCACCAGCCAAAGCCTCGCCTGACAATAAACTTTGACGCCATGAGGTATTGCCAGCCTGAGTTAAGCCCTGAGGATTGGCGAATTTCACCATAGCCACCTGAGCTAAATAGGTTTGATCGCCATTAGAGTATGACGCCATAACTTTACCTGCAGCATCAATGTCCACACTGGTTAAACGACCTACTGTAGTACCATCCTGACTCAAAGCACCTACTTCAAATTTAGAAGCATACTGAGTAGGTAACTTTGTACCACTTTGATCGCGGAACTGCACTGTGATGTTACTACTGAACTGAGCACCATTGGTTAAATAACCGTTCAGAGGGTCATTTAATCCTGTACCTACACCAGCTGGCAGGATCAGGTTAGGTAAAGACGCTGTAGTTGGCAAAGACGGAATACCTGTGGCGTCAAAATCCATAACAATTGGACCAATAGCAGAATTTGGAGTTAAAGGCCCACCTGCAGGAGATGCAGGCACTGAATTGTTATTATCCAGCACCGCATACACTTGCCAGTCATTATCCGTGGTTGGTGCCTGACGGCGGAAATACATGGTCAGAATATGAGGCTCGCCTAAACTATCATAAATAGTGGTAGAAGTGGTGGCATTGTAGCTGGCCTGATCTGTTGGGTTAAAAGCAACTGTAGGTGGCGTATTGCGGGAGTCCACGTTCATGGTTACAAAAACGTTGGACGTTGCTCTTGGTGCACCCGCCGTATTTGGAATTTGAATAGGCTGAGTGGTACTTAAGCTGACCGAGGTTGTGCTGCCATTGGCCGGATTCACAGGAAAGCCCTGCAGGAAACCACCGTTGTTGTCTGAGATAAAATTGTTTTTATCCAGTTTAAAAGCACCGGCTCTGGTGTAAGAGTAATCACGGGCACCAATTTCAGGGGAGATGGCAAAAAAACCGTCACCTGTAATTGCCATATCCAGTGAGTTGTTAGTAAATCTTAACGAGCCCTGGGAAAACTGCTGCGCAATTTTGGAGGTAGTGACACCATCGCCCACTTTCGTTTTATTGGAGCTAAATACTGAAGCTGCATACACATCTGCAAACTCAGCACGGGATTCTTTAAAACCTGTGGTATTGACGTTTGCGATGTTATTCGCTGTAGTATCAATATCCTTCTGAGCCGCAGCCAGACCGCTTAACGCTATATTAAAACTCATAGATCACCTCAATTCATTCATTGACTAGGTTGCAATTTCTTCAATATCAGATAATTTTTTCTGGCCTTGGCCATAGACATTCAATAACAGGCCCTGGGTAGTGCCATTGCCTAAAGTAATACTGGTGACAGGGGCGTAAACTGAGGTCACTATGGCCTCATTTTTACCTGCAATAGAGCCTTCAACTGAAATGGTATAAACGCCTGCTTTGGCAAGTTCCATCACAGGATTACCTTTGTCATCGACCTTAGGAGTACCATCCTCGTTCACAGCCTGAGTATCAGTAGTGCCATCCCATGGAAGTTGTAAGCGTCCTGCGTCCGCTTTATCTATAGTGACGGAACGAACTACAACCCCACTTTCATTTTTTATACTAACTTTGACGTTAGTGGCGTTTTCCGGGAAATTAGCACTGGCCACTACATCATTTTTACCGTCAAACACCAAATCGTCGGACTTCACCAACACATACTGCCCAACCAAAGATGACGCCTGCAAAGCCTGACTGGAGTTCATCGTAGTGGCAAAATCTTTAAAGTTGGTATTGAGCTGGGAAATACCATCGGCCATAGTAAAGTTAGTCATCTGCGCTATCATCTGATCATTTTCAACCGGTTTGGTTGGATCCTGATAAGCCAGCTGTTGTGTCAAAAGTGCAAAGAAATCGGATTGAGTTAAGGCACCATTGTTGTTTTCTGATGTTTTGGGTTTTTCGCCCCAATACATCCCATCCAAAGCACCTTTATCATTGGTTACATTACTCATGCCCTACCCCTTAGCGTTGGCCCATCATCAGCGTCCGACTAACCAATTGCTTGGCAGCATCCGCCACCTGCACATTGGTTTCATAAGAGCGTGAGGCTGAAATCATGTTGGCCATTTCTTCCATAATGTTCACATTTGGCTTGTAGATGTAGCCTTTTTCGTCAGACAAAGGATGATGAGGCGCATATTCCACATTCAGTGGTGCATCAGACTCAACAATACCTAACACCTGTACCTTGGCACCTGCCTGACCTTGCTGAGCATGGTCAAGTGCTGTAGCAAAAACCGGATGGCGGGCTCTGTAGGTTTGATCAATGCTGCTGCTGACGCTGTTGGCATTGGCCATATTACTGGCGGTGGTATTCAGCCGCACTTGTTGCGCAGACATCCCGCTCCCGGCTATATCAAAAATGTTATATAGGCTCATGAATGACATACTCCTATACTGGCTATGTCAAAAAGGTTAAAAAGGTTCATTAGTGAGTTGCTCCGGTAATGGCTTTTTTCAGGCTGCTGATCCGGCTATTCAGGAAATTCAGCGTCGTCTGATATTCCATGCTGTTGCGGGTAAAGGCATTTCGCTCTTCGTGGATGTCAACAGTATTGCCATCCCCTGTATCAGGCTGATTGGGAATGCGGTACTGAGCTTCAGCATGGCGGGCTGTGGAAATTTCAAAGTGCTTAGGATCAGTTCGGCCAAGCGAACCCGACTGGCGCGACTGAGCACCTGCCAAAGCGGTTTGAAAATCCATGTCTTTGGCCTTGTAACCCGGAGTATCGGCATTTGCGATATTTTCGGCCAGGACCTGAGAACGTTTGTCGCGGATCAGTAGTGCTTCAGGGTGAATCCCAAATGCGTTTTCAAAGCTGATTGCCATAATTGCCATCCTGTTGTTCAGAGATGGCAAATACTAAGCAAAACTCAGGCCAGATTTTTTGTCAGACTTTTTTGCGGTACACAATACCCGGATTACAACGCACCATATCAAAGTCGTTGTTCAGGCTGGAAAGGGATTCTGAAGCACCAAGAAACAAGTAGCCACGCGGGTTTAAAGCCTGTGAGAACTGTTTGATGATTTTCATTTTTACTTCGGGGGAAAAGTAGATCAGTACATTACGGCAGAAAATAATATCAAACTTGCCCAGCAGCGTGTAGCTGTCTAACAGGTTTAAATGGCGGAACGAAACGTTTTTTCGAACGGCATCTTTTAGCCGCATCATGCCGTTGCCGGAATCGTCAAAAAATTTACTCCGACGCTCTGGTGACAAGCCTCGGGATAAAGCCAAACCGTCATATTCAGCGCGCTGGCAATGCTCCAGCATGGCGTTGGAAATATCAGTGCCTAAAATATGCAGGCCCATTGGAAAGGCCGAAGGCCTGCCTTGCTGGTATTCCAGACCCGTCATGGCAATTGAATAGGGTTCCTGACCAGAGGAACTGGCAGCCGACCAAATTTTGACGGTTTTTTGAGTTTTCTCAAATTCAGGCAGAATTTGTTTTTTCAGCAGCTCATAAGGGTAACTGTCACGAAACCACAAGGTTTCGTTTGTGGTCATAGCGTCTATTACAGCGGAACGCAATTGCCGCTCAAAAGGGCTTAAGGTTTTGTTCAGCAACTCTGACAAAGACGACAAGCCAAAGCGCTGCATCAAAGGCGCAAGACGACTTTTGACCAGGTACTGTTTGTTATCGCCCAACACAATACCGCACTGCTGCTCGAGAAAATCCCGAAACAGACGATACTCACTTTCCTGCAGTTCTTTGTTTGCCACTAACATAAAACCTCTAATCAGTATGCAACCATTTCCGCACGGATTCGGCTAATTCATCGGGATTAAATTTCGCAATAAAATCATCTGCGCCCACTTTTTGTACCATCTGCTGGTTAAAAACACCACTCAGAGAGGTATGTAAAATCACATGCAGTGGTTTCAGCCTTGGATCGAGCCGAATTTCCGCTGTCAGGGTGTAGCCGTCCATTTCCGGCATTTCTATATCAGAAATCAACAGCCCTACTTTATCAGTGACCGAATTTTGACAAGCCGCTGCCGTTTCCTGTAAATAAGTTAAAGCTTCACGGCCATTATTAACCAGATGCATCTGCACCCCTAAACCTTCCAGCGCTCGTTTGACCTGATTCCTGGCGACAGCAGAGTCATCGGCAATCAGGATCAGCCTGTCGCCCAAATCTTCGCTGATGGTCGAAGTTGCCACATGACTGCTGATGCTGGTTGGCGAAGGTGAAATTTCTTCCAGAATTTTTTCAACATCGATAATTTCAACCAGTTCTTTATCTATTTCAGTAATAGCAGTCAGATAACTCTGTTTACCCCCAGTACCTTTTGGCGGTGGCATAATAGCAGCCCAGTTGATATTGATAATCCGTTCAACAGACTGGACCAAAAAACCCTGCACAGAGCGGTTATATTCAGCAATGATAATAAAACAGTCTTTGGTGTTTTCGATAGCACGGCCGCCTGTTGCCAGACTTAAATCGATCACAGAAATTGTCTGACCACGGATATGGGCTATGCCTCTGACGTACTTATTGCGTTTAGGGATGGCGGTCAAAGGCGGACACTGCAGTACTTCACGTACTTTAAATACGTTAATACCAAAACGCTGACGACCATTTAAGCGGAATAATAAAAGCTCCAGTCTGTTCTGCCCTACCAATTGAGTGCGCTGATTGACTGAATCAAGAATACCCGCCATAGAAGACTCCCCTGCCTGAAGAAATTAGTGGTCCTAGAAAATCGGGAACGATTCTTGCTTAGGTCACTCTAGAATGAAAAATGACTGAAAATTGACATACTTAAGTATGTTATAACCCTTTGCCGTTAAAGCATAGCTGAAACCATATGAAAATGTACGATAAATTTTTGAGATCCACCCTGTACACTGCTGTGTTAGCGGCGGTTTTTTCTGCCGCGTTTTCAGTACAGGCGGCAAGTTTCAGCCCGCAGCAATTGACTGCTGCAGCAAAAGAGTGGCTGGAGCTGCAAAAGGAAGTACCACAAGGTGCTCAGAGTCAGATTTCAACTCTGGACTCACGTCTGGGGCATAAAGAATGTAATCAGCCTCTGCAGTTTAGCTTTGCAGGTCCTGTCAGTAATCAGGCTACGGTGCAAATTCGCTGCCAAAGCCCACAAAACTGGCAGTTGTTTGTTGCAGTGCGTTTTACCCAACAAACAGAAGCTGTATTGAGTTTGCGAAATATTGCTTTAGGTTCTTTGATCACTGCCGATATGTTAACGCTTGGGCAAGCTGATGTGCGGCTGGCTCGAGGTTCTCTGATTAAAAACCCGGCTTCAGTGCTGGGTGCCAGAGTAAAAAGAAGCTTGTCTGCAGGACAAGTTGTGACATTGCAGGATCTTTGTCTTGTATGTAAAGGCGATATAGTTACAATTAGTGGTTTGAATAACGGTCTTGAAGTCAGAGCTGTGGGAATAGCTCAGGTGGATGGCATTCTTGGTGACCAAATTCAGGTAACCAACAGACAGTCCAACAGAACTATAGTTGCAGAAGTTGTTGCAGTGAAAAAAGTTGCAATAAAATTTTAAATACTGACTAAAGTTTTAGCGGGCGATGCCGTTATACAAAGTAAGGGATCCGAAACCGGATAGAGAGGGTAGAAAAATGGCGATCAATGTAAACACAGGCCTGCCAGTCACTCAACAAGTGAAAGCTGACAAAGCCGAACAACAAAATATTCAAAAACAGCAGGTTGTACAACAACAGGCCGTTCAGCAGCAAGCCACTACAGGCACAGCTGCACAAAAACAGGATTCAGTATCGCTGACATCTCAGGCGCAGCAATTCAGCAAAGCCCAGGACAAAGCGAAAGCCAGCTCAGGTGTTGATCAAGAGAAAATAGATAAGATCAAACAAGAGATCTCTGAAGGCAAATATAAAGTGAATGTAGAACAACTGGCACGTCGTATCGTCCAGTTTGAAGGCGAGCTTTTCGGTAAAAAATGAGTAACGCCTACTCTTCTATCCTCACCCTGTTAAATGAGCAAGAGCAGCACCTGGATGTGATGCTTTTGTTGCTTCATAAGGAGCTGGACGCCATCCGGAGCCGTGATGTTGAAGCACTTAAAAACAATACCGACGAAAAAATCCGTATTCTTGAATTGGTTCAAGCCGCCGATCAGCAATTAGCAGCCTTGCCAGAATTAGCTGAAGCCAAAGAGCAAAGCTGGTTTCAGGAGCATTTAAGTCGTCTTGAAGAAAAACTGGCGCAATGTAAATTCCAGAATCAGGTCAACAGCCAAAGTGTAGAGCAAAGCCAACTGGTCATTGAACGCTTTAAAACTGAGTTATTGCAAAGCCGTGGCCGTGCAGGTTTAACTTACACCAATAAAGGCAAAGCGGCTCAGGTAGATAAAGGGCCAGGCATTAAAGCCTAGACGCTCCGTTGTTCAACAAAAAACCGTCATCTGACGGTTTTTTTGATCTGCAAGCAATGCTGGCTATTAATAGTACTTCACATTTTTGATACGGCGGGTTGGCTGACTGTTTAAATACAAGTCATACACCTGTTTAAAATCAAGCTCCAGCTCTGTGGCATACACATCACCCACAGGATAAGTTTTTACTACCCTGGCGCCCCGAATAATGCCGCTGACTGATGAGTTCAGTTGATCATTGCCAACCATCATTTGCTGCATATTGGCTTTAGCGTCAATTCTTTGGCCATAAACCTGCTCTGCCAGCTCTCTGTAGGCTTCCAGCTTAGAGGCTTTCATTGCCATCAGCATACGTTCCTGCTCTGTGGCTCCGGGCTGCTGACTTAAGGGGGCATAACCCACAGCTTTGAGCACAGGAAAACGCTGCGGTTCCACGGTTTCCCATTCGACATGGCGGTCGGCAACCATGCTGCAGCCGGGTAATAACGTCAGCAACAACGCGCTGATGGTTAGTTTGTTCATAATAGCCTGCCTCTGCCTATCTATTGATCTCTTTCATACCAGCAAATAATGCACAATCCGTGCCTTTTCTATAATTTCTGACTATGTTTGATAAAAATTGAAATTCAGGCATAACTTTTGCTTCTGTCCTGTCAGATACTTTATAGAGGATTAGTCATGCGTCTATCTGCGCTAAGCTTGGTACTGATGGCTTTGTCACTGCTTTCTGGCAATGCCGTGGCCGATTGGTATGAAGCAACAGGTCAGGCTGTGCTTAGAGCCGGCGACAAAGTTGCAGCAAGAAAAGCTGCCACTGAAGATGCAGTGCGTAAAGCGCTGTTGTACTCAGGGGCTTCTATCCGCACTGTGCAACAGGTGACCGACGGATTATTGACTCAGGAATCGATGTTTTTACACAGTCAGGGCGAAGTACAAAATGTACAGATTGTCTCTGAGACAGAAGAAAATGGTTATATCAACGTCACGATCAGAGCTGACATTTACCCGGATCAAAACCAGTGCGCTAATTTGCAACTGAAAAAACAACTGCTGGTAAGCCCCTTTATTATAGAAAACCGGGAACAGGCCGTTGTAGGGCAGCTATACGAGCTGGATCAAGCCAGTACCAGTGTGTTTATGCAGAAACTGGAAGAATCTTCAGCTTCAAGCCTGATCAAGCTACTGCCCCAATCCATCCGGCAACAGGAATTAAGTTATGCCGATCGCAGTGCTTTACAGCGCAACTATGGCGGTCGTTATTTGCTGAAAGCCAGTTTGGCAGATGTCTCTTTAGGAGAACGGGTTGGCAACAACTGGACCTTTTGGTCCGATCCGGACCGTGAACGCTTTTATCAGTTGCAACTGGAGCTGTCTGACATTCAGGAGCAAAAAGTATTATTAAGTCAAAAATACCAAACCTCAGCCGTCTGGGGTTTTCGTGAAACCACAGTCATCAGCCCAAAAACTCAGCGCTTCTGGCAAACCGATTATGGTAAATCTATAGAACGGGTCTTAAATGCCGCGGCACAAGATGTGGAAGAAGCCTTACGCTGCGAAACTATACTGGCAGATATCACGCTGGTAAATCAGCACAAAGTGCTGCTTAACCTTGGCAGTAAACAAGGTTTAAAAACAGGTGACGAACTGACTATTTTGTTCCGCCGTCAGCACAAAGACAGGTTTGGCCAACTGCAAGACCAACTGACCGTCAGCGAACTCAAAGTGAAAGTGAAAGAGCTGACACACACTAGCGCCTGGGCAGAAAGCGTAAATATGGAGTTATTGGCGAATGTACAGGTCGGTGATGCTGCAACCCTGATTAGCGATAAAGAGTAAGAGTGACTTTAGGTAATAGTCGAAAAATGGCCGCCCCAACAGGAATCGAACCTGTAACTGCCCCTTAGGAGGGGGCCGTTATATCCATTTAACTATGGAGCGGCTGTAATGAGGATTGATAAGCTATCATAAATTTTAGAGTTATAACATGTTGTAAATGCTAGATTTTGTTTATTGCACATTTAGTAACCAAAGTTATCATAAAGTAGATCTGTAGTCTGGATCAAAAAGAATCAGGAGAAAAAAATGCTAACTCCGCAAGATGCAGGGTTTCTTGGCAGCACTACCGCTAAGTATATCAACGACATAGCACCACAGCTTGATGGCTGGTTTTATCCTTTAGACATGATGATGTTTGGCATGACCGAGGCATTTCATCGTAGTTTGTCACTCTCTGGTGATATCGCTGAAATTGGGGTCTGGAAAGGTAAATCGCTGGCCCTTTTAGCTATGATTGCACCAGTAAAAGATCAGCTTTATGCAATGGACTTGTTTGGCGACGATTTGCTGGAGCAAACTCAACACAATATCTCCAGATTTGTTGCACCTGAGCTTGCTTCACGCATCCGTTACTTCAAAGGTAATACAGCGGATTACAGTACAGACTACCTCAAAACTCTGTTTACAAATAAGCTGCGTGTTCTGCATATTGATGCAGGCCATGAATACCACGAAGTGCTTCATACTCTGACTCTCGCTGCGCCTTTTGTGCAGGATTACGGCATTATTATTATGGACGACTATCAGGACCGTGAATTTCCTGGTGTTCCGGCTGCCACATTAGATTATTGCTACGAAACTGCACAAGGCCGTTGGGTTCCATTTCTGGTGGGAGCCAACAAAATGTATTTAGCTAACCCTGTGTATGCCAAACTGTTTCAGCTATTCCTTTGTAATGAAGCTTACTTTAAAGACAGTTTCCGGCTGAGTCGTATTAAAGACTCATTAGTCCTGATCGCCCAAAGTAAGCTGCCAATGAAGTCAACTGTGATAGAACAGCTTGTCAAAAATCAGTTACATGCTGTAGCAACCCCAACTGAATTAGAGACCTTAACAGAAAAAGCCAGATCACAAAGTCAAACAGCGTTGGAAGCAGAACAGGCACAACAGGTGCCATAAAGGTGTTGTGGCTTAGCTTTTGCTGGCTGTAAAAGATGTTATGACGCCTGATTTTATGCAGGTCTATTAAGGCGGTAGAACCATGAATAATAAACCAATTTATGTAACACAACCGGCTCTGCCGCCGTTGGATGAATTTATCCCCTACCTGCAGCAGATTTGGGACAACAAAATACTGACCAACTGCGGTCCCTTTCATCAGCAATTTGAACAGGCTTTAGCTGACTATCTTGGCGTAAAATATGTTTGCCTCTTTGCCAATGCCACTCTGGCTTTGGTGACAGCCTTGCAGGCCCTTCGTATTTCAGGTGAAGTCATAACCACGCCCTACTCTTTTGTGGCGACAGCCCACTCGCTGAAATGGAATGGTATCAAACCTGTATTTGTGGATATTGATGCAAAAACCTGCAATCTGGATCCTGCTGCTATTGAAGCCGCTATCACACCACAAACCACAGCTATTATGCCTGTACATGTATATGGCACACCTTGTGATACTGAAGCTATCCGTAAAATAGCGGAAAACTACAACTTAAAAGTGATTTACGATGCAGCTCATGCTTTTGGCTGCAGATACAACAACCAGTCTCTTTGTGCTTTTGGTGATATCTCTGTGGTCAGTTTCCATGCAACTAAAGTGTTTAATACTTTCGAAGGGGGCGCCATTATTTGTCAGGACGCTAAAACCAAAGCTCATATTGACCATTTAAAAAACTTTGGTTTTGTCGACGAAACCACAGTAGTGGCGGCCGGCATTAACGGCAAAATGAGCGAAGTAAATGCCGCTTTTGGACTACTGCAATTAAAGTACATCGACTCTTGTATTGAAAAAAGAAAACAAATCAGCCAATACTACAGAGACAACATTAAGTTTATCCGCGGCATTTCATTGCCGGATCATCAACTGCCTTTTACCTCGAATTATTCCTATTTCCCTGTGTTTGTTGAAGCTGACTACGCTTTATCCCGTGACGAGTTGTATGAAAAATTCCGGGAACAAAACGTGATGGTACGACGTTATTTTTATCCTTTGATCACGGCATTTCCTATGTACAGAACCGCCCATACACATCGGGATGATGAGCTGCCAAACGCCAGATATATCTCGTCCAGAGTACTGTGTTTGCCTTTGCATCCTAATCTTGAACAAGAGGAGGTGGAGAAAGTGATGGCGATATTGTCGGGTTTTTCGAAAATACAACAGACTCAAAAAGCTCTATAGCGCATGAGTAGCACAGCAGCAAAAAATACCAGACCAAACCAGTTTAATCTGGTGGTCTGTGCCTCAGGCGGTGGGGGAAATTTTCAGGCCATCATTGATAAGCAAGACATGCTGGCAGTCACTATCACTAAGCTGATTGTTGACCGGCCCTGTGGTGCTGTTCAAAGAGCGCAGCAACAGGGTATTGCAGTGCATCAGTTGAACTATTCCGGTGATTTGGCGCAGCAGCTGTTAAGCGCTATTCCTGAAAACACAAATTTAATAGTGCTGGCTGGTTTTATGCCAATACTGCCAGCAGCGGTGTGTAAGCACTGGCATAAAAAAATAATTAACACTCACCCGTCCCTGTTGCCACGTTATGGTGGCAAAGGCATGTACGGAGTAAAAGTGCAGGAAGCTGTCATGCAAGCGAAAGAAAAATACGCTGGCTGTACTGTGCACTATGTCGACTCTGGCATAGATACTGGTGAAATTATTCTGCAAAAAGTCATTGAGGTCGATTACCGGTTAACACCATGGGAGTTAGGCGGACTGGTATTTAAAGAAGAAAACAAACTTCTGGTGGATGCTATCCAATTGTTAAAATTAAACGAAGCTGCGGAGATGCAATGCAATTAACATGGGAAAAACTGGGGTTAGTCTTTGATCCTGAGCTGATACCGGAGCGCCCGGACTGGATGGTTAATTTCGCTCAGGCACCCAATGTCGTTATTTTTGATAGCTTCATACGGGTGTTTTTTTGTTGCCGCCCCAAACCGGACGAAAATAAACAGTTTGTCAGTTATTGTGCTTTTGTTGATTTAGATAAAACAGATCTGTTTAAAGTGCTGAATATCAGCCAGAAGCCACTGTTAAGCCTCGGCGATCTGGGGACCTTTGATGAGTTTGGTACTTATCCTGTGTCCGTTACCGAAGATGGCGGGGAGCTGATTGCCATTTATGGTGGCTGGCAACGCTGTGAATCTGTACCTTTTAATATTTCATTGGGTTTGGCCCGAAGTCATGACAAGGGCGTTTCCTTTACCAAACATGGCCCTGGTCCTGTGCTATCACACTCACCCAATGAACCTTTTATTGTCACGTCGCCAAAACTTCGTAAATACAATGACACCTGGTATCTGGCTTACACAGCAGGACGAAAATGGATACTGGATGAAGAAGGTCGCCCGGAAATTATTTACAAAATGCGGATGGCCACCTCAAAAGATTTAGTGAACTGGACCAGACTGGACAGAGATATTATCGACAGTAAGCTGGGCGACGATGAAGCTCAGGCTTGTCCTGATATTTTTTACGCTGCAGGCAAATACCATATGTTTTTTTGCTACCGGCAAGGTCTGGATTTTCGCTCGAATAAAAATAATAGCTACCGTATTGGTTATGCCAGCTCTGTTGATCTTCAGCAGTGGCACAGAGATGATTCAAAAGTGGATCTGGATGTGTCTGAAACCGGCTGGGATGCAGAGATGGTGGCTTACCCGACAGTGTTCGAACTGGATGGCACTGTGTATATGCTGTATGCGGGGAATGGCAATGGTAAAACAGGCTTTGGCCTGGCGAAATTGCATGGAGCTTTGGGCTGATGAAATGGCAAAAGCTCGGGAAAATATTCGACCCAACCACAGTGGTTCTGGCCGATGGCTGCACTGAATTTGCGAAATCCCCTCAGGCTTTGGTATTTGAAGACTTTGTGCGGATTTACTTTTGTGCCCAGAAAAAAACGGCCAATGGCAAATACCTGAGTTGCCCTCAGTATGTCGACTTTGACAAAAGCCTGACCAAAATCCTCGCCTTGTCGGAACAGAGTATCATTCAGCCGGGAGAGCTTGGCCATTTTGATGAACATGGCATTTTCCCTTTTAGCGTAACACGGGATGACAACAGCATACTTGCTTATACTTCTGGCTGGAGCCGTCGCACTTCAGTCTCTGTTGATATGAACATAGGCCTTGCCCGCAGCACAGATCAGGGGGCCAACTTTGAGAAATACGGAGCTGGCGGGCCTGTTATGGCAGCCAGCCACAATGAGCCTATGATGGTCGCAGATGCGTTTGTGCTGAAAATCAATGGCAGCTACCACATGTGGTATATCTTCGGCAGTCATTGGCAGAAAAAGTCCGCTGACGGCGCAGCAGAGCGTTTTTATAAAATTGCCTATGCCCATTCCAGCGACGGTATAACATGGCAACGCACAGGCCAAACTATTATTGACGAAAAAATACCGGATGAATGCCAGGCACTGCCAACTGTGATTTACGCTGCAGGCAAATACCATATGTATTTCTGTTACCGCAGTGCCTATGACTTCAGGCAAAACAGCAAAAATGCCTACCGTCTGGGTTATGCCTGGTCTGAAGATTTAATCAGCTGGACCAGAGACGATACCCTCGCTGGTATTGATGTATCTGGTTCAGGTTGGGATTCGGACATGATGTGTTATCCAAATCTGTTTGAATCTGATGGCCAGATTTTTTTGTTGTATAACGGCAATGAATTTGGCCGTTATGGTTTTGGTCTGGCCCGTTTAACAGAGCTATAACCCGACTTGGGCTAAGATGCCGCTTCAAACTAACTAACAAGCAGGACAAGGTGTCCCTATGACAACAGCAAGAGACTTTAACAAAGAAATTATCGACAACTCAGGCCGCTCTTATTTCTATGGCTTTGACTATGACGTGATGCATCCTTATATGATCCAGTCGTTTGAGCCTTTCCTGAGAAACGGCAATCTGTTGGAATTAGGCAGTTTTAAAGGTGAACTGACCAAAAGACTGCTGCCCTACTCCGAAGACATTACCTGCGTCGAAGCCTCAGATGTGGCCATCAGCGAAGCAAGACAGAAACTGGGAGATAAAGTAACTTTTGTCAATGCGTTGTTTGAGCAGGCAAAGCTGCCCACCCGTTATGACAATATAGTGATGACCCATGTGCTGGAACATCTGGACGATCCGGTCCTGGTGCTCAAACGCATTAACGACGAATGGCTGTCAGACAAAGGCCGCTTCTTTTTAGTTTGCCCTAATGCCAACGCACCTTCCCGTCAGATTGCGGTAAAAATGGGCCTGATCAGCCACAATGCAGCAGTCACCCCGGCAGAAGCTGAACACGGTCATCGTTGCACTTACAGTCTGGATACACTGGAGAGGGATGCAGTAGCCGCAGGGTTAAAAGTGGTGCATCGTTCAGGTATCTTCTTTAAAGCGCTGGCGAACTTTCAGTGGGACAGATTGCTGCAAACCGATATTATTTCGCCGGCTTATCTGGATGGCTGCTATAAACTGGGCCAGCAGTATCCGGACTTATGTTCCAGCATCTTTTTAGTCTGTGAAAAAGGTTAAAGCAGCGGCACTGCCGGCTCTGTCAGTTACGAACCAAAGAATAGTCAGCAAGCATCTCTTTTAGCTGCTGCTGACTGGTAAACATGATCAGATCAATCACTGATAAATAAGGTACAAAATCAGCATCAAATTGCCGGTAGCCAGGCACATGGGATTGCAAAAAACACAGTTCCAGACCAGCGTGCTGAAAAGTGTTCTTGTTGTACAGCTCAAGCCCACCTATTGCATTGATATAACGTTTTGCCCCCAACGCCTGACACAAGGCGATGACTTTTGCTTCAGAACGCAGGCTGTGATCAATGGCAATGTCAGAGGAGCGGATGATAGTGCGCTCTATACCCAGGAACTGACACAGCAGCCGAATGGAGTGTTCGGTAAAATAAAACAGATTTGTCTGTGGGCAGAGAAAGCACTGCTCAATCACAGGATAGGCCGCGTCAAAATACGGCGCTTTACGGTAACTTTGTTTGATCTGAGCCAGTATTTTACTGATGGCCTGCCCTGCGTCATCCGCCAGATAACGTTCCACCACATTCAGATAATCAGAGCCTTGCTTTAACGGCAGAGTAAAGAGTTTTTTTTCGCCGTTCAGCAAGATGTTGTTGCGGTGAAACCAGCCTTTTTTTGTAAACTGAATATTGTCGTAAAGCACAAAAACGTCACTGGCAACAAGGAGTTGCCAGTAACCCAGATAGGGCAAAAAATAGGGCTGCATAATAGCTACATTCATTGTTTTGCCTTTTTAAAGACCCCACTCCACAAGGCTTATATAATCCGATCGTTATCCCAGGTAATGAGTTTATGTTTTGTGGATTTATACATATTCAGCTTCTGATACACAGCAGCTATAAACTCACCAAATTCAGAAGGCTGATCTTTTTCAATACTCAGCATGGCTTTGATGTCTGCAGATTTAATACATTGAATCTGAGCTGCATAATAGGCCTCATCATTCACCAGAGCTATAACCTTATTCAGGTAGCTTTCGACTGAGTCGCACATAAAATGCTGATCGAGTCCAAAGGACTGTAACACCAGATAGTCTGTATAGCTGCAGAACTCATGACCTTTCAGTGCCACCACGGGTAATCCAAGCAACATGGAATCGACAGTGCTGTTGGTATTACCAAATGGAAAAGGCGCCAGACTGATATGACATTGACCTAGTGTTTTGAGAAACTCAGGGTATGGCATCTGTGCATAGACTGTGGCATCAGGAAACTGTCTGAGCAGCATGCTTTTCAGGCCATCGTTAAAGAGTCCATCACCGGCAGGAAAAAAATGATAGTTAACCCTGGACCCTAGTGCTGTTTTCACATCCTTGAGCAACTGAACAAACACACTGCTTAATTTCATGGCTGCACAGTTAATAGCTATATGTTTACGGCCATCTGAAATTTTTTCTGAACTCAGACTATCAGATGCCAATTCACTGTGTTCAATCGCCGTATAACGATAGTTTTTATTTTGCAGTATGTTTTCCGAAGCCAAAGCGCTTGCACCAGGCAAATCCGGACCGTAGTAAATAAAATCCATGTTGTCAGAAAAACTACTTTCAGGATGACCGCAACTCATGACCTGCATAGCGGCTAAACGCAGGTTCGCCAAATAGATAGTCCAATGCGACATTCCGAGGCTGGGATAATAAATAATATCCGGATTAATACTGGTAATAGTTTGAATAATAGCTTTTAAATCAGTGACATCATCGACTATCAGATGGCGTGGAAACACAGTTTTGGATACGTCATCAAGCAATGTCTGCTCGGCAAGAGAATAGACTTCAAAATGCTGCTGCAACGAAAAATAAAGGGGCAAATAACAGCGGAACATAGCATGGTTGCGCCCTGCCCGTTCATGGATCACTAATAGTCTGGGTTTGTGGCGTATTTCCGACGCTTTCTTTTTCGGAACCACCAGGCCATTCGAATGCAGAAAGTTACCAATCATCTTATTGATATTCTTTTTAATCTCCCTTTTGTTCGTACTGGGAGAATAAGAACAATACATCCATGCATTCACAACACTATTCATAAAGCTTTGATTTGGATTGACTCTTGACAGCAGTTTGGATTTCTCAAACAGGGTCTCTCTGTTTTTTTCCCCCTGACTGGTTAACACCACACCAGTATTGAGCCACCCCATCATCAACACGGCAAAGTAGGCTTCGTGAAGTTGAGTCGCAAGATCCAGGTAGGCGGGATCCAGATCATCAATATGGACAAAAACAAAATATAACAACAACTTATGTTGAGGTATGACAAAAGAGCCTGCTTCAGTTCTTTCCGTCAGATAGGTTCTCAGGTGAGCATAACCTCTGTAACCACTGTTATAAAAAACACTGGCTATAACTTCTTTATAGCGCGCTAAATCAGAGAGGTCTTCAACGGACAAAGCCTGTTCTTCGCAAGAGGCCCACAACGACAACAAAGTTGCCATTCTGGTAAAAAGTTCATCAGCAAAGTAGTTTCGTACTGAGGTATCATTTGAATACAAGGTTCTGTTGTGAAAGCTGTCGAAAAATGCCTGCAACAAAGCAAGAACCTCCTTTAACGAAAGTTCTCCTCTGGAATGAATTTCCATTTCCAGTTTCGCCAGCATTTTATGAAACTCAATAATCTGGCTTTTACTTTGTTGCTCTGCTGCATCGTCTGTCATAGCCAGCTTATCCTTTATTCACTATGCAGCTGGCACCGCTGCTCATCAGCAGTTTACAGCTTTGTTTTGCCTCATTGTAACTCTCAAAGCGGCCAGCTTTTACTCTGTAGTAAGTACGGTTAGCAATCAAAACCTGCTCTGAATGCAGAGCTAACGACCCTAATACCTCTGGATGGCGTTTTTTCAGTTGCGTCCAGGTGGGGTCAACAGCTTCTTCTTTTGTTACAGATGCCAACTGTAAGCTAAAAGAAGTACTTTCGGCTTTGGGGCCGGCATCAGCCTGAGACAAAACGGACCTTTTTTGTTCGACAGAAGTGGATGCAGTAGTCTGACTCAGAGTTGCTGTCAGAATTTCGTCATTGATTTCTTTTGCTGCTGGCTGAACTGCCAGAGTTTGAACAGGCACTGGCGCTGCAAGTTTTTTCTCTTCGAAGTGAACCGGGGTCATCACCTGAGTCTGGACATTGTGCCCATTGTCAGCCGTTGCCAGCTGAGCCGTTGGTTCATTTTCTGTAATAGTTTCCAGAGTTGCCAGCAGGCCCTTTAACTCACCTTCAATAGCCACAAGCCGCTGAACACCGGGCTTTAGTTTTCTCCATTCAGCCAGTTCAGCTTCCATTTCTTTATTATTTGAGGTTGCAACTGGCTCTGGTTGGCTGGCACAACCAGCGACCAGAGAACTCAGTAATACAGCAATACTGCAAAGCAAAGACTTATTCATTGTAATCACCATAAAAACTTCTCCCTCTTGTTTGCGTGGTCTGCCGAAGTAAGCCCTGATGCTACAGCTTGGTTTCAAACTGATTTACAGCACATGCCAGCCTTCGGCCTTTAATACGGTTACATACTTCTTCTGCCAGATACTGTTCTTTGAAAAAGCCTGCACGAAGCACGTATTTGCCGGACTCTTCATCCTGCAGGTAGAATGGTCTTAACTTAGCAACATTCATACCACTTCGAACCAACAAGCCCCAGTAGGCTTTTAGTACAGTTAATGAGCCAAAGCTGCCCATATCAGCGGAATATCCACCCGCAGCTTCTTTTTGCTGCAACATGATGTCAGTACCGTTGATCACATCGCCTCCTCTTACGGCCAGGTAAACCGGATCGGACAAACGCAAATTACGACGTTTAGTAAAACTCTTGTCGATCATAACTTTGTATTGACCTGGCACTACATCAACAAACAAATAATAACCGTCATATTCTGATTGAGCTGTATCAACAACTTTGCCATTGCTATCAATCAGTTGAATAACCGCATAGGCAGCGGGTTCCATGTCCCCGTCCTCAGAGCCTGAATACAGGGTACCTTCTAACTCTCCTGTCGAGGTCACAGCAAAATCGATATGCTCGATATAGCCTTTACGTCCGGTCAGAGCCACACCTGGGATCAATGTTTTCATCGTTGGATCTTCAAAGCTGCCTCTGTCGACCACAATGTCTGTTTTTTGATTGGCAGCCAAACCTGTGAGCACCGCAATACCTTTTTCATTGGTGACCACATCTCTGCTCCCTCCCTGTAACGACATTATTTTTGCATTTTTAATAGGCGTTTCGCCTTCATCCATCACACCATTGAGGTTCTTATCCTCAAAAACCCGTGCACTGACAGCACCAGCCTGAGCGACGTTACTGCTGGAAGAAAAATATCCTGATTCATTACCATAACCAAAACCAAAACGAGCGTTCAGACCTCCAGACCAGCCATTTAAATTGTTGTAACTGGTGGTGGCAGATAAATAAACATTATCCAGACGCCAGTTCAATCCGAGGTTGGCGGAGGTTTGATCTGTCAGGGTGTAGCGGAAAATACTGAAGTTTGAGGTCAGATCCGGTGAAAATGGATAACTCAGACTGACACCATAAGACGTGAACTCCGAATCAGGTTTCAGGTTGTAGTTTGCAAAAAAACGGGTGAATACTGAGTTAAAATTCTTCCTGTATTGAAAACCGCCAGAAGTTACTTTGGGCAGATCAACTTCCCCTGTTAACTGTTGTTGCTGCTGTTGCTCTAAACGCTCCAGCAACTGTTGAGCGTAAGCCGCCTGATCAAAAAAGTCAGAGATAACAGGCGAAGGCTGCAGGCTCGTCAGTTCTGTTTGTTTCCTCCATTCCAGCGTATTACCAAAAGAACCTATTTTGGTATTAACGCCCAGAGAATTACGAAGAATCTCAGTAGTACCGGAAAAATCCTTATCACGCCGCCACTCATTCTGATAACTCAGCGGCATATCTGAACGACCAAATAAACGACCGGCCATACTGGCAAGCAGAGAATCAGAAGCCTGATTCTGGTTTTCTATTCTGTCCCCTATAGGGTCGTTGTTCTGATAACCCAAACTCACGGCATTGCCAAGGACCTGAGTCCGTAAGCTATGAGAGCTGGTTCGCAGAGAATCTTTTACTTCGCCCAAGCTGCTGCTTAACAAAGCATTACCAAAGATATTCAGATTTAAACCCAGGTCGTAACTCAACAGCTCCTCACCAACCTCTGGTTTGAATGAACCCACAGCAGTGCTTAAGCTTAACCAGTCAAACAAACCATAACCAGATACCACATTTGCCTGGATCCCTTGATCAGACTCATCAGCACCAAAATTATCTTCTTCCAGCGCAAACACCGATTTGTTTGCTTCCACTACTGAAAATTGATAGTTAAACTGCCCCTGCCCAACGCTGTTACTGTCAACATTAAAGACTTCTGTTTTAGTTTCCACCTGTCCCTGAGGTCCATAAAATACCAATTCGAAGTTGTTCTCACCAAAGTCCAGATTAATCTCATTAAATTCGTAGCGGCCATTATTGATGCCAAACTGTTGGCCAATTAAGATACCGTTCCGGTACACTTCTACATCCCAGCCATCTGGTACATCTCCAGTCAAATCAATCTGACGTCCGTCGACAGAACTGACCAGAGGTGTATTACTAAATCTCAGACCTCGCCCCAAATTCCGGCTGGCGCCTCTGATACTTCCGACAGGCAAGATATCTCCAAACTCGAATTCAGTGGCTTTAAGTGGTCCTAACAAGTTGTTTTTATCGGATTCACGAGAGAAGGTCAGGCGTGCACTGCTGAGCAGATCATCATTGTTACCTGATAAGTAGTATCGACTGGTTAAATAAGCTAAGTCATGTGACCCCAAAACAGAGTGAGTGCTGGTCGTTTTAGATCCCCTGTGACTGGCGGAGACTTGTGCGTCAAATAACGGCTGTGAAAAGACTTTATACCCTGTTTCACGATAGGGCATCACAGAGGTATTGTTATAGGAAGTATTTTTAACTTCCCGGCCACGTCTGGCTAATCTGAGTTCAACCGGAAGTTGTCTGCTGGTGGTTAACGTCAGTTTTAGTCTCGACTCGTCAATCACATACTTAAAACCCAACCATTCGGCAATAGCATTTAGATCAATGTAAATATCATCAGATTCAACAGAATAACTTTGCTCTGTTAAAATCCGCGTCTGCCCTCCCAGCGACACCTGCATTGTGCCATCTTCACTGACAGCCATACTGAATTTATTACTTTCGTTGTACAACCAGCCATTAGCACGTTTTAAATCAGAGGAAATTTCAATGGGCAACTCTAATAATTGAATAAGAGTAGCAAAACCAACTGTGGCTGAAGTTTTAGTTTTAAAGGCAAATACATCTGCCAGGGCTGCAACGTCATTTTTTGACGCGATTTCCAGACCCAGAATAAGTTCTTCGCCTTCAGCAAACCTGCTGCCCTCAACCAAAGCGCCAGAAAATTCGTTGTCTTGATAGAAATCAGCGCTGTCAGAATTTTGACTATTATCGAAATTATCAACTCCACCCACAGAACTGCTGGTACTAACCAGGCCTGGCTCTGTATTGACCTCAGAGTTACTGGGTTGACTTACCAATTTTGCAGAATTTAGTGTTTTGTCATCTTTTTGTGTAACTGCAGTGTTTTGTTCAGCTGTTTTATACTTTTTGATCAATCGTTGCAACGCCTGACGGAATTGCGGATCCTGTAAGGCCGCTTTCCCATCAGTAGTCTGAGCAACAGAAGCGGGATGAATAGAAAGACAGGCCACAGCAACAACCAAGGACGACTTCTGACAGAACGTATCTTTTGGCCTGAATTTCATAAATATCCTCGCTAGTTATTCATTTTTATAGCGCTCCTGTCTACCTGTACTGAAGTATCGAAAAAGGTCTGACCCTGAAAGTCTCTCATACCTTTGTACACGATCCGGAGCTTGCCATTGGTGGGTGCAAAATCTGCGCCAACCCATGCCAGTGTCGTAAAGGTTTTATTTAATTCAGGCCAAAAGGTAAAAGCTGAGGTTTTTGCTATCAAGCGTTCTTTTCCTCCGTTAGGGGTCCAATGGGCTTCTACATCACCAAAAACAGAATATTGTCCGGTACGACTGGCATGCACAACCACACTGCTTTTACCCGGAACAGCAGCGTCATAAATAATAGAAGCACTGTTAAAACTGATACTGGTATTATTTTTTCCATTTTGCACTACAACAGGTATCACAAAACTGGTAATCAAATTTAAGCTCATGGTCAAACCTGCAGTTTGCTCATCTGGTGCTTTAAGTGAAGCAGGTGGAGGCAGAGCCTTAAAAATCAGATGAGAACGGTATTCACCTTCAGCGAGACGGGCTGGTTTGCGTAAACTTAATTTGATGGTCTGACGCTCGCCAGGTCTTAACGTCACCTGACGGGGCGTAAAACGAACCATAGAGCTTGCCGTAGGGAAGTTTTTCAGAGCATCCCCTTTTAAATCTGTGTAACCTCCGCCTTGTTTAGCTTGCTTTTCACGCCACTCCAGACGATAGGTATTAGTGGTTTTAGAATCATTAAGTAACGTAACCTCTGTACTGCGCTCACCCGGATTAAACTGAATACGTATAGGGTGAATAACTAAATTTGCTTCAACCCAAAAACTCATTAGTGCAATAATAACAAGGACTATTTTGCCCATTTGTGTGCTCCACTTTTATTAGTATGAAAACTCGATTTCAAGGTAAATGTTATAAACCGCTTCATTGTAGTAAACACCACCCAAGCCGGAGGTTGCCAAAGTTCCTCCTATAATAAGAGTTGCCTGCCCCGTCAGATCAGTTTTCACTGACGCGGGCATATCCAAAGCTGTAATGGTGAACTGCTCTGTGCCGCCATACCCCATAGCAGAACTGACCGGAGTATTGGCGGATAAATTCATAGTGGTATAAATAGGAAAATTACTAAGCTGCAGTATGGCTGGCTCACCGGGCTGCACCACCAAAATTTTGTTAGTGCTTTGCTGTGATCCGTTACGCCGCACTGTTGTTGTGCTGACAGAAGCATTCGAGGTAATTGCTATTTTGCCAAAGCTAAGTTGTTGATTAACTGTTATATCGCCATATGCAGACAATGAATAAAAACTGAAAAAGACAACAAAAAACAATGTAGCTAAGTTGTAATTTGACATAAGGTCCACCAAAGAAAAAGGAGCCTAATCATAAGCTCCTTTTTATCTCAAACCAAAGCTTATTGGTAGGCCACTTCTACATCAATGTTACCAGTGTAAGCGATGTTATTTTCATAGTTTTGACCAGCAAAAGAGTCATCTGTATGCAAAGTCGCGCCTAACTGGAACACAGCACCACCGGTACCACCAACCTGGATAGTAGTAGTCACCGCGCCTGGAGTACCACTTGTTTTCCATGCAGTGAAATCACGCATAAAGAAAGAAGCTGCGCCAGGGGCTAAAGGAGCTGTTAATTCAACTGTAGTTGGTAAAGTGACGTCTAAAGTAGTGAAGGCAGCAACACCAGCAATAGTAAAAACTGGACGCTCTAAAGTGCCACCAATCGCCTGAACTGCTGAGTTACCAGCACCAGTACAAAAAGCTGTAGTAGCAGCGCCACCAGTTGCAGCAATAGCAGGAGCAGCAGGGCCAGCACTTAAAGTCACATAAGAGCAGTTGTTCGCAGAGTTATCCGCTACAGCGCGTAAAGTACCGAAGTTTAAAGTACCGGTCGAAGTGAAATCGATTGAGTTATCTACAGTAACAGAAGCTGTTACTGATGCTATCTCAGCCATTGCCCCAACTGAGGTCATGGTAGCAACGGCCAGTACAGCCGCTTGTGTAATTTGATTGCGTTTCTTCATAATCATCTTTCCTATATTGATCAAATAGTTACAATGAACCCGCTCAGATAACATTTGATGTTTGACACTAAGCGTATTCATGTATCGACTGAACCTACTAAAACTTTATACAATTTTTTGTTTTATTTGTAATTTTTTCATTATTTCAAATCTTGCACCAAATTAAATAAAAAAACGCTGCAAAATCACACCTAAACGACGTCAAATATGGCTTATAAAACATTAGAAAAACGTAAATTACCGAGCAAAAACCTCACTCCAAATTTGAACAAAATGCAAAAATCGGCACAAACTGAAGTAGATAATGGTAATGTAGCGGAAGCAAAGAGCTGCGGTTTTAGCACCAGAACTCTGCAATATCATTCAACAAAATATAGATCAATAAAAGATTGTAAATCTAGTATAGCCTTGTATTTATTTTTAGCCTCTTCCCGAGCCCCATCAAAGCTGTTGCAGTACTAAGGCCGGGATCAAAGTGCTGGCGGATGCAATCACCACATTATCTCTGGTGGAAACCACCCGGCTATGGATCTGTAAGCCGCGACGGGTTGGCACCATGGTGCCGGTCAGCACATAATCCATACCTTGTGAATCACGCAGTTTTCTGGTGTTACGTGACAAAGATAAATCTCCGGTCGGACCTACTGTGATTTCACGTGTCAGTTTGTATTCAATAACCCTGGCGCCATAGGCAGGTAATACAGTACTGAGTTCTTCCGCTAACTGATTACCTACCGCACTGGTTTTTTCTAACTGCTCGTCAAAAAAAACAAAACTGGCTACCCCTATTTTATTGCCTGCCAACTGCTGATTGCCTGCAAGTTTAAATGCCAGTTGAGACACATAATCACTTAAAGATTTGCGGCTCATATGAAATTGTGGCGCCATTGCATACTGCTGTAAATCTGCACCAGCTGCTGCCAGTTCAGAAGGTAAAGTACGGCGCTTAAAAGTTTTTACCTGCAAACCCGGAATAGGTTGGCCTGAAGCTGCACCACTATCCAGTTGCGATACTGGGCTGGTGCTTGTCGCTGGTGCGGCTTCGGCATAGGGTGTAGTCATTGCAAACCAGCTTGGGTCACGGGCTTTGGCCGGATCTGAATGCACTGACGATGAAGTTCCTGAGTCTGTGCAATTGCAATCTGCAGAAGTCTGGGTGTAAAAGCTATGTGTCTGAACGCCGGTAGAGCTACCACCATCCGGACTCTGAGCTGTCAGGCCAGCGCTCTGAGTTGAAGTCATCTCAGAGCCTGAGCTTGCACTATTTTGCACTACTGAAGGTTCAAATGACTGTTGTGCAGAACCAGGTTGAGTGAAGCTTTGTTGCCCGGTCAGCTCCTGTCGGTTTGCTGCAACCTCAGAGACTACAGTACTTAAATCAACCAGAAGCGTATTCAACTCTTCCTGCGTACTGACCAACGACTGCAATGCCTGTAAACTTTGTTCTCTTTTTTCAGCAGTAAGCTCGTCCTGACCTAAATACTGGCTACGTGATGGTTCATCCGCCAACTGGGACATGTCGGCCAGAGCCTGTACCAAAAACTCAAGATCAGCTTCATTACTGACAAGACGTTCCAATGCAGGTTTTTGCTGCTCCCATTCAATTTTCAAACTTTCCAGTTGCTGCTCTAATGCTCTGACCTGATTTTCAGCCTGAACCAGTTCAGGCGACCTGGCTTCATCAGCCCCTGTATTCGTATTGCTCACTTTCTCCGTCGAAGCGACCCGGTCAGGATCTGTTGATCCTGAATCCATTGAAGCACAGCCCTGAATTACGGAAATCAGCAATAGCGAAGCGAAAGCGCTACGGAAAATGCACCTGTTATTTACGGAGTTTTTAGTGATTGATTTCATATTCATAGGTTCCATTTAACACAGGTTAATTACCGGGAGCAGCTGTTAAAGTATTCAACTCTGACATCAAACGGGAAAGCTCTGATTTCAGTGTTTGCTGATTTGCGGCCATGACCTGTAAATAATCCACTGTGACTTCTTTAGTCTGGCCGGCTGCATCACCGCTCAATTGCGTTTGCTGTTGCTTGATATGCATTAAGCGGATCAATTGCTCTAAATCTGCGTCATTGTTAATCAATTTTTGCAACTGAGCCCTCTGCATATGTAGCTTATGGTGTGTTTCCAGTAAGCGTTTTTTCAACACTGCGACTTTTTCAACCTGAGTCAACTCAGCTTCAACCTTTTGAGGTTCCCTCGACAGCATCGAACAACCCGGCAACAAACTCAATACAACCAGAGCCGCTGCGCCATACAACACAGAAGAGCGCCAGAATGAATCGGTGTGCTGACGGATAGTCATGCTATTGCGCTCCAGCCGCTTTTAACTGCAACAAAGGCGCGCTATGACTGCCTTTCAGGCTCTGAACAACCTGTTGTGGAATAAAAGCCTGAGCCGATGCCAGTACTTTTTTGTCATTTACATTCACCATTCTGGCATTCACTATCACGCCGCCATGGTGACGCACTAAGGTACCGCCCAGCACCACACTGATAGGGTACTGTTGGGTCAATTCAAGGAAATCACGGCTAAAGGTAAAATCGCCTGTTGGCGTCACCCGGATATAATCCGTGGTTTTAAAATCTGTCACCGCCATACCAAACTGAGTGGCTTCGTGCATAAAAGCTTCAGAGAGCTGGTTGCCCAGCAAATCGCCTTGCTGGTAATCACCATCCAGATAAACAAAGCTGGTCACCCCGACACTGAAGGTCGTACTTAACACTTCCAGGTTAGCGGCTAAATCATGCATCAGGCTTTGCACATAGTGGTTCACTGTCACCGAAGTTTCTGCCTTATAACCAGGTATTGCCATGCCTGCCATACGGGCATTTTGCATCGCTGAACTGTCGTAACCACCCACATACAAATGTGCATAAGACTGATCTTTTTTGAGCCTCGGCGCATTGCCCTGATTTAACTCAACCTGATTAGCCGTTGAAGGCTTACCTTCTGAATCCAGCTGGATCAGAGGAGTACAACCAAAGTTCAGGCTCAAAGTGGCGAGACTGGCGAGTATCAAAAAATAACGATTTGGTGTATTCATCCGTTACGACTCCGAATTGCGATACAACTTATTATGACGCAACTGCAACTGTTCGTTTGGCCATAACACATCTACAGGAATAACACTGGAAGCCGCTGCTAACACTTGCTGGCTTTTCAGGTCGATTAATTTGGCATTGACGGTAATATACACCTCACCTTCAGTCAGGGTTCCGGTGATCAAATAGCGGGCCTGTTGGTTTTGTGCCAATTGGCTTAAATTCCGTCCTAATGAGTTTTCATAACCTGCATGCACTAAAACCGCATCATTGAGGCGTAATTCGCTCACCTGGTAGCCCAACTGAGTGGCCACAGTCTGCATACTTTCCTGCAACTGCAAAGCTGCGTTATAGCTGGAATTGCGGCTGGTATCAGGCGCCATCAATTGCACGTCAGCAAAAGTAGTCACAGCTATAGCACCGGATTCTAAAGGTTGTAATTGATGAAAAAGCTGATCAGCAAGACGTTCGGTATAAAACAATAAAGGAGGATGCTGTGCTGCTTTTGAACGCTGTGCAGGCTCGGCAATATCTTGCCCTTGTGGCAAAGAACTGCAGCTGCATAACAGCAGAACTGTGATGACTAACCCGAATATTCGCACTGTAGCCCCCGGCGTTGGTGTCGCTTGTTTATCTCTGTCTGATACACAGCAAAATTAATGCCAGAAAATTTTTGCGGTTTTCCCGATCCCGGCGATCACCGGACAGGATGGGCGGGCAAGCCGCGAAAGATAGGTTCGGAATTTGAGACGGCAGGGACAAGCCCGCGCCCCTTGTATGTTTATAAAAACTGAGCGCTGTAACTTTCCACTCTGCGAAGTTCGCCCAACAAATCAGCAGCCATTGCAAAACCTTTTACCAATAAAGCACATTGTATTTGCGGATCATCAGGGTAATCATGTGAAAACTGGTTACGCATCTCCCTGAATTTTAACCACTGAGTTGTTGAACTCAAGGCTCCTAATTTCTCTAACTTATTGAGTTTATCAATAAAAGCCGGACTACTGTCATCAAAACTTAATTCAAGAACCGCAGGAAGTAATTTCATACCCATTGCATCCTGCAATTTGGAAAACCGGATAATAAACTGGTCAAAGATAGCCAACTGAACAGGCTCCAATCCACTCAACAATTCAGGCGTAAAAGGTTGAAGCTGTTCCAACTGTTGCATAGCCCAGGATAAATGCCTGGCATGAGTATCACAAATAGCCTGAATACCTTCGAATACCTGGCGATTCAAAGCAAAACTCCTGTTTCTTTTGCAATAGTGTAAATAGGTAAGTCAAAGCCATTTTTGCGATTGATGACCAAATCAATTTTTTGCTCACCTAACACTTTGTGCAGCTCCACCAACGCGTCAATTTTTGCATCCACTACTACTGTCGCATCTGTAATTTCAGGCTCAATATAAAGATCAATATCTCCGCCGGATCCCAGATCATGTACTCGTGAACCAAATAATATTACAAGGGATTGAGCGCCAAAAAACCGTCTAATGACATCCCGAATGCTCTTTTGTTGTTCCGTGCTCAACCGCATAGTACCGTCTCCAACGCTTCGATCTTTGATCAGTATAGTCCTGATTTATCTGTCGGCTTATATAGCTATTGGCGCCTTAATAGCTGGGTGCGCCAAATAATTGACCAATTCAAAATCGTCGATATTAAAACCAAAAATATCTTTGATAGCCGGATTTAATTTCATTTGAGGTAAAGGATGAGGTGTGCGGCTTAGCTGCTCGTTCACCTGTTCCATGTGATTGCTGTACAAATGGGCGTCGCCAAAGGTATGCACAAAATCGCCCGGAGTTAAATCACAAACCTGAGCCACCATCATCGTCAGCAAGGCATAACTTGCAATATTAAAAGGCACCCCCAGGAATATGTCGGCACTGCGCTGGTATAACTGACAAGACAATTTGCCGTCATGCACATAAAACTGAAATAAAGTATGGCAAGGCGGTAAAGCCTGTTTACCCATAGCCGCATTGTCTTTTGGGCTGAATTTGGTATCAGGTAATACAGCAGGGTTCCAGCCACTGACGATTAAACGCCGTGAATCCGGATTAGTTTTGATGTCATGGATCAGTTGACTGATCTGGTCGATAGTACGGCCATCCGGCGTTTGCCAGCTGCGCCACTGGGCACCGTAGACCGGGCCTAGATCGCCTTGTTCTGTGGCCCACTCATCCCAAATCGACACTTTATTGTCTTTCAGATACTGAATGTTGGTGTCGCCTTTAAGAAACCACAACAGCTCATGAATAATGGAGCGCAAGTGGCATTTTTTGGTAGTCACCAGAGGAAAACCCTGACTTAAATCAAACCGCATCTGATAACCAAACACACTGATGGTACCTGTGCCTGTGCGGTCCGATTTTTTATGACCATGCTCCAGCACATGGCGCATTAAGTCTAAATACTGCTTCATGCATTGCTCTCTTTCTTCACTGCTTTTTTTGCACTGTTTTTACTTTCAGCTTCAGAACCGGTTTCACGAGAGTAGCCCCAGATAATCAGGCCAAGACCGGCAACTATCATCGGAATACAAAGCCACTGGCCCATCGACATGCCCATAGACAATAAACCTAAATGCGCGTCCGGCTCCCGGAAGAACTCAATAATAAAACGAGCCGTACCGTAGCCCAACAGAAATAAACCAGCGACATTACCTGCAGGCGGATTCTTGCGCTTGTACCATTGCAGCAAAATAAACAGGATGATGCCTTCAGCCACCATTTCATACAGCTGAGACGGATGACGTGGCAACATACCGGAGTTTGGAAATAACACAGCCCAGGGCACGTCTGTAGTACGGCCCCATAATTCACCGTTGATAAAATTACCTAAACGGCCAAAGGCCAAACCTAAAGGCAGCAGCGGCACGACAAAATCGCCAAGCTCAAGGTACTTTTTGTTGTTGCGCCAGGCGAACCAGGCCATAGCAGCCATCACACCTAACACACCACCATGGAAAGACATGCCGCCTTCCCAGGTGCGGAATAAATACAGCGGGTCGGCCATTAAATTGCTGAAGCCGTAAAACAGCACATAACCGAAGCGGCCACCGACTATCACACCTAAAAAGCCGAAAAACATTAAATCGCTGACCTGATCACGGGTCCAGCCAGAACCCGGTTTATCGGCCTGACGGTTGGCCAGCCAGTTTGCCAGTAAAAAAGCGATCACATACATCAGGCCATACCAACGCACAGCCACAGGCCCGATACTGAAGATCACCGGGTCAATTTGCGGGAATAAAAAATAAGAGTCCACTATAAAAAATCCTGTTCTAAGCAATAAAGCAGTAAGGCATCAGAGCTGATGCGCAGAGCCTGATAAGGTCAAACATTGTAGCAGCCCTTGGTGCTGTTAAGCACGTAATTGGTTCAATAGCTGTTTTTGATCGAGGAAACGCTGAACTTGCAGACGAACTTGTTTTGGCGACTGACAGGCCAGAATTTCCGGCAACAGCAATTGCAGCTCAGACATATTGACTCTGCGCAGCAACCATTTGATTTTTGCCAGATTACTGCTGTTCATACTGAATTTGTCATAACCCATGGCGGCTAAAATCAGCACTCCTGCAGGTTCACCTGCCAGCTCACCACAAATGCTCATCGGCAGCTGTAAACCCTGAGCCTGCAATGACATCTGGTGCAAAGCGCGTAATACCGCAGGATGCATCGCATCATACAAACCCGCTACTCTTGGGTTGTTGCGATCGACCGCCAATAAATACTGGGTTAAATCGTTGGTACCTACTGAGCAAAAATCAATTTTACGGGCCAGTTCAGGCAACTGATACATAATGGACGGCACTTCAATCATCACGCCCACTTTAGCTTTAGGCAATTGTATTTCAGTACCGGCTAATTCATCGGTCAGCTCGAAAGTTGCTTGTTTAATTAAACGCAGCGACTCGTCCACTTCGGCTAAATCAGAAATCATCGGCAGCAGAATATGCAAATTACCCTGTCCAATGTTGGCCTTCAGCATGGCGCGGATTTGCACCAGAAAAATTTCCGGATGGTCCAGGGTTAAACGAATACCACGCCAGCCTAAAAAGGGGTTTTCTTCGATAATGCTGAAATAAGGCAGCGCTTTATCACCGCCCACATCCAAAGTACGCATCACTACGGCTTTAGTGGGATGCGACGCTAATACTTTTTTATAGAGTTCTATCTGCTCCGCTTCGGTTGGGAAACGGTTGCGCATAATAAAAGGGAATTCAGTACGGTATAAACCTATACCGTCTGTATAAGAAGGCTGAGTACTTTCCAGTTCTATCGCAAGACCAGCATTGACCATTAAGCTAAAAGGCGCACCGCAGGCACTCTGGGCGTTTAAATGCATCTCGGATTGATAACGGGCACTCAACTGCGCATCTTCACTGATAAGTGCCTGATACTCGGCCACTATAGCTTCAGCAGGAGCTACTAAAATCTGCCCACGGTAGCCGTCAACAATCAGACGTTTACTTTGCCAGTGAAACAACGGCAGCTCGTCCAGGCCCATCACGGCCGGAATACCTAAAGCCCGTGCCATAATAGCGGCGTGTGAATTCACTGAGCCTTTCAGAGAAACAATAGCCACCAGTTGAGCGCGTGGAATTTCAGCCAACATAGTGGCCGTGACGTTATCAGCCACCAGCACTACTTTTTCCGGCAACTTATGATGGCGCTGCTCAGTGTCGAGCAAATGATTCAGTACCCTCTGGCCTAAATCACGGATATCTGTGCCCCTCTCTCTCAGATAAGGATCGTCCATATCGTCAAACTGGCGGGCGAACTTTTCAACCACACGTTTCAGCGCACTTTTGGCACACCAGCCTTCGTGGATTTGTTTTTCAATTTCATTACCAAGACTGGCCGCATCTAACAACTGATGGTACACATCAAAAATAGCCAATGCGTCCGGCGGCAAATGCCCGGCCATACGTTCAGCTAAGCGATTAAATTCGGCTTTGGTAATTTTGACCGCTTTGTAAAAACGAGACAGCTCTTTTTCCGGATCATCGACCTTTTTCAGCGATATAGCATCAAAGTCGCTGGAGGGTTCCAGTACAAAACCTTCACCTATGGCAATACCCGGCGCTCCGGGTAAACCCTGTAACTGGCCTGTACTTTTTTGCTGTTTTGAATTCTGGCTGGCGGCCTGACGCATTTCAGCATGCACCAGTACAGAAGCCAGCTGCACTCCTAAAGTTACTAAAAAGGATTCTTCGTCTTCACTGAATACCCGTGATTCGCCCTGCTGTATGGTCAATACACCCAGCACTTTACGATGATGAATAATAGGGCAGCCTAAAAAGGCCGAAAAACGGTCTTCACTGACTTCAGGGGTGACTTTAAAACGGGGGTGTAAATGAGCTTGTGCCAGGTTGATCGGCTCTTCACGCTGGCCCACCCAACCAATTAAGCCTTCGGAGAAACCAATAGATATTTGGCCTACCGCTTCAGGATTTAAGCCATCTGTGGCCATCAACATAAAATGCTGTTGTTCATAGTCGGCTAAATAAACGGAGCAACACTCTGTTTTCAGTGCGTTTTTTACATTCGAGACTAAGCCAGCCAGTGCGTTATTCAGTACCGGCTCTTGCGCCACATCCTGCACTATGCGCCTTAACTGGCTCAGCATTCTTAACCCCTTTTGATTAACTTGTCATTTTTTCCATCTCTACGAAGATACGGCAAAGCAATAGGGGCAAACTCTTTCATCACCTTACGGTACACTTCCCGTTTAAAGGCGACGACCTGACGCACCGGATACCAATAACTGACCCAACGCCAGTCATCAAATTCCGGATGTGTAGTTTTTAACAGATTTACGTCTTCATCCTTACAGGTCAGGCGCAACAAAAACCATTTTTGTTTTTGCCCTATACACACCGGATTACTGTCCCGTCGAATTAAACGCTTAGGTAGCTTGTACCTGAGCCAGTGTTTGGTTACAGCAATAATTTCCACATCTTCAGGCTGTAAACCAACTTCTTCGTTTAACTCCCGGTACATGGCTTGCTCCGGGGTTTCCCCTTCGTCAATGCCGCCCTGTGGGTACTGCCAGGAATGTTGACCGTATCTCCTTGCCCAAAACACCTGTCCCTGGTGGTTGTATATTACAATGCCGACGTTGGCTCTAAAGCCTTCAGCGTCGATCACAAAAACCTCTAGCTTGGTTCCAGCTGTTGTTTCATCGATTCTTTCATAAAGTCACGACTTCGGCAAATTGTATTTTCTACAGAGTTATCCACAATTTAACTGATTAATTAGCACGCACTGTGCACTTCTACACAGGCTCTGTACATAAAGCTGTGCATAAGGGTGTTTTTGTTCTTGGATAACTCTGAAACGCTGGAATAACACTCAAGTGAAATCAAAAAAATAACTATAAAAAACATTAAGTTAGATTGAAAAGAGTGCTATTTAACCAGTGTTGCAACTGTGCATAACTTGCTTTGCTTGCTTTTTGAGCAGCAAAATAAGTCAAAAAATGCTAATGTTTTGAAAGACCTGAATCACTGCCGCTTCAATGACGTTTTTATGAGCCAGCCGCCGAAAAATACAGCAGAATTACTCGAACGTTGTTATCTGATTGCAGGCCTGACCCTAGGCCAACTGGCAGAACAATGCCAGTTGCAGCTGCCCGCCAATCTGCAACGGGAAAAAGGCAGTGTGGGCCAATTGCTTGAACTGGTGCTTGGAGCCAGCAGTGGCAGTAAAGCTGAACCTGATTTTCCACATCTGGGTATAGAACTAAAAACCTTGCCTGTGGATCGTTTTGGTAAGCCGCTGGAAAGCACTTATGTCTGTGTTGCGCCTTTGACTGACGTGGCTGGTTTGCACTGGCAGGGATCCTGGGTCTGTCGCAAACTGAGCCAGGTGTTGTTTGTGCCCATATTGGCCGAACGTACTATTCCACTGGCAGAGCGGCAGATAGGTACAGCTTTTTTATGGAGCCCGGATGCAGAACAACAGGCTTTGTTGCGACAGGATTGGGAAGAGCTGATGGAGTTGATTGTTTTAGGTGGTATCGATCAGATCAAAGGCGCGCACGGCAAAGTGTTGCAATTGCGCCCTAAAGCGGCCAACAGCAAAGCCCTGACGTCAGCTATTGGCGCAGAGGGCCAACCTATTCAAACCCTGCCACGGGGTTTCTATTTAAAGGCCAGCTTTACTGCTTCTTTGCTGGCCCGCCAGTTTGGTGCTTAACTCTGGTATTTACTCAATAGTTGTTGATAATCCCCACTGTCTTTTAATTGTTGCAGCGCCTGATTAAAAGAGCTGACTTTCTCCTGCTGCACTGTGGCTTTGCTGAACATGACATAAATAGGGCTTTCTGGCAGTTTCACCGGGTGAGGCTGAATTTGTTGCTCTAATCCTTTACGCCGGATAATAGCAGCACCGACAAAACTGTCTTCCAGCACTGCATCCACCTGGTCGTCTAACAATACAGCTATATTCAGTTCACTCATCGAAGATTCTACAAACTGCGGCCGCATATGTTCATCGCTATACAAGGCACTGATTTGCTCACCGTAGTAATAGTCACTGATCAGCCCCACTTTATGTTTGGCAGCGACCATTTCAGCCACTGAAGTAAAGTTGTATTGGTCGGCTTCGTCTTTGCGTACAAACAACTGAAACTGTTCAGCTCTGTAGGGCTCAGAAAACAGCGCAAATTCTTCCCGTGCCGGTGTTTTAGAAGCACCCAACAACAAATCAACCTTACCTTGTTTCAACTGCCCCAACAGATCCTGCCAGGTGCCATGCTGCATCACTAAAGTACACTTCATCCGATCGGCAACGGCCTGCATAATTTCAATGTCCAGCCCGCTGGCTTGTTGTTCCAGTCCAATATATTGATAAGGTTCCCAGGATTCAAAACCCAGTTTTAACTCGCACGCAGCGGCTTTAGGTTCTGGTTGTGTTTGAGCCACTGTTGTGACGGCTTCAGGTTTTACATCAGGAGCAGGTTTAGTTTCAGCTGGTTTACAGCCAGATAACAGCAGACAAACTACAGCGCTGCACAGGAGGTGTTGAAGATTCATAAGCGGCCTCTTTATTTTTTAGTATCTATCCGCTTTGAGCTTAGTGCATCCGGGTAATTTTTCCTCTTACATCAGATACTTTTTGTGAGCATAAGTAAACTGAGACCACCCGCAGGTGGCTCAGATTTATTCATACAAATGGCCGGGCAGTGCTACACAAAACGACAGCGGAATTGGCGGCCTTTGATTTTGCCTTCGCTTAAACGCTTTAATGCGGCGCTGGCTACATCGTTACGTACAGCGACAAAACTCACCATAGCCAAAACGTTTATTTTGCCCAGTTGTTCAAAAGACAAACCCAGTTCACCTGTTAAAGCGCCTACTATATCGCCAGGTCGTACTTTGTCTTTTTTACCGCCATCGATCATCACAGTACGCATAGGTGCGCGAGCTGGTACAGCGTCTTTAGCCGGATAAGCAGTTAACTCGGCCCACTGTGCTGTTAAACTCAATTGATCTTCCAGTGCGGCCAAACGGCCCATTTGTGAAGGAGTCACCAGCGTTAAAGCCAGACCTTCGCTACCTGCCCTGCCTGTACGCCCTACCCTGTGCACATGCACTTCAGGGTCATTGGATAAATCGTAATTAATGACCAAAGGCAAAGCACTGATATCCAGGCCACGGGCTGCAACATCGGTCGCTACCATAATCAGGCAACTTTGGTTGGTGAACTGCATCAGCACACGTTCACGGTCACGTTGTTCTAAATCGCCGTGCAATGACATGACGCTGTAACCAGCATCGGATAGTTCATCACAAATATCCTGAGTATCTTTGCGCATATTGGAGAAAATCAGCGTTGGCTTAGCGCCATGCCAGGACAATATCTGCTTTAACGCAGCAATTTTATCCTGCGCTTCCATTTCAATAAATTTCTGTTCTATTTCAGTTTGTTCAGCGTCTTCAACAAACACCTGCACAGCATCGGCTTTTAAATGACGTTTTAAATCATTGACTTTTTCCGGGTAAGTGGCTGAAAACAACAAGGTTTGGCGATCTACAGGCAGGGCTTTCAGAATAACGCCAATGTCATCAGAGAAGCCCATATCCAGCATACGGTCGGCCTCATCCAGCACAAGCGTCTCTACATCAGACAGGTTCAGCAGATTGCGGTCGATCATCTCGAGGATACGGCCCGGTGTGCCAACAATAATATGAGCGCCGTGTTCTAAAGAACCAATTTGTGGACCTACAGAAACACCACCTACCAGCGTCAACACTTTAATATTGTGCTGACTGCGGGCTAAACGACGGATTTCCTGTGCAACCTGCTCAGCCAGTTCGCGGGTAGGACAAAGCACCAGAGATTGGATGCGAAAACGTTTGACTGCCAGTTTATGCAACAAGGTCAAGGCAAAAGCCACTGTCTTGCCGCTGCCGGTGCGGGCTTTGGCCAGAATATCTTTGCCTTCCAACAATGAAGGCAAAGCCTGTTGCTGGATAGGAGTCATCTGACTGTAGCCAAGACTCTCAAGGCTTTGTAATAAATGTTCTGCTAAAGGCAGACTGGTAAAAGTGGCGTTGCTCAAAAAATGGGTACTCTCTATTTATACAGAAATTGGCACAGGAAAAAGGGCGCGCACTATAACAGAAGCCCCCACGCCGAGCGAGTATAAATTTTAAGCAACCTCACATGGATAAGTATCAGGCAAAGACTGTCACTGTCTGGCGGCTGATGGCTGCCAGTTGGCCATCAGGTTGCCATAATTTGGCTTCAATATGGTGATAGCCATCAGCGCCATGTTCAATGCTGGCCAGATAAGACCACCAGTTCGTTGTTGTGGCTGTTGATTCGCTGGCCTGATGCGGCTGAATAAACTCGATAGTCCAGGTTAAAGAACTGGCAGGAGCAGGCTGGTTTAATAAAGTTAAACTGACCGGAGGCCAGGCATCCACTAAAGCCAATAACTCCAGTACGCCCACAGCAGTGTTGTGGCCTTCAGCAAAACGTATTAAACCGCCCAGCTCTGTGCTGCTACCACCAGAGAACGGCATAACACCCCGTTTGATTTGATAATCAAAATGCCGGGTAAATTCAGGCACAGGGCCTTGTTTGGGCATCACCAGCGCTTTTTCGGTAAAAACCGGAGAGGTTTCGCTTGCGATCTTATAAGCAGAGGGTCGTTCCACACCAAAGCTGGCGAGCAGCACTAAAGCCACCTGTCCCTGCTGCGTAATTTCCACCATAGCCTGAATGACCGACTTGCCCTGACGCAATATACGCCTGGATACTGTTGCAGGCCCTGCATTTAAAGGGGCAACAAAAGACACGGACACAGAGCGCAGCGGAATTTGTGCTGGCAGCTCTGTGACTAAATGCGCCAAAGCTAAAGCCGACGCCATACCACCAAACACAGCACGGCCCTGACCCCATTGCTCTGGCACTTCAATTTGCAGTTCATCTGGCTGTCCGGCTTTAAACTGCTGAATTACATCGGCAAATAACATAGTGTTGTCCTTTTTTTATGCTGTGCTGGCGCCGCCAGGGAAAGAATATCTGATAATTCGGGCCACTACTGTAGCGTACTGGCGTAAAAAACTGCCGCTGTTATAAGCAATGCCATATTTTTTCGCAATAGCCTGCACTTGCGGTGCCACGGTCAGATAATGCAAAGCGGGCATATCAGGATATAAATGATGTTCAATCTGGCAGCTTAAATGGCCGGTTAAAATATGAAACCAGCGCGGACCGGTAAAATTAGACGAGCCCAGAATTTGCCGATAGTACCAGTGGCCACGGCTTTCGCCTTCGCATTGCTGTTGGGTAAAGGTGTGAACATCAGCGGTAAAATGACCACAAAAAATCACGGTGGATGTCCATAAGTTACGGATAATATTCGCCACTAAATTGCCGCTTAACACCCATAACCACATAGGTCCGGCAATCAAAGGGAAAAATACATAATCTTTAAACAACTGCCGTGCACCTTTACCAAAAAAAGCTTTCTTCAAATCGCTGTGACTGACACTGTTGATGCGATCGGGCTTCTTTTTACCAAAAAACACCCTCTCACCCGCCAGCTCGTGGTAAGACACGCCCCATTGGAACAAGGTGCTTAACAGCAGATAAGTGACAAATTGCCATAAATTACGCAGCCGCCAGCGAAAATCATTACTCAGCCGCAATAAGCCATAACCAAAGTCGCGGTCTTTGCCGATAATATTGGTGTAAGTGTGATGCTCAAAGTTGTGAGTGCGTTTCCAGGACCCCGCGTCACAGGCGATATCCCATTCAAAACGCTGTGAATGCAGCACAGGGTCATTCATCCAGTCGTATTGGCCATGCAACACATTATGGCCAATTTCCATATTGTCGAGAATTTTTGCCAGCGCCAGAAGCGCAACACCTAAAACCCACAGCCAGGGTGTAAGAAACCCCAGCACCATCAGAATGCGGCCAGAAATGGCGCTTAAGCGCTGCGTCAGCAAGATACGGCGAATATAACAGGCTTCTTTATCACCCAACTGACTCATGACGCCTGCTTTTACCTCGTCCAGTTCAGAGGCCAGTTCTGCCAGTTGCAGTTCATTTAATCTCATCATGTCACCCTATAACTCTACCTGCAGATCGCTGTGTGCTGCGCTGATACACAACTGAATTTGTTCAGGGCTATCACCTGAGATTTGCCCGGTGCGTAAATTCAGCACCTGGCCTGTTTTTTTCTGACAGACACACTGATAACAAACCCCTATCCGGCAACCAAAACGAGGACTAAGTCCTTGTTGCTCCGCTGCCTGCAACAAAGGCATACCGGCTGTGGCTTCTACTGTTGTTACCTTACCCTGTTGTATGAACAAGGCTTGTTTTACTGGTCCTTCAGATACAAGCCGCGCTAAGCCAAACAGCTCGGTATGAATCGCCGCTGCAGACACTCCTAGTTGTATCAGGTCATCGCTGTACTGACGACTCATAGCCTCTGGACCACAAAAATAGTACAGGGCTTTGTGCAAAGAAAAATCGGTGTGAGCTTGTAACCGCTGCACTAAATTCAAACGGCCTGCGGTTGCTGTTTCAATCAGTTGCAGTTCAAATAAAGGTTGTTTTGCCGCCAACTGGTTCAGTTCAGTTAAAAACGCAGCCTGTGCCGCAGCTTTTACGCAATAAAACAAAACAATGGGCGAAGTCCAGCAGCGTAAACTGCTTAACATGGACCAGAGTGGTGTAATACCAGAGCCTGCAGCCACCATGACTATGGCACCTGTTTTCCCGGTATCAGCATTAGGTTTCATTACAAAATCACCCATAGCGTCACTGATACTCAAATGGCGTAATGCGGCAATGCCAGCCGCCAAAGCCTGAGTAAACTCACCTTGTGGCTGAATACGACAACTGATGCGGATTTGCTTTTGCTGTGCAAACAAAGCAGCAGAAGAGCTGATACTAAAACTGCGGCTGATATAGCGGCCCTGATGCATTAAGGTCACCAACAGATGTTGCCCGGCAGTAAAACCAATCCAGGACGATGCTGGCTCTAACCAGACACTCAGCATTTGATCCGTTTCCCAGCGAAAATCAACAATACGGGCACTGTGATAATCCGGATGCACCCCAGGCTTATTCCAGTTCAACAAAGGATGCAGGTAATAACTCAGCTTAGGCTGATTCGCCAGCATTAAACTAAATTGGCGATAGAGGTTCTGGCCCCATAAAGAGATCGTTTTGTTCACACTGGTCCTTCCACTTATTTTCAGCGCACAGTTGTACACTAAAAATAAATTAAACTCCACTTTTCAGATCTAAAAACAAGACAATTAAACATCATGCAATTGAATTAAAACAAGTTTATTAATTGAATAAATAAAGATCAAAAACAGGTTTGAGTGAACAACTGTTATTTTTAATTGTCTGTAAAGGCAAATGGCGGGATAGTTGAACACAAGCCGTCAGTCTTCAGACAAAACGGCTGTAACAGCAATACCAAAACGGAATGTTAAAACTCAGGCTTTTAGTGCGGCCAGTTGCTACCAGCATCACAGTTTTCAACCCAAAGCACATTGTTACGGGAGTCGTTATTGATATACACCTGATTCACTGCAGACTGAGGATAAACCAGCCCATCCCCACAATCTGCGCTTTGACCAGGCCCTACCACAATTTTACTGCCAACTTTTAAAGTACAACTGCTCATTTGGTTGAGTACACTCCAGCTGGGACAAATGGCATTGGCTTCTCTGTATTGATCCGTTGGGCCTTGTGGCAAACTAAAAGACCACCAGCGGCCATATAATGTATAACTTTTCGCCTGATCCCAAACCCGATACACAGTAACAGGAGCTGTAGCTACAAACACCTGGCCCATACAAAGCTGGCCTTTGTCCGGCTGCCCTAATGCGGATTGCAAAAGCTCCGGATCTGAGATGGCCTCTAAGCCAACAGCAGGTGCCTGAATGCTTCCCACACATTCTGTGATTTGATCAGTAGTGTGAACTGTTTGTGTTGGTTCTGGCGGCACAGAGGAAGGTAAAGTGCTGCAACCTGCCAGCAATGAGGCAGCCAGCAGTATCCATAACTGTGGTGAATAAAAATGCATAAAGCAAACTCCTTGTTTTTGTGAATTTTGAGTAGCACGCCTGAACAGCCGTACACCAATCAGGCACAAGGAGCTTAGCCCAAAAAATGCGATTATCACCAGAACTATTTTGGGGACAGGTAAATAATCTAAAAATTTACAGCGTTTTTTCCATAAAAACGCTCAGAGGATCCAACTGATAAGAGGCAAAAGGTGCTCTGTACTGATAGCCCAGCTTTTCATACAAGCCCAGAGCTTCAGGCTGAGAAATACCGGTTTCAAGCCGTGCCGACGGGATCTTTTGCTCAACAAGATAAGTTTCCAGCGCCTGCATCAGTAGTTTCGATACTCCACGGCCTCTGAAAGAGTCCAGTACGTAAACCCGCTTAATTTCGCCATAAAGGCCATCATCAGACATTATTTTAACAGCGCCACAGCCTGCTAATTCATCATCCAGATAAGCCCCTAAAAACAATACATTAGGCAAAGCCAGCGCATTTGGGCTTTCCATATGATTACTTTCAGCAGGGTATAAAGAGGCCATATAAGCGTCAGATAATGCTAATAGATGTGCAGCCGGGGCAGATAAGGGATCAAGAGGTTTAATAAGCATCATAAAATTCTATTGAAGGTACTTGGGTATAAACAAGGGGAGCAGAGTCAGAAACTCTGATCCCATCACTTTAACTTAATACAGCCAATGCGCCTTCATACGAAGGTTCATCTGCAGTTTCAGCCACTTGCTCTGTATATAACACAGTGCCATCAGTGCCAATCACTACAACAGCACGGGACAATAAACCGGTCAAAGGACCAGTAGAAAATTCCACGCCATAATCTTTGCCAAATGAACTGCGGAAACTTGAACCGTTTTTCACTTGCTCTAAACCTTCAGCACCACAAAAACGCGCCTGAGCAAAAGGTAAGTCGGCAGAAACACAGACGACTGCAGTGTTGCTTAAACCGGATAAAGCTTTGTTAAAAGTACGGACAGAGGTAGCACAAGTTGGCGTATCCACACTTGGGAAAATGTTCAGTACCACACGCTGACCAGCAAAATCTGCCAGTTTTAAATCAGCTAAACCTGCGCCAGTTAAAGTGAAATCAGGGGCTTTGCTGCCCACTGCCGGCAAATCGCCTATGGTCTGAATTGGATTACCTTTTAACGTTACTGTGGCCATAAATCGGCTCCTTGATGAATAATTTAAGGGGTATAGGAAGCACCAAAACCTTTTTTCGGTTTCTTTGGTTTCTCCTGAGCGGTAATAGCCAGTTGATAATTCATCACCTGACCATCTTGAATTTGTACCTGCTGAGTCACCCAATCGGCATTTTGCCATGGATGCCAGAGCTTTAACTGATAATTGCCATCTGGCACACCACTAAAGTTCGCCAGCCCTTTATCATCTGTTACCTGCAGAAACGGACTGTCACCAACATAAATATAAGCCTGCATATAGTCATGAATATTACAGCCCAACGCAATAATTCCAGCCTGATCGACTACCACTGGGGCTTCCGGTTTGTTGGCATAGAGTTTTAACTCAAACACCTTGGTTGGAGAAAACGAATAGACATGATGACGGGTTTTATCCAGATTAGGAAAATCAACGGAGGTGCCTGTCTGATAAGCCGAAACAAAAGGAATAAAAGTCAGGTCCTGTTGCTTCACTTCAGCTTTTTTTTGCGCAAACTGAAGATTAGCCGGGTCCAGCAGCTCAACGACCGCATCTTCAAGAGGTTGGCCCTGCTGGTCGGTCACAGTAATTTGAACTGCAGCCACAGCTCCAAGGCTATAACACAACAATAGACAAGCTGAAAAAAAACGGGCTAAAGTAGTCATTCACTGGTTCTCCGAGCCTGAGCAGACAAAAGTCTGGTTAAACTAAAGCAGTTTAATCCTCTTGTCATCATATGCCAGCTAAAGCGGCTGAAACTTTGTGGTGCTGGCTGTTTTTATCAGTAGCTGCAAACTGCTATTCTCAAGGCAGAATACTAAATAAGGAACACAGGATGTCCAGGGCCCGTTTTGCTCACTTTTATATCAAGCTGATCCCTGCGTTATTTTTGAGCGCTGCAGCAGTAGCTTCAGAACAGCTGAGCCTGCAAGGCCGCGGAGAATTTTACCTGAATAAACAAAATGATACAGCCCATTATTTAAAACCATGGTGGCAACAAGGCACAGGCCAGTTTGGCAGTCACACCGAAGCAGGTGTTGGTCCTCAGTACCTGGTCGCCCATCTTGAAACCAATTCCGACTTTTCAGCCACAGTGCATGCCCAGTGGCACAGAGCTCCCGAAGCAGGCTTTGGCGTTACCGAAGCCTGGATCAACTGGAATCCTTTACCTGTTTCCGGCTACAGAGTGCGTGGCAGAGCAGGTATTTTTTATCCGGCTATGTCGCTGGAAAATACCGACTTAGCCTGGACTTCACCTTATACAAATTCGTTTTCTGCCATTAACAGCTGGATAGCTGAAGAAATCAAAACCAGAGCTGTTGAATTATCCGTCAGCAGGCCTGGGCGTTTTTTTAAATCTGACCACAGTATGCAGTGGGTGGGCGCTTTGTTTCAGGGCAATGATCCGGCGGGTTCCATTTTAACCTGGCGTGGTTTTGCCTTGCATAACCTGCAAACCAGTATTGGTGAGAGGGTTCACTTTGCCAATTACCCCAGCATAGCTGTGGGTGGAGAAGTTGAACTGCAACCAGCATGGGTTGAACCTAACCGCGAACTGGATCATAAAACCGGCTATTACACAGGACTGCACTGGCTGCATAAAGATCAGACCGAAATGCGACTCTATTGGTACGATAACAGAGGCGAACCTACGACTTTTAAAGATGGGCAATATGCCTGGGATACCCGTTTCCTCAGCCTGGCTTTACAACATCAACTGACAGAAGAATGGCGATTGCTGGCGCAGGTTCTGAATGGCAACACAGCTATGGGTGAGCAGGCTGTCGTTGCAGACTATCAAAGCAGTTACCTGATGCTGAACTATCAGTTGGAACACCACAGCATCAGCGCACGCTACGATCATGTTGAAGTGACAGATAAAGATCTAAGCTTAACCGATGACAATAACGGCAAAGGCCATAGCTGGACTTTTAACTGGACTTATCAGTGGACTGAACATCTGGATCTGGCGCTGGAACACAGCAGTTTACAGAGTTTTCAACCAAACAGAACCCAGTGGGCTGGCTGGCAGGCGCATGCAAAACAGCGCTCCAGCAGCCTGATTTTGGGCTATCGCTGGTAAGCCGGGTCTTGAAATAAAACGGTGATCAACCCAACAGCATCCAAAGCGCTACAGCAAACATTAAACTGGCAGCAATACGGTTAAGCCACTGTACTTTATTTTGTTGCTGGAAAAATGCGCCTAACGCTTTGCCACCACTTGCGTACAGCAGCATAGACAGAAACTCCATTAAAATAATAAGAAAGACCAATACCAGCAACTGTGGCCAGAACGCCAGTTGGCTATCGATAAAAGGCGGCAACAAGGCCATATGAAAAGCCCAGCCTTTAGGGTTAGACACAGCGGTAACAAAACCCTGACTAAATAAAGTGCGTCGTGCCAGCAATTCCCGGCTAACACCAGCTTGTGGAATAGCTAATTTGCCTTTGGCCCACCACATTTGCCAGCCGATATAAGCCAAAAATAAAGCGCCAGCGATTTTAAACCATTGAAAAACGGCCGGAAATTGCAGCATCATAGCGGCAACGCCACAAACAGCCAAAATGGCAACCAAAGCCACACCTAACATTTCGCCCCACATCATCCATAAAGTGCGGCGCACGCCCTGCGTCATTCCAAGCGTCATCGCCAAAGTCATACACATACCTGGTGTGACTGAAACAAATAAAAAAGTCGGAATAAAAGCGCCCATCAAGGCCAGATTAACCATAGCTACCTCATCAGCTGAAGACGGCTATTCTGGCGCTGAACACTGATACCGGCAAGTAGCGCCGACTGGCTTTTTACTGCTCTGGTCGCTCGCGCACAAAAACGGCAAAACGGGGGGTGCCTTTATGCGTCAGACCATGGTACTGAAAAGTCACCAGACGCCCTATCTCTGGCGGATTTTTTCGCTCTTGCACACTAAAACCTGAACCTAACTTAAAACGCCGGCCATCCGGTAATTCCACCAATAACGCACCCAGCATGCCACTAAACTGACCTTTGCCCGGTAAATGCGCCACGACTCTGGCTTCTGCATCTTCCGCCAGTTTTAATTTCTGCAAATGACTGACCCGCCCGCTTTGATAAAGCGCGTCAGCACGATGCAACATCAATCCTTCGCCGCCTGCAGCTACCACCTGCTGCAACCACTCATTCAGTTCAGCCTTGGTTTGCAATTGCTTCTGTTCCAGCAACTGCACAAAAGCATTCTCTGGTAGTTGCTGCCGTAAAAACTGCAAACGCTCTGTAAAAGTGCCCTGCTGTGTTGGCGCATCAAATACCATCAGCCGGATGTTTTGCCAGTCTGCGTTATCAGAGCCCTGCTGCAACGCCTGCATCACTTGCTGGAACTTGCCCCTGCCTGCCCACAACTCAGCATCCAAAGCAAAATCAGGCAATTGTTTCGATAAATGATCCGGCAACTTTATCCATTGCCCGCTGCGACTACGCAGTTGTTTGCCGTCCCAAAAGGCTCTGACACCATCGAGTTTTTCGCTGATCCAAAAAGCAGATACGGCTTGGTGCTGCTGATAAGACTGAGCCAGTTGTAACTGGGGTAAGCTGCTCAAAGCAAAAGCCGGTGCTGATGAGAGCATGGCCGTACAACACAGCGATAAATACAAAATTCGCATTTGTCTATCCTCTTTGTTGTGTTCCTCTTTTAATTGTAGCCCTGCTTTATTTGAAAATAAAATGTTAACTAAAATGCACTTCTTTAGTGCCATCTTGTGCACTAAGGGAACATCAAGCTGTTGTTTTTTATGATAAACCTGGTCTGGAAATAATAAATTCACTAATAAAATCAAGTGATTGACATCTGGCTGTCATGCATAGGTATAGATACTGCTTCTGTTTTGTGGCGCGTTTATCTATTCCTTTTGGAGTCTGTTATGGTTCAGCTTTATTTACGCCAACACCCGCAACGCGATGTGTTGGAACAGGAATTACAGCAACGCTTTTTTCCGGCTCTGGACTCCCCCTGCCAGCTTTGTCAGTTTGTGCTGACGCTGTCGGGCACCTCACGCAGTGCTGAATATCAAGCCATGCAACAACTGGCGCAGCAACATGGCAAAGATCTCGAACCCCACGAACAGGACTGCAACCTGCAGCTTGGCAGCAGTTGGTTGCGTTGGGAGCGGCACAATGAATTTTCCACTTACACCTTTATCCGCCCAGGTGCTGCGTCCAGTCTGTTTTGTGATCCAGAGGATTTAGTGCCTGATCCACACTGGTTTGCCAGCTTACCCGGCCAGTTATTCCGGGTGGTGCAGCTGAGCATAGTGCAACCCTCTCAACTGGTAGCAAAGGACCCGGCAGAGCTTTTTGTCAGTGAACATCTGATCAGCAGTATGGTGTTTAACGGCAAAGCGCGGATCTGGACGGATTTTCGTAAACACAATGAAGGTGCTGGCCGTATGCTGCTGCTGGATAAAGGCTTAAGCCGCAGTGCTTTGGGAGCTTTGGTACAGCAGCTGTTTGATTTGGGCAACTACCGTAAACTGGCCCTGCTGGCCTGGCCTTATTGCAAACTGGCATTGCATCAGTTGCCGCAACAGGAGCAGCAACTGGCGGTGATCACTTCCCGTATAGAACAAAAACAAGGCAATGATGAACAACTGCTGGATGAACTGATCCAACTGGCGGCTCAGACTGAACATCAGATCTCGGAAAACAGCAGCAGATTACAGGCCAGTCATGCCTACTACCAACTGACGCTGGACAGATTAAAAAGTCTGGATGAAGAACCTGTTGAAGGACTAATGTCGTTGCAGCATTTTACCGAACGACGTTTAACTCCGGCCTGGCGTACTGCTCAATCTGTATTAAAACGCCAGCAACAACTGGCAGAACGTTTAGGCCGCTCCACTGAGTTACTGCGTACTCAAATTAATTTAAAACTGGCATGGCAAAATCAGACCTTGTTATCCTCTATGGACAACAGAGCCCACTTGCAGCTGAAATTACAAAGTGCAGTCGAACGTTTGTCTGTGGTGGCCATTAGCTACTATTCGCTGCAACTGCTAACCAAAGCTCAGCAAGCTATAGTGCATTGGATCCCACAGTGGCCTGCCAAAACTATTGAATCTATCAGTATTCCAGTGGTGGTCTCTATGGTGCTTTGGTATTTCTGGCATTTGCGAAAAAAACTGGCACAACATTAACGCGATAAAAAGACAAATCGCGACACTATGAAATCTTCTATAGTTTGAAGCGGGTATAACAGGAGGTTTCATGTCCAAAGCGTTTTTTCTGCTCAGCCTGGCGCTCTGTTCAGCACTTAGTAGCTCTTTGTCTGCAGAGCAAAACTGGTTTCCGGTTGAAGTAAAAGCCGACGGTCAGGCACTGGAGTACCAGCCACTGCAGAGCGTAAGTAAAGCATGGCGGCTTTGTGCTTTATTGCCCCATGGCAAAGATCACTACTGGTGGGGTGTGTCCTGGGGCTTAGCAGAAGAAGCTAAACGTCAGGGGGTACAACTCGGAATTTATGAAGCCGGAGGTTATGAAAACCTGCCACGCCAACGCCAGCAATTATTGGATTGTGTGAGCAACAAAGCCGACGCTCTGATTATTGGCGCTATTTCCAGCGAAGGTTTAAATGATTTAATTTTGCAGCTAAAAGATGCAGGTATTCCTGTTATTGATTTAATTAACGGCATCAATAGTGACGCTATTTCAGCCCGTTCTTCTGTGTCTTTTGCTGATATGGCGACCAAAAGCATGTTGTATTTACTGCAGCACAGCCAACAAAGTTCTATTGATTTGGCCTGGTTTCCCGGACCAGCCCAGGCAGCATGGGTACAGGACGCAGAGCGGGGGTTAAAGCACACATTGCAAGGCTCAGAGGTAAAACTTTTACATGGTGGTTATGGTGCTACGGACAATTTTTCGCAGGCCACTTTAGTCCGGCAACTATTTAGCCGTGAACAACCCCATTATGTGCTGGCAAATGCTGTCGCCGCAGCTGTTACTCAGAGTTTTATTTCGAGCGAACAGCAGACAAATGTTCAGATAATGGCCTATTACGCTAACCCTGACATAGTACGATTGATCCAGCAAGGAAAGTTGCTGGCAGCAGCGACAGATTCTCCGGTGATCCAGGCTCGTATCAGTATTGATTTGGCCTTACGTATTCTGGAAAAACAAGCTTATGCCAGACAAGTCAGCCCGCAAATACGAATTCTAGACCAGCACAGTATTCAGCAACTATCCTTGCAGCAGATCATAGCGCCAAAACAACAATGGATGATACGCCAGCCTTTAGCCGTCCAAAGTCCTTAGTTTTTCAGCATCAGAGTTTGGGGCCAAAACATAAATCTCCTGCATCACCCAAACCCGGCACTATATAGGCATGTTCGTTCAGTTGCTGATCCAAAGCACCTAGCCATAAATAACTGTTTTCAGGTAAATGCTGCTGCAAGGCTGCAACGCCTTCAGGTGCAGCGATGGCTGCTGCTACATGCACAGAACGGGGAGTCGCCTGACTGGCAATCAGCTGCCAGACTTTAAGTAAAGAACCACCAGTGGCCAGCATAGGGTCTATCAAAATTAAATCGCGGCCCGTTAAATCAGGCAAAGCGGCATAATTCATTCGGATTTCAAGCTGTTCAGCCGACTCACCTTCGACCCGATAAGCACCAATAAAGCCGCTGTCGGCGTCGTCAAAGGCATTGGCAAACCCCTGATAAAATGCCAGACCAGCTCTTAACACAGTCACTAACACAGGGGGTTGCTGTGGCACTGGGATCTCGGTTTTCCCCAGTACGGTGTGCACTTCAACCTTCTGTACCGGCAGAGTTTTTGCCAGTTCTGCTGCCAGTAAAAAACCTAAACGCTCTAAGTTAAACTTAAAGCGCAGCCGGTCTTTTTGAATACCAGGATCACGCAGTTGTAACAAGATAGGGTGCACTAAACCCGGAGATAAATTCAGCTGAAATAGGTTCATAAAAAAGCTCGGTCACTGAGTATGACTCAAAGGGTATAGTTTTTTTCCGTCAAGACGCAACCTGTTCTGAACAGATGACCTTGATTTTATCCACAGCGGCGCCATAACAGCATTATCAGGGTTTATTTGGAGCACTTATTGTGCCTTTGTTGCTGTTAACTTTGCTGACCTTAGTGGTGTTGGCTGCAGTGTTTTTACCTCCTGCCTGGCGGCGCCATCGCCGGGAAAAAATTCAGCAGCAGCCTTTTCCTGCAGCCTGGCGTCACATTCTTAAGCAGCGTATGCCCTACTTCCGTGCTTTGCCTGCCGATTTGCAGTTGCAACTGAAAAAGCTCATTCAGGTGTTTGTTGCCGAAAAACAATTTGTTGGTTGTGCAGGTTTAACTGTCACTGACGAAATGAAAGTCACTATAGCGGCTCAGGCCTGTTTGCTGCTGCTGAATAAACCTGCTCATTATTATCCAAAACTGCAGCAAATCCTGATTTACCCGGCGGCCTTCGTGGTGCCAGCTCAACAGTCTGATGCTGCAGGGGTAGTCAGTGAAAGTGCACAGCTACGTTTGGGGGAATCCTGGCAAACCGGCCAGATTGTGTTGTCATGGGTGGATACTTTGCACTCTGCCGCCATCTGCAACGATGGACATAATCTGGTGATCCATGAATTTGCTCATCAGCTCGATCAGCTGAAAGGTCAGGCCACAGGTGCGCCTTTGCTCAGAAGTACAGAAGCTTATCAAGAGTGGTCACAGGTATTATCCCGTGAGTTTGAGCAGCTGCAGCGCCAGTTGGCTCAGGGCTTACCTACCTTGTTTGACGCTTATGCTGCCACTAATCCAGCCGAATTTTTTGCGGTCATTTCTGAAGTTTTTTTTGAACAACCTGATTTATTTGCAGCTCAGCATCCGGCTTTGTATCAGCAATTAAGATCTTTTTATGCGCTGGATCCGCTGAGTTGGGTGCACACCCATCCGGCATCACATCACTAAGCATAGAAAAAAGTCGACCCGATAACGCCATTGCGTAATAATAACCGCCATTTTTTAGCTAGCAGCGGATACACAAACAATGCAAATCACCAAAGATACAGTGGTTCAGTTTCACTACACCTTATCAGACGACACTGGTGTATTAGAAAATTCCAGAAGTCAGGACCCGGTTTTATACCTGCAAGGTCATGGCAACCTGATTGAAGGTTTAGAAAAATCAATGGAAGGCCATCAGGCCGGTGATCAATTTAACGTCACTTTAGCCCCGGCCGACGCTTATGGCGAGATCGCTGCTGACTCCATTCAAAGCGTTCAGGTGAAACACCTGATGGGCGCAAAAAAATGGAAACCGGGCATGGTGGCAGTGGTAAATACCGAGCAGGGCCAGCGTCAGGTCACTGTGGTTAAAGTAGGTATGTTTAAAGCTGAAGTGGACACTAACCACCCATTAGCTGGCAAAACCTTAAGTTTTGATATTGATGTGATTGATGTTCGTGCGGCTTCCGCCGAAGAAATTGAACACGGTCATGCACATGGCGTAGGTGGTCACCACCACCACTAGGCCGCTATCAGCGGATTTATTTCAGGTTCGACAGCTCTGTTGCAGCTGCTGAACCTGAATTAAACCTTGTCCTTGAGCTGTGCATTGGTTAGATTAATAGAATGTTAAGAAAAATCCAGAGGCATTGTTCTGATGCGATATGTGTTAGCCCTTGTGGTACTGCTGTTTAGCGGTCACAGTCTGGGCAGTCCATCAAAACCACTGCTAAGCTGGGCGATTAACACTGGCCCTCCTTTTCATATAGTAGGCGGATCTTTTAACCAACAAGGCCTGTGCGACCAATTACTCAACAGTATCCAAACTCATCTGCCCAACATCAGCCATCAGAATGTACTGATGCCACAAACCCGTATTCACCAGGCACTGAATAACAGAGAAGCTTTGTGCTTTCCTTGTATGATCCACAGAGCCCAGCCGACTGAAACTGCAGTGTTCAGCAACCCCACTCATTGGTACAGACCTCAGGGAATCATTACCCGTCAGGCGCTGGCCGATCATTTAACGCAGCACTTTGGTTCCCCTCTGGTATTGACGAAACTTCTGGCAGCAAAAACCTTTAAACTTGGACTGGCCGCAGGTCGCAGGTATGGGGATATAGAACCCTTACTGGAACCTTATCGTAAAAATGAGTTAATACGCTCAGGCGACAATGGGCCCATTGCGTTACTGAACATGATCCAGAGCGGCCGTATTGATTTCACTCTGGACTACGACATTCTCCTGACCTACCTGAACAAAACAGCACCACAACAAGCCAAAGGTCTGGTTTATGTGCCCATTGCCGAGTTACCTGCGCCTATTGCCGGAGCTGTGGGTTGCAGCAATAGCGAATGGGGCAAACAACAAGTGGAGCTGATCAATACTGTGATACCCAAAGTTCAGACCGATCCAGCCTTCCGGCACAGTCTTCATTTATGGTTTGATGGCAAGGTTTTGACTGCGCCTTCAGAGCCCAAAATCAAGCCTGAGCGCTAAATGGAGATAAATCAGTATGTTTGATCGAAAAACTTCAACAAAATTCAGCTGCAAAGCCTGCTTATACCAGTTAAAATCGGACGAAATGGCAACTGCCTGAACTCATGGATAAGAACTTGTCATCCCCACCAGATTTTAATCAAATGCAATTTGATAACTACCGTGACGAAAGACCGTCAGAGCAAGCCGCCCCCGTCATTCAGCAGCGGCGGCGTCGTAGCCTGATCCCCTGGTTATTTATTTTGCTGCTGCTCTCTGGCGCAGCTCTGGTGACGTACGAGCTGCATACAGCCCATTACCAATCCACGGAAATCAGTGCTTATGCAAAAAAGCTGACTTATCAGCTGCAATCTGGTCCGACAGAACAGGTGTCCTACCCTATAGCCGGGCCTTTTGATCAACGTTTAGGCTATTCAAAGTTAGCCAAATTTATTCCGGCTTTAACACAGCGTAGTTTTGTGGTTGAGCAACAAGCCGCTTTTTCACCTGAACTGTTGTTTTACACTCAGTTAGGCTTTTTTCCGCCTTACCGCGAAAAAGCTCAGGGTGGATTATTAATTGGCGACTGCCGTAATGAAGAGCTGTTTTCTTTTTCTCATCCACAACGAGTGTATAAACACCCGGCTGATGTTCCTGCCGTAGTGCGTGACAGCCTGTTGTTTATCGAAAACCGAAAACTGTTAACCTCTCCTGCCCGCGCTAACCCTGCGGTCGACTGGCCCCGTTTTGTGATGGCCGCTGTGTCTCAGGTGACTAAAGTCTTAAATTTAGAAGGCCAATCTGCCGGTGGCAGTACGCTTGCGACCCAGATTGAAAAGTACCGCCATTCGCCACAAGGCTTAACCCAGGGCTTTACCGACAAGTTTTTGCAGATGGTGTCTGGTTCAGTGCGGGCTTATCGGTATGGCGCCGACACCTCGTTAACCCGGCATGAAGTGGTATTGGATTATTTAAACTCTGTACCTCTGTCCTCAGCACCGGGTTTTGGTGAAGTGCATGGTGTGGGTGATGCGTTATGGGCCTGGTTTGGCACCGACTTTAGCCGTTTTAATCAGGTATTAAATGCTGAACCTACAGAGCAAAACAAAAGCTTAAGAGGCCTGGCTTTGCGTCAGGTGATGGCACTGATGATAGCCCAGCGTCGCCCTTCGTATTATTTATTGCAAGGTCATGATGATTTAGAACAACTGACCAACAGCCATTTGCGGGTGCTGGCCAATGCAAAGGTGATAGATAAAGATCTGGCCGATTCAGCCATGTCGCAACGTTTATTGTTTAAAGGTGGTAAAGCACCGGGCATTAAACAGGATGCGCAAACTCTCAAAGGCATTAACGTCGCTCGTGGCCGTTTAGGTACCCTGCTGAATCAACAGTTATACGATTTAGACAGGCTGGATTTAACCGCCAAAGTGTCCTTGCATCATGAACTGCAACAAAAAGTCAGTCATTACCTCAATAGTCTGGCCTCCCCTGTGGTCGCGGAAAAAGTCGGCTTGTTAGGTGAAAAACTGTTAAGTGCCAGCAATACCGACAAAGTCACTTACAGTTTTACCTTGTTTGAAAAAACGCCGGGCGGTAACAGAGTAAGGGTGCAAACCGACAATACCGACCAGCCTTTTGACTTAAATGAAGGCAGCAAACTGGAACTGGGCTCCACGGCTAAACTGCGTGTGCTGACCACTTATCTGGAAATAGTGGCCGAGCTGCATGATGCTTTTATTGATGAGTTACCAGAAAATCTGTTGAACCTGGAGATAGCCCCCAACGATCATTTAACCCGCTGGGCTGCCACTTATATGGCGCATACGGCCGATCGTGATTTATCAAAAATGCTGGATGCCGCTTTACAGCGTACTTATTCGGCCTCTCCTGCCGAACGCTTTTTTACCGGCGGTGGTTTGCAGGTGTTTAACAACTTCCAGAAAAAAGAAGACAGCAGAGTTCCTACTGTACTGGAGTCGTTAAAAGAATCCATCAACCTGCCTTTTGTCCGAATTATGCGTGACATCGTCTCCTACAGCAGCAGCTACCAGACGGCTGGCAGTACCTCGTTACTGTTGAAAAACGACAAAGACCCACGTCGTGAAGAGTATTTACGCCGTTTTGCCGATAAAGAAGGTAGTTCGTTCCTGCAAAGGTTCTGGCGTAAGTACCAGAAAAAAACCGCAGAAGACCGTTTAAACACCTTTTTTGAAGGTTTAAAACAAACGCCGGATCGTTTAGCTGCAGTGCACCGTTATTTGTTGCCTGAGTCTGACTTTGCCAAATTCAGCGCCTTTTTGCAGCAACGTTTGCCTGAAGAAAACCTGACAGTCAAAGACATTGATGAGCTGTATAACAAATACGGTCCTGGTAAATTCAGTCTGATGGATCAGGGTTATATAGCCCGGGTTCACCCGCTGGAATTATGGCTGCTGAGTTTTATGCAACAAAACCCACAGGCAACCTTTAGCGAAGCCGTGAATGCTTCTGCAGAACAACGTCAACAGGTGTACCGCTGGTTATTCAGAACCTCGAACCGCAGTGCCAGGGATACGCGTATTCGCATTATGCTGGAGGTCGAAGCCTTTCTGGATATTCACCAGCGCTGGAAACGACTGGGTTATGCTTTTGATCACCTGGTGCCGTCACTGGGCACGGCCTTAGGCAGTTCAGGCGACAGACCCGCTTCTTTGGCTGAACTCATTGGTATTATTCAGAATGATGGGATGTTACTGCCGACTGTCAGAGTGGATCAGCTGCATTTTGCCGCCAATACACCTTATGAAGTGAAGCTCAAGTATCAGCCGAATGAAGCCCAACGCGTGATGAAACCTGAAGTTGCCAGAGCTCTGCGTTTTGCTTTGTCGCAAGTGGCAGACGGTGGTACAGCCCGTCGTTTACAGGGTTCCTTTACCAATACTGATGGTTCACCATTAGTCATAGGTGGTAAAACAGGCACAGGGGACAACAAAATGGCAACCCAGGTGATCCGTGGCCGCACTGTGCAGTCAACCACCATCAACCGCACTGCAACTTTTGTGTTTTATCTGGGAGAGAATCATTTCGGCACTCTGACTGCTTTTGTTCCGGGTAAGGGTGCTGAAGATTTTAGTTTCACTTCAGCCTTACCGCTGCAAGTACTCAAAGGCATGGCGCCTATACTGGGCCCTTATATCCAGCAAGGCCAGCTTTGCCGTTAAAGGCAGTGGTATAGGGGGCAGAGTCAAAGACTCTGACCCCGCCAAAATCCTTTCGGGAAATGCTCTTCTAAAAAACCTGCCAGTTCGGGTTGTGGTATGGGTCTGGCGATCAGATAGCCCTGTGCTATATCACAACCTTGCTGACGCAACAGCTCCAGTTGCTCACGCGTCTCCACCCCTTCGGCGACCACTTGAAGCTGCAGCTTTTGCACCATGGCAATGGTTGAAGCAATAATTTGAAAATCTGCGGCGTTTTCCAGCATTCCTGACAAAAAGCTTTTATCAATTTTGATGCAGTCCATCGGCATTTTTTTCAGATAACTCAAGGACGAATAGCCTGTACCAAAATCGTCGATGGCAAAATGAATGCCCATGGCTTTAATTTGCGACATGATGTTCAGCATAGTTTCTATGCTCTGTACCAAAGTACGCTCCGTCAGTTCCAGTTCAAAATAAGAGCCCTGCAACTCGTATTTATCCAGCAGCCGTTTTAGTGTTGGGATCAATTCAGGGTCAACAAACTGTTCAGCCGACAAGTTAATGGCAATACGGAAATGATGCCAGCCACTGTGCAATAAACTCAGACATTGCTGCATACATTGTTCGATAATCCAATAGCCCAATGGCACTATTTGTCTGGATTGCTCCAAAACGGGAATAAATTCATCAGGGGGTACCATACCCCTGATCGGATGACGCCAGCGGATCAGCGCTTCAAAACCATACAAAGCCCCGGTGGCTATGATCATTTGGGGTTGAAAACTAATGCTGAACTGGTTCAGTAACAAAGCTTCTTTTAAATCCTGCTCCAACAGCACGCGCTGCTGCACCCGCTGATACATATCCAGATTATAAGCCTGAGCCCCATTGCCACCATTGAGTTTCACTTCATGCATCGCTAAATCAGCCTGGCGTATCAAATCATCAGCATCTGTCGGCGTCGCCATGCTCATGGTTAAACCTATGCTGGCCGTCATGACAAAGTTTTGCTGATCAATGGTCAAAGGCTGCTGAATACGCTGCAAAATCTGACTGGCTAAACGAAAAGGCGTTTCCACATCTGTCAGTTGAGGCAGCACAAAAACAAATTCATCGCCACCAAAACGACAAAGCAAATCGTTGGTACCACAACAATCTTTGAACCGCAGCGCGACCAATTTGAGTAACTTATCGCCCTGTGCATGACCCAGACCGTCGTTAATGCGTTTAAAGTCATCCAGATCAACAAAAAGTACAGCCAGAAACTTTTTATCCGCAGCCTGACTGCTCAGCATACGGCCAAGTTGATACTGCAACATATTGCGGTTTGGCAAGGTGGTCAGTAAGTCGTACATCGCCACTTTTTCCAGCTCACTGGTATGCTGCTCTACTTTATGGTTCAGTTGCTCCAGTTCAACACTTAACTCATCGGCAGCCTGACGTAATAAATCCACTTCATCCGGCCAGGTGCTGGCATCAAACTGGCTTTGCTGGCGAAAACCTGCATATTGTTTTTGCGATAACAAAGGCAAAGCCTGACTGAGCTTTTTTAACCTCAGGCTGATGCGGCGCATGATCAGGTACACCAGCAGCACCATACCGCCAAATAAAAAGGCGGAAGTAATGAGTAACTGACGGCGATAGCCATTATTAGTGGCGACAAAATCACTGATATTGTCCACCACTGTCAGGTACACCCCTTTACTTTGCATTTCAAAAGCAGAGATCAGGTACTGTTGGCCATTGTAATGCAGCTCCAGTCCCTCACTTAAGGCCAAATCCGCTTCAAGATCAGAGACTTTCTGCAACAAGGCATTCACTAACTGCGGATTGGAACTGGATATCAGCTCACGGTTGATTTTCCCCGTTGCAGTTCTGCCGGCCCGGATCAAGGCCACATCAGAATTTAAGCTTTGGTGCAGTGCCGATAAAATGTCGACCAGCGTTGTGGTGACTGTCATTACAGCCACTTCACCAGAGCTGTTCAGCACAGGCAAACTAAGCTGTTTGACACAAAACTGTACACATAAATTGATAGTCGACGGGCTTTGTTTTTTCAGTACCTCTTGCACCAGAGTGGGAGAAAAATAAGGGGTCTGTTGACCACTGCTAAACAGCAGCTTCATCCCGCTATCATGCAACCAGATTTGCTCTATATTCAGATGCAACTGCATATTGGCACTTTGTTCGGCCAAACGCTGAATAAAAGCTGAAAAATCAGGTTGTTGGCTTAACTGCACCAGATCAGAAAAACTCTCCAGCCACACCCGCAGTTGCTGCTCTATCATGCTATTTTGTTGCAGATACTGCTGCCGTGCCGACTCACGTTTTACCTGCTGCTGCCGATCAAACTCCTCACTCATCCGCATCAGGCCCAGGCTGGTTTGCAGTACTGTCATACAAAGCAAAGCGCTGATGGTAGCCAGCAAAATTTTCCAGGGTAAACTGAACACAAAAGGCCGCATAAAGCTTAAAACCAATACATAAGTTGCATGGCCCACATTTGCCAGTATTCTGATTTGTTATGCTGCAGATCCGGCATTACAGGGTAAGCTAAACGTGCCGTACCCTTCACCCAATGGTGCTCCATAGTTAAACGCAGATTGTCTTTAAAATCATAAGTTAATCCGAAAGTTACATCATCCTGATAACCAAAATAAGCCGGTACCATACCGCCTGTGCTTTGCGAAAACTTAACCCCACTGCGATCATCTTTGTCCAAATCAAAGCTATCCAGACTCAACAAAGCCCAGGTACGGGGCATCAGATTGTAGCGGCCCTGAACATACCAGCCCTGACTAAAAGTGTTGCGTTTAAAACCAGGCACATAAAAATCACTGATATCGAGCCGCTCCTGCACCCATTCACCACTCAGCTCCCAGTATTCAGCAGCGTAACGGCCATTCAGCATCACTCGTTGTACTGTCATGGCGCCATCGCTGTATAAATCCAGTTCGGCTTTTTTGTAACTAAAATCTGAGTCGAGTAAAGAAAGGCCCAGCTGCCAGGCGGATTGATCAGGTCGCCAAAATACACTGGCCTGATGCACATAGTCCTGCTTAGCGTCGCCCTGGGCCAGGGTACTCAACAGGATCTGGCTTTGTTCTTTACTTAAGTTAGTGGCTCCCCAGCTCCAGTTCAGTTCAATTTCACCTATGGCTGTGTCGTGAGTGGTTTTTAACGCCAGGCCATCACTACCAACGGCAATATCGCGGAAGGAATCAAAATACACAGATTGAGGCAACACTATGGCATTGCGGGTAAAAGGCACATCACGGGTTGCAGAATACAGCCAATGCTGGTTCTTAAAGCGGCCGACAAACATATTCAGCCGCCAGTCAAAATCGCTGTACAGAGTCCAGTCTAAAAACAAATAATCCAGTCGGGTGCCTTTGGTATAACGGCGGCCGCCGTCCAGATACACCACCTGCCCTGCCAGTCGCAGTTTATCCGACAAAGCCCATGACATATTTACACCTATGTCCGTTAGCTCAGCCGAAATACTGTCATCCAGATTGACAAAATTAGTTTCTGGCGCCTGAATAAGGCCCTGTGAAATAAAACCATGCCATTGCAGTTCATCTGCCGGCAACTGCAATGAACAGCCCAGTAGCAGTAAAAGACACAGCTTACTGCGTAACATGAATGACTTTAAGCTTGGATAGTTCATCTGAATTCTCAATATAACCTATAGCCCCTTCGGTATTTGCGACCACTTCACGCATTTGTTGCTCTGAAGCCAGCACCACTGGGGCTGAACCTAAACCTGAATACGTAATTTTTTGCCAGATCCTGTCCAGCTGATAGGGAAACATTTGTAGTTTTTCTTTGGCAAAACTCTGGTGTATCGGATTTTTTGCAGACAATACAAAAACTCTGATGGTTGTACCATCAGGCCAGTTTTGTTGCCGCATAGAATAAATGGCGCGCAGCTGAGTGACTGTCAACTGGTCCATAGCTACGGCAGGATGAGTTACGACTTCGGTAGCAAAGGCAGAGCATGCCCAAAGCGCTAAGCCAGCAACGACAAACTTGATATTCACGTTTATGTGATTCCTCACTATATACCCTGGTCGTTGCACAACCTTTGGGTACAGGTAGTAAATGGCGGCAAGGGAGTTTGTGAAAAGTGCCGCCATGAAGTCTGGATTGTCCGCGCTCAGTATAGTAGCAGTGGTTGAAATTGTATTGTGGTGAAGAAAAAAAAGTAGTGTTTTCAGTGAAGTGAAGATGGTTCAGCTAACAAAACTCCAGCCTTTAAAACTATGCCTGAAGAGATGAGGTGTCAGAACAAAGGAGCCCAACCGGGCTCCTTCCACTTAGTAGGCCACGCAAAAACGTTGATTGCTGTGCAGGTTTTGTTCTGCTTCGTCCAGCATAGCAACTGCATAGTCCGCTACAGATATACGGCTTTTGCCTTCAGTGTCAGTGAGCAGTTGATCCTGGCCTAAGCGGAAACGACCTGTTTTGCCACCAGGAAAAATATCTGCTGCAGGTGATAAGTAACTCCAGTGTTGCTGATTTTGTGCTTTGAGTAATTGCAAAGCCTGATAGGCCCCCTGAGCTGTGCCCAGATAAGCAGCAGGGAAATCCGGACTATTGAGTAAAATTTGGCCCGGAGCATACTCCAGCGAAGCTGCCCCCCCTACCACCAGTAAACGTGGCACTTGTGCCTTGATACTGGCCGCTAAAATCGACTGAAAACCTTGCAGGTAATACGAGGCTACATCGGCTTCTTTATGGCCACTAAAAGCACTGATCACCAGTTCAGCCTCAGCAAGAGCCAAAGTTAAAGCCTGAGTATCCAGCACGTCCACTTTGTTTGTTGTTAACCCATCAGCAGCTTCTATGCGTTCAGGACGACTGACAAGGGCTGTCACCTGATGGCCCCTGCTCAAGGCTTCTGCTGTTAAAGCTGAACCAATAAAACCTGAAGCACCAATAATAGCTATGTTCATACCATCTTCTCCGTTTGAGTGAATGGCCGCTATTATCCCGGCTGGGATTGATTTGAAAAACATGTCAATACATAATTCACTGTTACTAATTGAATAACAATGAAACTTATGCAGCTGTCAGACATTGATTTAAACGCCGTGCCCGTTTTTCTGGTCTTGGCGCAGGAACGCAGTTTTACCGCTGCGGCTGAACGAATGGGCTGCACTAAAACCAAAGTCAGTCTGCAAATTAAAGCGCTGGAGTCCAGACTTGGTATCGCCTTATTTCGCCGCACTACCCGTCTGGTTAGCCTGACTCAGGCCGGAGAGCAGTTATACCAGCATGTTTTACCTTTAATGCAGCAATTAGCTCAGCAATTGACAGAGGTACAAAGCTCTGAACACAACCTGAGCGGCACTTTAGTGATCAGTGCTCCTGAGGATTACACTCAGCAAATACTGGTGCCCGCCATACAGGCATTCCGTCAGCAGCACCCGGCTTTGGCTTTTGAATTAAAAAGCAGTGATCAGATCAAAGACTTAGTCAAAGAAGGTATAGATTTATCCATCAGAGCTGGCTGGTTAAAAGACTCCAGCCAAAAAGCTATTTCATTGGGCCATTTTGAACAATGGTTAGTCGCCTCTCCTGCTTATCTGCAGCAACATGGCGTGCCACAGCATCCATCAGAATTACCACAGCATCACTTTATCTGTTTTACTTTATTGGCCTCTGCTTTGCACTGGAGTTTCAGTCAACAGCAAGAGCTGCTGCAGATACAAATGCGCAGCCAAATCAAAGCGGGTTCCACAGCATCCGTCACCGCTTTAATCAAAGCAGGTGCAGGATTGGGTGTGATCACTGGTTACAGCGCCAGGCATTTGATCCAACAAGGAGAATTAGTCAGGGTTTTACCTCAATGGCAACTGCCAAAAGGCGGCATCTACGCCGTCTATCCGCCAGGCCATTTCCGTCCGGCTAAAGTAAGAGTCTTTGTTGAGTTTCTGAAAGACTGGTTACTACAGATGACGTTTTAGCGAATAAAAAAGGGTCCGTGAAGGACCCTGAAATCACCAGGAACAGTGATGCATGCAACAAGTTTAAGCCCGTTCAGCATGCCGCTTAGGCTTTGCAAAAATGTGACAACAGGGCGAAGCTTTGATGAAATTGAATATAAATCAGGGTTTTACCATAGCGTGCTGAATTTGGTATTTGGCTAACAACAGTTGCCACTCCTGATCGGCAGGCATCTGCTGGATCACCTGCTGTAAAAACTGATGCAACTGTGGATCGGTTTTACTGACCATAAAGCCGCGTTGGATCAGATCATGAGGTGTGTTGGCGACATAAAAATGCCGGGCTTGTTCACCATGGCTAAATTTATAAGACAAAGTGGAAGAGCTGATTATAGTAAAATCACCACGCCCTAACCTGAGCATATCCAGCACATAATCTTCCTGTAAGGTATCTACCCGCTCCAGAATGCCGGACGCAACAATCTCATCTATACCTTTGTATTTATAACCTTGTGAACCAATAAAGATTTTACCTGTTAAATCAGCCAGGTCCTGATCCCGCACTGGTTTTCTGGCATCAGAGACAAACACATCCTTGTCATGCAGAAAAGGAGCAGTAAACAGCATTTTATCAGCCAGAGGCTTAAACCAGGCAGGCTGAACCCCAACCACTACATCGGCAAAAGGTTCTGCCAATAACACATCCAATCGTTTTCTTGGCATTAACTCAGTTTTAAACTGGTATTTGTCTGTCTTGTGGTTTAAATAAAAGGCCAAATCAAAATACAAACCCCGTTGCTCCCCCCAATCAATCACATAAGGGGCTTTCAGATGATAAGTCAGCAATAACACCTGCTGTTTTGGCGCTGCATGGCCATTCGTCAGACAGCTAAAACTCAATAAGAAAAGGCAAAATCGCAACCACATAATCACAAACTCAAAAACTCATTGGCTTGAGAGTAGATAATTTTTACATGCAGAGCCAGCTCCGACAACTGAGGGAGCTCAAATTTTTGATGACCCACTGTGATTCAGAACAAAAAACAGCATAGCCACAGTTGCGTGCCAAACTGTAGCTATGCTGGCAATACAGGATGCAGACTAGTTAGCCGTTAATAATTTGACTAAAGCCGCACCTACAGCAGTCGCTGATTGTGGATTCTGCCCTGTCACCACACGCTGATCCACCACCACTTTGCTTTGCCAGTTATCCGCAGCGTTATAGCTGGCCCCACGTTTTACCAGTTCATTCTGCAAAGAAAATGGCACCACCTGAGTCAGTTTGATTTGCTCTTCTTCACTATTGCTAAAACCTGTCACTTCTTTACCTGAAATCAGATAACTGCCATCAGTCAGTGTGATATTCAATAAAGCGGCAGGACCATGACAGACAGCCGCCACTATGCCATTGTTCTGATAGAGGGTTGCCGCAAATTGCTGCAACACCTGATCTTGCGGGAAGTCCCACATAGTGCCGTGACCACCGGCAAAGAGTACGGCCTGGTAATCCGCAGCTTTTAAATCCGCCAACTTCAATGTTTGCTGTAATTTATTGCTGTGTATGTTGTCGGCCATAAACCACTGATTAACTTGATCAGCCTCAGCCAGACTGCGTTCGTCTACTGGCGCCTTACCTCCGGCAATGCTGGCAATATCTACTTCGATACCAGCCTTGATCAGCTCGTGGTAAGGATGTGTTACTTCACCTAACCAATAGCCTGTTTTTTCGCCGATATTGCCCATTTGGCTGTGGCTGGTCACGACAATCAATACTTTGTCGGCTGCCATAGCTAAAGAACTGCTTAGCGTCAGGGCTACTGCCAGCCCCAGTTGTACAACGCGTTTTGAGAATTGCATCTGTCACCTCTGTGTTGTGGATTTGATGGTGCTTAGTGTGCAGCACGGCTAAACTACATAGAAGTGAATTGATTTAATAATAGCTATTCAAATTATGAATATAAAAAATAAAGATCTGAATTTATTACTGCTGTTTAAAGTCTTGTACGAAGAGCTGAATGTCAGCGCCGCAGCAACCCGGTTAAATCTGAGCCAGCCTGCACTCAGCCATAAACTGAATAAGCTGCGTCACGAATTTGCCGACCCCCTCTTTGTGCGCGCTGCACGGGGTTTAACTGCAACTCCTAAAGCCATCAGTTTGTCAGCAGAGATATTGCAGCTGGTGTCCTCACTGGAAGGTTTTTATCAGCATCAGAGTGGCGCAGATTTTTTAAATCAGCCCGACCGGCTGGTGATATACAGCACAGACTATATAGAAAGTGTATTAGTGCCTGATTTGCTGGCGCTGTTAGCTGAGCAGGCCCCCAGAGTTCAACTGGTGATGCGACACACGCAGGGAGTTTTACCTAAACAGCAGTTGGAACGCGGCGATTGTGATCTGGCCATTGCTGGCTTTTACCGCGATTTGCCAGAGAGTTTTTATCAGCAAAAACTGCAGACTGAAGACTTTGTCGTACTGATGCGTCGCCAACATCCATTGGCTGAACAGCAACTGGATCTGGAACAGTACTGCCAGGCCAGACATCTGGTTACTACATTGACAGGAGATTTGGATGGATTGGTGGATCAGGAATTAGCTAAATCAGCATTGCAGCGCCATGTCTGTGCCGGAGTTTCTGGCTTTTTATCACCTGCCCATATAGTTCACAGCAATGATGTACTGTTAACCTGCCTGAAATCATTGGCAGATAACGCAGTACAAGCGAACTCAAATTTAGTGATCAAAGCCTGTCCTGTTTCATTACCACAAGTACAAATCAGCCAGATCTGGCATTCCAGAACTCAGGATGATCCGCTGAGACGCTGGTTGCGCCAGCATATTCATCAGCTGTTACATAATCCAGCCTGATGCATCAAGCTAAATTGATTAAACAATAAGAATGATTCCGCATACAGAACACAATTGACAATAATTACCATTCATAGTTAAATTAGCGCCCACTGATACAGCCAGTCAGGTGAGTGGTGTTGAACTTGTTATCAACTCCGCCTGTATAAAACACCTCGATGGTTTGAACGCTGACTTTATATAAGGAACCCAGGATGTCTACGATGTTTTTCACGCTCAACTTTCGCCCGTCCCGCTTAGCTCTGGCTGTTGCTGTGGCTGCCACTGGTTATGCCGGCAGCAGCAGTGCAGAAGAAACTGCTGAGGCAAAAAAATCTGTGATGCCTGCTATGGAAGTGGTGAAAGTGGTAGGTCAAAAAGAAGACCATCGTTTTAACGCTACAGGTTCAGTCAATCTGGTGGAGCTGGAAGAAATTCAGCGGGTACAACCTCTGTCAACAGAAGATGTATTGCGCCGCATCCCTGGCATTAATATCAAAAGTGAAGAAGAAACTTCTGTCATAGCCAACTTTGGTATTCGTGGTTTATCTGCCAGCGAATCCAAATCTTTATTACTCGAAGATGGCGTACCAGTGGCTCCTGGTTTATTTATCGGTAACGACCGCTACTTTAACCCTCGTATTCAACGGGTAGAACGGGTTGAAGTACTCAAAGGTTCATCCTCATTGCGTTATGGCCCTTCCACTATAGGCGGTGTGGTCAATTATCAAACCAAAACGCCGGATGATGGCGTTGAGCTGTCGGCCCGCGCTGGTTCTTTTAATATGAAAGAGGTGGGCATTGAAGCAGGCAACAAAAATGCCGCTGGTGATGCCTTTGCCGGTATTGTCGCTACCCATGCAACCAGCGATGGCTTTATGGACAAAGGCTACACCATGAACGATGTGATGGCCAAAGCTGGTGTTGAGTTTGCCAATAACCAGAAATTAGGGGTCAAACTGTCCTGGTACGAAAATGATGTCAATATGTCGTACCGCGGTTTATTGCTAAATGACTACAAAGCTGGCGCTGACTACAACCCGGCTCCGGATGATGATTTTCTGGCTGACCGCGTGGCTTTTGATATCAACCACGAATGGCAACTGAGTGACACCGCTACTTTAAAAACATTGGTGTACTGGAGTGATGTCACCCGTGATTACTGGCGTTATGCGGTGGATACCAATGCGTCAGTTGCTGCAGGTCGTTGGGTCTATACGGATAACCTGACCGGCAATAACAGATCCTTTGAGCGCACAGGTGCAGAAAGCCGTTTAACGCTTGAGCAGCCGTTGTTTGGCCTTGAGGCCAGCACAGAGTTTGGTTTGCGTTTGATGCATGAAAAATCAAATGATTTACGTATCAACACCACACGTGCAGCTGACCGTACCGGCACTATTGCAGGTCACTTACAGGACAGTGCTGACAGCGTCGCTGGTTATGTGCAAAGCCGTATAGTGCTGAGCGAAAAGCTGGCGTTAACACCGGGTTTGCGTATTGAATCTTATCAGCAAGAACGCTTGAATCTGCAAAGCAACGCCCTTGCCAAAACCTCTAATACCGAATATTTACCTGGTGTTGGTTTAACTTATGAGTTAACTGATGCTGCACAGCTTTACGCTGGTGTATACCGGGCTTTCTCTCCAGCTTCTAACAGTTTGGCCCTGGATGGTCTGACCGATCAGCAATTGGATGGTGAACGTTCTGTCAATTATGAAGTGGGTGTACGTGGTGTCGCGGGCTCCACCAGTTACGAAGTGGCTGCTTTTATCATGGACTTCAGCAATCAGGTAGTGACTGGTAACAGTAATACAGGCACCCCCTCCTCTAATGCCGGTGAAACCAGCCACTACGGTATGGAATTTAGTGTAAGCCAGCCGCTGATGGCAGGTCTGAACCTGGATGCCAACGCCACCTGGGTACCTGAATCCGAGTTTGAAGCAGGCACAAATCAAGGCAATCGTATTCCTTATGCCCCAAAAATACTGGCTAATTTAGGCCTGAACTACCAGTTGGAACAATTAAACCTGTCTCTGAACCTGCATCACCGCGGTGAACAGTTTGGTAATGAAGCCAATACTATTGCTATTGAGCATCCGGCCGGCAAACCAAACGATATTTGGGGTGGTTTATTACCAGCTTATACAGTGGTTGATTTACTGAGTCAGTATCAAATCAGTGATAACCTGACAGTCTCAGGTTCGGTCAAAAACCTGACCGACAAACGCTATATCAGCGGCCTGCGTCAGGGTATTTATGTAGGACCGGAACGTTCTTTTGAAATTGGTGCCCGTTACCGTTTCTGATAGGCCCTTGCGATAAATGCAGCGACCCCGAGGCTACAGCATGATTCAACCTAACATGCTGTAGCCTCAACTCTTTCAGAAGTTTGGTTACTCTTATTAATCAATTGCCTCCCCTTCACCCGACACTTTAACTACTGTACAAACAGACATGGCGCAGGACTATAAAGAAATGAGTATCGCCAGTACCTGACGACATAAAAAACAAGGCATGGATATTATTTAATAAAATCCTGAGCTTAATTGATCTTCTGCAATTTGCTGCCAGTATTAAAACACCCTGCCCTGTTGTCATAAGTTCTTTATGAAAAAAACTCTGCTACTGGCTACACTATTTTGCTCCATCCAGGCTCATTCTGCTGTGCTTTGGCAAGACTTCAGAGTCAGCTACTTAACGGGGAACAATTACCGCTTAGGTGACAATAACCGCGATATCTATACCTTCGAACATGCAGCCGCCACCAGTTGGGGCGACAGCTTTTTTTTCCTCGATCATATCAGGCCTGATACCGGTGATTTAACCAACTATGCCGAATGGGCCCCTCGCTGGAGTTTCAGCAAACTGGGGCTGGCCGAAGTGAAATGGGGTTTGATCAGTGATATGACTTTTGCCACCACAGTCGAAATGTCCAGCCAGGCCACTCATCTGTTGTATGGTGTTGGCTTTAATCTGGATATCCCTAAGTTCCGCTATTTTCAGGTGAATTTGTACCGACGCAACAATGAAAAACGCAGCGACAACTGGCAAACCACCATCACCTGGGGTTTGCCTTTTGAACTGGCGAATCAGGAATTTCTCTACGACGGTTTTCTCGACTGGGCCAGCGCCACAGAGGATCACAATGCCAATCTGAATATGACCTCGCAATTGAAATGGCTGCTAAGTAAACCTTTGAATATCGAGGATAAAATCTATCTTGGTTTTGAATATGTGTTCTGGCTGAACAAATTTGGAGTCAAAGACCAGCCCAACTTACGCAGCAACGAATACAACCTGAACCTGCTGCTGAAGTGGCATTTTTAATAAGAGACCCCTATGAACTCTGTATCCTTAAGAACCAAACTAATTTTATTAGCTTTTTTCCCTGTGTTTATTCTGGCTTTGGTGCTAATCAGCAAAGCCTATTTTTCTGCTCAGCAGGAAGCAGAAAGCCGGGTGATGCACCTGCGCGACTCTTTATATGCCGAACGTAAACAACAGCTGGATACCTTGCTGGAAATGGCCAGCACAGCTATTAGTTCAGCAGCGGATGACAACAGCAAAAAAGCCATTTTGCGTAGCCTGCGTTATGAAAATGGCAAAAACTATTTTTTTGTCTATGACCTTCAGGGGGTTCAGGTGGTCAGTGCTGATCAACCGGAACGTGAAGGCAAAAACTTTCTCGACAGCAAATCACCTGAAGGCCGTTCTTTAGTGAAAGAATACATAGACGCAGCCAGAAAAGGCGGCGATTACATCAGCTACAACTGGCCTAAACCCGGCAGCACAGTAGCAGCGCCTAAACTGGCTAAAGCTATACTGCTGGGTGAGTGGGTGCTGGCGACCGGCTTTTATATTGACGATTTAGAGCAGATGATCCAAAAGCAACGTGAAGTAACAGAACAACAAATTTACGCCGATTTACTGTCGGACGCGCTGATCACCCTGGTGCTGGTGGCTTTGGTTATTTTTATTGGTACTTTATTTGCCAAAGCTATTTTAAAACCGCTGCTGAACGTCGTTCAGGCCATGCAGGATATAGGTTCAGGCGAAGCCGATTTAACCAAACGACTGGACGCCTCCATAGGCCATGAATTGGGCGCTTTAGCTCAGGCTTTTAACCAGTTCTCCGGCAAAGTAGCCACTTTAGTCGGGCAAGTGCAAAGCTCGATGCGAAGCCTGGGCCAATCGGCAGAGCACTTAGCTGCCTTAATGCAAAAAACAGAAGCTGGTGTCGCACAGCAGCATAGTGAAAGTGATCAGGTGGCCACTGCTATTAATGAAATGTCAGCCACAGCAGAAGATGTGGCAAAAAGCGCCAGTCAGGCTGCACAAGCCGCCAATCACGCCGAAACTCAGGTGCATGAAGCTAACGCCAAGTTACACAGGGCCATAGCTGTGATCGGTGGTCTGGAGCAACAAGTGCAAGTGGGTGTTTCTGTAATAGATAAAGTCGGGGACGATTCCAGAAACATTGGCGCTGTATTGGATGTGATCCGATCTATTGCCGATCAAACCAACTTATTGGCCTTAAATGCAGCTATTGAAGCAGCTCGGGCTGGTGAACATGGCCGGGGCTTTGCGGTGGTTGCTGATGAAGTACGCACCCTGGCAGCCAGAACCTCCAAAAGCACAGATGAAATTAATCAAATGATAGTGTCCTTACAGCAAGGTGCAGAGCAGGCGGTTCAGGCCATCAATGAAATCAAACACCATAGCCAGAATACAGTGCAGCAGGCACAGCAAGTTGATGCCGCGTTGCAGGAAATCCAGCATTCGGTATCCACGATCAATGATATGAATAATCAGATTGCCAGCGCTGCAGAAGAACAAACCACAGTATCAGAAATGATTAACCGAAATGTGCATCAAATTGTGGTGATAGCACAGGAAACCTCAAGTGATACCACCCAGTCTGCCGCTATCAGTAAAGAATTGATGCATTTATCCGATCAGCTGAATGCAGAAGTGTGCCGCTATAAAATCTGAACCTGATCCAGTGCCTGTAGCACTACAGGCACTGCTTTCACAGTTCACCATGACTTGCATTTAAACCTGCTCTTTGGCAGCATAATGAACCACTTAGCATACGGCCTCAGGTCAAAGAGTTTTTGGGTATGGAACCCACCACAGTTTTTATTCTTGGAAGTCTGATGATGTTAGCCAATGGCGGTGTGCTGGGCCTGATGCATCAGGATTTGCCCGAGTCATTGCGACCCGCAGCCGTCAGTTGGCGTATAGCCACCTTGTTGCATGCTTGTGGTTGTTTGCTTTTTGCTGCTCAACAATTTATTCCTATCGCTTTGGTGTTACCTCTGGCCAATGGTCTGGTGATGTTTGGTTTTACCGGATATTGGTATAGTTTACGTCAATTTTATGCTCAGCCTTCCTCCTTATGGTTGATGCTTCCCGCTTGTATCGGCACGGCCGGAGTACTTTGGTTTGCCACTGTGATGCCGGATACAGGTATCCGGATTATGATAGTGTCAGCTGTGTGGTTGCTTATTTTGCCCGGCACAGTAAAAGTCTTGCTGTCAGAACAACGCCATGATCAGGCCATCAGCCGAAAAGTGATGGCGGCCATATTCAGTTTTGTCTGCGCTTTTGTGCTGTTCCGTGCTGGCTATTTTGTCTGGACAGAGGTGCATGCAGATTTTCGGGTGATTGATCAACAGCATTGGCTTAACCTGGTCTCTCCTATGGTGATCGCTATTTTGCCGGTCATAGGCACCACCACTTTCCTGCTGATGTGCTCTGAACGTATTCGTCGGCAATGGGAAAAAGCAGCAGCGACGGATTATTTAACAGGTTTGGCAAACCGCAGAACACTGACAGAACAAGGTTTGTTGTGGTTCGAACAGGCAAAAAAAACACAAAGGCCATTAGCTGTTGCTGTGATTGATATTGATCATTTCAAAACTGTAAATGACCGTTATGGTCATGACACAGGCGATCTTGCTCTGCAGTATGTGGCTGCACAGTTAGTAGCCCATTGCCGCAGTACAGAACTGCCAGCTCGTCAGGGCGGAGAAGAATTTGTGGTCTTATTGCAGAATGTTTCTGCTGAAGAAATGCGGGCCGCAGCCGAGCGTTTACGTCAGGGAATAGCAGAAAAAGCTTTTATAGCAGCTGATCTGGTATTGCCATTAACGGTTTCTATAGGGGTTGCGTTACAAGACCCTGCAGACAGCTGTTTCAGTCATTTGATGCAAAGAGCAGATAAGGCCTTGTATCAGGCCAAGGCGGCAGGAAGAAATCAGGTCATTGCTGGCTGACAGATCACAGGATTTAAGCAGTATTGGTAAAAAGCAGCCGTTTAAGGCTGCTTTTACTTTAGTTACTCAACAATAATTTCGAACAAACCACGCATATTGGCTTTTGCTGCATCAGAGCGTAAAACTGACGGGTTCGCTTCATATTCCGCAGGATTTCTTTGACCAAAACCTATGGTTTTAAAGCGATTGGCATCCACACCTTCAGCTATCAAAAAAGCTTTGATGGACTGGGCACGACGTTCACTTAATGCCTGATTGTATTCAGCTGTGCCGCTGGCTGAGGTATAACCTGCAATACGTACACGCGCCTGAGGATTGGCTTTTAACGTCTGAACATGCCGACGTAAAATGACTTTGGTTTCGTCATTTAACTCAGCAGTGTCAAAATTAAAATGCACATCTTCCAGCACCAGCACTTCAGGCTCTTTCACCACAGTTTGTGCCACTACAGCAGCTTGTGCTTTTTGCACAGGAGCCGGTGCTGCTTGTGGTTCTGATTGGGTGGTTGAGCCAAAACGGTAAACTAAACCCAGCGAGTACAAATCCAGATCCCCTTTATTACCCACTAAATCATCCATGCGGTAACGTTCGGCTTCCAGTCGCACTGTAAAAGCCGGAGATATGTCATATTGAACACCCACACCTAACTTATGTTTGGTGTAGCTGTCATCATGGTTATAAGCTGCAGTGTTAATTAAACCATTGCTGCTGTAACGGGTTTTTGAATCGTTTTGAGTCAGGCCAATACGGGCTATGGCCGAAAAACGTTCTGTCAAAGGCAGGGTACCGACCAGATCCAGATTCCAGCCCTTCAGGCCTGTTTCACCTCTGAAATCAGTCACTGGCAAAGTATTCGCCAGAAAACTAAAATCGTTCAAATCAAAATAACCGCCTTCCACTGCCAGATAAGTACCAAACTGGTAACCCAGATAAACTTTGTAGCCCTGGTTACCATTGTCTTCATCCATTGAACTGACGTCGAAGCCATTATTTTCCAGACTGGTCTGAAGCCTTTCTGTATCAATACTGGCCTTAGACTTCCCTATATTGGCCCCGACATACCAGCCATTTCGGTCATAGCTGGAGTGATCCTGAGCCTGAACATTGGCCGACATCAGCATGGGCAAGCTGCTGGCGAGAACCAACATCACTTTTGTGCCCTTTAACTCTGTTAAATTTTTCATTTATTAATCCTTATCTCCGACTGACAAGCCTCTATTGAGGCTTGGTCACTGCATTGGCATCTAAAGTGACTTGCTCAGTCACGGAGAACAAACGACCTGTGATAGCAGTGCCTGTACCCAGATTGATTTGTGGCCAGGCAAATACATTGCCGGCAAAGCTGGTATTGCTACCAAATACAGTGGCACCACCAGTCCGCCAAAATACATTACGGGCCTGAGCACCACCGGTCAGAACAAGGTTCCCACCCGGAGCGCCTGTGGTAAAAGTACCTGCAATCACAAAGATAAAGACCGAATCCGGATCACCCTGTGCGTCCAGCGTCAGGTTGCCCTGCTGGATAATGACATTACCTGCATTGCGATAAACACCCCGGGTCATGACCCGACCACCCAATTCCGCAGGCAAGGCCTGAGTTGCAGCGGCAGGATTAGGATCTGCAGCTAAAAATGTTGCAGCTACACCTAAATCAGTACGAACCTGGTTAATAAAGGCCACCATAGATGCATAAGGCACAGGCACTACATAAGGTGGGGTGACATCATCAGGCGCATAAGACACACCATTGGTCAGTTGAGTAAACTGCCCTGCGACCGGGCCCGGAGTAAAACCAGCGTACGCTGTACGGGCTAAATCAAGAATGGCCATATCACCATCAGCAATAGCAGAACCCGCTGTAGTGGTAATAGCCTGGCTGGCTATCATAACAAAACGTTGCAGTTCACCCATAGCCGGAGCCTGAGGATTATTTGCTAAAGCCGCTGTGACTGTCAGCACTGCACTGTCTTGCGCTGCACCTAAAGTAGCGGTAATAGTACTGCTGCCTGCTGCCATAGCTGTTGCCAGACCACTGTTCAGCTGACCACTGGCATTCATTACTGCAACGCCAGTATTGCTGGACGTCCATACCACAGTGCTGCTGATATTAACTCTGCTACCGTCTGTGTAAACGCCTGTGGCAATGAACTGCTCAGTTTCATTTACTACAGCTGATGCATTCTCTGGCGTCACTTCAATAGCCGTCAGAGTTGCCACTGTGACTGTCAGAGTGGTGCTGCCGTCTACCCCGGCAAAACTGGCACGGATTAACGAGGTACCAGCCGACAAACCGGTAGCAAGGCCACTGTTTGCAGCCAGACTGGCATTCATGCTGGCCACAGCAATAGTGCCTGACGTCCAGTTCGCAACAGCAGTCAGATCCGCAGTACTGCCGTCACTGTAAGTTCCGGTTGCATTAAACTGACGGGTTAAACCATCCACCACACTTGGGTTTACCGGTGTAACACTGATACTGCTCAGGCTTGCATTGGTCACTGTCAGAGTTGCTGTACCAGAGATACTGCCCAGCGTCGCTCTGATTTGCACCACACCTGCTGCCTGCCCTGTTGCTAAACCACTGGCTGAGTTGCCATTGGCATTCATAGTAGCAGTTTGCGTATTGGCCGAAGCCCAAACCACAGAATGGCTGATGTTCAGTGTTGAACCATCAGAATAAATACCTGTGGCCACAAACTGACGATTCAACCCAACTGCAACAGATGAGATCACAGGAGTCACACTAATAGAACTTAAAGTCGCAGCAGTCACAGTCAGAGTCGCTTCTGCCGATACAGCCGCCAGAGTGGCGCGAATTTGCACTGTGCCTGAACTTAGTCCAGCCACTAAACCGCTGCTGCTCTGCATATTGGCATTAGGTAAAGCCACAGCGTTGTCGGATGAAGTCCAGGTGACCAAAGATGTCAGATTGTCTGAGGAACCGTCTGAGTAAATACCAGTTGCGGTAAATTGTCTGTTTTGGCCTGTAACCACACTACTCAGCGCAGGGGTAACCACCAGACTAGTTAATGTTGCATTATTCACAGTTAAACTGGCACTACCAGATATGGAGCCTAAAGTCGCAGTGATTTGCACTGCGCCAGCAGCCTGACCTGTAGCCAAACCACTATTCACAGCACCATTGGCGTTCATAGTCGCAATCTGCGTATTGGCGGATGCCCAGACCACAGATCGGCTGACATCAAAAGAGCTGCCATCTGAATAGTTAGCTGTAGCAACAAACTGACGCGATAAACCCGCTGTCACAGTGGAAACAAGGGGAGTCACTACAATACTGCTTAACGTTGCAGCATTTACCGTCAACGTAGTTGACGCAGAGACTGCGCCTAAGGTTGCGCTGATTTGGGTTGCTCCCGCACTTTGACCTGTTGCCAGACCATGTTGTGCACCAGAGCTGCTGTTAATCACGGCTATAGCTGTAGCGCTGGAAGCCCAGCTCACTAAAGCACTGATATCCTGTGAAGTACCATCTGAATAAATACCTGTTGCATTGAACTGCCGACTGACGCCAACAAACAAATTAGCGTTTACCGGAGTCAGCTGTATCGTCATCAGTATCGCATCAGTCACCGTCAGGCTGGTCGTTGCAGATAAAGCACCTATAGTGGCGCTGATTTGTGTAATACCCGGAGAGGCAGCCGTAGCTAAACCACTTGAAGCCGTTTGATTCGGGTTCATCGTAGCTATAGATGTATCACTGGATAACCAGTTCACAACACTGCTGATGTTTTCCGTAGTGTTGTCGGAATAGACACCTGTCGCAATAAATTGCGCGGTTAAACCATCGGCCACACTGGCATCAAGCGGGCTGATACTAATACTGGTTAACACTGCGCTGGTGACAGTTAAGTCAGTATTGGCTGATTTACCGGCAAAAGAAGCTGTAACAACAGAGGTGCCAGCTTGTAATGCAGTCGCCAGTCCCTGACTATTAATAGTGGAGACAGCAGCAGTAGCTGAGCTCCAGGTCACTTTGTCACTGATATCCAGTGAGGTGCCATTTGCATAGACGCCAAGGGCGGTAAACTGCTGAGTTAAGCCCGCTGGTACAGTGGGATTTTCCGGGGATATTAAAATTGACTGGAGCCCGTCTACAGGCTCAAGTCCAAGAATGGGGTCTTTATCGCTATTACAACCAGCAATAAATAACAGCACAAGCAAGCTTAGTAGCCACCTGTAGCAGATGTTAAGCTGCATTTTTTGATTTCCAACCATGATGTCTATCCTTACTTTTAGTTAACGCTGATGCGTAAAACACTTTTCAGCTGGATAGCTTTTCTCATAACAAACCAAGCCCGTCTGTGTGCCATCGCACAGATAGATTTTTATATCTGCAGTATCCGGAACAACCTGCTAAACCTTCCTGCTGTCAGAACTAAAAAGTCATTTAAAAACAGAAGTTTTTAGAGTAAATACTACTTAAAATAAAAGTGTTTCCCCCTTTATCGAACTGCCGGTTAAGCACTTTTGGCAGGGCCATAAAATGAAAAAAGCAGCCGATTGAAGGCTGCTTTTTATTAGAATGAATTCACTTTACTCAACAATAATTTCAAACAAACCACGCATATTGGCTTTGGCTGCATCAGAGCGTAAAACTTCAGGATTTGCTTCATATTCCGCTGGATTTCTTTGACCAAAACCTATGGTTTTAAATCTGTTGGCATCCACACCCTCCAGGATCAGAAAAGCTTTAATGGACTGAGCCCGACGCTCACTTAATGCCTGATTGTATTCAGCTGTGCCACTGGCAGAGGTGTAACCCGCAATACGCACTCTGGCTTGCGGATTAGCTTTTAATGTCTGAACATGCTCGCGCAAAATCGTTTTCGTTTCGTTATTTAACTCTGAAGTATCAAAATTAAAATGCACATCTTCCAGTTCCAGTACTCTGGGTTCAGATGCCACTACAGTTTGTGCTACAGCAACAGCTTCAGTACGTCGCACAGGTTCTGGAGCAGGAGTAGCCGCATAGGTTGGTTCAGTTTCGCCAAAACGAAGCATCAAACCTAAAGAATACATATCAATATTACCGCTATGAGCAATTAAATCGTCTAAACGATAACGCTCGGCTTCTAACCTTACACTCAAAATAGGTGAAATGTTGTATTGCAAACCCAGACCATATTTGTTTTTTGTATAGCTGCCATCTTCATTATAACCAGTGACATCAACCAAACCATTACTGCTGTAACTATTTGACGTGTCATTTTGTGTGACACCAATACGGGCAAAACCAGAAAAATCTTCTGTGAATGGCATAATACCTACCAAATCCAGATTCCAGCCTAACAGCTTGGTTTTGCCACGAAAATCTGTCACTGGTGTTGTGTTTGCCAGGGCATGAAAACCACCAATATTAAAATACCCGCCTTCTACAGCCAGATAAGGGTTAAACTTGTAGCCGACAAAAATTTTGTAACCTTCACTGCGACTGTCTTCCAACACAGAATCCACATTAAAGCCCAGGTTTTCTAAGTCAGTGTGTATAGTGTCCTGCTCTATTCTGGCAACAGATTTACCTAGGTTCATACCCACAGACCAGCCATTCTCTTTGAAATTGCTGTAATCCATTGCATGAGCGGCAGGGAGCATAAGTACAGTGAAAACGCTCAAAACCAAAGGCTTAAAACGAAAAAATGGGGTATGTGTTTGTGTCGTAGATGACAAATTCAGAGCAGTACTTTGCTGTCCTATAACTTGCTCATTCCTTGTAGCCTGATAGCTGTTCATAGTTTTTATTTTCCTGTAGTTAAAGCTGAGGTGTTCATTACATTCAGCTATACAGGTTTTCTCATAACGACGAACAGCCGTCTGTGTGCCAGCGTACCGATAGATTAATACAGAATAAAAAGCTATTTATTCGGCTATCCATTAGGCTGTTTAGTGTGCAAACAACAAGGTTACTTATAACTGCAGACGCATAAAAACGGAGTTAGGATCCTTCTTATACTGTGCAAAAGGACCACAAGCTTCAAAACCAAAACTGCTATATAAAAAACGGGCTGGGGCGAAATAATCCATAGCACCTGTCTCCAGATATAACTGCTGATAACCACGGTTTTTCGCTTCGTTGATCACATGCTGCAGCAACAACTTCCCTATGCCCTGGCCACGAAAAACAGTGGCACTTCGCATCGACTTAATTTCGCCCTGCCCTGAGTCCAGTTGTTTTAGCGCCACACAACCCGCCAGTTGCTGCTGTTGCCATAAAGTCCAGAAACTGATGTCTCTGGCTTTTAAACCCGCCAAATCCAGCGCATGTTTACTTTCTGGCGGTGATACTGCATTCATGTCTGTTAAATGCTCTTGCAGCAAAGCTGCGATTTCAGAGCCCGTCAGGTCATCAAGTTGGATATGCATAAGAAACCAAAGGTAAGGAGTTGTATTTGTTTAAAAATATATCGAATTTAATGCAGAAGAACCAGAGGAAAACCGGGGGTAAAAAGAAACAACGAGCCTCAGGCTCGTCGGACAAGGCTCGCAATAAAAAGCAACACCACAGCACCGGCTGTCGCTGTCACTATAGAACCCAATAAACCGCTGGTGCTGATCCCCAGGGCTGCAAATAAGAAGCCACCTAATACAGCCCCTACTATGCCTACTATGATATTGCCCAGCAGACCAAAGCCACTGCCTTTCATAATAAGGCCCCCAAGCCAGCCAGCTGTGGCACCAATGGCAAGAAATACTAATAATCCGGTTAAACTCATGGTTAGTCCTTTAAATTGCTTAGCGTTTCAGAGTTAAAAAAAGACCGGCCACAATACTGATGGCTCCACCTATGTAAAACTGCATCACTTTGTCTGTCTCAGCTCCAGTGATCACTTCTGTCAGCTGCGACTGCACCGAGTCTGACAATTGAAAGCCCCAGTACAACAAGCCTACGCCCAGTACCAACAAAACTAAACCAACCAGTTTTGATAACGAATTTGTTCCATTAGCCATAGGTAATCCCTCTGTATTTGATGAAAAAACAACGGGCTAACCGCTAAACATATGCTGCGGCAAAGCCCCGCCTGATCACAGTATTAGCTGTGCCAGCCTGAACCTCACCTGAAGTTGTTGTTTTATTTGATAAAATCAGAACTTCACCAAAGGGTGAAAAATAACTGAAGCAGTGAACCCGGTGCCCGGGTTCACCTGAGCCTGACTAACTATTTGATGTGATCAGTCTGCGTTTATTATGCGCCGTCACCAGTCCAATCAAACCTATGACCGCCACTATCACCCCTATAGGTTTGCTGTATTCGACCGGTAAGTTCAGACCAATACCAGCTGTAGCTATATAAGCCACAGTCATGCTGGTACCAATCACGGCCGGAATACTGGCAATCCAATGTAAAGTACCACGGTCGAACAAGTATTTAGTCGCCAGCCATAACACGCTGGTCGATAACAACATATTGGAGAAGGCGAAATAGCGCCAAATCAAGGAGAAATCCAACAGCGTCATAAAATAAGCTATGGTCAGAATTGGCACAGACAACAGCATTCTGTTACGCAGACTTTGCGGAATACTAAAGGCATCCACTATGGTCAGACGTAAAGAGCGGAAGGCGGTATCCCCTGAGGTAATTGGGAATACTGCAACAGCCAGAATCGCCATCACACCACCAAAAACACCAAGGTAACCTGTGGCAATATGGTTCACCACTAAGCCTGGCCCCCCCTGAGCCAGCATAGCTTTTAATTCAACATAACCCCCCGGGAAAGCAGCAATGCCCGCCAAAGCCCAGACACAAGCCACTATGCCTTCACACATCATGGCACCGTAATATACAGGGCGAACATATTTTTCATTGGTTAAACAGCGGGCAATAATAGGGGCCTGAGTGGAATGAAAACCACTGATAGCGCCACAGGTAATAGTTAAAAACAGTAAAGGCCAGATTGGCGCGCCATCAGGATTAGGAGTTAAAAAATCATGTTCATGATGACCATCAAAATAAGCAAAAATATCAGCGACCTGCGGTAAGTTAGGCGCATCCAGCAATATAGCCCCCGCTATTAAGGTGGTCATGACGATCATCAGCACACCAAAAGCCGGGTAAAGTTTGGTGATGATTTTGTCGATGGGCAGCAAGGTAGCCAATAAGTAGTAAGCTAAAATCACCAGCACCCAAAAGGTATTGCCAGCTAAAAAAGTGCCTTCAAAGTAGGATAAATTACTTAAAAGCCCGGCCGGACTCATAATAAAAACCACGCCAACAAAAAACAGCAGCATGGCGGTAAAGACCAGCATCACCCCTTTAAACACCACGTTGTAATAATGGCCCGCTATTTCAGGTAAACTTTTACCGTCTTCTTTGATACTCATCACGCCGGAAAAGTAGTCGTGCACTGCACCACCGATAATATTGCCTATGACAATCCACACCAAAGCCACAGGACCATAGACGGCGCCAAGGATAGGTCCAAAAATAGGCCCTACCCCGGCCACATTTAAAAACTGAATTAAAAAGGCTTTTACCGGACTGATAGCAACATAATCCACGCCCTCGCTAAAACGTTCCTGTGGCGTAACAGCTTTAGGATCTATACCCGCCTGCTTTTCAACAAAGGGACTATAAAATTTGTAGCCAAGAATAAGTATGGCAATACTGACAAAAAAGATAAGCATAGGGACTGGTTCCTTTTAATCTTACAGGCGTATTGGCAGCCGTCAGCGCGGCGCTCTGATATGGGCAGTTTTTACCATACCATGAGTACTTTAGGTTGGACATTAGCCCTTAGTCGAAAGTCTATAACGCACCAGGTGCCATTTGGTTTGGTGACCACCGTTTGCAGCAGGCCCCTGATTGTCCCACATGCCAGTAGCTGGCCCGGGAGCATGGCCGACAAAACCTAAAGGGTCACCAGCGCTTTGAAAAGATCTGCGGGTGCATCCTGTTCATTGGCTTTGAGGACATAAGCCATTTCCTGGGTGTCGGTGCAGAGTTTCAGGTAACAAATACCCACATCTGTGTGCAGCACATCTCCTCTGTGGATCACCCTGCTTTTACCACAAAAAGGGTGAATCCGCTTTACAGTCATCCCCCGGACGCTGGCTATTCACATCAGGCATAAACCAGATGGGCAAACCTAAAGTTCAAAACGCTGGCGAATAGACCAGACCACATCGTCTGTGGTAGTCACACCCGGAGTAATGACTTTGGTGCTGAATGCTTCGGCAATAAAGGCGCGGGCCAGACTGACAATAGGAGGATAAAGCTCCAGCTCAGAAGCAGTACGTTGCTCCATCCAGCGCACCACTAAAGGCTCTGCGCTGACTAAGCGGCTTGTGTAGTCTTTTGGTAGTGTATCCAGCTACACATGCAGTGGATCACGCAGGTCTTCAGACAAAACGCAGCATTTTTTGCTCACAAACCACCAGCGTGATCAGGCCGTTGTATTGGGTCGGGTCAGTACCGACCACAGATAACAAAGCAAAGGCCTTAAGGTTTTATGCAACACAAAAGACATCAAGACCACCAAAGTACCTATTATTGTTGGCAGTACGGCGCCAAAGCAGTAACTCATCACCAGCACAAAACCCAACAAATATTCGGCGCGATACAGCGGAAACAGCAAGGCAAGTAAAGGCAAACTCAGCATCATATAAGGTAGCATTTGATGCTGCCCTTGCTGAAACAACACTGAAAGTACCGCACCAAACAGCAAAGCAGCGCTAAATCCGGCAATGATGCTGGCAGGATATGACTCATCCACTCTTTTGTAGATAAAACCGGTCAGGAACCAGCTTAGCACTGGTAGCAATAAAGCTCCCCACCAGTTTGAAATAGCAGGCAAATCGCCCCGTTGTAACAGATGATGGCTGACCACACCGCCGTTCAAATGCTCAAACACCAATAAAGCCCAGATATACAAACTGGCAACAGCAACCAGTACCAAGCGGTGAAATTTAAATCGTTGATCGTTCATCTTTTTTATAATCTTTAGCCAAAAAAATACAGTATTCAGTCTGACTCATCTGAAGCCGGCAAAGCGTAAGAAACTGTAAGGAAGCATATATGACAGTTATAGCTGCGCTGACTGACAAAAACGCAGCGCAGCTCAAGCTCCAGCAATATAAGTTAAGCTGCATTGCAATCCCTCAACCCAGCAGTTACTTTCAATTGACTATAATTACAACAATCCGGCGGCTCTATGAAAAAAACTGTTACTTCACTGTTAGTTAGCGTCATTTTATCTGGCGTATGCCTGAGTGCTTCTGCCGAAAAAATTGCTCTGGTTGGCGGCCGTTTAATAGATGGCACAGCGGAAAATCTAATCCACAACAGCGTGATCCTGGTAGACAAAGGCATTATTCAACAGGTGGGCTCAGTTGATACACTCCAGGTGCCGCCAGACTACAAGATCGTATCTACCGAAGGTCAGGATGTGCTGCCTGGCTTGTGGGAAAATCATGCACATATCCAACTGACAGGGCATGCCAATTATGTGCATTGGCAAGCGAACTATAAACACCGTTTTGCCGACGAAATTATGCCGGCAAGCCTAGTGCAGTTGCTGCTGGCGGGAATTACCAGCGTGCGTGATCTGGGTGCTCCGCTGGAAGACACTCAAATTATTAAAGCTAAACTGGCGGCCAATCAAATTCCCGGACCTACTCTTTATGCCTCAGGCCCCTTTTTACAGTGGCAAGTCAGGGATTGGGAAAAAAGTTACCGCTGGGCCGTCAAAGACAAAGCTGATGCGATGAAAAAGGTCAATCAACTGGCCGACGCCGGTATGGACATAGTCAAACTCATTGATCAGGACGATATGCCACGTGAAGTGGCACAAACCATAGTGCAGCAGGCTCACAAACGGGGTTTAAAAGTGGTTGCGCATTCGCATAAACCCAACGAAATTCGTCGGGGCATAGAAATTGGCGTTGATAACTTTGAACACACAGGCCTGACCACTGCACCTGGTTATCCCGAGGATGTGCTGACGGCTATTAAAGAGCGCACAGGCACTGGTATGTTTAAAGGCTTGTTATTCTGGACTCCGACCGTCGAAGGTTTATGGAGTTATCAGGACACGGTAAAAAATCCTGAGCATCTGGACAACAACTGCTGGCACAGAGGCTTAAAACCAGACACCATTGCCGATATTCAGCAATCTATTAAAAAACCAGGCCATTTAGGCTACACCCAATTGGTACCTCTGCGTAAACCCACTTTAAAACGTAAAATTGAGCAGTTAAAAGAAACTGGTGTAGTGATGCTGATAGGCACAGACGTTGGCATTCCGATGAAATTTCATTGCCAGACCACCTGGCACGAAATGGCAGTATGGGTGGATGATTTTGGTTTTGATCCCATAGAAACCATCAGGGCTGCCACCTACTGGCCTGCTGTCATGATGGGTGTAGAAGACAAATATGGTTCAGTCACACCGGGCAAAGTGGCCGACATTATTACAGTACGGGGTGATGTACTGAAATACATGAACCTGCTGCGCCATGTCGACTTAGTGATGAAAGATGGCGTGATTTATAAACAAAATGGTCAGGTGATAGAACAAGCTTTAAAGCGTTAGCTTTCAATACTGCAAAAGTTCAGTCAGAAATGGATTGCGCTGAATCAAAGCGCAACCACTGCTATCCCTCTATTGGCAAATAGATGTCGGTCACTGCCAGATGATGTGGCACATCAGGGAAAAAACTGATCCGTTCAAAAAAAAGCGGGAAATCCCTCAGTTCATAACCCGACTCATCCAGCCAGACCGAATACAGATAGCGAACAGCTGCTGCCAGTTGCTCATCTGAACCAGTGTGACGCAGCATAGCACAAGGACCGGCCGGGATTGATTTCAACACTATGCCAAACTCATTTTCTTCCAAAACGCCACTGTATTCACAGCACAGATCAAAGCGGTACTCTTCTCCAGTTACTGTTGCAGGATCTTCGTACAACAGATTAAAAGTACGGCTTTTTGACGGCGGCAATTTCTGACTTTTCCGCCAGTCGATAAAATGTCTGATGCTCTGCATCAGTTGACTGGGTGGGCCTTTATGTTCAAGTGCAGCAACATATATAGATTTAAAATCAACTAGTTGAACTTGATATGCGGTTTTATCTGGCATGGCCGCCTCCCTCGCTTTACTGAAAACTTCATCATGTTGTTGTATAGACTGCCAATCCGGATCTTTTCGAAAACCACTCGGGCTCTGCCCGCTCACTTGCCTGAATGCCCGTGAGAACGACTCAGCATTTTCAAAACCAGCCTGAAATGCGATTTCAGTCACCTGCAACCGGGTTCTGAACGCCAACTGGTACGCTGCTTTTTTAAGTTTTAAACCGCGGATAAGTGCAAAAGGACTGATGCCAAAATGCAAACAGAATTGGCGGTGAAAATGATATTTAGACAGGTGAGCGACAGCCGCCAAGGTAGCTATATCGATACTGTCTTGCAGATGAGATTCAATATAATCCCATGCTTTTTGTAACTTTTCCTTCCGGGTCACTGTGCTGGTCGCTTCTGTGCAGTTTACAAGCTTGTCAGTGTAAAGAGTCAAAGCACCTTGTACATGACTAAAGTTGCTGAAGTTTAAACAACTCTGTCCAGGTTCAACAAGGTTCATTTCAAGCACTGGAGATCAGTTGAAACTTAGCCCTTCGTCACTGGAATGGCCTAAACCCATACATCATTCTGGGCTGTCAGTGCACTTTGGGTATCCCCTGTATTCACCACGCCTTCAGGTTCTACCAACAGGATCTGACACTCTTCTTTCGCCACTGGTTTATGTGTGACGCCTTTGGGCACCACATACATCTCTCCGGGGTGCAATGTCACTGTGCCATCCTCAAACTCAATATCCAGCACACCGCTTATCACAATAAAAACTTCATCTGTATCCGGATGATGGTGCCAGACAAACTCCCCCAGCACCTTCACCAGCTTAAACTGGTAGTCATTCATTTGAGCAATCACCCGCGGCGACCAGTGGTTGTCAAACTTCGCAAACTTGTCTTTAAAATTTATCGCCTGGTAATTCATGGAATGAAGCTCTCCGGTAAAGTAAAAAAACGTAGCAGGTGCTTTGAACAGAACGTTCTGTTTTGTGGTCTGTTTATATACTGCACCTGACAGCGCTACAGGCACAACTTTTAATTTGTTCACATGAACAGCCGAAACAGAAACAAGACAGCACAAATAAAGTTGCCTGCTTAATCGCAAAAAAACGCTGCTTTATCGCCTTTTCAAAAAACCATAAAAGCCTTTATTGACGCTTTTTGGTCTCCGAAAACCACAAAGCAGTTCCTGGTCACAGACTTATGAAAAAACACAAAAAACCACATAAAGCATTGATTTATAAAATATTTCATTGAAAAACCAAGAAGAAACAAAATGAAATCGGTTACATCCCAGAATTTCTATCCATCAGGCTCCGCCACCTTTTTCTCTCCTTTTATTCACAATGCCCGCTTAGCGCCTGATTAAAACTGAAATAAAAACATCATAGTCCCTCTGTAACCTCGCCCGTCGTTGCACACCGCAGCTGTCCATCCGAAAAACACTGTGGTGACGAAAATACAAAAACATCAGCTAAAGGCTTGGGAATGAAACATCAGAATCAATACCGTCATCATCTTGTATCAAAACGCACAGCCTTAAGTCTGGCTGTCGGTCAGTTGCTGTTGGGTTCAGCCATCAGCTTACCTGCCTACGCTCAAATGACAGAAAGCGAGCAGAAAGTAGAAGTCATAGCAGTTAAAGGCACCTACAGCAAAAGTCTGGAACAAGCTGTTGATATGAAAAAAGAGAACATTGGTTTCTCTGATTCTATCGTAGCCACCGACATAGCCGATTTCCCTGAGCAAAACCTGGCAGAAGCTCTGCAACGTATGCCTGGTGTAACTATTGAACGGAACAAAGGCTTGGGCAGCAAAGTGAACGTGCGAAGCCTCCCTTCTGAATTTACTCATGTCTCGATCAATAACCTGGCTACAGCCTCAGGCAGCGGTGGTCGTGATGTTGAGTTTGATATTTTTGCCTCTGAAATTATTCAAAGTGTGACTGTGCAAAAATCTCCTACTGCTGCCGATGAAGAAGGTGGTATTGCAGGTTCAGTACAAATTGGTACAGCCAAACCTTTTGATTACAGCTCAGCACAATTTGTTGTCTCTGCAGAAGGCGCTCATAACTCGATTTCAGAAAAAACCGATCCTAAATTCTCCTTTCTCGCCAGCGACACCTTTGGGGATTGGGGCGCTTTAGTGTCGTTTTCTAAAGCAGAGCGCAGTAACAGAACAGATTCCAACTCGGGGATCAATTTCCGTCCTATGGGCCGTTTCCTTGAGGCTTCAGCACCACGCTCAACTCAGGCTGCTGCAGTACTGGAACGTGATGCAGGCGTGATTGTCAGCGATTTCAAAGATAAAGACCAAACCAGCCGTATTATTTTTCAGGACAAAGTGGGTGACCGCGTTTTCCAGAGCGAGCAGGATAAATGGGGCAGCACAGCCTCAGTGCAATACAAACCAAGTTCAAGCTTCAGCCTGACTTTTGACGCCATGTTAGGTGGTTATGACAACACTGAAGATGAATACGATGCCGCAGCTTACACAGCATCAAGCCGCAGTACGCTGGAAACTATTCATGCTTATGATGACAGCACTTTGGCTGACTACAACATGGTGGTGCTGACGGACGTCTCTTACACCGCCACTCAGCATGAATTTTTAAGCAAAGAACGTATCAACGAAACTGATTTCACTCAGTACAGCGCCACTATGGACTGGCTGGTCAATGGCTGGGATATCAATGCCTTAGTGGGTTACTCAGGCGCAGAAAAAACAGCTGACTACGCCAACCTGAAACATGTGGCTTATGCTCCATCCCGCAGCCGCTGGACAGCCAACGGCGGTGAAACCGTCAAAAGCGCCAACCCAAACAGCATAGATATGTACAACGCAGCCGACAAATACCTGTTTGAAGCTTATGAAACCCAACTGGAAGCAGTGCAGGACGACAAATATGCCGCTCAGCTCGACTTCAAAAAAGAGCTGGAATTGTCCATGCTGCCAGCGCTGAGCAGTGTGCAGTTTGGTGTGCGTTACACCGATAAATCCAAAGAACGTCACTATGGCGAGACCAAAATTCAGGGCCCGTCTGCAGGCAACAGTTCTTGGGTAAATAGCCGTACATTGCAGGACAGTGAACTGGGTTATGTGACAGATATCGCCTCAGGCGGTGGTTACAAGGCCAAAGATCTGAACTGGATGCAGGTGTCCAATGATTACGCCCGCAGCACTTTCCGTTATGCAGGTTTCTTCACTCCGTTCCAGGATAATCAGTACTACCGTGTTGATGAAGAAGTGACAGCTTTGTATGCCATGACGAACTTTGATTTTGAGTTAGGTCACTTGCCAGCCAGGTTAAATGCTGGTGTCCGGGCAGTAGACACAGAAGTAACCTCTTTTGGTTACCACCCGGTTCAAAACGCAGACGGCACTACAGGTTATACTAAAGATCCAGTGTCTGCAGACGGCAGCTACAACGACCTGTTACCCAGCTTCAACCTGACAGTTGAAGTGGCTGAAGATGTGATTTGGCGTACAGCAGCATCAGAAACTTTAATGCGCCCTGCCCTGGGTGATATTGCCTACAAACGTACTGTCAGTTGGAACCAATTCCGCTTTAAAGACGGCAACCCTGGCCTGAAACCAACCAGAGCTAAACAATGGGAAACCGGTGTTGAATGGTATATGGAAAATGGCGGTATTCTGGCTGCCTCTTACTTCTGGAAAGATATCGAAGGTGTAGTACGTGAAGAGCTGACCGGCGTAGTGGCAGACGTAGAAAAACGTAACGCCGACGGCTCATTAGACGGTTATTACGATTTTGAAGTGTTCCAGCCAGTCAATGCCGAAGGCTCTTACAAAGTAACAGGCCTGGAATTGATAGCCCAGTTGCCTTTAACTATGCTCAGCGACTCACTGGAAGGTTTTGGTATCAACGCCAACTACACTATGCTGGATAACAGCTTAACCGGTGCGTCTGATTTAGATATACCAACGCCTCCAGAAGGTTTAGCAGATACAACCTACAACTTTACCTTGTATTACGAAAACGATACTTTTGATGCCCGCCTGTCTTACAACTACAAAGACAAGTACGTGGAGTACATTCACCTGAATATGTACCCTGTGTACCGTGACGCTTATGGCCAAACCGACATAGCTTTAGGTTACCGGCTGACGGACAACGTCAAACTGAGCTTAAAAGGCATCAATATCACAGACGAAGAAACCAGCGGTTACACCATGAACCCGGCTTTCCCTGTGATGAATGAGTTTTCAGGCAGAAGAGTAAGCTTAGGTCTGCGCGCTGACTTTTAATGAACAGGCAATAAAAAACCAGGCCACAGCTTCTTTGTGGCCTTTTTTATAGGGATAACAAGAACAAGGCTAAGTATGAAAACCCTGTTTTTTCGCATTTTTTTGCCACTATTTTGTTTGCCGGCACTGGCAACTCCGACAAGCGCACCGGTACAAATCGCCTTTTTACCTGATGTGCATTTTCATGATGTTTACGCCCAATTTCCTGACAACAGCTTCAAAGGCCTGCACAGCCAAGTCACAGGCAAAGCAGCCACTATCCGTACTATGGCCTCTCAGTTGCAATCCACCCGGTTATTTAACGAAAACTATTTTGCGTTAAAAGCGGCCCTAGATGATTTGGTGCGTCGTCATGTCAATCTGGTGGTACTGCCGGGAGATTTTAGTGACGACGGCCAGACTGCCCATATCCGGGGTTTAAAACAGATCCTGCAGCATTACAGTAGCACTCATGGCCTGAAATTTTTACTGACCCTGGGCAATCACGACCCGGTACGACCTTATGCCCAAAGCGCTGGCAAACCAGATTACTTAGGTGCTGATGGCAGGCCTTTAGCCATTTATAGCCCAGGCTCTGAACCTTGTGCAGGCAAAGATAAAAACGTTATTTGCACTGAAGAAGTAAAAGAGTTGGGGTACCTTGAGCTCATGACAGAGCTCAAGGATTTTGGCTTTTACCCCAAAGCAGATGACCTGTATTGGGAAACACCTTTTAGCCGCTACTCAAACACGAATTACAGTTACAGCCAGGCTTTGGCCCACTCAGATTTAACTAAACGTCAGTTTGAAATTTGTTTGCAAGGTGCTGGTGGTGCTTATAAAAAACCAGAGTACAGCCACTGCCACTTTATTCCTGACGCCAGTTATCTGGTGGAGCCTGTTCAGGGTTTGTGGTTGCTGGCCATAGATGCCAATGTGTACAAACCTAAAGCCAATGATCAGGGCAAAGGCCATCTGGCTGCAGCTTTTGAAGGCTCAGGCAATGCAGGTTACAACGCTATGTTTGACTACAAACCTGCTGTGATGCAATGGGTGAAGCACGTAGCTGAAAGAGCCAAAGCTCAGGGCAAAACCCTGATCACTTTTAGCCATTATCCGATGATTGAGTTTTATCAGGGCCAGACAACGCAGATAGCTACTTTATTAGGTGAAAACCGTGGTCAGCTATCACGTAGCCCACAGCAGCAAATCAGCCATCAATTAGCTGATTCAGGCGTACAGCTGCATGTAGGGGGTCATATGCATTTAAACAATACGGCAGTGATGAAATCAGACAGCGGCAATAGCTTAGTCAATATACAGGCCCCTTCTTTAGCCGCTTATGTGCCCGCCTATAAATTGCTGACACTGACCAGCAAAGAGCACATCAAGGTGCAAACCATAGTACTGGAGCAGGTACCGGGTTTTGATCAACTGTTTGAGCATTACCAAAAAGAGTGGCAGCAGTTAAAGCAGGACAATCAGCCATTATGGGATCTCAGCATTTTGCAGTCGAAAAGCTATCGTGATTTTGCCAACGGCCATTTGCGTGAACTGACCCGCTTACGCTTTTTGCCCAACGACTGGCCGGACGAACTGAAGCAGTTACTGCTGGCTTTAAATGGCGAACAAATGTTAGTGCTCTCACAGCTCAACAGCAGTGTCACTTTGAAGGAGTTTTCACCAGCTATGTTAGAGCAATTGAGTCAAAGCCCAACATGGCAACAGGCCAGACAAAAGGCGACAACTAAGGCTGCCACAGCGGGTTTAAAGCTGGAAGACTTCACACACTGGACAGGCTTTGATTTGGTGCTGGATTTTTACCGCTTACAAAATGCCGGTGAACTGGCGTTACCCGATATTCCGGCTGAACGACTAAAACACTATGGCTTTTTTACCGCACTGTTGCAGCAACCAGCTCAAACACCACAAGTTCAGAACTGGGCAAACTGGACCCTGCCCCAGTATTGCCACAACAAATTTGCCGGCTTATTTCAGATCATCCATGGGTTTTTACAAGGCCCACCCAATGGTGATTTTATACTGAATATGCAAACAGGCGAATTAACCTCTCAGAACAAGAGTCAGGCGCCTTAGCGCCTGAAATCATCGCGGTAATTGTTCCAAATGACTTAACTGGTCTTTTAATCTTTTGATCTCACTGCTGGTTTCTTCCAGCTTTTTACGGTATTTCACTACTTTATCTTTTTTGCCATCCTGCTCTGCTTGCTGCAGATCGGCCTGATACTTCACCAAATCTTTATTCGCTTCAGCAAGCTGCTTTGTTAAATCATCTTTTAATTTATTATCACTGCAATGGGTTCTGGCGTTATCCAAAGCCATTTGCAAACCAGTCATCTGACTGTTATCGCCTGTTTGTTTTGCCAGATTAAGCTGGGTTTCTATCTGACAAATTTTTTGTTCACAGCCTCTTAAAGCGCTGCAACTGGCCTGTGTCTGAGCAACAACAGGGGTGACTGTGATTAAAAGTGCCAAAGTCAGAGGTGTAAACAACTGAGTTGGAAAAATAATTGATGTAAGCGTCATTTCAGTTTCCTTCTTCAAGACGGTTGAGTGCAACAGAATGTCACAGTACCTTTTAAAGGTAGCAGTCCATGCTGAACTGAAACTTAAGCTTTGCGATAGCGGAAATAAGCCGCGACGGCAGCAATGACCGGCAAGACGGAAACAGCCAACAGGCAAATAACCAACTGGTTTTCTGTCAGTAGTTGCAAGGCCAGGCCAGCAGCAATCAACATAATGGCCACACCCAATAGCAGTACACTAAAACCAACTAACCTTGCATAAGCTACCGGATTGCTTATTTTACTCTCGTTCCAGCCTGCGATCAGATGGCGCTGTTGTTTCACTGCAATCAGATAACCAGAAATAATACAGGGCAAAGCACCTGCCACTATCAAGATTGCCACTCCCGCCCACATGTTATCCATATCCGCCTCCTGAATGCTTTATTACAAAGCCTGAGTTGAACGCTCAATAGCAGCTTCAATAGCAGCCAAAGCCTGTGGACTGTTTTTCCAGCAACTGGTTCTGAGCATAGAGGCCACCCGTTCAGCAATTTCGGCAGCGCTGTGGCTGGCCAGTTTTTCAAAAGAATCCAGACCAATTTGCTCAAAGCGCTGGATCACAGTAGGGCCTACGCCTTTTAGCTGCAGTAAAGCGGTTTTTTCCTGCTCAGTAAAAGCCACGTCAGTCTCCTTGCTGATGTTTGATGTTAACTGCGTTATAACATACCAGTACCACGGCTGTGAATTACAGCGGAGCTAAAATAAAGGAATAAAAACAAGGTGCTGCAGTCAGACTGCAACACCCGGAAGAGAACGGATTATCAGTAGCTGTCTTTAATATCCTGATAAATACCAGGGTAGTTTGCCTGTAACTCTTTGGCTTTGGTGGCGGCAATATCATCCCAGTTAAACCAGATGTTGGCCCACAAAGCGTCAGAACGAGGCACATTGTTATTCGCCTGATCCATGATCAGCGCATCATTCCGGGTTTTAAAGCTGGCTGAACCAAAGTTCGATTGCTCCAGCGCGATGCGGTATTGCGTATTGCGATCATGGCGGCTGCGCTCATTCGAATCCCACACAGCTACAGCGCGGTAGTGACTGATAATATTAGGTGCATAAAACTCGCCCCAATTGCCCAGAAACTCCACATTGGCTTTATCAGTGGCATTGGCAAACCGAAAGGCATGGGTGCGGATGCCGTGTTTGTGATACACCACCAGCGGATGACCATTGTGTTGCTGTAAGGTGTTCATAGCTCGGGTATCAAAGTTGCCATGAGCGCTGGTGGATACATGGCTGACAAATTCCTGATTGTGACCTTTCAGAGTCCAGACAATCACAGTTTCCACATCATGACGATGGCCACCTAAAAAGGTGAAATGCACCGCCTGATCTTTCTCAAAATACAGCTCATAAAAATGTGCACAACGCTCCCAGCCATCCGTACCTTGCTGGCATAACTGTCTGTGAATGGTATTGGCGGTATTGCCCCAGCCCGCATCACGACAGCCACCATAATAACTGGACGTTGCTGCTAAACCCGGGTTCTGACGTAAGGATTCATAGCGGTGAAATGGCGTGCCCGGATAACAACCATCTGAGTCAAAATCAAAAGTGGGGTGAAATTTTCTGACCTGGCCTTCGTTATAGGCGGTAATGGCCGTATCCCAGCTTGGGAATTCATCCGCATTCGCTGCATTGAGGTTAAAAAAGGTAAAAAAAACTAAACAGCTTTTTACTGTCGTTAAGGTAATTAATTTGAATCTACTGAACACGGGTTGGACCTCCGGTTGATCATTGTTGTTGTGTGAACTCAACTTCGCTTTTCAGATAAAAATCGAAATCAGAAACAACAGCCTAAGGTCCGGTACATGACAACATGAGGTCATCATAAAAGTTTAATGGGATTTTCAGTCGCCGTAACAAGCATCCGGCCTGGCAGCCGGATCATGATAGTTAAGCTCAGATCAAGTTTATCTGTTAAAAACTAACACCATAGTTAGCATCCACTAACTCGCTGACCTTTAATTGGTCAACAGAAGGCAGAGCTTTAAACCATGCTGTGATCACAGCGATATCTTCCTGAGTGGCAGAACCATAACGGTGTGCAGACCAGATAAAGGCTTCAAACTGAGTTTTATCGCCACCACCGGCCATCACTAAATCACGGCTTTCGATCAGAGTGATAAATTGGTCCAGCAGTTTGCTGAAATCCTGATCAGACTCCAGGCCTAACGAACAGGACAACATAAAACCGTATTCAGTAAATTCTCCCAAATAGAGCTTTTTCTGTAAACGACGGCTTTTAGGTTTAGACATGGGATCTCCTTGGTGCAATGGCCGGACATTCAGCCAACAGCAGAATAAAAGTGCTATAGGGTCTCGTTATTCCCCCCTGCTTGGCAAGTGTTTTTTAGGATCCAGCCTATTTTTGCACAAAACCCACACTCTGATTCCTCTGAACCATTCAGACCCGCTTCGCAAAATTACCGAACTGATATATGATGCGCGGCCGAAAATTTGAGCAAAATATACAGCACCATGCATTCATCCAACGCGCTTTACACTGATCTTTCTGGTTATTACGACCTGATGTGTGCTGATATCGACTATCAGGCGCAAAGCCAAAGTGCGCGCAGGTTGCATCAGTTTTTTGGTGGTGAAGGCAGAACACATCTGGATTTAGCTTGTGGTACAGGGCCACATATCCGCCATTTTCTGGACGCTGGTTATCAAAGCAGCGGTCTGGATTTAAATAAGCCTATGCTGGATAAAGCTCAGCAACGTTGTCCTGAAGCCCGCTTTATGCAACAGAATATGTGTGATTTTCAGTTAGAAGATCCTGTGGATCTGATCACCTGTTTTTTATACTCCATTCATTACAGCGCCAGTATAAAAAACCTTAAAGCTTGTATCGCCAGCGTGTTTAACGCCTTAAAACCAGGTGGGGTGTTTTGTTTTAATGCGGTAGATAAAGACAAAATCGACAACAGCTCTTATGTACGGCATAACGCTGTGTTTGATGATAGCCATTTTGTGTTTGAATCCGGCTGGAATTACAGCGGTACGGGCGAGCAGCAGTCGTTGAACCTGAGCATAGAAAAAACCACGGCCGATCGGAAACAACTCTGGCAAGACCAGCACCCTATGGTTGCCATCAGTTTTGCCGAACTGGAACAACTGCTTTGCCCTTATTTTGAAGTGCATGTGCTTGAGCATAACTACGAAAAAATCGCAGCATGGGATAATGGTTCTGGCAACGCGTTGTTCATTTGTGTGAAACGCTAGCCCTTCAAATTCGCCTGCAGTTTTTCCCTTAGTGATCGACACCACAGTCGCATTAGTTGAGAAAGCTTTCCAGCCAGCTGTGATGCAGCTGGCCCTGGATAAGGTGTATAGATAAGGTGTATAGATAAGGTGATGTTTATTCTATAAATTCAACCACAAAAGTAACACCTGATGGCACCAACTCAAATTCCTCAGAAAGGATCTTGTAGGATTTGTATCTGGGATTGTTTGTCATAAATTTTTTAGCTTCAACATCCAAATCTTTCTTCGCGAATTCCGGCCCTGCAAAACCACCGGTATACACCTTTAATTTATAGTGATTTTTTGTAGCAGACTGATTAGTCTCAAGTGCCTCAAATGTTTTGCCGTAGGTAGAAGAAGTACAACCAGTTAACACCAGAGCAGCCGTTAATAAAGCTGCGATCAGAAAATTCATCTTTATAGTCCTTTGAATTAAAGTTAGATCCGGTTTTTAAAAATTAAATGATTCAAACAAAGTTGAGTCGAAAACCAGTGCCCCCATTTTGCCTCACCCCAAAACGAACAACAACACTAAGGCTAATACTGCAGGCATAGCCTGAATAATTAAGATTTTCTTACTGACCGTTAGAGCGCCATACACACCAGCCACAACCACACACAGCAGAAAAAACACTTTAAAATCAAGGCCTGCAGCGCCCTGATGCACTACGCCCTGAAACAAGCCCCATAATAAACCTGCCGCCAGAAAGCCATTGTATAAGCCCTGATTGGCGGCAAGAACTTTGGTATCAGCTGCCTTTTGTGGCGTCAGACCAAAGGCTTTCATGCCCTTGGGTTTGTCCCATAAAAACATTTCCAGCACCAGAAAATACAAGTGCAGTACAGCCACCAGAAGTATCACCAGGTTTGTTATCAAAGCCATATGTTTTCCTTAGCAGCAACATGCTGCTTTATCCTGTTTCAGCAGCTTAGTTGTAAACTGCAGATTTTTCTGCCGCTGGCAGTTAAAAACGAAACGAAAGGTCAGTTTTGTTCAATACCTAAGTGACATGAAAGTTCATAGTCAGCAGCTTGTTGAGTTATTACAGGAGCATCACTATGACTTTATCCCTTGTTACTTCCATGGCTTTATTTGCCTTTGCCGCTTCATTTTCACCTGGCCCTGTTAATCTGGTATCGGTCAGCAATGGTGCCCGTTATGGCGTAGTTAAAGGCCTGAGTTTTATTACAGGAGCCACGCTTGGTTTTATCCTGTTGTTTTTAATCATTGGTTTTGGTTTGCATCATGTGCTGGCTACGTTGCCCTTGCTTACTGTGATTCTGCAATGGCTGGGGATCGCTTTTTTGTTGTATCTGAGTTACCAGTTGTTCAGTGACAGCGGAGAACTGAATAATAACTCAGAAGCTAAAGCGCCGGATTTTATTACCGGTGCCTTAATGCAATGGCTGAATCCCAAAGCCTGGCTGGCATCTTTGTCCGGTATTGCGGCTTATATTCCAGAGGCCAGCACCGAACAACTACTGCTGTTTGCCGGTCTTTATTTGCCTATTTGCTGGCTATCGCTGGCGGCATGGCTTTGGGCAGGTATTATGCTGCGTCAGTATGTACAGAGCCCGAGAAGCATGCGACTCCTGAATAAAACGTTAGCGCTGTTACTTGCAGCTAGCTGCATCCTGATCCTGCTCTGATACGGAACGGCGATACTGATCCGGTGTCGCTGCTACTCTTTGTTTAAACGCACGTTGAAAGTGGGATTGATCACTAAAGCCTGTACTCTGAGCCACTGCAGAGATAGCTTCCCCTTGTTTTAATGCCTGCTGAGCCAGCTGCACCCGTCGGTTTAAGCGGTAAGCGTGAGGCGTCATATTAAAAAGACGTTTAAAGGAGCGAACCAGATAACCGGCACTGTAACCAAACTCTGCACTGATACTGTCGATAGCCCTGTCTTCATCGCAGTGTTTATTCAGATAAGCGGCCACCTGATACAAAGGATTAGCTGGCAACAGATCAACAGCCGTCTGGCTGTGCTTATCCAACTGTAAAAACAACTCAACCAGACAGGTCTTTAACTTCTGTTCTTTTTCATCAACCTTGTGCCGGGCTGACATCAAATACCCGGCCATAGCAACAAAACGCTCAAACAACGAGGTTTCGCGGAGCGTATCGCTTTGAGTATCACACCACGCAGTAAGGGTTCTGACACCTGCTTGCTTTAAAAAGTCAGCTAACCAGTTTTTATCCAGATGCATCATATAATAAGCCCAGGGCGAGCCTTGGCGAGGGTTGCAGGCATGCACCTGATCCGGGTTCATTACCACCAAAGCCCCCTGCTCCACATAATGCAGCCTGTCGGCACAAAGAAACTCACTTTGTCCAGCCAGAATAGCGCCCACAGACCACTGCTGATGTGAGTGCGGTGCATAAGTGACTTTGCGTCCATCCAGAACCAGGCGTAACTCCACATAAGGCAAACGCCTGTGACGCCAGAATAATGGGTGCGTAGAAGGAGTCATCACATGTCCTTTGAAACAAAATCTAAACAGAAGCCCATATCAGCTCCTACTTAAACATGGCTGACATCCCAAACTCTTTTAGCATAAGATTTTGATTGGCAACAGCAGCACAATGATAAACCAGTACCGGAGGGCATCATTCAGAACCGTTCAGGCTGTTTCAGATCCAACACTCAGAAAAAACTCTTTTTAAACTCAACACCTATAACACGGGGTTCATTAACAAAACCAGCCAGATTATTAAAGTCGATCGCACCTTTGAGGTTATGTTCATCGGTGATATTACGACCAAACAAAGCCGCTTCATAATGACTGGCAAAATTCAGATAGCCTATTCGCAAACCCGCTTCGTAGTTACCGCTGGAATTAAACTCTTCCGATTGGTACAAAAACAGCTTGGTTTTGCCTTGCAGTGCTATATCTCCATAAAAAAATAACTCGCCACTTCTAAGCGGAATACCATAGCGGGCATTAAGCGTCAGAATGGTTTCAGGGGCCTGAGGAAACGAATGGCCATTGACATAAGCAAACCTCTGACTGCCAGCTCCTGGCAAATTGATAGAAGGGCTGGTCAGAGTGCAGGCAGCACAGGTTCCGACCAATAAATCGTCATCTTTGAGCTTTGTATGGTTGTAACTAAAACCACCTGCTATCACTAAACTTTTTGTTGCATGCCAGGTCAAGTCCACTTCAAAACCATGGCCAGTGCCTTTGTCAGCATTTAACAAGGTATTGCTGTTGCTTGCGCCACCTATGGCCGACAGCTGCATATCGTCAATGAGGTAATAAAACAGCGCCGTATTCAGTCGCAGAGAATCATCCAGCAGATCCGATTTTATCCCCACTTCAGCAGAATGAATAGTTTCAGACTCTGCAGTGGTTGGGTCCCGCTCAAAGGCCACATTACGGCCCTGAATGGACGGAGCGCGAAAGCCTTTGGCAAGGCGTGCAAAGCCGCTGACTTTGTTTGTGAACTGGTAGTTCGAACTAAAATCCCAGCTCCATTGTCCGTCATCCTGAAAGAGAGGGTCGTATTGCTGAATACGGGCAGCCCCCACAGCTAAAGCTGCACCTCCGACATTTTGCTCACCGACCCGGAAAGATTTTTCATCGAAGGTATAACGAATACCAACACTCAGAGTCCATGCCTCAGTCAGCTCATAACTTGTTTGTCCAAATAAAGCCCAACTCTGGTTGCTGTGGTATACAGAAGTAGCACCAAAAAAACCATCGATACTGGTAACCCCAAAAGAAGAGTCAAAATAAAATGCGCCCATTTGCCACTGCACTGCCTTATCAGTGTCACTGGCTAAACGAATTTCCTGTGTGATTTGCTGCAGGTTATTTAACTGATCTTCTGTCACTGCACTAAAAGGAATAAAACCAGGCCCCATTTGCTCTGGTACACCGTCAAAATCAGCGTCAATACGGTAGCCACCATCCACATCACTTTTACCCCGGCCATCGGCTTTTTCCAACGCCGAAATCATGGTAAGACTCATCTCTGGCACTATAAATTCAAAAGCCAACGATGCGCCAAAACCCTTATAAAGCCTGAAGTTACCATCACCACTGTCATGCCAAACCCGGTCGCGCTGGTAATTTTCGTTCAGTTGGTTGCTGCCTGTAGTTAATACATTGGCGCGGAAAACCGAGGAAGAACCATCCAAATCCCGGCTGTGAATATTCAATAAGGTCTGAAAGTCTGCGCTTTCATAGAGCAATTGCAAACGTCCGGCTTTTTCTTTATGACCCCCGGTAAAATTGCGCTCTTCGGTAAATCCATTGTCTATATAATCTGAGCGCTGTTGCGACAATAAGGAAATACGTCCGGACAAGCTTTCAGTCAAACCTCCTCCCGCAGCAGCTTCCAGATTCAGAGTTCCTAAACTACCTGCGGCCATTTTGCTGTAAGCAGAAAAGTCCTGCTCTGGTTTTACTGAGGTGATTTTTACTATGCCAGCTGTGGTGTTACGGCCAAATAACGAACCTTGTGGCCCCCGCAGCACTTCAATTTGTTCTGTATCAAATAGCGGAAAACTTTTCAGCACCACATTTTCCATCACCACTTCATCCATGATCACAGAAACAGGCTGAGACGCCGCTAAATCGAAATCTGTATTGCCTAAACCTCTGATGTAAAAACGTGGCGCTATCCGGCCATTCGATGATTCGATATATAAACCGGGGATCTTGCTGGTTAATGCCTGAATATCATCACCTGAGGAAAACAAAGCATCCAGTTTTTCACCACTTAAGGTGGCAATAGAAACTGGCACTTCCTGAGCATTCTGAACACGCCGTTGCGCTGTCACCAGAATATGCTCAAGCTGGGTTTCATGATCGGCGCTGGCATCATGTTCTGTGGCAACAGCCACAGCACTCAGGCCTGCCACAGCAATAAAAACTCCAATACGGAAACACACAACCACCACAAATACTATGTAGTTTGTCATCAACATGACGCCTTATCAGCTGAATTGTTATGAGGACTTGCAGTGTTCTGCCCCGACCACCCATTGCATTGAGTATGGTATTAACAACAGACTTTATCTCAATACTTTTTGCAGGATTACCCAGGCATTTGATTTTGAAGTGTTTTATATGTTTAGCGGCCCATTTCTTTTGCACTTTTAGGGATTTTCGTAAATGAAGGCCTGATGCGGTTTAACAGTCGCTGATACTCTCCGGATTTTTTAAGCTGATCTATACCTGCATCCAAAGCTTCTGCCCTTCTGATGCTGTGAGGATTATCTTTGGTAAAAGCCAGATAAATTTCGCTGGTATAGTTCAACTGACCACGCTGAACATTCTGCGCCTTAATGCCTTCGTGCTGCAGGTAATAATGCAACACATCATCAAAAAATATCGCCAAATCCAGCTTGTTGGTATTTAACAAACCAATAAGTTGAGCATGAGTCGATACTTCAATACGTTTAAACCTGTGTTTATGTTGCTCAGACAAACCTTTACCCTGATGGTCTGAAAATGGCGGCCAATTGTCTTCAGCCGCGATGCGGATCAGCATGGCAGAGTCTGTTGGGGCAACATCATCCTGACTTACCGCTGATACAGGCCACATCAGTAGCCAGAGGCACAGATAGAATCGCAAATGACAAACTCAGCTAAAGCAGAATGCTTTAAAGATAAACCAGATCAAAACAAGGCCCCAGTTTCAGACTTGCTCTAAAACAAAACGACCTCTGTCAGTTACTGGTTCTGCTGTTTTTTTAAACAAAACACCCCCTCAGGTCCCTGTGTTACACTGAATCGCGAGCAGGGTATTGCATCGCAAATCACGGTATACAAGCTGTTGAATACTAAACTCTAAACTCTAAACTCTAAACTCTAAACTCTTATCAAGGATAGTTATGCAATTGATCAAACGTGTCTTCATCAACTATAAAACCCTGATCCTGTTTATTGTCGCCGCTGGCATTCTGGCCGGATGTGCCACTCAACCTGTAGCTGGCCAAAGCGAAACTGAAGCTATGAGTTTTGTGATGGGGCTTATTCACGGCTTTTGTATCCTGTTCAGCTTAATTGGCAGCTATTTTACCGACGTGCGCATCTACGCATTTCCAAACTCAGGGGGCTGGTACGATATTGGTTTTGTGCTGGGTGCAGCCATGTTTTTGGGTGGCGGTGGTGCCAGCGCCAGATAATACAAATTCAGATAAAAAAAGCCCATGACGGCAGCGTCATGGGCTTTATTCAGAACAGAAAGTGACTATCAGAACTGCGCTGTATAACGCACACCAAATTCACTGGCATCGTTGCTCAGAATTCTGAGTATATAATCGCCAGTGTTTAAGCGGGCATTGTCATAACGTTCATCAAAGATATTGTGGCCATACAGAGCCACTGTCCAGTCACCGCTGGCAGGGCTGTAAGCTATATCCATATTCACCAGCTCACGGCTATCGATTTGAGTCAGGCGACCCGGGTCTGAACTGGGCTCACCATACATCTCATCACGGAATGAATAGTCGATACGGGCGGTAACAGAGGCGCCGCTTGCTAATGCAAACTCGTAAGAAGGCCCAATAGCAGCGGTTAACTCCGGAGTCAGAGGAGCAACAGGTTTGACCCCGTCTTTTTCATCCACATCCACATCAATCCAGCCCAAAGCACTATGCAGCTTAAAGGCGTTCGAAAAATACACTGTACTCTCCCACTCAATACCACGGGAGGTTTGGCTGACGACCAGATTTGTGGTGCTGAACCCACCTTCAGCTGTAGTGCTGACCTGATAAGGCAAGTCGTCAAATACGGTGTTAAACACTGCGACGCTCATACTGAAGGTATCAGTCACCTGACCTTTGATACCCATTTCGTAGTTCACAGCAGTGATGTTATCCGTCGCCACTAAACATTGTGGGTTACCAAATAAGCAGTAAGGACGAGCCGGGAATTGGCCTGACTGATAACCGCTCTGAATGGTGCCGTACAGGTTCATACCATTTTCCATACGGTAGCTGGCTGACAAGTCGTAACTCATCTGGCTCCATTCATCGCTGGCGGCAAAAGGACCAATACCCACGTTTGCCACTACGTCTTTTTTGTCTTTGTTAAAACGTAAACCACCGGCCAGGCGCAAATCGTCGGTCAACTGATAACCCACATTGGCAAACACAGCGCGACTGGTTGAAGTTTGATCCAGTTCCAGCGTATTAGCGCCGCCATTAAAACGTGAGTCTTCGCCCTGACGATTGCTGCCCTTTTCTTCAAACCAGTACAGGCCTGACACAAAGTCCATCTCGCCATAAAAGCCAGATAACTGCCATTCTGCTGATGTTTGATCCGCATCACCCCGTTCAGGGTAATGATCCAGCGTATAAACTGTACCGTCATCATCTAAACCCGCTTTGTATTCGGAGCTTCTGTTGCTCAGCACAGCCTTGGTCGACAACTCGTCGTTCAGACTCCAGTCGGCCGTTAAAGACAGACCACTGGCTTCATTGCTGACTGTTGTGACTTCACGAGTGCCTGTCGCATTGTCATAAATATTGGGCGCCAGATCAGAATTACGCAGCGGGCCAGTGGGTGTTGGCGCACCAAATCTCATACCAGTGTAATAAGCGCCATTTGGCACTTCGTCAATCAGCACAGTATAAGGACGTAAGCCGCCTTCACCGTCATTGCCATCTGCAGTCAACACTAGACTGAAATCGTCATTGGGCGTGAACTTGACCGAAAAACGGCCATAAGCTTCCTGAGTTTCACCCACATCGTATTCAGCGTCAGGCACATTAATAAATGTGCCCAGACCGTTGCGCTGGTTGTAACCGGCATTAAAGTTAAAGGCCAGCGTATCGGTCAGCTCACGATTAACAAACAGATCCCCTTTTGCACGGCCACGGCTACCTGCTTCTAATGCAACTTTAGTGACAGCCACTTCGTTTGGTTGTTTGGTGATGATATTAATAGCACCACCAATAGAGTTACGACCATATAAAGTGCCCTGAGGGCCACGTAATACCTCTATCCGTTCAATATTGCTCAAATTCCAGTTCTGGCCAACCTGGCGGCCCAGATACACACCATCCACATAGACACTGACACCTGGATCTGTGGTGATCAGGTGATCCTGCAAACCAATACCCCGAATAAATGGGTTGGCTGACGAGGTATGTCCTGCAGAAAAACCAGTCACATTCAGGTTAGGCACAAACTTGCCTACATCTGTCAGGTCGCTGATGCCCTGTTCTGCCAGTGCATCACCGCTAAAAGCACTGATAGCAAGTGGTACTTCATAAATCACCTGAGTACGTTTGGTGGCTGTCACCTGAATGATTTCAATGCTGTCGTCTTTTGTTGCTTGTGATTTCTCTTCCGCCCATGCCACTGAAGATAAGGCTGCGGTAACGGCTGCACCTAATAAGCTGACTCTGGTTGCAAAAATGCGGATTGGTTGTTTGGATTTGTTCAAGAAGGCTCTCCATTATTTTATTTTGAAGTATGAAGGTCGGCCACGAAGGCGCATAAGTATATGCGAAAGCACTTATATTGACTATCAACAACATAAAGAAAATCAGTAGCTAAGCTGTTCTCCAACACCAAAGCACAGACTGGTTATCGCTGCAATTCCCCTGTTAAACGTATTAAGTTGCGGCCTCAGCAAGCCCTTGCCATAGTAAAACCATGCATACATGACAAGATAATAATGAAGGAAAATCTATGCGTATTCGCCTGTTGCTCAGTACAGCTCTTGTGCTGACCTTGATGCCTGTGTTTGCCGAAGCTGCAGCCACACCTGAACGAACCCCGTCAGCACCGGAACGGGACAGAGGCGAAGGTCCTTATAAACGGCTGATTTTACGGGGTGGCACTTACATCAGTGGCGAAGGGGCGCCACCTGTTGGGCCTGTGGATATTGTGATTGAAAACGACCGCATCACTGAAATCAAAGCTGTAGGAAATCCGGGTGTGCCTGTAGTGCCGCAAGGACGGCCAAAAGCTCAGCCTGGGGATCAGGAAATGGATCTCAGCGGCATGTATATCCTGCCGGGTTTTGTCGATATGCATGGTCATATTGGTGGCTCTGCCAACGGCACGCCCGCTGAATATGTGTTTAAACTCTGGCTGGCACACGGCATTACCACAGTGCGTGAACCTGGCAGTTTTAACGGCGTCGACTGGACTATGCGCCATGTCAAAGCCGCAGAAAAAAACACTATAGTGGCTCCGCGTATTGTGCCTTATGTCGGCTTTGGTCAAGGCCTGAGCAAACCCGTGTTCAGCCCGGAACAGGCAAGGGATTGGGTGCGGAATATTAAAAAATCCGGAGCCTCGGGCATCAAGTTTTTTGGTTCAACGCCCGCTATTATCTCGGCCGCTTTGGATGAAGCAAAAAAACAAAAACTTGGCACTATGATGCACCACGCTCAACTCAACGTGATGGGCACCAATGTACTGGACAGTGCCCGCATGGGCTTAACTTCTATGGAGCATTGGTATGGTTTGCCTGAAGCTTTGTTTACAGGACAGGTGATCCAAAATTACCCGGCCAGCTACAACTATCAGAATGAGCAGGACAGATTCGCCAGCGCAGGCCAGTTGTGGAAACAAGCTGCAGCACCGGGTTCAGAAAAATGGAATGCAGTGCGGGATGAATTGATTAAACTGGACTTTACCATCAACCCTACCCTGACCATTTACGAGGCCACCCGGGATGCCAGCGCCCAGCGCAACGCCGAATGGCATCAGGACTATACCCTGCCCACTTTAACTGACTTTTTTAAACCAAACCGTTACGCCCATGGTTCATTTTGGTTTGACTGGACTACAGATCAGGAAATTGCCTGGCGTGAAAATTATCGCATCTGGTTTCAGTTCTTAAACGACTACAAAAACCACGGCGGTCGTGTAACTGCCGGATCAGACGCTGGTTATATCTATAAAATTTATGGTTTTGCTTATATTCAGGAACTGGAACTGCTGCGTGAAGCAGGTTTTAACCCGCTGGAAGTCATACAGGTCGCTACCTTAAACGGTGCTACAGCTTTGGGTATGGAGAAAGACATCGGCAGCTTAGTACCTGGTAAAAAGGCCGATATGCTGATAGTGGCCGAAAACCCGCTGGCGAATTTTAAAGTGCTGTATGGCACAGGCCATTACCGTTTAAACGACAACAATGAGCCAGAGCGTAGCAAAGGTGTGCGTTACACCATCAAAGACGGCGTAGTGTACGACGCTCAGCAGTTACTGAAGGATGTGCGTGATATGGTTCAAAAGGCAAAAAATTGATGCTATTGGGCTGGGGTTTATCCATGCCCTGTCATCATGCTGTTGCATTAATCAGTGCATCAGATTAACAAATAGGTCTATACTCCTCTGGCTATTTAGTTTTAGGGAAGCCAGACGCAGATGGCCCTCTGTCCGCCGTCCACTTGTGACAGCAAGCGCGGTACATCATCGTCACTCAAAACGGAGATTTGTATGTCTGACTTCAACCATCCCCATGAAGACTTTACTTCTTTACGCCAGCAAGCAAACGAAAGAATTAAAAATGGCACAGCCAAATGCAGTGACACAGTGGCCGCCAGTGCTGAAGCGCTTGCTGTGCTGTACCAGCTAAGCAATGAACCTGACACTGCAGTGGATGGCTTGAAGCTGCTACACGAGCTGCAAACCTATCAGGTTGAGCTGGATATGCAGCTTGAACAACTGCAGGCCAATGAACTGGAATCCAGTCATGAACTGAACTGCTACCGGATGTTTTTCGAGATGGCCCCTACAGGCTGTATGCTGCTCAGAACGGATGGCGTCATTATGGATTGCAACCTGGCCGCCGCCCGCTTGTTTGGCACAGTCACAGCGCAGCTGCTTGGCCAGCCGGTAGATTCGTTGTTAAACAATGAAAGTAAAGCTCAATTGCGGGCGGCTTTGGCCAGACTGCAAAGTGGTGATACCAGCCTGAACAAAATCCTGACGACAAGTCCGGCTCAGCAAGGCCAGCAAAGCCTGGAACTGAACATCAGCTTATCGCCGGACCGTCGCGCCATAATGATGATGGTCAACGATGACGAACCAAAATTACCCAGCTAAAGCATTGCTGTGTCTGAATGAATTTTAATGCCCGCGGGCAGCAGCGGGCCATCTTCTTCTCTGTAATGAGCACTATCTGATTGAGTTCACACACTATTTCCCAGACCTCAGAAACCAAAGCAATACGTATCGTTGGCATAGGCGCATCGGCCGGAGGTCTGGAAGCATTGAATCAATTTCTGGCACAAACGCCAGCCGACACGGGTTTGGCCTGGATTGTGGTTCAGCATCTGGATCCGACAAAAAAAGCGCTGTTGCCTGAGTTATTGCAGCGGGTCACCACTATGCCAGTGCAGCCAGCCAGTCAGGGCATGCTGGTAAAAGCTAATCACCTGTATGTGATCCCACCAGACACTGAACTGTCAGTCGTCAATGGCGCCTTGCACTTAGCTAAACCCGAAGAAGCCCGGGGTTTACGTTTACCTGTTGATGTTTTATTTTCCTCTCTGGCGAGCGCCCTTGGCGACAAAGCTATAGCAGTGGTGCTGTCCGGTATGGGTTCAGATGGCACAACAGGCGCTCAGGCAATTAAAGCTGTGGGGGGGTTATCTGCAGTACAAAAGCCGGATTCAGCCCAATTTGATTCCATGCCCAACAGTGTTATCAGTGCGGGCTTTGCCGACATCATTGATACCCCAGCCGAACTGCCAGGTCGTATTCTGGCAGTATTAGCTCACAAGCCAGAAGTTCATCCACAGCAGGAAAACTCCTTAGACAATGCGGATATGCCCTCAGATTTTTTACAAAAAATAGTGGTGCAGCTGCAGCGTCACAGCCGCCATGATTTCTCATCCTATAAAACCAGCACTTTATTGCGCCGTATTGAACGTCGTATGGCGATCCACTCTGTGGCGTCTTTGTCAGACTACTCAACTTTTTTGCACAACAATTCGCAGGAACTGGATTTACTGTTTAAAGAACTGCTGATTGGTGTCACTCACTTTTTTCGCGAGCCAGCCGTCTGGCAGCATTTATCGGATCTGGTCTTGCCTGAATTACTGCAACACCGCATGGAAACCAAAGCGATACGGGCCTGGTGTATTGGCTGCTCTACCGGGGAAGAAGCCTGCTCGCTTGCAATTACCTTTTGCGAACTATTAGAAAAACACAGCGAGTTTAAAGGCTACAGCCTGCAAATTTTCGCTTCCGATCTCAGTCCTGACGCCATTGCCAGTGCACGCCGTGGTCAATACCCTTTGGCCATAGCTGAACAGGTATCGGCCGAACGGCTGGAACGTTTTTTTGTTCGCCATGACAACTGCTATCAAATCAAACAAGCAGTTCGCGATTTAATTTTATATGCGCAACATGATGTTATTCTTGACGCGCCTTTTACCAGGTTGGATTTAATTGTTTGTCGCAACCTGTTGATTTATTTTGATACAGTACTGCAACGCCGCTTGTTGCCCCTGTTTCACTACAGCCTGCGTGATCAAGGTATTTTGCTGCTCGGCAGTTCAGAAACCACAGGCCGTTTTCATGATTTATTTACCCCAGTGCAGGCCAAGTTAAGACTGTACCAGCGCCAGCCGCGCCAAACTCAGGCCGGATCTAAGCTGCCAGTCCAATCTTTCCCTCCGCTGTCGACCCTTGCTAAGGAGCATCCAGTGCCCACTGATAAACCTGCTGTGCCAAAAACCAATAACCTGCAAAACGCAGCCGATCAGCTGTTGCTTCAGGTCTATTCACCAGCTGCAGTAGTACTGAATAATGGCGGCGATATTGTTTATATCAGTGGCAGAACAGGCAAATACCTCGAACCTGCTGCTGGCAAAGCCAACTGGAATTTCCATGCCATGGCACGGGAAGGATTAAGGGCTCCGCTTGCCACCGCATTAAAACAAGCATCTCAACATAGTGCGCCCTTGCAGCTACGTGGCTTGACGGTATCAGTGCACGACACAACACAAAGAGTGGATGTGACTGTACAAGCATTGCGTGAACCAGCAGCCTTACAGGGCATGACCATGATCGTATTCCGTGATGTGGCAGGTGAAGTAACAGACCCGCAAGACCCGGTCTCAAGCGTCGATTTTTCGTTAGCTGCAGTACAGCAACAATACCTGGATGAAATTCAGCTGTTGCGTGAAGAAACTCAGGCCTCCAAAGAAGAGCTTCAATCCAGTAATGAAGAATTGCAGTCCACCAATGAAGAGCTGCAATCCACCAACGAGGAATTAACCACCTCGAAAGAAGAAATGCAGTCGATGAATGAAGAGCTGCAAACCATTAACACCGAACTGCAAACCAAACTGGATGATTTAGCTCTGGCACAAAGTGATTTGCAAAACACCCTGAACAGTATTGAAATAGCGGTATTGTTTTTAGATCAGCAGCTTAATGTCAGACGTTACACCGACAGAGCCGCCAAAATTATTAACCTGCGTGAAAGTGATTTGGGCAGGCCTCTGACCGACCTGACCAGCAGCTTGATTTACCCTAGCCTGCATCAGGACGCCCAGGACACCTTACGTACCTTAGTGTTTTCAGAAAAACAAATTCCGACCAGTGACGAGCGCTGGTTTACCGTACGCATTATGCCGTATCGCCGCTTGGATAACGTGATAGACGGCGTCGTTATTACCCTGGTGGATATCAGCACCACGAAAAAACTCGAAGCAGCTTTGCGGGAGCAATCGACTCCGACTGTAATTGGCGCCTGACAGGGCCTTTTTAGTGCAGCTTATTTATGGCTGATTATTTAAAGCCGACACCCGGAACTTCAGTCACTGTTTTGGCACCAGAGCGTTCAATAATTTTAACCAGTACAGACTGAATAGTCTCATCCTGCCGCACATCTTCTGTACCTGAGAATTTTTGCTGCTGCGCTGCAGCCCCTTCTTCCAGTACAAAGGTCACCACCACTTCGGTGGCTTTATCCGCTGTTTCACCAAAGTAGGCCAGCGACACGCTTGGATAACCTTCAAAGCCTTTGGTCAGTTGTTTTGACAGGCGTTTTTTCGCTTTATCTAAATTCATACGATTTTTCATCTGTGGGATAGTCAGCAAGACTATACAGCGCCAAAGCCTGCGCCGCAGTTATTTCTGTTTGCTCAGCCCTGATCAGTGCCACAGTTCCAGCACAACTCAAAGGAAGCGGCATTTTCTTCAGCGCACTGACTACAGACCCAGTCTTCGGCCTCACTATCCAGTTTCAGGCTCTGTACTATCCGGCTGGCTAAGGCAAAATCGTTTTCATCCACCAGCCATAACTGCAACCAGCTATCAAAAGCAGATACTTCACCTATGATGCTCACTGCATGTTCGTTTTTGACAAAAACTTCAAAACCACGGCGCTGCAGAATATTTTTGATATTACTGACAATCAACCGGTTTTCATGGGTGTAGATCATTTTCAAGACAATTCCCTCTACTTTCAGCGAACTGTTATAGGCTTCGTTGCTTGCTGAAACAGTGCTATCAATGGGTTTAAATCGCCTAAATAACCTGCAACATTCGCAGCTAACCACGCTTCCTGAGTAATGGATTTCCAACTCAGTTCATAACCGGCCTGCAAAGCAAGCACTTCGCAAAACAGTCGCAAAGCTCTGCCATTGCCTTCTCTAAACGGATGTACAACATTCATCTCACAGAAAAAATCCGCAAGATGTTGCACAAACTCATCCATGCTCAAATCCAACAGATTTTTATGTTTGACCAGAAAATTAAAGCATTTTTCAGCTTCAGGAAGAATAAACCTCAGATTACAAAAATGCGTTTGATCCTTTGATATGTCGACAGTCCTGATTTCCCCTGCCCAGGCATACAAATCCTGAAATAAATACCGATGGATATGGCATAGATAACCAAAAGTCAGATTGTCAAAATCAGGTTCAAAGTTTTTTAATCTGAAAGAAGTAAGCTCAACCTCGGCTTCTTCAAGTTCTGCTTCAGAGTGGATATCAAGTAAATTAATAAGTATGGAAGTGCCTGGGTAACAATAAGGATCATTCCCGACCCCGTACTTGTCAGTCATCAGAGCTTTGCAATTCTTTAAGTTTGGCGGCCAGCTTAGGGTGTAGCTGTTGTCTGGTTTTGTCTGTCGGCTTCAATCCTTCCAACCTCAGGCTTTCGTTGTAATTGGCAACCTTGGTTGCGTCGAAGCGCTTACGCAATTGTGGTTTATTCATCAGAACCGCACCTCTTTATTGATAGCCTGAGTTTAGCTGGTTTTGATCTGCTCAACAACATCAGGCTCTCATCAGCGCTGAAACACAAATCCGCCACAAAACCACTGCTTTAACAACAAAACAGCAGCTTTGTGGAGGAGTAAAGATTCAATAGCAAAAACGGAACTAGTGCTCTTTCCACTTAATTCTGACTGATTAAATTGCCATACGCCCGGTTCAATTTTCGCCGGGCTCCATCCACATCAAACATCCAGTTGAT